>JARRKU010000129.1:0-18831 GCA_037387725.1 Desulfobacteraceae bacterium
AGTTTGAAGTTGACAAAACGGAAAAGACGCATTAAATATCGTTAAGCAATAATTATATATTGCAATGCGATATCCAATAGGTTTGTGCGCCATCGAATTGCTATAATCATTCCTGCCGATAGCCGGTAATACAAGCCACTCCCGCGTTGGGTGCGGCTATTGATGTTTAAAGGTTCCGGCGATGGGCCTGCACATCCTTTATATACTGCTTAAGAACCTGTACAAAATGGAGGCCAAATGTTTAAAAACGCTTTTATCCCCTACAAGGGCTATTGGAGTTCTCCTTTCTGCAAATGGCAGGGCTCCTTTCAAAATGAAGACTCGGTTCAACTGGGTGCGGCCACAGCCAGGAAGTTCATGGAATTGCGTGGCTTTTCGCCGGATATTTTCGACGGTATGGTTTACGGTTCCACGATCCCCCAAAGATGGTGGTTCTATGATGCCCCGCATGTGGCGACGCTTTTGGGCAATCCAAACATCAGCGGGCCGCGTATCGCCCAGGCCTGCGCCACATCCACCGTTTCGGTCAACTATGCGGCGTGCAGCATCGAGATGAACAGTCACAAAAACGTTTTGGTGGTGGCCAGCGACCGCATGTCCAACGGCCCCAATCTGCTATGGCCCAATCCCGCCGGTCCAGGCGGTAAACCGGAGTTCGAAAGCTGGATCATGGATGGATTCGGATGGGATCCGACGGCCGATACCAACCCCACCGGCACGGCGGAAAACGTCGCCAAAAAGTATGGTTTCACCCGTGAGCAATCGGATGCCATGGCGGTCAGCCGATACAACAAATATGCCGAAGCGCTGAAGAACGACCGGGAGTTTCAAAAACGCTACATGATTCCCGTGGACATAAAAATCTCAAAGAAAAAGACCATCACCGTAGAGGCCGATGAAGGGATCACCCCCTGCACCCCGGAAGGTCTCGCCCGCCTGAAAACCAAACCGGACTGCATCGTGACCTTCGGCGCCCAGACCCACCCGGCCGACGGTAACGCCGGTATGATTATTACGTCCAAAGAACGCGCGCAGGAACTGTCTGCAGACGACAAGATAGAGATTCAGATCCTGGCATATGGCTATGCGCGCGTGGATAAAGGACACATGCCGGAGGCGCCCACACCGGCATCCAAGATGGCCATGGAAACCGCAGGCATACAGGTGGCTGATCTGGCGGCCGTCAAAACCCATAATCCCTTTTCTGTCAACGATCTGGCCATGCAAAAACTGATGGGCATCGATGAAGCCATTTTCAACAACTACGGCAGTTCCATGATTTTCGGACACCCACAGGGCCCCACAACCCTGCGGCTGCTAATAGAACTTATCGAAGAGCTGGTAATCAAAGGCGGCGGCTACGGCCTGCTGGCCGGCTGTGCCGCCGGAGACAGCGGCGCCGCTTTGGTAATCAAAGTCAACGGATAAGGAGAGCGAATCATGCAAACCCACAAGCCTTTATATCCTTCTGTCAACAACCCGTTTCTCATCCAGCCCGACCGGGCCTTGCCCGATGAGATGGCCGTGATCGGCGCCGGCAATATTGGTCCGGACATCGCCTACTTCCTCAGGACAGGCTTTCCCGAGAAAAAATTGTATCTCGTGGATGTAGAGGAAGAACCTTTGAAAAAGGCCGAAAAACGCTTCCAGACCTATGCCCAGAAAGGCGTCGCCTACAAGAAACTCACCGAATCGCAAGCTGAAGCGGTATTAAAGAATATCGTATACACCACCGATTACAGCCAGCTGGCCGGGTGCGGTCTGGTGATTGAAGCCGCCACGGAGAATCTGGACCTCAAGCGGAAGATCTTTACCGGCCTGGAAGAGATCGTGGACGACAACGCCATCCTCACCTCCAACACCAGCGGCATTCCGGCCGATCAGATCTTCAGCAGCCTGAAACATCCCGAGCGCAACACCATCACCCATTTCTTCGCCCCGGCCTGGCGCAGCATGGCCGTCGAAGTGATCAACTGGGAGGGCGTTCAGCCTGAGATTATCGATTTTATGCTCTGGTTTTTCGCCAATGCAGGCAAGGCGCCCGTGGTCACCCGCAATGTCTTTTCATTTCTCCTGAACCGGATCTTTGAAAACTGGACCAATGAAGCCGCCTACCTTGTGGACCGGGCGACAACGCTTCAAGTCGATGCCGTGACCGAAGAATTCGTGGGCGCCGGACCGTTTTTCGTACTCGACATGTCCGGCGGTAATCCCTTGACGTACGAATCCCAAACCCGTCGGACAGCGGAACGCGCCTGCTACACCCCTTCTCCCATTCTACTCTCCGTGGCGAAATGGCATACGAACAAACCCGGTACACCGGTCGACGTGCCGCAGGACCTGAAAGAGTGGATCCGGGACCGGATGCTGGGTGTTATCTTCTCCCAATGTTTCGATATCGCCGACCGTAAAATCGGCACCCGCGCTGATTTGAATTTCGGCAGCCTGGTCGGATTGGGATTTAAGAAGGGAATTTTCGACATCATGGCCGATCTGGGGGAACTGGAGGTCCAGCGCATCGTCGATCAGTTCGACAAGGAGCGCCCCGGATTTCCACGGCCAAAGGGCGCCATCAGCGCCTACCTGGACTTTACCCGGGATATTCTGGTCGATAACAAAGACGGTGTGCGCATTATCACCATCCGTCGGCCCCAGGCGGCCAACGCACTGGGGGCCGGCACCTGCAATGAAATTTTGAATGAGCTCAAGAAGGGCGCCGGCGATCCGTCGGTCAAAGGCTTCGTGATCACTGGCTACGGCACCAAGGCATTCTGCGCCGGGGCCGATATCGGCGGTTTCATCGCCACCTATGACAACCGCGAAGCCGGCGTCGCCCTGGCGAGGGACAACTCAGAGGTGCTGCATTACATCGACCGGATGGACAAACCCGTTGTGGCGGCCGTCAACGGCCTGGCCATGGGCGGCGGCACTGAACTGGCCTTCCGGTGTCACAGCATGGTGGCGGATCAAAAGGCTTTTTTTCAGTTGCCTGAAATTACCCTGGGCATCCTGCCCGGTATGGGCGGCGCGGTGATTCCCTACCGCAAATGGCCGCATGCAGCGGATACGTTTCATGCCATGATCGGACAGGCCAAACGGCTCACCGTCCAGGAGGCAAAAGAGCTGGGGATGCTGGAACAGATCACTGCAAGTTACCCTGAGCTGATCGAGACGGCCATTGCCGAGGTGCAGCGGCTCCAGGGCAACATTACCCGCATTGCCGATGAGCCGGTGGCGATCAGTGAATTCAAAGTGCCGGAGCAGCCCATGGCCGGCGACCTGGCCTTGAGCAAGGAGGCCCTGGGAATTTTTGCAAAGGTGATCAACGGGGCGGCGGCAGCTGAAACGCTTGAGGCGGCGCTGGAAATCAACTACCAGGGCGCCGGTGACATCTCCTGTATCGATGCTTCCAAGGAAGGCGTGAACGCTTTTCTACAAAAAAGAAAACCGGATTTTTCAAAATAGATAGAGGTGGGCGCGCTCAGAAAGAGGGCGCGCCCCTTTCTATTCCCCAATATAGATCATCGCATAGGGGCTATTTGTCGGCGTCTTTAAGATATCCCATGGCCGCCGATATCTTATCGGCTGTTTTGACCACTTTCTTCCTGAAAGCAGAGACAAACTTCTTTTTGGAGATTTTCATCGAAGGTATCATTATGGTCATGGCAGCAATCACATCACCGCTGCTGTCCCTTACCGGAGCACCAATGGTGGTCATACCGTAGACGTTTTCATCAAAGGCCGTGGCAAAGCCGCGCTCCCTCACCAGATCAAGCTCTCTCTTTAAAGCTTTAGCAGAAGCGATCGTGTTGTCCGTTAGCTTGGCCAGCCCCTGGGAACTGAGAATCGCTTCGACCCGGCTCTCAGGAAGGAAGGCAAGGATAGCCTTTCCCGTGGAAGTGGCGTGCGGGGGTATAATGGCGCCGGTGTTCCGATTGATATTGAGCAGTTGCTTGGGTTGCTGGGTATTGATAATATCCACCAGAATGATGGAATCCCCCTCCATGGCCCCCAATCCGACAACTTCCCCGATCTCATCGGATAGCGCCTGCATGAAGGGGTGGGCGACTTTTGTGAGCTCCATGTTGTGCACAATGGCCAGGGCCAATGAAATCATGCGCGGGCCGGTGCGAAATCGTTTGGTGCGCGGATCCCGCTCCAACAAACCGATGTTTTCCAAAGTGTAAGTCAACCGCTGGATCGCGCCGATACTCAAATCACTCTTTTTGGCCAGCTCGGAGAGACTCAACTGGGTTTCGCTTTTGCACACCTTTGCCAGCACATTGCACCCTCTGGCCAAGGATTGCACGAATTGTCTTTGATTCACCTCTTTTGGCTTCATCCTCCACCTTCAAATCCGTTTCAGATCCGAAAATAATCCGCGCTCATCGTACTCAGATTTTCAGCCACAGACGGTTCGAACTCCATCTGATCGAAGATATCACGCTGCACATCGATTCCCGGTGCGATCTCCGTCAGCAGCAATCCTTCCTGTGTCAGCCGGAAAACGCACCGCTCCGTTACATATAAAATTTCCCGCTGCTCCTCAATGGCTATTTTTCCGGAAAAAGAAATCTGATCGATCTTGCGGATGAATTTCTTAATGGTCCCCTCTTTGGTTATCTTTAGTTGTCCGTCCTCATAATCCACGGAAAGCTGTTTGGTTTCGGTGAAGGTGGTCATGAACACAACTTTCCGACTAGCCATGGTGAGGTTGACAAATCCGCCGACGCCCACGACGCGCGAACCGATCAGGCTGACATTGACATTGCCCTGGGGATCGATCTGTGCAGCGCCGACGCAGACGCAATCGAGCATGCCACCGTCATAGAAATCGAACATGGTCGGCATGTCGGTGATGTACATGGGGTTTAACGAGGCGCCGAAACTGCCGGCCGGCGCAGGAACGCCGCCGATGGTGCCGGCCTCGTTGGTCATCATAATCTTGTCCGCGATTCCCTTTTCAGCCGCAACGGCCGGCACCAGCCCCGGGATGCCGATGCCGATATTCACGATGAATCCGGGTTGCAGTTCATTGGCCGCCCGCCGGGCGATGATATAATGCTCTATATACCTTTTGGCAAACCACCCTCCGGATTTCTCCAGGACCGATTGCATGTGGGCTTTGATCTGCCCTGCCGGCATAATGGTTTGCCCGCTGTAGGCCGGGTTAAACGGCTCGATATAGGTCTGCCGCTGGTCAGGTTCCACCACAATGTAATCGATGGCCAAACCCGGGATAAGAATCTCCTTGCTGTTGGCTTTACGGTCGGAAACACGCTCAACCTGGACAATGACCTTACCGCCATTGGCTTTGGTGGCCATCGCCAGGGTCAGGGCGTCGATGTAGGCCGCTTCCTTTTCGGCGGTAATGTTTCCCAAAGGATCCGCCGTTGTGCCCCGGATAAAACAGACATCGATTTCAGGCGTCTTGTACTGCAGGTACTCTCTTCCGTCGATGGTCACCACCTTTACAAAATCCTCTGTTGCCAATGCATTGAGCTTGCCGCCCCCATGTCGCGGATCCACGAATGTCTCCAGACCGACACGGCTGATAACCACCGGTTTTCGGCCGGCAGCAGCACGGTACATGTGAGAAATGACGCCCTGGGGGAAATTATACGCTGCAATCTTGTTTTCGGCGGCCTGCTTGACGAAAGAGGGGGTTGTGACCCAGTGCCCCATGAACACCCTTGAGAACATGCCTTCACACCTGGCCAGATGCTCGGTCAGTGCGTCCAGGGAGTGCATGGCCTGGGCTGTAGATCCCCAAAAACCAAGATTTATCGGAGCACCGGTGGCCTGGAACCGATCGTAAAGCGCTGAGCTCAATGCGTCGGGATAGCTGGTCGCTGCCATGGTGTTGATCGCAAGGGTCATACCGCTGCGTATATGCGTTACCGCTTCTTCGGCAGATACAATTTCAGGAGTGGTGTATGGCATAGCTCGTGACCTTCCAAAGGTTTTTTTCATGAATCACAAAAATCATGAGGACCAGATGAGTGGAACCGCATTGCGATATATTTATAACGCATTACGATACAATAAATAAGAAACCATTAATTTGTCAAGGAAAAATTTATTCGCAACAGCATCGGAAGCATATACCTGTAATGAATTAAATTTATTGATTGATTTTTGTCTTGACAGGACCGTTTGGGGAGGCTAATAATTGTCGCATAGCGTAATATAATTATTGCATTCCGATACTTTTAAAGCAATGAATATTTCTAAAAATTTAGAGCAATCGGCATTTTATTTTCCCTCGCACAAGGCTATCCTAGAAAAGGGAGCCGATATCAGCTATGCTGAACTCAATGATCGTGCCAACCGCATTGCTACGGCGCTTCTCAGGATAGGTGTTTCGGCCGGTAATCACATCGCGCTTTGTGCCCCGAATTCCAGCGCTTGGATGGCGTTTTATTTCGGTGCGCTCAAAATCGGCGCGGTTGCCGTGACATTGTCCAGCCTTTTGAGTCGCAAAGAGATGGACCTGCTGCTTCGCCATTGCCGTCCCAAGGCATTGTTTGCCTTTGATGACATTTTGGACAATGTGTCGGGGATCCGGAAGGAGGCGGGCATCGAAACGGTCATCAGCGATGGCGGTGATATAAGTTTCGAGCAAATGTTGGCCAAGGGGACGGCCGCATTCACAGCAGTCGAGCGCGACAGATCAGACACCGCAGTCATTTTGTATACCGGCGGCACCACCGGCACCCCTAAAGGCGTCGAATTGTCCCATGAAAATATTTCACAATCCATTCAAAATGTCATTTTCTATGAACGTTCCACTGAAAATGACACGGCTTTGTTGTTTTTGCCCTTTAATCACGTGTTCGGTCAGATGCACATCATGAACGCCACTATCCTGAGCGCCGGCTGCATCGAACTGATTCCCTCATTCGACATGCAGGCCGTCCTGGACATCCTTAAAAAAGGACGGGTGACAAAACTATTTGCCGTGCCCACCATCTATGCTCGCCTGCTCCAGTTGGATGATCTAAAAGAAAAATTGGGGGCGGTGCGTTATTGTTTTTCCGCCGCCTCGACCATTGCCGCAGAACACGTCAGCCAGTGGAAAGCGCGCACCGGATTATCTATTTATGAAAGTTACGGTATGACCGAAGCGGCCCCGATGGTCACCTATAACCACTACTACCGGCATGTCCCTGGATCGGTAGGGACGCCCGTATCAGGCGTCGAGGTGGAAATTCGGGACCCCTCCGGCAACACGGTGAAACGTGGGCAAAAGGGGGAAATTTGTATCAGAGGACGAAACATCATGAAGGGGTATCTGAACAACCCCCGCGCCAATGAAGAGGCTTTTTGGGAGAATGGTTGGTTTCGATCCGGCGATATCGGAATCATCGATTCGGATGGATACCTTTATATCGTCGACAGAATCAAGGATATGATCATCACCGGAGGAGAAAATGTCTACCCGCGGGAGGTGGAAGAAATCTTGTATACCCATCCCGATGTGAGTGAATGTGCCGTGATTGGCCTGCCCGATCCGGAATGGGGAGAAAAAACAACCGCCGTGATTGTGACAAAGTCCGGCAAGGTGATCGATGAATCGGAAGTAAAAGCATTTTTAAAATCCCATCTATCCCCTTTTAAGGTCCCCAAAACCTATTGTTTTGCCGATGAACTTCCCAAAAGCCAGACAGGTAAAATTTTAAAGCGAACCCTTAAACAATCCTATTTAAAATGACTGATGTTACACCGGTAGACAAAAAAAGAGGAGGAATGGCTATGATGAGAAGGAAACTGTATTTTTTGATATGTTTTACGCTTTTGAGCATGCTGCTTGTTGCAGGACCCCATGTAGCCCTGGCCAAAACCATCGTGCTGAAATTTGCCCATCCATATCCTCCCATGCACCCCCAGCATAAGGGTGTGCTGGTCCCCTGGGCCAAGAAGATCGAAGCGGCCGCAGGCGGCGCCGTGAAAATTAAATTCATTCCCGGCGGCGCGTTGGGAAAACCCGGTCAGGCCTATTCCATGGTTGAAAAAAACGTGGCCGATATCGGCTGGGATATCGCTGATTACAGCCCTGGGCGGTTCCCTTTGACCACGGTCATCGAATTGCCGTTCATGGTCCAGACCGCCGAAAAAGCGTCTGTGGCGCTTTGGAAGACCTATGAGAAATTCCCCGAATTTCAAAAAGAATATGCCGATACCAAGCTGTTGATGCTGAGCGCCCACGCCCCGGGGTTTTTCGCCACCGTCAAAAAACCGGTGAAAAGCCTGGCCGACCTCAAGGGCCTGAAGATCAAAACGGCCAGCAGCTTCACCACCAACGCGCTGCAGTTGTTCGGTGCGGTTCCGGTGACCCAACCGGTGACGGAAACCTATACCTCGCTGGAAAGAGGGGTCCTGGACGGCGTCGTCATGCCGTTTGACGGCATCGTCGTCTTTAAGCTGAATGAATTATTGAAGTACTATACTCCGGCGGATTTCTATTCTCTGGTTTTCTGGGTGGCCATGAACAAGAAGAAATTTGATTCCCTGCCCGACAACGTGAAAAAAATAATCGATGAAAACAGCGGTCTGGCTTTATCCAGGGCGCATGGAAAATCCTTTGATCAATCCTATGCGGCCATGAAGCAGATTTGCCTTAAAACCGGCATGCAGGAAGTCAACTTCCCGGACAAGGAAATGCAGGAACTGATCAAACTGACCGAGCCGTTGAAGGTGCAATGGGTGAAGGATATGGAAGCCAAAGGACTCCCCGGCAAGGCGGTTTTGGAAGCGGCCATGCAATTCTCCAAAGAATAGACCCCAAGGTTGCATAAAAAAGATGGCGATCTGAAGCCCTCCGACTTTTGCAACGATAGGGTAGACAACCGCCGGTATCTTTCTGAAATGAACCGATTCCGGCAAACGGCGTTTGCACTTGAGCAGGGTATCTTTATGTCAGAGATACCCTGCTCGTTCCAGACATCATAGGAATTCAATCCATCGCCCTGGCTTCCATGATGCTGCTGACCACCGCAGATGTCATCGGACGCTATTTTTTCAATGCACCGGTATTGGGCGCTTATGAAATCACCGAATACCTCATGTTGATCATGGTGTTTTCGTTCCTGGCCCTGGCCCAATCGGCAAAGGTTCATATCAATGTGGACATTGTATTCAACCATCTGCCGGCCGGACTTCGGCGTGTTCTCGAGCGGTTTAACCATCTTATCTGCTTGCTGATGATGCTCCTGGTCACCTGGATGAGCATACAGCGGATATGGGAGCTCAAAAGAACCGGTGAAGCATCGGTGCTTTTAAAGATACCCGACTATCCTTTCGCCGCATTTCTGGTCATCGGCTGCCTGGTATTTTGTATCGAATTTTTCAAGAATGTTTTCGGTTCGACACACACCGACGGGGAGCACAACAGGTCATGAGCTCGGAATATATCGGCTTGATCGGCATCTTATGTCTTTTCGGTTTGCTCGCCATGCGCATGTATATCGGCATGGCCATGATGGTGGTGGGATTGGTGGGCAGTGCCTTTCTCATCGGATGGGAGCCGGCCACCGACCTGCTGGGATTGCTGCCCATGAACGAAAGCAAGTCGTACAGCCTCAGCGTTATCCCCTTGTTCATCTTAATGGGACAATTTGCGTTTATCTCCGGTATCAGTACGGATATCTACCAAACGGTCTATAATTGGATGGGACATTTGCGCGGCGGGCTGGCCATGGCCACGGTTTTGGCCTGCGCCTTTTTCGCCGCCGTAAGCGGATCTTCACTGGCCACCGGCGCCACCATGGGCATGGTGGCCATACCGGAAATGCTGAAATATGAATACAATCCGCGTCTGGCCACCGGTTGTGTGGCAGCCGGAGGAACGCTGGGGATTCTCATACCGCCCAGCATCGGTTTCGTGATCTACGGGATTCTTACCGAGCAGTCCATCGGCAAACTGCTGATGGCCGGACTCCTGCCAGGGATTTTGTTAAGCGGCCTTTTCATTCTGGCGATCATCATTCAGTGCACCATCAAGCCGGCCATGGGACCTCCCGGCCCGAACACCACCTGGATGGTGAGGATTAAATCATTGTCCGGCACCTGGGGGATGCTGCTCCTCTTCGCCGTGGTGATCGGCGGGATCTACACCGGTATTTTCACGCCCACGGAAGCGGCGGGCATCGGCGCCTTCGGAGCGCTGTGCATTGCGTTGATCAAACGCAAACTGACCCTGTCCGGCTTTACCCAATGCTTGTCGGAAACCGGTAAGATGACGGCCTTCATTTTTTTGATCATCATCGGCGCCAGCGTCTTCTCCTATTTCCTGGCATTGACCGGATTGCCCACCACGTTGAGCGAGTTCATCACCAACCTGCCGTTGCCCAGGGAGTTGATCCTTCTCTCCATCATTATCGGTTACATGGTGCTGGGATGCGTGATGGAGGTCTATTCCATCATGATTTTGACCTTGCCCATCATTTTCCCGATCATCCAGGCCCTTGAATTCGACCCCATCTGGTTCGGTGTGATCATGGTCATCGTCCTGGAAATCGGCTTGATCACCCCGCCCATCGGGCTCAATGTCTTCGTGCTGAAGGGCGCCGCGCCCGGGATTCAGGTGGAAACCATATTCAAGGGGATTTGGCCCTTTTTCGCGGCTGCAGTTCTGGCGATGCTGCTCATCGCCCTTTTCCCGCAGATCGCGTTGTTTATTCCATCCCATATGTAGCCTTATTGGGATGAGGATATAGGAAAAACCGTATAATTACCACGGCATCTGAAGTCTAAGCTCATAATGAATTGAATTTAGTAATTGATTTTATCCTTGACAAGGAGCTATGAAAACGCTATATTTTCGCAATGCGTGGATTAATTATTGCATAGCGATATAGTTATGGAATAGGAGCTCGTTCGATCTTGCCCTACGCACTTAATAAAAATCCAAAAAACAAATATTTCCAGTTATCTGGAACAATCGGCCATTTTGTTCACAGCGACGCGACCACCTGTGAAATGGGAGAAGTTTGTTTCTTAAGCAGAAACAAATGAAAGGGAATATGGACGCCCCAAACCGATGAAAAGCACACTGGCCATCAAATCTATGGATATTTCATCGGTCCGAAGGGACTGGATTTACCCTCTGAGGTTTTGGTGTTTTTAGCGCATTGAAGTTTAGTCGTAATGGCAGGAACTAGGGCCCATTTATGGGCCTCATTTCCGGTCACAACGATAGATCAACCAGGGTTTGGCAAATAACTCACAATCGTCACCGTTTGAACGGCCAATAGGCACGGCCACAACGTCATGAAGGCTACCTTGCCACTGGGGGGGCTGGATTGGCGACTTAAATAAGCCTGCCGGGCTGAAGGCAAAGGTCCGGACATGAATTGCCGATCGATCGAAAGTCTGAATGCCTTACCGTAACAATGGGTTCTGCTTCCAGACGGGACAGAGACGGCAAAATCTCTCAGGAGGAGACAACAATGAGAAAATTATTGGTACTTTTAATGGTGCTGGCCCTTGTGTCACCGGCCATGGCCGCCAGCAAGGTCAGTATTTCAGGTCACTATCAGGTTTCCGCTGTGACCGCTGACAATATCGTCGACCAGAATGCGCAAACAGATACCGGCGACGCCGACAAACGCGATTATATCTACCAACGCTTTCGCGTGCAGCCGGTGATCCAGGCATCCGATGCTGTCAAGGCCACCCTGCGGTTTGACTTTGCCGAAGGTCAGTGGGGCCAGGACCAGGATTTTACCACCGCTCGTGCCGTAGATACCGGCGTCAGCGGGGAGCTCCAGGTCGACCGCGCTTATGCGGATGTCAACATGGGCTGGCTCAACGTCAGGGCCGGTCTTCAGTTTATTTATGCCGGCCAGACCCAGGTGTACCGCGACAATCAGCCGGGTCTGCAGTTCATGATCAAAACCCCGTCACCGGTGGGTTTCCGCCTGGCTTATGTCAAAGCCAGTGAGGGTATCGGTGTTGGCAGTCCCTTTGATCGACTGAGCGATGAAACCGATGTAAATGAGGATACCGACCGCTATCTCGGCGACCTGAGCATCAATACCGACCCCGTCAAGCTCAACATCTTCTATGTGATGCAAAAAGACGATGGTACAGACGGCGTCACTGACTTCAAAGACGAGCCTTGGGTGGCCGGCCTGCGGGTTCGGTCCATGTTGGGTTCGGTGTCCATCGCGGGTGAAGTGGCCACCTTCGGCGGGGACAACGGCAACGGGACCGATTATGTGGGCACCCAGGCCAATGTCAATGGCATGATGAAGTTCAGCGATGCTTTGACCGTGGGCATGGATCTGATCTATTCCACTGCGCAAGGCGCCAACGAACAGAAGATAACCGCCATCGGCAATCCGTTCGCCAGATTGGATGTCGTCTCCGGTGGATCCTTTGGATGGGATACGCTCACCTATGGACGCAACAATGCGCCGGTATTTGCCGGCCTGCCGGTGGATGGCGACGTCTTCGACCCGTTCCGCACTGGAGCCGGTTGTATCGGTGCGGGCATTGGCGCCAAGTTCGTCCCTGTTCAGAAAGTCACCCTGATCGGCCAGTTTCACTACATGGTCGCGGATGACGATAATATTCAAGGTGTTACCGGAGAGTTTGAAGATGGCTACAATGCGCTCGTGGCAGCTGTCTTCCAATTGGCCCCCAAAGCCAGTTTGCATGCCACCTATCAGTATATTGACGCCAACTTCGCGGACAATGTAGACATCGACAACGCGTATATCGCCACCTTGTGGATGAATATCGCCTTCTAGTCTCTGGACGCATTGACATCCGCCGGCCATTTCCATCGGCCGGACGGAAGTAAAACTGGAAAAAGTAGCACGATGCAAGGAGGCCCGTCAGTGGCCGGCTTCCTTGCATCACTTTTTTTATCAACGCCCTGCAGTATCGACGAACCATCTCCCCAGCGGTCCTATTTCTGCGCATTGATCTGAAAAGGAAGCGGCGGGATATATCTTTTTAAAGTCAAAGGTGATAATGTAGGCTTCCAGCTGAAACCGCATTTAACCAAATCGAGACGCCACAACAAAGGAGGCGGTAAATTCATGGGCAAACGTCGATGTAGGAAATGGATCAATTCGGTTTTGTTCAAGGCCGTCGTGATGGCTTTAGCTGCCGGGATCGCTATTGCCGGAGCCGGAATCGTCTATGCTGCGGCGATGACCCGGGTCCTGGTGGTCCCTTTTAAGGTGAACGCGGAAAAGGATTTGGCATTCCTGCAGCGCGGCATCACTGAGATGCTGGCCTCACGCCTGGGCCAGCAAGACAAGGTCATCGTCATTACCGCCGATCAGCCCGGAGACGATATCGCCGCCCTGGCTAAAAAGAACCATGCCGATTATGTGGTGACTGGAAGTCTCACGATGCTGGGCGACAGTGTAAGCACCGACGCCCGTGTCATAAAAGGGGCTAAGGTTGACAACCCGGTGCTCTCCTTTGGACGCACCGGCCGCCAGCAAGCCGATGTCATCTCCCATATCGATGATCTGGCCGGACGGATCAACGCACAAATCCTGGGCCGCAAAATGGAACAACCCAGCCAGGCAGTGGCCCCAGCACCGGTATCGCCGGCGCCGACGCCGCCGGTTATCGGTCGAAAAGCAGATCTTTCCAAAGCCCCAGCCGCCCCAGCGGCCACTGGTATCGGACGTCCCCTCTTTTCCAAACCGCAAGACACCGCGACACTGGTGCCGCTGCAGCTGACGGGTCTTGGGGATTTCGACGAGCAGCTGAACGGCTTGGCTGCGGGTGACGCCGACGGCGACGGCACTGTTGAGATTGCCGCCATCGGCCACAGCCGCCTGTATGTCTACCGCATGGCAAAGGGGCGGTGGCTCAAGATGGCCCAATATGACGGCACGGGAAACTTCATTGGCGTGGATATGGCCGATGCCAATAACAACGGCCGCAACGAGATCATCGTGACCAATTTCGACAATACCGAAGGCCGGGTGATCTCTTTTGCCATGGAGTGGGACGGACATGCACTAAAGCGCATCTGCGGTCAGATGCCCTGGTACTTCCGCACAGTGAATATGTCCGAACGCGGCACCTTGCTGGTGGGGCAAAAACAAGATGTAGGCGATCGCTTCACCCCCGGGATCTATGAGATGAAGTTACAGGGCGGCACCTACGTGCCCGGAGAACGCCTGCCCCTGCCGCGCAAACTCAATATTTTCGGTTTTGCCTATGGTGCCGTGCGGGCAAAAGGTAAAATGGAGGTCGTCACTTACAATTCAGACGGCTATGTCCAGCTCCTGGACAGCAAGGGCAATGAGGCGTTTGTTTCAACGGATTCTTACGGGGGCGGCGCCAACACCATCATTTTCACCGATGAATCGAAATACGACGACCGGGACTATATCTTCCTGCCCCCGCGCATCCTTCTGCACGATTTGGATGGAGACGGCACCCAGGAGATTCTTGTCATGAATAACGAAACCGGCCTTGGCAGTGGAGTGCTGGCGCGCCATCGTTTTTTCAAAAAAGGCCGCATTGAGTGGCTTACTTGGTATGGCCAGGGAATCCGTCCAACCATCCAGAGCCTGGATATGACGCGCTATATTGTTGACGCCGCCCTGTCTGATATCGATGCGGACGGTGACCTTGAAATCGTGGCGGCTGTTGTAAAAAAACCCGAGGGAATGACCTCTGCCGGATCCAGCTATTTGACGGTATTTGATATGAACACGGTACAATAACCTCATGCGGAAAGGATAGCGCCAATAAGTCCATTGGCGAACGCCTTCGTCACAACCATTTCTTCGAACGCTGACGCAGCGGCAGAAACCGTGAGCGTAATGCTCCACAAATATTAGATATTGCGCCGCTGCCTGCAAATGCTGGTTTCCGTATCCAACAATTGATCATGATCGCAGTCTGGTTGCAGGCATCTTCTTCCCGAATCTCAAACAACCCGGCTCTGACCGCTTTGCCGCCTGCACCTTTTATTTCACTGTAATTTTCTACACAAACCTTTCCACCTTTACTGAAGTGGCGGGCATCCGAGCCCATTTATTCTTCGTTGGGCAATTTTAAAGTTTTCTCTAAATTCGTAATAAAGGAGGACCGTATGAAGCGATCAACGTTTTTTGTATTTGCCTTAACCTTGATGTTCTTCTTGTTTGCAGGTCCGCTCCATGCAAAAAGAGCTTTGCTGAATTGTACCGATATCACGACGGAAAATTTGAAAATGAAAGACGTGACCATCACCCTTCAGGAAGAAATTTCGGATGACTATGGTTCGTATTGCAAAATCTCAGGCAAGGTGGATGAGCGTACCGGGATAGATGGTAAAACATATGCCATCGGTTTTGAGATGCGGCTGCCGGCCGAATGGAACGGCCGGTTCATGTATCAGGCCAACGGCGGCAGCGATGGAGCGGTGGTCCCTGCAACCGGCGGCGTGGCCAATGCATCCGGGCAGTATGTTGCCCTGGAAAGGGGGTTCGCCGTGCTGAGCACCGACGCCGGCCACGACGGTGCGGATCCTGGCAATGCTTCCGCAGGATTGAACCAGGGTGTTGTATTCGGTTTGGATCCCCAGGCTCGCCTCGATTACGGGTATATGGCGACGAGAACCATGACGCCCATTGCAAAAAGAATAATCAGGCGCCACTATGGTAGAAAGCCCGCTTACTCCTATATGGCGGGATGTTCCAATGGCGGACGGCACGGGATGGTGGCCGCTTCCCGGTATCCGAGGTTTTTCGACGGCATTCTAGTGGGAAATCCGGGTTTTAACCTGCCAAAAGCCGCTGTTCAACACGCGTGGGATGTTCAGAGCTTTCAAATCGCCGCCCCTCAGATTTATGACGCCTTTTCCACCGATGATATGACCCTGATCGCCGATGCTGTTGTGGCAGCATGCGATGCGCTGGATGGTCTGGTGGACGGGATGGTTGCAGACCTTAATGGATGCCAGGATGCGTTTGATCTGGCCGAATTGACCTGCGAAGATGAAAAGCTCCCCTCCTGTCTGACGCCCGAACAAGTGGAAGCGATGGAACGCTCCATGGGCGGTCCAAGGAATTCAGCCGGTGAGCAGCTGTACTCGGATTGGCCTTATGACGGCGGCATGGGAGGTGGCGGCTATCGATTTTGGAAACTTGAAAGCGGTATTCCTCCCTGGGGGAACTATCCCCTTATCGTGGCTTTGGGAGGTGGCTCCCTCCCCTATATTTTTACGACACCGCCCGTCGAGGTCCCTGGATCGCCGGATGAACTGTACACATTTCTCTCCGGGTTCGATTTTGATACGGACGCCCCAAAAATTTACGAAACGGACCCTGTTTATACCGTTTCGTCCATGGAATTTATGACGCCCCCTGATGTGGACAACCCGAAGCTGCGCAGGTTTGAAAAATCAGGCGGAAAGATGATCGTTTACCACGGTCAGAGCGATCCGGTCTTTTCCGTGAACGACACCATTCATTGGTATGAGGCACTGACGGCCAACCACAGGGGCGACGCCGGCAATTTTGTGCGGCTGTTCGTCATCCCCAACATGAACCATTGTTCCGGCGGCTGCGCCACGGACCAGTTCGATGCACTGAGCGCCTTGATCGACTGGGTCGAGCATGGGATAGCGCCTGATTATCTGGTCGCATCGGTCGATCCTGAAAATCCCGAAATTCCGGTTGAATGGAGCCTTAGCCGGACAAGACCGCTTTGCGTATGGCCGGAAATTGCCGTTTTCGACGATGGAGATCCCGAAGCTTATGAAAGCTTTGACTGCCAAGATCCCACTGATGACGGCCGGCGTCCTCATCATAAAAGGCACCATTACCGGCGGCATCGGCACCACTTTCACCCCGGCCATGGCAGGTAGCCGGGATCGGAAGCCATCTACAAAAGTCTATTCGCCCAATCTGGATGTTTGGGCCGGGTTCCAAATCCTCAAAATAGGATGGTATGTCTGCGGTTTGGAATCCGGCCCCGCCTACATCTTGATTCAAGATCCATTATGCAGATGGCTTATATTATAACCGACCTGACCATAGCGGTCATATCGTCCTAAGTGGTCATCTATAAATTAGGACCTCAACTTTCGGCTTTCGCCCACAGTACACCAGGAGGCGCATTGAGCGGGAGACCTGCGCCACGTTAGCATTGAATATTAGTGGCGTTTAGGCGCAGTGGAGGAAAAGCGGTTCGCACTGTTTGAGCGAAGCGAGTTTGCGAACCGCCCGGAGCTGCGCCTTAACGCCACTTAAATGAAGGTGCGTGTGGCGCAGATCTCCCGCTCAAAGCGCCGGGTTTTGAAACACGATAGCTGAGTTTGTAAACAGTAGCTACATCCTGAGTTGTCAAGAGTTTGCAGTAAGTGTACTACGATGGCGTATGCCCCCTCCGACGTTTGAATGGATCGGGACTATTTATGAGGGGCGTTCCCAAAACGCATTAAAAGGATCAAACGGATGACATTACTTCATCGCGTTACCTTGTACGGTTTGCTGGGCATTCTTGGCATCAGTCTGGCGGTGCCTGGACTTATCGAGCTATTTCGCTCCGGCAGCGGAAAGACCGGGTTGGTCGCCGAATCGCTGGATGCCGTCAACCAGTTGCGCGCGTTCAATGGCATGATGGTCGGCCTCGGCCTGGTGGCGGGCTGGTGCCTTTTTGATCTTGAAAACGCACGCATGCGGGTCATGGCGCTGGGCGTCGTCCTTTTGCCCGTGATCGTCGGGCGTATTTACGCCATGATCGCGGACGGCGTGCCCGGCCTCATGACATGGACTTATTTATGTATTGAAGTGGTCATGGCATCGGTATTTTTGACCATGCCGCCGCCAGAATAGGGCCGGTGTTGCTCAGAAGCGATATCCGTATCGAAGTCCGACAGTGTCCATGCCTTGATTGGGAGTGGCAAAATAGGCGTTGGAGATGTGGTCGAACATCGTTATTATTTTTCACTAAGATGGGTTTCAACGTCCATGCGGTCATGAAGAATACGAATGATATCAATCTGTGTACCTGCAAGACGGTAGAAGATAAGATGCCGCCCAACGTGGTATTTTCGATACCCTTTACGAATATCGTCGCAACTGAGACCAATTTGGGGCTCACGGGAAATTGTATGAAAGCTTGAGTCTAATTTAGATAGGTAAGTATTTCGCTGGTCACGCCCCCAGGTGTTCTCAGTGTATATAGCAATGGATCGCAAATCCTCTAAGGCCTTCTTGGTAAGGCGAAAAGGCATTATTTAATCCTGCTTTCGTTATCAAGCTCCTCGATTAGTCCATTTAATGAATACTCGGCGATTCCACTTTTTTCGCCTTCCTCCAAAGCATGCCGAAGGGCCTTGAGTTTGATTTCTCTCTCCTCAAGGAGTCTCAGCCCCGCCCGAACAGCCTCACTTGCAGAGGCATAACGCCCACTTTGAACCTGTTGAGCGATAAAAGAATCAAAGTGCTTACCCAATGTTATGCTTGTATTTTTTTGCATGAGCCACCTCCAATGTCGCATATATACCAAAAATAGGGTATTTATTGGTATATGTCAAAGCATTAATGGTATCAGAAGCGGTATCCGTATCGAAGTCCAACAGTGTCCATGCCTTGATTGGGAGTGGCAAAATAGGCGTTGGAGACGTGGTCGAACATCACCGAAAGGCTGTGGTGTTCTCTCCAGGTGAATCCGGCCTCGATGGGCACCCGGAAGAGGACCCGGGTACCCAATTGCTTCCGGTCCGGCAGGGAGGCGTCGTCTGTGACACCGTTGTGGACAGCCAATCCCAGGCCCAACTCCAAAAAGAACCGCTGGTACCATGCATAATGCCAGAGCGCACCGGCGTATACCTTGCTGGTCAGCCCCCGGTCGTTCACG
>JARRKU010000130.1:0-2403 GCA_037387725.1 Desulfobacteraceae bacterium
CAGCCCGTGCCCAGGGATAGAAGGCTGACCAACACTGTTACGAGTATTTTTAATCGCATGGTACTGTCGCTCCTTATTTATACAATCCTGCCGAGCATGGCCAACCGCCGGGTCTTGAACAGCATGTTCGGGGCCAGCAGGTGGGCGGGCTTGTCGATCAGGGGCGCGCCGGCGATCTCCCAGGCGCGGAAGACCAACTCCGAGCATGCGAAGCTGGCGTCCTCGCCCTCGGGGTTGAGTGCGGCTTCCGCATCATCAAGGATGATGATAAGCTGTCCGACCCGGGTGTATTTAGTGGCTTTGCCCATCCGTGCCGCGCTCTTGTAGTCGTAAGGCTTGTGCAATTGGGCCTGGAGCTCGGCCCACTGGCAGGCCCGGGCGCATTGCGCGGGCGTGGCCGTTTTGTGGCGGAAGACCGCAGCATAGCTGACATGCTGTAATTTTCGATATAATCGTTCCCCGGTTACGCCCTTTCCCGTGGCATCCACCGCATTTTGCGCTCCCATTTTGCCGCCCGTATAGAGGATGGCGTGGCTAACCTTGCCAAAGGTGGCCGCCCGGACGACGGTGGAAGTCGTGGTGTCGCTCCGGGTGGCGATGATGTCACCGGCCACCAGATCCTGGGAATTCAACTGGTTTGCGGCTTGGACCTGGGCACTGGATTGTGCGCCTGTCGTACTCATGGTTATCCTCCTTTCAGGATATCCTCTTTTATGTCTGTCTTTTCGCCCTTGATATGGATATCGACGTCGACGCCAGGGGCTCCAGGTATCGGGTGATCCTTTGCGCCGGACCGTTCAGTCCAAATTACCGGTTCTACGGGCGGCCTATTGACGCCACAATGCCAAAACCGCTATGGTGGCTGTGTGGTTTGAACGGTGATCAAAGGTGCATTGTAACGAAAGCCGGTTCAAACCGTGGTTGCACACCAGGTGACGGTGCCCGCCGTCACCTGGTCCAAATCCGGCCGTATATACCGAATTACACCTTGCAGTTTTTTTGGAGATCCCAGCCGCCGGCCACGTTTCCGGAAGCACCGCCGCCTTGTCGTTTCTGTACGGTGTAAGCCCATTGAATTTTACCGAAATCAATGCTCACGTTTTCACTGGGGAATTCTCCGCCACCTGAGGTCTTGACGCTGCTGATGATGCAGTTGGTCATTTTATATTCCATGTACTTGACCTTGTCATCGCCGGACCGACAAATTTCCACAACGACGCTGTCAATGTGAGTTCCACCCGCACAGGCCATTGCAAGTTTGGGAGACGCTTTGTCCAACAGTTTGCTGAACGTAAACTTGTCGAAATCGGCCCGTTCAGCGCTGGCACCACCCACGCTGCTGGCTGTGGCCGATGCTTTTTGATCCACACCACATCCGAAGGAAATCATTTCAATCCAGTCGGAATGCTTGCCATCTGTACTTTCGCCTTCTATCCCATCGATTTTGATAAACGCATCAAATGCCATTACTACCTTCCTTTCTTATTTAGACCATCAGTTATCCCCGGTTGAAGCACCATGCCGCAACCGCCTTTAGCTAAACGCCAATTTTGATCGTCACAATTCTTCATCATTTAATGTTCTGGGCGCGGTATATATATTAAATCAAATCGCTCGAAGGTCCAGCGCATAGATCAAGTAGAAAAGTAAAGAAGCTTAGACAACATCGCCTGCAAAAGCCCTCATACTATTGATAGGTGCTTAAGCCCGTTTGGGTCATCGCTGGTTTTTTAATAATAGATCTGCTTTAATTGAGATATTCAATTCTAAATGCTTTTGCACATCCATAATTCTTGGGCAAAGGTATGATATTTTTGTCATCCTTATATTGAGCATATCTTGATAAAGCAATATTAAACAGGCAATAGTAATTATTTTAAGAATACCGAATCCTATTTGCAGTCCAAAACAGGCCTATGGCTCCAATGCATCAAGTTGCACTTAATACCGGTGAATAGATCAAATAGATGAGCAATGAAGCGTAGCAGGTTATCACGGCGAATGCCGCCAAATTGATAAAAAATCGATGCTTCACGGATTTTATCTTCTTTTCTTTATAGACCAGCGCCACCAGAAAAATAATCACTAAAATAGCCATGCTTTTCCGCAACAGCAAATCGAGCATCACCGAATCCATCAACGGTGCTTCGAGTGAAAATAGTTGATTGCTAATTTCCACATAGGTCTCCCGTGCAAACTTGATGGCGATCACGCCAAACGCCATTAAGAAATTAAATATTAATATAATAATATTTAAAACACGCATTAACTTGAGGGTCTTGGCTATCTTAATTTCATCATTCAT
Organism: Desulfobacteraceae bacterium; assembly: GCA_037387725.1. GTDB lineage: Bacteria > Desulfobacterota > Desulfobacteria > Desulfobacterales > Desulfosarcinaceae > JARRKU01. The sequence continues at coordinate 2,306 of JARRKU010000130.1, forward strand.
GTCGCTGAGTACCTTTCTCGCTATGATTGTGTCATTTAATTTGTACCAAGACCCCACGGACCTTTGTATTGGCAACCTCAACACCACTCGATTTCAAA
>JARRKU010000130.1:2463-20954 GCA_037387725.1 Desulfobacteraceae bacterium
TTCCCCCTAGCCAAAAGGGTACCGATTGCTTCAATCTCCGCTTTCTTTCCAATCAAATCAATTGTATTTGTCACCCAATTGTGCTTTACAGGGTCAATAAAAAACCAATCCGTCTCTACATGCCCCACAAAAACTGTACCAGATCTTGCACCAAGCGATGGACCGTCGGCTAATCCCATCAATATGATCGGAGCCCCCTTGCTATCCCGCAGTTTTATGTAGGAACCCGAGCACAAATTGATTCCGAAACCTGTCTTCGGTATTGCCAGCCCCATTCCATCAATAACAACCTTCATCTCCATTTAAAGCCTCCAACAAGCAGATTACGTCTTTAATCTAACGCATCGAATACGAGTTCCATCAGATTATCGGGTTCATTCTCCCGCTTTAACTGTTGACCGGGGGCGGCAGTTCGGCAACCAGACGCAACGATACAGTGAGTTCATCCAGCTGGTAATGGGGCCTTAAAAATGCCACGGCTTTGTAGGCCCCGGTCTTTCCCGGGATCTCTGCCACTTCGATTCGCGCCTCCCTCAGGGGATATTGTGATTTGGTTTCCTGGTCGGCGTTATCATCCAGCACAACGTACTTGCTGATCCAGTTGTTCAGGAATTTCTCCGCCTGGTCGCGGGCCATGAAGCTGCCGATCTTATCGCGCATCATCGACTTCAAATAGTGGGCGAATCGGGAGACGGCCATGATGTATTGCAGCTGGGACGAAAGCCGGGCGTTGGCGTTGGCCAGGTCCGAATCGTAGCGCTTGGGCTTGTTGGTGCTCTGGGTGCTGAAAAAGGCCGCGTAGTCGGTGCCCTTGCAGTGCACAAGCGGTATGAAGCCGTTTTCAGGGCCACTTCGCCTTCATCGGTCTTGAATGTATGGGTCGGCAGCCCCTGGACCAGACCGCCGCCTTCCACGCCGCGGATGGCGGCGCACCAGCCGTATTTGGCAAAGGCGTCGGTCAGCCGGGTGCCCAGGGCGTAAGCGGCGTTACCCCACAGGTACTTCTTGTGGTCGGTGCCGTCCACGTCCTCTTCGAAATTGAACTCCTCCACGGGGATGGTTTCGCTACCGTAGGGCAGGCGCATCAGAATATGGGGCAGACATAGGCCTATGTAACGGGAGTCTTCGGTTTCGCGGAACGATTTCCACTTTACATATTCGGCGCTTGTAAAGATCTTGGTGAGGTCGCGCGGGCCGCCGAGTTCGGTAAAACTTTCCCAGTTGAACATCTTGGGTGATGCGGCCGCAATAAAGGGCGCGTGGGCTGCAGCGGCCACGCCGGAGATTTTTTCCAGCAGGGCCATGTCCTGGGGATTGAAACCGAATTCATAGTCGCCGAGCAGGACGCCGTAGGAGTGGCCGCCGAACATGCCGAACTCTTCCTCGTACACCTTTTTGAAGACGGTGGACTGGTCGAATTCCGGTGCCTTTTCCATGTCTTTAAGCAGCTCTTTCTTGGTGACGTTCATCACCTTGATCTTCATGTTCTCGCCGGTTTCGGACTGGTGTACGAGATAGTTCAGGCCGCGCCAGGAAGCTTCCAGCTTCTGGAACTCCTCATGGTGCATGATCTCATTGAGCTGGGCCGAGATCAGCCGGTCCAGCTCGGCGATGCGCGCGTTGATCATGGCCTCGGTATCCTTGGAAACGGTGATCTGACCTTCCATTACCTCTTTTGCGAACTGGCTGATAATCTCCCTGGCCCAGGATTTCTGGCTCTCCTCCCGCACCATGTTGCTTTCACCGATGATCTGCTCCAGCAGATCGACCTCTTCTTGTTGGGCTTCCGCCGCCTGGGTTTCGACTTGGGCTGCTTCGTTTGCCATGATCTTATCCTTTCGCCGTCAACGGCCGGCCATTAAGCTTTTTCGCTGTCCTGGGTCTCGTCTTCAGCCGCGTTGTTTTTGCCGATGGCTTCAAGTTTCTCGCTGCTGGAAATAACGTCCTGGAGCAAATCATCCAACTTGTCGTTGCCGTCCAGTTTTCCCAGCAGGTTGTAAAGTTTTTTACGGGCTTCCACCAGTTTGCGGATGGGTTCGACCTGCTCTGCGATCTTTTCCGGATGAAAATCATCCAGGTTCTTGAATTTGAGCTCCACACCGATATGGGTATCGTCGTCTTGGATTTTATTATCCACCCGGAATGTCAATCTGGGATTTATGCCCTCCAATACGCTGTTGAAGTTATCCCGGTCGACTTCAACGTATTTTCTCTCCTTCAGCGGCGGCAGCGGCTCCTCCGGCTTTCCGGAGAGATCGCTCAGCACGCCAGCCACGAAGGGAATCTCTTTTTGTTCGACGGCATCGCCGATTTCCACATCGTAGGTGATGTGCACGCGCGGGGGGCGGACCCGGTCCAGTTTATGTTGAATACTATCTGACATCTTTTTCCTCCTTGTACGTTTGAAAGCAGGTTCAATACATTGTTCGATTTATGCATTCAAAAGCACTCATCGCCTTTGGTGTTTTATCATCCAGTATTCTCCAGGCGGAACGTCGCCGCCTTGGTGATATTGAGGGTGCACAATTTCTGAAAAAGCGTCGCGGCCCTTTCGGAAGCGCCGGCGTCTTCCTGTTCCAGGCAACGGTACAGGGTTTCGATGACCTCAGCGATCCAGGCGGGGTGTTCCCATTTTTCCAGATGCAGGGATTCGATCAATTCGTAGAGCTGCTCTGCAATGGGTTTGGCCAGGTCATGGCGCCCCGCCCTCAGGCATAGTTTGGCCACCAGCAGCAAATACCGGTTCTTCTGGCGCACCGACGGGGCCAAGGCCGCGGCGGCCATGAGCTGGTCCAGTGCGTTTTTCAAGTGTCCGTTGCCGGCTTTTCCGGCTACAGACTTCCAGATGGCGCGTTCGTCGGCCGAGATATCCGATATGGCATTCTGCTTTGAAAAAGGGTTGGCTGCTGCGCCTTCGTCCAGGTGGACGGTTTCCTCGACCACCAAAGATTGCGCCATCTGGTCATGGGTACCGGCGATTTCCGCTTCCTGATCGATGGGTTCCACTTCGCTCTTTTGTTTTTCATCCAGGACTTTCTTCACCACCCTCGCGCAATCCTTTAGTGCATCACCGAGCCGGGAGAAGCCCGGCGGATCCGGTTCAAAGCGCTGATTGACCGCTTGTTCCAAACGGTTCAATTGCCGGGTACACCGCTCCAGCTCCTGGTGGAGGGTTTTATAAAAGACCAGGGGACTCATGATGACGGCGGAGGCGAATTCTTCACCGGTGATCTTGCCCTCTTCGATCAGGAGCCGGCGGCGCTCTTTCTGTTCTTTGTCGAGGCCGTTGTCGAAGCCGACCTGCCGGGAGCACTCCCGGTCAAAATAGTTGAACCCTTTCGTCCTTTCCGGGTCGCAGAGGGGCACCTGGCACAAAGCCGCGGGCAGCTTTTCATTGAGGTAGGTGAACGGCCCGATCCGAAAGTCCAGGTCGCCGTCTTCGACGGTGGGATAGAGCGTATCCCAGAAGTCGGTCAACATTTGGGTGATCAGCTCAAGTCCGAATGCCAGGCCTCCAAATCCAAATTGGTGCACCAAAGACTCTGCAAACCACGCCGCAATCTGCAGGTCTTTGGTCTGCTGCTGCAGCGCGTCCCCGCAGAGTTTTTCCACCAGGGGCCAATCGGCGCGTTTCAGTTCGGTATGCCACTCGCCGCGATCCAGCCGGTCATCGGCGCGTTTGGCTTCCTTGATCCGGTCGTATACCGGCGTATAGCGCAGGTCCCTGCCCGAAGGGTTAGCCCCTGGAATGGGCGTCGTATAAGTTTCCAATGTCAGTTGCACGACGATATTATCCTCTTTCAGCCGCCTGCTTCAACGGCGTGCGCCGGTCGGGATCGAGATGCCACAACCAGACAAAGTCGGGCGGCGTCAAGGCGTGGGCGATGACGGCGACCGCCACATTTCCATCAATTTCACCAATAAAGACCGCCGGGGGAGATGGAAAATCGCCCATGGACATCACCCGCTGGCAGAATTGCACATCATAGGGCAGGTTCTCCGGAATGTTACAGTCAATCTTGAGCAGGCAGTTCACACCGTCGACGGTCTCCTCGCATGCGGACGCTCCGGACATGTTGGCGGTGTTGTAGATGCGCTGCTGATACTCCCGCCACCTGGGCACCGGTTGCTGGATCAATTGCAGCGATTCGTTGAGCTGACGGATCGAGCCGAACCGCGCCGACGAGACGTATTCGAAGTTCTTCCAGATGGTTTCGAAGGCAAACGGCAACATGGAGCAATTGCCCGACCACTCCTCCAGCACACCGGTGCCGAGATAGAGCAATGGAAAACTTCGCCCGTGAAAATCGCTGCTGTTGCGCACCAGTCCGCAGACCACTTCACCCTTGGTTCCTTTGGTCCAGAACCTCCAGGAACAGTGCCGAGATCGCAGCACGGAGTCTGACTTAAGCCCGGCAAATCCGTTATCCACCCATTTGGTGAACCGCTGAAACAGCGGCGCATGGTCGCCGGCCCAGACAAAGTCCTCCAACCCGGGATGCTTGCCCCATGCGAACCATTTCCACTGCTTGCGACTTTTCATCAGTCCTTTCACCCTGCTCTTCCTCCGGAAACGATTCTGGCCGGCGGCCGCCCTGGCGCCGTGCTAAGTTGCCGAATGATCGGTGCGGTTTGACCGGAAGTGAATTGATAGCTCACTTGGATTTCACTGACGCCGAGTCTGGTGAAGTCATGGCGATACTCCGGGAAATCCTCGACGGTAAAAGTCCGTTTGCCGCCCTTGAAATCCATCAGGAATCTACCAAAGGCGCAGTATCCGGTATATTTCCTTACCAGGGTGATATCCCCCAGCATGATCTGCAGGCTCACATCGCCGCTTTTGGACGGCGACCAGATAAATTTCTTCTCCACCGGGTATTGCCTGTTCTCCAATATGGTGCGGCCGTCCACGTTTTCGAGAACCAGGCGGGTCATGTGGGGTTTCACCCTTGCTTCTATATTGACGTCTGTGGGAAAGGCCGCGACGGTGATGGCACGGGGTTTGGCCTCGCCTCCAGACCCGGCATTCCATCGCTTTCCTTTTCTTATGAAGGCAAAATAGGAATTCCTGAACGGTATGGCGCAGTTGTTTAGCTTGCGACTGCGGAAACCGCGCCTGGAGCTGCGACTTACGAAGGGGCCGGCATGGTTGTTATTGAATTTATCCGCATAGCCCTGATCACCGAAGAGCAGGGAGATCAGCTGGTGGCGGTCGTAGACCCCCTCGATTTTCACCATCACTTCGCGATCCCAAAGGTGCTGGAGATGATCGCCGGCGCGCGCCACCGAATACTGCCAGAGCACATCCACCGGTTCGGTAATGAGGTGCCAGAAGGGTGTTTGGTCTGCGTCGGCATCCCAATTGCCATCGCCGCTCATGGTCGTGCGCAGCTGTTTAACCGCATTTTGGGCGGCAAAAAGCGGCGATTTGCTGTCGGCCGGGTCGTCTTCAAATCCTGCCCGGGCTACGGCATAAGCGCGACTGCGGGATGCGGTGACGCCATTAAAGCCCTGCAGCGCTTCTTGATATTGTTTATAGGCATGCTTGGCTTTGGCCAGTTCGCTCTCCGCCATGCCGGCCTTGACCAGTTCGCCCGCCAACCGCGTTTTGTGCCCCACACGCTGTGTAAGTTTTTCCGCCGCCTTGTTATCGGTCACCTTTTCGCTGGCTACCGCATTGCGGATGATGCCGAAGGTCTTAATCTGGTCAAGCCATCTGCCCAGCTGTTGATCCTTCTCCCCTTCGGGTTTGATCGCAGGCCATGACGCCTCACCGCTCACGGTCAATTGCCCTTCCATGCTTTTTAAGAGCGTCAGATAGGGACTGTCCATGCGGGTGAACCGCTCGACTGCCGCGGCCCATTGGTCCGCCCCGGGAAAGAGCTTCCGGGCCGAACTGAAATTTTGGGCGAATTGGGTCCATGCATTGAAGTATTCATTTTTGTACCAGGAGACGAATTCCTCTTTGGGTTTAACGATCCATAAGGGTTGCTCAACGGCCTTTTCCAACTCATCGGATACGAAACGCCCGATGCGCAGGCGTCCTTCCCTCGTAAATGCCGGCGGGATGGAGACGAATCCGGTATCCTCCGAATTGCTGTGCCAGAAATGATTCAGCGTAACGGCCTGGTCCGGCAGGTTCAGGTCGGCCCACGCGGTAAGCCACCGCAAATCGCCCTGATTGTCTTGAAAATAATTTTGAAGCAGGCGTTGCAGCCCGACCGTTGTCGTATTCAGTGTCTCGACGTCCTTCTGCCATACCAGGTAGTTGATATAGGCGTACTTGTACCGGTCGGTCACCTCCTTCTCCATGACCGGCAGGTCTTTGCCGTCGATTATGATCATGGCGAAATTGGGCGACGGTAGTTCGGCCAGTTCTTCCGCAGTGGCGCCGTCGAATCTGGCCCGGATCATATTGATGCGGCGCACCACAAAGGGAATGTATCGGGCTGCCGTGGCATAGTCGTCCCGGTTCCACCCTCCGTTGGCGATCCTGCTTTCGATGGTGCGGTTGATGCCGGCATCGAAATGGTCCCTGAACCGTTCGCAGAATCTTTTTTTGAGAATCTGTTCCAGTTCCAGGCTGGCATTGAGCCCTAAGCGGGGTATTTTCCAATTGCGGTTGCGCTCTTCCACGGCTTTGATCTCCCGGCTGAAGTCCGCCATGATGCCGATATCGCCGATGGGATCGTCATTGAACAGCACCGCTTTCTTATAGGCTGGTGAAACCATGTTGATCAGTGCTTTGTTTTGATTCCAGGAATAGGTGAGCAATATGCAGAATACCAGGACGATGGTGACAAAGGCCGTCAGCCATAGGTTGTGGGTGAGCCGGTTCCACTGCCGTGCGGTCCGGGTCATGGAGTAGAGCGAGCGGTCCGAGGGCACGATCTTGGCGAAAAAATCATGCAGGAAGAAGCCGTTTCCGGTCCCCGGCAGCTCCGGGTTGGTGATCATGCCCAGGCTGTTGGCTTCGCTGTTCACCGGCCGCCCTTCCTGCCGGCCGCTGCAGAAATAGATCCCCCTTAAAAAAGGCAACTCCTGGAAGGGATTCTCCTTGAAGGCGCCCTTGCAAAAGGCGATCAACCCCTCGCGCAGCCGGGCAAACTCGGACGGGAAGAGTAATACTTCAGGATCGATATAATAGCGGTCTTTCACATCGCCCTTGTTGGCCAGGATCAGACGGATGTCTTTGAGCTTTTCCGTGACGGTATCGATGGTTCGATCAACGAAAACCGCGATGTCGGTCTCTCCGTCGTGGTTCATCAAGCCCATGGACTGGGAGACGGACGACTCGGAGAGCAGATGGCAGTAACGGTTAATACCGTATATCAAATCCGATTTGGTCACCAGAAGATAGACTGGGAATTTGGCACCCATAACCGCGGTGATCTCATCGATACGCTTGCGGATGGTTCGCCCTTCGTCTTCTATTTTCTCCAAATTACCTTCCAGCAGCTGGTCTGCCTCAACCGTGACGATCACGCCGTTGATCGGCTCCTTCTTCCGGTATTTGACCATGTGCTCGAGAAAGGTGCGCCATTCCTTTTTGTCGAGCTTCTCATTGCGGTGTACGGAGTAGCGTCCGGCGATATCGATCACCACCGAGTCATCGAAAAACCACCAATCGCAGTTTCGTGTCCCTTCGATGCCGGCCACCCGGTTGATGTCGCCGAAGGGAGATGGAAGGCGCGCGCTCTTTACGGCGGTCGACTTGCCGGAGCCGCTTCGACCGACCATGAGGTACCACGGCAGCACATAAAGGGGATTTCCTTTGCGTTTGAGATCGGACTTTTTCAGGGTTGAAATGGCCTTTTTGAACCGCCGCCGCAGTTCACGGGACGCATCGTCGAGGGCGGAGATGTTGCCGGGCATCTCGTCCGGCCCGATAATGCCGTCGACAAATTTCATCTCCCGTCGCTTTTGGATCAGTTTTCGGAGCAATATCACCATCAGGATCGAAGCGGCCAGGCAGATGAGAATCATGGCCTTGCCCCACCACTGCAGATTCATTCCGAGAACATACAGGACGATGGCCCAGGCAACCAAGAGACAGAGCACCGCCAGGGCCGTAACGAGCAGGATTTTGAGCAATTTGGATAGCTTGAATTTGTACATCGATATACCGTTTTTCCAATCAGGTTACCCTATCGCTGCGAAAGCCGGACGCATATGTCGCTTTAATCTTCTGACGATCCTTTTTTGCGCAGCCATAGGGGTTACAAGTGACCGAAACTCAGATGAACTTATCCAGATCCAACTTCAGCAGGTAGTAATAGATCCCCATCAAACCGAAAAACAGTCCAATGGAGAAAAGACCGATAACCAGCGGCAAAAACCTGAACCGAAACGACCGTCTTTCCGGAGGTGAAGCGGCCGTCTGTTTCTGGTACGCCTCGGGAAAGAGCCGCCGGTTCTCCAGGGTGGGCTCCCCGGCTGAGCTTCCAAACAAACGTTTTAAATTTGAAGCCTTAAGATGATCCAGCACCACATTGTCGCCTTTTTCGACATAGCGACCGGAAAGCCCCAAGGCCAGACAATAATAGGCCACTTCCCGAACGTCGCGGTCTTCATGACCGATCTTGTCCAGGCGATCGAAGAACTCCATGCCGCCGTCGGCCATGTTGTAATACCGACGTTGCAGGGACTCCCGCTGCCACAATCCTTTGTGCGCCCAGTTTGAATTGAGAATCGCCTCATCGATCCATACGCACACTGACAGGCGGGCATAGTTGTAATCCCGGTCGGAAAAATCCCCCTTGTCCTTGAGCAGCCGGCTCTTTTCCAGGAGCTGGTCGATTTCGGTTTTGAAGGTCTCGAACGCGGGTTGGGCGTTTTCCTCGGAGCGCACACCGAGTACGACATGAACAACCAATTCCATAAAGCAGTCGATCAGGCGCATTATTCGTCCCTTCCGGCGACCATCAATTCGATTTTGGCATCCTTGGGTTTGGTGTCCCAGCTCAACGACAGCTTCTTTTCGTCGATGACTTTCTGCCACAACCGGTTTTTATGGTCGATGCTGAAGTAAATGCCCATGCTCCTCCTGGGCAGTTCAGGCGGCGGGTATTTTTCGTTGTGCAACGGGATCCCGGGCAATGACTGGGCGATCAGCAGGCCGATATAGTCAGGAGAACTCAATTTGGCCATCTTCTCCAGTTCCGCCACCACCTGTTTGCGAGAGGCTTCGGTCTCCACCACCAGGTAATATTTTTTACGCCCCGTCACCATCTTGGGCGGCAGATCCAACCGATAATTTGTACCGTCGAACGTGAATTGCGCAATATATTCCGGATCAGCGGCGATATCGCTCATCAAGCGGGCGAGGATCTTAATGGCCCGCCTGAAGCAATGGGAGAGCGACTCATGATCGTAAGGGGGCAGGTAAAAAGGGTCGTCCTTGCGAATCCGGACCAGATTGATCTTGGAAGAGAAGGTCGACAACTCGCCGATAAGTTGACACAAGGTACCGTAGAGCGACCAGGGATGCACGGCATTGCCGCTGCCCAGGATATGGCGCAAAACAGGAGAAAAACGGTTAAGGGTTCGCAGCGTCAGCAAAAAGACCATGTCCTTTGTGCCGAACTCGGCGGTATGGACCCCGCGCTCCTTTTTACTGGCTTCCAGGCGATTTGCAGTGGCCGTGATCAGTTCGCTGGCCGACTTGACATCGTGCTGCAATACTTTGGAGGAGAAAATGGAGAGCACCGGCGGAACGAAATTGGGCGAAACAATGATATGGCCGTTCTGGTTTTCCAGCTGTGCGACGGGCAGCACCTCGTAATCGCCAACAGCGTCTTTTTCATCCTCCCACAACAGCTTGAGCACGTAACGCAGCCGTTCGATGGCCAACGGCTCGCTGCCTTCATAAAAATCAGGCAGATTCTCGGTTTCGATGTCCGCCGTGTAGCGGGTCGGTACCATCGAGAAAGATTCGTAATTCAAAGGATCTGAAACATTTTTACTGTTGTGGGACAACTTTCGGATGCCGAGATAGACGTTGAAGGGTTTGCCCTTGTCCTTCCACGCCTTTTCAAAGTTGCGCGATTCAAGCACCGCGTTTCCGGGAAACACCGCATGGGTCATATCCCTGAAGCGGAACTCGCCGCTCATGACATTGAAGACATAGTTGGAGAGCGCCTCATTCTGGATCACGATCTTTCCCGTACCCCAGAAGGACGGCATCAAATAGCGGTTCAACGGTTCGACCAACGATTGCATGTAGACGTCTTGCCATTGAAAGTGATGGGGCTGTAAGAAAAGTCCTTCGTGCCAGAAAATCGGTTTGCCGGAGGTATTCATCCCCTGGATATGGTCATCCTTATTTGCACTCATCGCTGCATGCCTTGTCCTTGATAATGATTTTGCTGTACTCGATCTGCTTGGGCCCCAAAGCCATGTCGATTTCCAGGGTGCACGGTATGCATCGGTATTTCCGCTTCCAGAAGCTTTCTCTTTTCTTTAATACCTGGATTTTATGCCGCCGGACCATGCGGGCATCGTCCAATTTATCGAAATAGCCGGTGACGATGGCAAAATACTTCGCTCTTTCAAGGGTATGCGCTTTGCGGTTGTACAAATTCAGCTGGTGATCCGCTTGGATGTGAACCCGCACCGCTTCTTTTTCATATTTCCATTCCGGTTGTTTGAGCTTGGCCGTACATCCGCTCATGATCATCATCGCCAGACCCGCCAACATAATAATACCGCACCTCTTCATTTTATCTATTACCTCCGAACCGACTTATACTTTTATACTTTCCATTACAGTTGCCGATGCAGTTCTATAAGAATTCCTTCCAACGGTTCCGAAGCAAATCGCCTACAGCATGCCGACAGGAAAATAGATCCCGATTGTTTCGCATCCGTGTCCCGTCAGTGGAGTTATTGCCATCACTGTTCACAATTCCCTTGCATCCATGAGACAGGACACAGCAGTAGTGCTCGACACCACCCTGCACTGCTGCAAAGATGCTTCGAAAAAGATTTTAAAATACTACTTTATGGACGACAATTCCCTGGCCGCAGGCGATTCGTCGCAGGGATTACCCTAAGCTATCTCAAATCAAAAATTTGACTTTTCCATCAGCACCATTCCTTGAGTACCACAAAACAGACCTCCACCAGCGACCGGAATCAAAATGTCTCTACTCCGATCTAAACCACTATCGGCAAAGCACGAATGGCCCCACACCAAACGTACCCCTGCCAATGGGCAGATGGATGAAACAGCTTTCCGCATTCTGCGGAATTAACTGGTGAAGGTTTTAGCCTTCCCGACCTGGACGGTCGATATTCAAGGATCGGTGCGTACTTACCAGCCTGTTCAATTTCCGTTTCATAGGCGCTTTAAATCAGGTTTTGCGCCAATTGGTAGGCGAGTGAGAATTGCGGCTGTTATAGAGCAATGGTCAGCTCTTTGTTAACGCAGCCTTTTAGCATAAAACATTTATCACTACAAACGATTTTTTTATTTTTTATCCTATCACTTTGATATGCATTGGCTTGCCCTGTCGGTGATCTTCGATTACGGCCCGATTCAATCTCAAGCAACCGATCGGATTGTTTCCCTCTCCGCGTAAAGAAGAGAGCTGCAACTTTTCAGTTGTGCCTGCAGCTGAAGTATGTTACCGGGTAGTGGTACTCAGTCATTACCAATGCTTTTCTCTTCCTTTCAGAGGACCGTGGCTCTGTTTCTTTAAGAAATGGCTCACATCTTTTCATGTTAAAAAATTGAGACAGGTCTAACGCTCAGGTTGCGGCCCAGGCTGAGTGGGGCTTTCAGCAACCAGCGTTAACAACCACCCTAAGTATCGGGTGGCCCAAAATTGTTTAAACATTGCGTGTTGTGCACGCTGTAAAAACTAAAACAAAAGCATGTCCCTGCTGTATCGTTACAAAGGAGGTGGAGATGCCCGGAGGCGCAAGAATCGGCGACAAAGCAAAGGGGATCGATGCGCATGGGTGTAAGGTCTGCACTCACACGGTGACCGGCCCCGCCGTACAGGGGTCTTCCGATGTGATCATCAACGGCAAGCCCGCTGTCCGAAAAGGCGACGGCGGTATTCATGGTATTTGCTGCGGCACCAACACCTGGCACGCCGCCGGTGGCAGTACAACAGTATTTATCAACGGTAAACCCGCCTACCGGCTCAAGGATACATCGGTTCATTGTGGCGGCAGGGGGGAGCTCATCAATGGCAGTTCGGACGTGATCATTGGAGACTCACAGTCCAGCGGATTTAACAAGGCTGCAAAAAACCGCGCTCCTTTCGTGTGTAACTGCAACCAATAGCTATTGGCGTGCCGACGCTTACCGCTGGCGGTGCGTGCTTTGATTGTGTTTATGAAACAGCGTGCTTTGGGCGGAGTTGAAGTCAAAACAGCCCAATAGTCGCTGGGTTATGCATCCATCAGCATGCACCGGCGATCACACGCATCGTCCAAAATCAGAAAGACGACTCAGAAAGACCACATAGATGAGATACAACCATATTACACAGCTGCTCGACAAAGGCGCAACCACAACAACCCGGCGGTATGCCATTGTTGATTGCGCCGCTACCGCTGACGATCTGGCCATCCTACTACGGCTTCAGTCCTGCGACGCTCCAAAGGAGACGCTGCTCACCAGCGAGAGCGCATGGACGGCCGACCATGCCGCACCTTATCTTCTGCAACTGACCGATCACCCGGTCCTGGAAAAGTGGCTAATCGACAGCGGCTGGGGCAAGGGGTGGGGCATCTACTTCACTTCGGAATCGGGGTTTCAGTCCCTTGTCCGGCATTTCCGATCGTTGTTCCTGCTGCGCTCCGCCAATGGCCGCGAAACCTATTTTCGCTTTTATGATCCGGCCATCATGGGGGACATTTTCCCATTGCTCTCTGCCCAAGAGCGCGCGTCCTTTTTTGGACCGGTGGACCGATTCCTCTTCGAAGGGCCGGATGACGCCCCCCTGATCTATGACAAGCCCCGGAATGTACCTACGCTGCGCATCGACCCTTCGAAAATGATACTGGATCCGGAGAAGAAAAAACGCCTGGCCGCACAATGGCGGCAGCGGCTCTATGACCGCCATATCGCCGCCTATCAGGCCTTGGGATTTAATGTGACGCCGGACGCGACCGGGCAGACGCTGACCCTCGAGGACAAAAGCGGCGTCACAGCCCGATTGCAAAAAACGCCGGGGGGCGTAACCGCCGTCACCGGCGAAAAGCGCCGGTTTCAATACGAATTGACCTCGTGCAAGCATCCGGCCAGCGTCATCGACCCGGCCGGCAGCACCATCCATTTCGACATCCAGGAACGCAACAACCTGGAAAAGGGAAATCCTCCCCCCCTGCTGAGCGCCATCCGCCTGGACGGGGCAAAGAGCGCCTGGGTCTTTGATTACGATGAGATGGACCATTTATCGGGCATCGACTACCCGGACGGCACCAGCGCGAAAATCGAGCACGACAGCTACGGCCATCAAACCGGATGGGTGGACCGCAACGGCAACACCACCGGCTTTACATATGATCCGGACGAACGCCTGACCCGATTTGAAAATGCCAACGGCCAGGCCACCCGGTTCGACTATGGAGACCTGACGGCCCCCGAAACCATCGCCTTTGCCGACGGCAAGGCGTTTGCTTTCGAACACACCGACGCCGGCGCCTTGAAAAAGTTCCTGGCCGGAAACAAGGCGGTGGCCGACTACCAGGTGGATGCGCAAAGCGGCAGCTGGAATGTCAATTACATAGACGGCGGCCAGGCGGAATTCGTGGTCCAGTCCGGCCGCATCGTTAAAGCCGTCAACGCCGTCGGCACCGTGGAACTGGCCTACAACGGGGACGGCCATCTGATCAAAGAGACCTTCCAGAACCGCAGCGTGACCTACCATCGCAACGAAACCGGCCAATTGACCGGCATCACTACGCCCTTCGGCCAGACCATCGACTACACCCTGGACGGTGAAAACCGCGTTTGCAGCATCGAAGCCTGGCCCCACCAGAAGATCGACATCCAATACAGCCGCAACGGCGCCCTGAGAAGCATTGCCTACCCCAACGGTATGCTTTTGGAGCAATCCACAAATGCCGCGGGCCTTCCCGACCGGATGCGCCTGGGCAGCGGCCGGGACGTTCTGTTCGACAAAAATTTCCGGCGCGACAGCCTCAACCGCATCACGCGGATCGGCGATGAAGGGCAATCCGTATCCTTTCACTACGACAAGGAGGGCCGCCTGCTCCATACCCGCGGCAGCCGGCCGGAAGATAATGAAAGCTTTGCCATCGACGCCAACGCCAACCGGCTGGCCGATGACTATTGCCGCTATACCGTCAATGGGGCCGACCGCCTGGTCCGGGCGGGCCGCACCGGCTTTGACTACGACGCCCTGGGCAACCTGACCCGGGGAAGCTGTCCCCGGGGCGATGCGGATTTTGCCTTCACCGATCTGAACCGTTTAAAATCCATCTCCCTGGCGCGGGGCCGGGGGCAATACCTTTACGACGCCTTCGGCCGCCGGGTGGCCAAGAAGGTCGCCGGCATCACCACCCGCTACTACTGGGCCCAGTCCCAGATCCTGCACGAAGCCCGGTTCGACACCGGCGGGGAGCGACCGGACACAGGGGTCACCGACTATCTCTATTTTCCGCAGACGCCGGTGCTGCTCGGCATTCGCCACAACCGCCGGATTCACTGGGCGGCCTTTGGCCACCGCTACGAGACCCTCTGCCTGACGGATGCGGGCGGACGGCTCGTCTGGCAGGCGCGCTACGATGCCTTCGGCCAGGCCCATGTCCAAGTCGGCGGGGACGTCCATCAACCCTTCCGGCTGCCCGGCCAGTATTACGACCCGGAGAGCGGCCTGCACTACAACCTGGCCCGCTACTACGATCCGTCCCTGGGCCGGTTTCTCTCCCTTGATCCCCTCTTTCTGGAGAGCGGCAGCGCCAACTTCTACGCCTACTGCAACGGCGACCCCATCAATTTCATCGATCCCAGCGGCGAATTCATCTTCTGCGCCATTCTCATCGGTGCGGCCATCGGCGCGGCCATCGGCGGCGGCATCGAGGCCCTGCGCCAGCACCGCCAGGGAGAAGAGACCGACGGCTTTAAAATTGCCACCGCCGCCCTTCTTGGCGGAGCCATCGGCGCCGTCGGCGGCGCAGTGGGTGCGGCCGTGGAAGCCGCGGCCGCCGCCGGCACCCTGGGCACCGCCATGGCCTCCTCCACCCTGCCGGCCATGGCCGGGGTGGGCTTTTTGTCCGGCGCCGGCGCATCGGCTGCGGAGCAATGCGCTGAAGCGCAGTTCACCGGAAAGGGTGTCGATCCCCTCTCAATGGCCAAACAGGCCCTCGTCGACGGGGTGATCGGCGCCGGCACCGGACTGGTGACCTTCGGCGTGGGCGGTTTCATGGCCCGCAAGCTGAGAAAAGCCAAAGTCCTGTACCGGCCGGTCTACCAGAGCGAACGCTCCACCGCCCTGACCAAAACATCCAGAAGTCTCAAATCCGCCGAGTCGGACAGCGTCAAAAAACTGGGCCGCCGGTCAACTCCCCATGCGGACAAATGCACTGTGGGCGAGCCGGTCAACGCCGTCACCGGCGAGGTGATCCTCACCCAGACCGATTTCACCCTGCCCGGCCGCATCCCCCTGACCTGGACCCGCCACTACGGCTCCCAAATTGAATACGATGGGGTGCTGGGCCGCGGCTGGCAGACGCCGGCCGACGCCCGGCTGGAGGTCGACCGCAACGGCCTGGTCATTTTCCACGACGGCAGCCCCGGCGGCGCCGTCTTCGGCGGCCTGCCCGCCAACGAACCGGTGATGGAGGCGTCCGACGGCGCCATGCTCAGCGCAAGCAAGGATCAATACCGGGTGTGCCTCAAATCAGGATTGACCTATCATTTCGATAAAGCGATTGAAAAAGGACCTGTACCGGTCACAGCCATCAGCGATCCCAGCGGCAACCGCCTCGCCTTCATCCGCGACGACAACGGCGTGCTGAGCCGCATCCGCGACAACAGTGGACAATATATTGAAATCGTTTGTAAACGCGGCCGCATCCGCTCCATGCGCATCGGCGACCGCGCCCTGGTCGACTACCGGTACGACAACGAACTGCTCGTCGCCGCCCTGGATGCCATGGGCCGGCCCAAACGATATGCCTACGAAAATCGACGCTTGACCCGCCACACCGACACCAACCAGGTCTCTTTCCATTATGAATACGACAGCAGCGGACGCTGCGTGCACGCCTGGGGCGATGGCGGATTGTACGACTGCCGCTTGGACCACCGCCCCTATGAACGCTGCGTGGTGGTCACCGATTCCCTGGGCCATCACACCACCTACACCTACGACAACGACCGCCTGCCCACCGTGGTGCGGGACTTTACCGGAGCGGCCACGGCCTACGCATACGATGAAGTGGGCCGGGTCGTCGGCGTCACCGATCCCCTGGAGCGAACCACCCGGTATCTCTATGATGAAGCCGGCAACGTGGTCGAAATCCTTCGTCCCGACGATAACCGCATTCGGATCGTCTACGACGCCAACCACCGGCCCGTGCAGATGTGCGACGCCAACGGCAAGATCTGGGAGCAGCGCTTCGACAAGCTGGGCCGGCTCATCGAAAAGATCGACCCCCTCGATGCCAGCACCCGGTACCACTATGACGGCCGGGGCGACGTCACTGCCGTCACCGACCCCGAAGGCCGCACCACCGCCCTCGAATATGACGACAGCGGCGTGCTGGCCGCCGTCATCGATCCGCGCCGGCGCACCACCCGCTATCAGCGCGACCTGCTGGGCAACATCACCGCCGTCATCGACGGGGAAGGCAAGGCCACCCGCCATGTCTACGACGACACCTCCCGCCTGATCCGGAGCGTGCCGCCCTCGGGCCGCGAACAGCACTTCAAGTGGGACGGCGAAGGCAACCTGCTGCTGCACACCGACGCCGCCGGCCAGCAAACCCGCTTCGAATACGGCGGGATCAACGAAATCGTCCGCCGCATCAACGCCGACGGCACCAGCGTATCTTACGCCTACGACACCGAGGAAAATCTGACCGGCGTCACCAACGAAAGGGGCGAAACCTACCAATTCGCCTACGACCACGCCGGCCGGGTGATTGCCCGCACGGATTATCACGGCCACACCACCCGCTACCTCTACGATCCGGCCGGCCAACTGATCCGCAGCGTCGACCCCCTGGGCCGGAAAATCAACTATGCCTACGACGAAGCGGGCCGCCTGCAAACCAAGACCTTTGAAAGCGACGAGCAGGAGTTCTTCCACTGGGACGCCAACGGCAACCTCACCGGCGTCCAATCCCCCGGCGCCATGGTGGAGCGCTTTTTCGACGCCGCCAACCGCCTGGTCGCCGAAAAGAGCGGCGAATTCGTCGTCGAATACCAGTACGACCAAACCGGCCGCCGCACCCAACGCACCACCGGCCACGGCAACACCGTCCAATACGGCTACGATGACGCAGGGGACCTTGCCTTCATCGGTATCAACGGCCAGGCGCCGGTCACCCTCCGGCGCGACAGCCTGGGCCGGATCATCGGCGAACAAATCTCCGATCACCTGGAAAAGGCCTACGGCTACGACGAAGCCGGCCATATCAACCGCCAGGCCATCACCGGCAGCACCGGGTATATCGAACGGCTCTACGACTATGACCCCAACGGCGACCTGATCGCCAAAACCGACAGCAACAAGGGCCGCTGGCAGTTCGACTATGACCCCATGGGCCGCCTCATCGAAGCCCTGGACCCCGAACGCCGCATCCACCGCTACGGCTACGACCCGGCCGGCGACATGCTCGACCACCTGCCCGACACCGGCCACCGGTTGCGCACAGCCCGCCACAACCAGACCGAATACCGCTTCGACGCCGCCGGCAACCTGAATGAACGGCAGACCGGCCACGAGCTCACAAAATTCATCTGGGACGAACAAAACCGCCTGAAAACCGCCCGAACCCCGGACGACCGCCGCATCGACATGGCCTACGACGCCCTGGGCCGCCGCCACCTCAAAGCCGTCAACGGCGAACGCACCTTCTTCAAATGGGACGGCGACGCCCTCCTGTCGGAACAGTTTGAGGACAATAAGCCGAGGGAGTACGTCTATTATCCCAACACCTTCGAACCCCTGGCCCTCATTGACGGCGACGGCCAAGTCTACTATTATCACAACGATCCCAACGGCCTGCCCCAGGAGCTGACCAAACCTAACGGTGAAATCGTCTGGTCGGCCCGCTATGATGCCAAGGGTAGAGTCCAAAGGCTCGACATCGAAGAGGTCAAACAACCACTGCGGCTGCAGGGCCAGTACTGGGACGATGAGATCGGCCTGTGCTACAACCGCTATCGCTACTACGACCCGCAGATCTGCTCTTTCATAAGTCAGGACCCACTTGGGCTTGCCGCCGGTGAGAATGTTTATGCCTATGCACCAAATGTCTGGGGATGGATCGATCCTTTCTTT
>JARRKU010000131.1:0-9773 GCA_037387725.1 Desulfobacteraceae bacterium
TCGTTTAAAATCGCCCTGGTCTTCGGATTGATCGCCTCCATCTGGGTGGTGGTGGAAGGCGACCGGCATGCGGTTCACGTCACCGAGACCCAACCCACGAAGCTGGCGGCCATGGAAGCCCATTGGGAGACACAGACCAGGGCCCCCATGGCGTTGTTGACCATTCCGGATGAAAAGAATGAGCGCAACCTCTTGGAAATCGGAAAAATCCCCGGTGTCCTGAGCTTTCTCGGCTACCATGACGTAAACGCCGAAGTAAAGGGTTTGAAGGATTTTCCCAAAGAGGACCGGCCGCCCGTCATGATCACATTTCTCGCTTTTCGCATCATGGTTGTTATCGGCACATTGATGCCTCTGCTGGCCATCATCGGGCTCTTCATAAAGAACCGGCTGGTGGAAAACCGCTGGTATCTGATCCTCATGATGGCCGCCATTCCGCTGCCCTATATCGCCATTCAGGCGGGCTGGGTCCTGGCGGAAGTCGGTCGCCAGCCATGGATCGTCTATGGATTGATGCGTACCGCAGATGCCGCATCGCCGGTATCAGCCGTGCAAGTGATTTCATCCATGGTGGCCTTCATTCTGGTTTATGGCCTGCTGGGAGCTGTGGGATACTACCTGATCGGTCAAAAGGCCATCAAGGGCCCGGAACCGGTCGAAACGGCTTAGCCCGACCACCAATCCATCATCTTGATATGTCGCGTTAGATTATACATACGGGGGACGAAATGATATTACAGTCTATTTGGTTTTTCTTGTGGGGGCTTCTGTGGGCCGTGTTTTTTATCACCGACGGTTTTGATTTCGGCGTGGGAACCCTTTATCCTTTCCTGGGGAAAACAGATCGGGACAAACGGGTGATGATCAATTCCCTGGGCCCGCTGTGGGACGGGAACGAAGTCTGGTTGATTACAGCCGGCGGTGTGACCTTCGCAGCGTTTCCGCTGGTCTATGCCACCATGTTCTCTTCGCTGTACACCGCCTTGATGTTGATCCTCTTCGCCTTGATCCTGCGAGGCGTATCCTTTGAATTTCGCGGCAAGGTGGACAGTCCGGCCTGGCGCATTCTTTGGGATACGTGCATCTTCATCGGAAGTGCCTTGCCGGCCATCTTGTTTGGCGTTGCCTTTGCCAACATCTTTGCCGGTTTGCCGTTGGACGAGAACCATTTGTTTCAAGGGAACCTGCTGACCTTGCTTAATCCCTACGGGTTGCTGGGCGGCGTGCTCTTTTTGTGCCTGTTTCTGGTCCACGGGTCTCTCTGGTTGGCCATACGGACCGATGGCGATCTGCAGCAACGGGCCGCGAGAACCGCCAATCTGGTCTGGCCGGTGCTGTTGATCGTAGCCGTGGCCTTTCTGCTGCTCGGCACCAAAACGACACAGCTCTACCAGAATTACCTGGCCCACCCACCGCTGTTCCTGGTCATCCTGGCCACGGTGGCCGGATTGCTGGGTGTCAAGGTCTTCCTGGCCAAACAGGCGTATTTCAAAGCCTGGTTCTCATCGGCCCTGACCATTGCCGGTGCCACCTTCTACGGTGTCATCGGGTTGTTTCCAAACCTGCTGCCCTCGAGCATCAATGCCGAATACAGCCTGACCGCCTTCAACGCCTCTTCCAGCCCGCTCACCCTGAAAATCATGTTGATGGTGGTCCTGTTGTTTATCCCGGTGGTGCTGGTCTATCAGATCTGGACATATGGGTTGTTCACCGGTAAAGTCACCCAGGAAGACTTGGACCTGGATGAAGCCTACTAGGCGAAGAAAACCAGCATGGCCGGCCCGCTTGCACGACAGGCCGGCCGTGTCGACAAGGAGTACCGGATGTCAAAGATTATATGCGCAACCCTGGTCATGATGCTCTGCGGTGTGTTCAGCGCCATTGCCAACGAAAATATGGGCGCCGCAAAAATTTCCCTCAATGGCGGCAGCCGGGGGATTGTGCCCTTTCCCCACCATGACC
Source organism: Desulfobacteraceae bacterium (assembly GCA_037387725.1). GTDB lineage: Bacteria > Desulfobacterota > Desulfobacteria > Desulfobacterales > Desulfosarcinaceae > JARRKU01. Next base: position 1,963 of record JARRKU010000131.1, read on the forward strand.
ATCAAAACAGGCTGCAAGATTGCCAAAAGTGTCATACCCTGTTCCCCCAGGAGCAGGACAGCATCGACAAACTGAAAGAAGAGGGCAAGCTGGTCAAGAAACAGGTGATGAATGAACTCTGTATTAATTGCCACAAAGCAACCAAGAAGACGGGGAGCAAGAGTGGGCCCACAACCTGTTCCAAGTGCCATGTCAAAAAGAAATAGCGACCGGTTTTGGGTTTTACACCGATGCATTGTTTGGTATACATCGGGTGATTGATGCCGGACCGGTAATCGGGGGACGCGTTTCCGCAATAACGCGGTATGGACGCCACGTCCACTGCGCAACCTTCCAACCCAATAAGGAATAAAATGCTCGCACTCGGACTGCAAGGCAGCCCGCGAAAAAAGGGCAACAGCGATTTGCTGCTTGCGGCTTTAATGAAAGCTCTGGAGGAGCGGGGTGCCCGCACCCGCACCCTTCAAGTGACCCGGCAGCATATCGAGCCGTGCAAGGAACTGACGGTGTGCGAGAAAAAAGGCCTCTGCCCCATTAAGGACGATATGGACCGCGAGGTTTACGCCTTGCTCCGTCGGGCCGACATCGTTGTTATCGCCTCACCGGTCTTTTTTTATAATGTGAGCGCCCAGTTAAAGGCGCTCATCGATCGTTGCCAGGCGTTTTGGGCCCGAAAGTACATGCTTAAACTCAGGGATCCCGGGCACTTGGTGCGCAGAGGCTTCCTGTTGGCTGTCGGCGCCAGCAGTGGTAAGCAGCTCTTCGACGGTTTCCATCTGACCGCCAAATATTTTTACGATGCCATCGATGCGCAATATAGCGGCAGTTTGACCTTTCGCGGGGTTGAGGGCCGCGGGGAGATTGTGAATCACCCGGACATGGCAACGGACGTAGAACGTGCCGCCACAGAGCTTATGGACGGTCTCGGCAGCCGGCGCAAGGTGCTTTTTGCTTGTCGCGAAAATGCCTGTCGCAGTCAGATGGCCGCGGCCTTTGCGCGATGGCACGGCGGTGGCAAGCTCGATGTCCAATCCGCGGGCAGCCAGCCTGCCGAGGCGGTGAATCCGCTCATGGTGGAAGAGATGCAGGAAAAAGGTATTGATATGGCGTTCAGTCCACCCCAGTCCTTCGAAGCCGCCGACGATCTGGAGCCGCCGGACGAGATCGTCACCATGGGGTGCGGGCAACAGTGTCCGGCGGTGCCGGGCGCCAAAGTACACGAATGGGATCTGCCTGATCCGAGCGGCCGATCCATCGGATTCATGCGGGATGTCCGCGACCGAATAGAGCGCCAGGTTGAGGCCTATATCGACGATGTCTAACCGTTAACTTATACAAGGAGGAAAAGCGATTATGGACAACTATGTATGCACCGTCTGCGGATATGTGTATAGTCCCAATGTGGGCGACCCGGACAACGGCGTGGCACCCGGAACCAAGTGGGAAGACGTGCCCGATGATTGGGAATGCCCGGTATGTGGCGCCGGCAAGGAAGACTTCGAGAAGGAATCGTAATCCTTCGAGGTTTTGATTTCAGATGCCCTTTTTGCAATTGGAAGCCGCAAAAAGGGCATCAATCATAGCGGCGGCTTTTGCAATATTGGGGCTTATGATCGATTCGAGGGAAGCCTTTTGGCGGATTCTCTGGAATGGTTTATAAGATTAAAGAATATATTAATGATCAATCGATGAAGAGGAAGATATCATGAAACCTGTAGAAATAGCAAAAGGCATATATGACGTTGGCGTTAACGACTGGAATATTGAAGATTTTCACGGATACTCCACACCGCTGGGGACCAGCTACAACGCCTTTTTAATCGTCGACGAAAAAGTGGCGCTGATCGATACAGTCAAAAAGGGTTTTGACGATCAACTGATGGCCAATATCGCCGAGATCGTCGATCCTAAAAAAATCGATTACGTGATCAGCAATCACACGGAGATGGACCATTCGGGAGCGCTGGCCCGGGTGATGCACCGCATCGGCGAAGACAAGCCACTGTTCTGTTCCAAAATGGGGGCCAAGAACCTGGCCAAACATTTTCCACAGAAGTGGAACTATCACGCCGTCAAAGAGGGTGAAGAGCTGAGCCTGGGCAGCCGTACGCTGACTTTTTTGGAGACCCGCATGCTGCACTGGCCGGACAACATGTTTACCTACCTGAAGGAGGACAAGATCCTTTTTTCCAGTGACGCGTTCGGGCAGCATTATGCCGGGTTCGAAAAATTCGATGACGTGGTCGGCGACGCCATCATGCCCCATGCCCAGAAGTATTACGCCAATATCCTTATGCTCTACGCCCCCCATACCCTGAAGCTGATGGACAAGGTCACCGAGTTGGGGTTGGAATTCAACATGATCTGCCCGGACCACGGGGTGATATGGCGCAAAGACCCGGGTAAAATTATCAACGCCTATGTGGAGTGGAGCAAGCAGACCCCCAAGCGCAAAGCCGTCGTAATCTATGACACCATGTGGCACAGCACAGAAAAGATGGCCGACGCCGTGGCCGCCGGTTTGAACGCAGAGGGGATAAGCGTGCGCCCTATGTATCTGCGCAAGTGGCACCGCAGCGACATCATGACCGACGTGCTGGACGCCAAGGCTGTGGTCGTCGGCTCGCCCACGCTGAACAACAACCTTTTTCCCACTGTCAGCGATATTCTGACCTACATGCAGGGGCTCAAACCGTTGAACAAGATCGGCGCGGCATTCGGCTCATACGGTTGGAGCGGCGAGGCCCCCAAGATGATCACCAAAACCCTGGAAAAGATGAATTTCGATATCGTCGAGCCCATACGCCACCAGTACATACCGGACGACAATGCCCTGGAGGCCAGCTTCGAATTGGGCCGGGCCGTGGGCCGCGCCATCAACGAACAGGTCCCTGAATGAGAATTCCGGTCGTTGATGTGGCGGCCTGCACCTTGTGCATGGGCTGCGTCGAAGTCTGCCCCGAGGTCTTCCAGTTGAACGAAGACCTCGGGATGATCGAAGTGGTGGATCTGGAATCCTACCCCCAGGACACGGTGGACGAAGCCATTAAGTACTGCCCGGTGGATGCCATCGAGTGGGCCGAGAATTGACCCACCGGAAACTTAAAAAAGAAGCGCTTGCCTTGCTGCGATCTGTGGACTTTGCCGCGGCACTGGAGCGGTTGTGCGCCCATCCCCCCCGACAGATCGTCAATCCCCTCTTCGGCCTGCTCTACCACGATGAGCCTCTGGTGCGCTGGCGGGCCGTGTCGGCCATGGGGGCGGTGGTCTCCCGGCTGGCGCAAAAGGAGATCGAATCCGCCCGCGTCATCATGCGGCGGTTCATGTGGAATCTGAATGACGAATCGGGCGGCATCGGCTGGGGTTCACCGGAATCCTTAGGCGAAATCATGGCCCGCAACCGGCAGCTGGCCGATGAGTTCGGTTGCCTGCTCGTCTCTTACGCCGATCCCGAAGGCAACTTCCTGGAGCACCCGGTCCTGCAACGGGGCGTTTTGTGGGGCTGGGGGCGGCTGGCCCGCAAGCGGCCGGAGATCTTTCAGCCCTCGGCACCCCTTTTGATCCCTTACCTTTCATGCATGGATTATCACCTCATGGGGCTTGCAGCCTGGGCGGCCGCACCGCTCAGGCGGGATGATTTGAAAGACCCAGTTCGACAGCTTGCGGATCGTACAGAGGAAATTGTTCTATACGAGGATTATCAACTGAAAATCCGGACCGTGGGGCAGCTGGCCAAGGAAACATTGGCCCTGGGGTAGATACACGGAGCAATCAGCGCTCGAATTAACCTTTAATGGAGGCATACCAATGAAAATACTTGGCATTGCGGGAAGCACGCGCAAGGAAGGCCGTTCAGGAGTTTACAAACTGGTTGAGACCGTGTTGGAAAATACCGGATGCGATTATGAGCTGGTTCACCTGAAAGGCAAGCAGATATCCGGATGCATCGCCTGTCTGGGGTGCGTCAAAGACAATGTGTGTAAAGTGGAAGACGATCTGTCCCCGCTCAGGGAGAAAATCGTCGAAGCCGATGCCTATGTTTTCGGCGCGGCCAATTACTACAGCACCCTCAATGCCGTGGCCCATGCCTTTTTGGAGCGCTGGTTCCAGTTTCGGCACCAGGAAGGCGACACCCTGTGGGGCAAACTGGGCGTGGCCGTGGGCGTGGGCGGCACCAACGGCCGGCCGCCGGCCGATGCGATCGAAAAGTTCTTCCTCTATAATTTCGTGGAGACCGTGGCCAAAGTGACCGGCCAGGGCGCGGCCTCATGCTTCAGCTGCGGCTATGGCGAGACCTGCAAGGTGGGCGTGCCCACCCTGCTCTACGGGCCGGGCGTCAAAATCACAGAGGAGATGATACCGAACGTGGCCAAACAGCCCGATGTGATGGCCTCGGCCCAAGCCGCCGGCGAGACGTTGGGCCGGCGCCTGCGCAGCGGCCACGACCGCAAGAAAGTGACAGAACGAATGCAGGCCAGGCTGATGGCCATGTTCGGCGAAAGCGCCTGACGGGTGGACGTCAGACCGCAATGGAGAAACCGATGGTCCGCCTGGTTCAGTAGCCGACACCACATTGGTTTTTGCTGTAAAATAGAGTCCGATAATGTGGCTTATGGGATCTTCAGACCCATGACTGCAAGCATTTGACAACGTATGGTCTATGTAATACATATATTGCATGTATTACAAATTCAAGTATTGAAGGTGACTGTAAATGCTAACGGTAAGATTGCCCGATATTTTAGAAAAAAGATTGAATGCGCTTGCTATGGCTACAAAGCGCCCCAAAAGCTATTATGTTCGTGAAGCATTGGAACGTGCCATGGAAGATATGGAGGATGCTTATCTTGCCGAAACGGCGTACGAAGAATTCGTGAAAAGCGGCAAACCATCCAAACCTATTAAACAAGTAGAGCGCGATCTTGGCCTGGCAGATTGAATTCACGGCCGAAGCTGAAAAGCAGCTATCGAAAATTGAACGTCAGTCAGCCAAGCGCATCATAGATTTTCTGAGAGAACGTATAGCGCCTGCCGAGGATCCTCGAACTGCCGGAAAAGCGTTAAAGGGTGTCTTAAGGGAATTTTGGCGCTATCGCGTTGGAAATTATCGAATCATATGCAAGATAGAAGATGGCCGGCTTTTGATTCTAGTGGTTCGCGTTGCCCACAGGCGTGAGGTTTACTCCAGGATCAGATAGCCGTCTGCATCCTTTTCCACCTGGGTGATACCGGGGTGTTCTTTTTCGAGATTGCGCAGCACGGCATCCCGGTTCTTGACCCTTTCCCGCAGGGCATTGCGCTCACGCACCAGGTCCAGGGATTCCAGCGCACGGCGGATCGTAATTTTAAGGTCGTCATCATCCCATGGTTTCAGGATGAACTTGTAGACGCCGGCGTCATTGATGGCCTGCATGGCCACCTGGATCTCCTTGGCGCCGGTGAGCATGATGGTCAGGGTATTGGGTTGTTCGGCCTTGACCTTTTGCAAGAAGGTTACCCCATCCATCCCGGGCATGTTCTGATCGCTGACCACGAGGTGAAACTCGCGCATTTCGAGAAGTTTCAATCCCTCATGGCCGCCCTGGGCGGTAAAGATGGAATAGTCTTCGTTTAGCAAGGTTCGTTTTATAGCTTTCAGGATCATCTCTTCATCGTCGACGATGAGAATGGTTCGGTGCGACATAGCCTGCCATCCTTGATTTTGTTTTCGTGGAGCTGGCGCAGTATTTAAACCATGGATCGACACATTCGATGGAATCTTTAGTGATTATGATCGCTACGGCTCGCCGAACAGCCGGCAGGCGTTGTTCCAGGTGATGTCGGCCAGGGTTTCGGGATCCCGGCCGCTGACCTGTGCCAGTTTGAGCAGGACCGTGCGCACGAAAGCCGGTTCGTTGCGGCGATGCTTGTTGCGCTCCGGAGTGGGGGTCAGGTAGGGGGCATCGGTCTCGACGAGGAGGCGCTCTTGAGGGATGTCGGGAACCATTCGGCGCAGGGCTTGGCCGCGACTCTTGAGGGTCACGATGCCGGTGATACCGACATAGAGCCCCAAATCCAGATAGGCTTTCAACTCGGATGGGCTTCCCGAAAAGCAGTGGATCACACCCTTTCGTTGGGGGTTCCAATGGTCTTTGAGAAGCTCCAGAAACCGGCCCTGGCTGTCCCGTTCATGGAAAATCATGGGCAGGTTCAGCTGCGCCCCCCATTCCAATTGACGCATGAACCAGTGCTCCTGATCCTTTTGGGGGGAATACATGCGGTTAAAATCGAGGCCGACTTCGCCCCAGGCCCGCACGGCCGGGTTCGAAGCGATGGCCCCGAGTTCGTCGAGGGTCTCTTCGCTGCAGCTTTGGGCGTCGTGGGGATGCACTCCCACCGAGGCGATGAGGCCGCTGTTTTGACCGGCGAGGGCTGCCGCTTTCCTCGAGCTGGGACCGTCTATGCCCACCACCATCATGGCGCCAACCCCGGCTTGGCGGGCGCGATCGAGGGTCGCCTCTAAATCCTTATTAAAACTGCGGTCATCCAAATGGCAGTGGCTGTCGAACAGTCGCAAGGGCATAATGTGTCTCAATAGCTTGAATTATATTGTTATATGATCCTTATGGCCCATCAAGGTACCATGGATCCTTCTGTTCGTAAACAGGAAGAATCGCCCGATCATACATTATCATAAATAAAATACTAAAAAAGTAATGTTATGATATTGACATGAACAAACCGGTCGTTATTGTTTGTTCAAATGAGTTTGAAAGCAGTGCCCACAAGGATCAATTGCCAATATTTTTTAGGAGGTCATACCATGCAACTGATGAAATGGAACCCAACAAGAGATTATTTCAGCCTGCGCCGGAACATGAACGGCCTGTTTGATGATTTCTTCTACCCTTCCAGCAGGAGATCGGACGATAAGAGCCTGTGGAACTGGAATCCGGCCGTGGATATCTATGAGGACGACGACAACATCGTGGTCAAGGCGGAGATCCCCGGAATGGACAAGGAGAGCATCGATGTGGACGTGAAGGACCGGGTCTTGACCATCAAGGGCGAGCGATCCGAGAACCACGAGGTCAAAGAGGAGCGCTATTATCGGAAAGAGAGCAGCTATGGCCGATTCGAACGCGCCTTCACCCTTCCTGCCGACGTGAAAACGGATGAAATCAAGGCCGAGTACAAAGACGGGATCCTCAAGGTCATGGTCCCCAAACCCGAGGCGAAGAAGCCCAAACAGATTACCGTCCACTAACCCCATCGACCCCCTCCCGAGTCATTCGGGCCCTTCCTGGACCGCCCGTGGTGTGGAAACACCCGGGCGGTCTTCATCGTCCTGCTTTAGCGTAAAGATCGAAAAAATGGTGGGTGGGGCCGTGTCCCTTGCCGATATCCAAGGCGTGGGCGATGGCGCCGGAGATATAGGTTTTGGCCCCTTCGACGGCATCGAAAAAGGGCCAACCCTTGGCGAGATGGGCGGCGATGGCCGACGAAAAGGTGCAGCCGGTTCCGTGGGTATTGGTCGTCGCCACTCGGGGGCTGCTCAGTCGCCGGAAGGCGGCACCGTCATACAACAAATCCGTGGCCTGGTCGCCGGCCATGTGGCCCCCTTTGACCACCACCTTGGCCGCTCCGCGGTCGAGGATCTGCCGGGCCGCATCTTCCATGCCCTTTTCATCCGTAATGGGGTGGCCCGCCAGGGCTTCGGCCTCATGTATATTGGGCGTGACCACCTCGGCCAGGGGAAAGAGCTTTTCCACAAGTGCCTGCCGGGCGTCCGCCTTGAGCAGGGGGTAGCCGCTCTTGGAGATCATGACCGG
>JARRKU010000132.1:0-9689 GCA_037387725.1 Desulfobacteraceae bacterium
CCACCTCTAAAGTCGGCTGGTTCGTTGGTGCCATGGCCACCCATGTTAATCCTTACGATGGACACACATTGTCAGAGGCATTGGAGCAGGTGGAGCGGATTGCTAAAGCACCGGACCATGTCTTTGTTGATATGGGCTACCGCGGCCACGGCTACCAGGGTGATGTCCAGATCCATGTCGATAAGCGTAAACGTGGCCGAACAGCAAAGAGCATGTGGCGCTGGATGAAGCGAAGGGCTGCTATCGAGCCTGGAATCGGTCATTTAAAGCGCGAACATCGTATGGACCGCAATCGATTGAAGGGAATCGAGGGCGATTGCTTCAATGCCATCCTCAGTGCAGCCGGAATGAACTTTGCCAAGCTGCTCAACTGGCTGGCGGACATTTTACGCCTTGTTTTTGCGCGGCTATTTAATTGTAAAAGAGCGACTTTGGCGGCTTAGCTTATTGGATTTGCCGCTATAAAACCGGGTTTTTCAATATCGACTATTTACGCCCAAAGAGTCACAGACGCGGATATTTGCATCCAATTCCGATCCGCACCAACGAACTACCTGCCGGGGTTAATGTCTATGACCAATCGCTTTGGGTGAATTAAGGATATTTCGTGTCGACATTTCCATTCGGCATCGTCCGAGATGCCCGGAACGGTATTGCCATCTTCAATAATATCGCCTTTTTCATAGATAAAATATGCATAGTCATACAGGAATTTCGCGACTTTATTTACATCTAATGTTTGAAAGTGACATTGAAGATCAGGCAAGCCAATGGCAGCCAATCCCAGTGTGTCCATGATGACGTCATCTTTGCCTTCAATATTGAAAAGCCTGGCGTTGACCATACCATAAAGATGATCGGCGCTTGGATGGTTAAAAGAGTATAGATATTTTTCAGGATCGACAAATTGTTGCGTTATCTTAAAATGGATTGCTTTACAGGGAGCCACCTCAATCAAGGCACGCAGACTGTTCCTGAACAATCCGACACGTTTTTTATAGTGGAGACCGCTTGCCATCAAATCTGTTGCTAAAATTGTATGATCGCATTTCTCAACGACCTGAGCTGCGTCTTTCCACCCCCAACTCTGCTGCAAAGATGCCAAACAATCTGATTTTGCATCATGTTCTTTGGGAGGGGTCATGATGCCAAATTGCGCAGGTGTGTAGCCATCTTCATACTGGACACAATTATCTTCGTGAAAAAAGAGTATGGTTTCACTCTTCGTATCGATATCTTTAACACCAACATTGCCGCAGTACTTTCGAATCCTTCTATGCAGTTCGTCTATGTTAATGGTTGGCTTTTCCTCGTAAAAAAGCTCAGCCCCATATGCATGTGCATAGGCGCTATTAATATCTTCCAATTCATCGGGGTTATCTTTTTCAACATCACCAAAACGCATGTGAGCATCCTCCTATATTGTCTTCCCGCTATTTGCCTGCAGGGCAAATAAATTCACAACGTCTACAATATTTTATCGCAGATTGTCTGCTATCGCTATTTTTGGCGCTTTCAGCAACATCCTTTTCCATTCTTACATTGCAGAGTTCTCTACTATAAGCGCCATCCCTTGCGGGCAAGCGTTCAGAAAATTCAATCGACCTAAAAATCGGTGCTTTCTCATCAATAGTATTTTCCGGGCAAACTTTTCTGCAGAAAACCTTGCAATCGGTACAGGGATCAAATGCTATTGGCCCGGTTGGATTTATCTCAGCATCTACAAATAAGGCCCTGAGCCGTATACTAGGACCATCTGAAGGGGTTACAAGCATATTATTTTTCCCGATACACCCAAACCCGGCAAGCACTGCTGCATCTTTGAGAAAGATTCCCCCTTTTTCAACATAATAATGAAGCTTACGGGTTTTGACGTTCAGATTATTTTCGATCTGTTGGCTCGTCCGTTTTATAATATCAATCAAAATGCGGTTGCCAAGCGTACCCCTGCCATCCCACCAATCAAGTTCCGGGTTATCTTTTGGATGCGAAAGGCCGACTACAAGCACAGATTTTGCAGAATCCGGCCAGTTGAATAATTGGATGTCGCTAAGAGCAGCACCATCTTTGACAGTACCGACGCCTGCATAATTCCCCATTTTATTATTTATCGTGTGCGACGCCGACGCTTTAACCGCTTTAATACTTGCTATACCGGCAAGAGACGCACCGTTTTCCATAGCGGTTTCAATAATTCGTTTTCCAATGGCCATGACGTCAATACCCCTTGTTGGACCTGCCCAATTACCGGCTGCAATCGCTGCAAACCGAAACTATTCATAACAGTATCATTTTTTCTTTGCTTTTCAATAAAAACACATCGAGGGGACGACACATCGAGGGGACGTACGTCACTTTTCCAGTTTATATACTATAATTGTGCTTTCTGATCAGATCCCTGCCTCGTGCCACGGCAATACTAACTGCAGACGGCGACAATTCGAGCCTTTTGCTCAGGTCGGATTGTGATATTCCCAGTACATTCGTCGCCCAGTAGCACAGTAGACTACGGGCTTGCACGATTCTGGGCTGTTTTCCCTTTATCCATACAAGATCGGCATCTATACCAGCAATCTCTGCGGCCTTTGCGGCAATGTCATCGAGATCCAGTCCCTTTGCCCTTAAACGGTATCTTCTCTCGTAAGCTTCTTTGGCTTCAGAAATTACCCTATCGACAAATTCACTGTCACCCAAAATGCGTTCGTCACCTTTTTGGATTGCATTGGCCTTGCGCAACGCCTTCACTGCAGCCCATCCTCCGGCACTACGGACCAATCCGCCACCGGTCAAGTCATCCCGCTTCCCATCAGCAATCCCCTTTAGTACAAAAGCCTTGTACCGACGCCTTGCTGTAGACGGATGTTTGTGGAACAATCGGGTTACATAGACCGTGTCTTGCCATTCCGCGCCGACCTTTCCCATCAACACACTGTGTCCACAATACGCATATCGGTCCAGTTCCTTCAGGTCTGCAACCAATTTGGCGCGAAGCGGATTCAGATGGATATAGCGCACCAATTCCAGTAGGTAGCTGTCCTCCTGACAGAGAATGGACTTGTACCGGTTCTGAAACAGGTACCCATGGCGTTTGTGCCTTCGATTATAGTGCATGGCATAGCCGGTTAAAAGCCGCTTCATCACCGTTGCGATCGGCGTTGCACCGGTTTTGAACAAAAGATGAAAATGGTTGGGAATCAACGCCCATGCGAAGCATTGGGTCTGGCACTCGCGAACAACCATTGCGAGCCGTTCCAGGAAAAAATCCCTGTCAGTATCATCATCAAATACCTTTTTGCGGGCAATACCTCTGGCAATGATATGGTGAAGCGCGCCGGGGGCGTCTATTCGGGCTTTTCGTGGCATAGTCGATCAAGTAACATCAGTATAAAAAAATAGCAACTGGATATTTTACGTACGTCCCCTAATTTTCCCAATTTCGATGTAGCCTGCCCGTGCCGATTGTTGGGCGATCTTTCCCAGAAACTGCGCCGGAATATCCATGGATTGGGCAATTTCCAATCGACTGCCGATTTTGCCCACAGTTCAGGAAGCCCCCTGAACCAGGTGGAAAAGGTTCTGTGTTTGAGCGGAGCGTTGCAGGCAAAGCTGGAATTGACAGAACTTGTCATGATTTGTAATAATAAGTTGTTACTCACCATAACAGATGGCAGGTTCGTCAGGGGAGGGGGCGGCGGCCGGCCAAGGTGTGACCTGATGCAGGCGTTTGGGGGGCAATGTCTCAGGGCGTTATTGAGCAAACTCCGCCTTTTTCCTCACCTGTTGTTGATCAAGCTCTCTTATTCAGATCGCAGTTACCTCGCTTTGAAAGGTGGCAAGGTTTTATTCGTCATGTGTTTCCGAGTCAGGCATATTTGCAGTTCCAATGGCTTGACTTTCAGTCTGCAACGTAAAGTTGTGGGACCTACCGGGCCTCTCCATGATGCTCGGTCTTCACCTTAATGGTTAACTCGAGGCGTGTTTGGTGATTTTTCGGATATTTCACTGCATGGCGATTTCCCTCATTTAGCGATCTGCACATCCCTTACATGCAGAAGATCCAGCTGTTGAATCTCCTGCATATTGACGCGCTTTTGTGCTCGAAGCAAATGGCGGCCGCACGCTTGGCTATTCCAAAATGGTGCCGTGTCCGGCCCATGTTCTTCGGGTTCATGCAAGGAGACCCGCCATGAACTACCAGAAAAAGACTGCAGACAATAGATTTACCCAAACGACCTTTCCGGATTGTCATCACCTGTGTCTGATCTATGACAGCGAGGAAGAGCGTCGTAAAATCGTTTCTGAATTTCTGGCTACCGGAATCAGGCAGGGAGAACTGGTGCGCTATTTCGCAGACACCACTTCTCCAGATGAGATCCGCACATGGCTCACAGGGGCAGGGGTTGAAATTCAGAAGGTCGAAGGAAATGGCACATTCGGTATCACCAAAGCCGAGAGCGCTTACTGCCCCAGCGGGCGATTCGTGCCGCAGGAAGTGATCGAGAATATGGTGTCCCGCTACGCCATGGCCAGGGATGCCGGCTATCGTGGCTCGCGTGCCTGTGGCGAGATGAGCTGGGTGTTTGGCGACACACCCGGTGCCGACCGCTTTCTGGAGTACGAAGTCCGAATCAATATGATCACTGAGACTTTTCCCTATATCGGCATGTGTCAGTATGATGCGCGGCTTTTTGACGGCGCCTCGTTGTTCAACATTCTCCAGGTACATCCATACATGATTGCGCAGGGGCAGATCGTCAGGAATCCATATTACATAAAGCCGGAGGAATTCTTGGCTAAGTTGGAATCGTAGACTTGAGGGCTGAAGATAGGAGCGGCTGGCTCAGTGAGAATAGAAACACTCCGGTGTGAAGTATATCATGCCCGTGAACCATATCGAGCCAGTTGTATAGACAGGCAAAGCCATGAGTGCATTGAAGCGTCGGCAAGATAGCACAAAACAGAAATGGCAGAAGGCGGACGCACGCATTCTGGGACAAATTCTGGCGGCCCAGAACGTCGTATTTGCACTTCCCGACACATCTCGCATTGCCGAATTCTATGCCGGCATTCTGAGTTCCATCCCCGGAATCGCCGCTAGCCGGGTCTGCCTGGAGGGAAAGTCGGCCTCGGCTGGCGAAATGGCAAGCGCCTGTTGTACCGGATGTATAGCTTTACACGACTCAGACAAAGAAGACGGAAAGCCTACCCCATTTTCCTTGCCTACCGAATGCGGCCTGGCTGAACAGCCTGGCTTGCGTATCCTCGCAGTCGAATCCAATCAGCATCGCTTTGGGTATTTTGTCCTCAAAATCGAACAGGATGCAGCAAGTGACCTGTACCAACCTTTTGTCAGCAATCTCGCAAGCTACGTTGCGCTCATCCTTGAGAATCGATGGCAGAAAGAGATGCTGCAAAAGGGACATGATGAATTGGAGCGCAAGGTGGAAGAGCGCACACTTGCGCTGACCGCCGCCAACAAAGCGTTGGCTGATTCGAGACTTGAGGCCCTCGATACGATGAAAAAGGCAGTTGCGGCGCAACGGCGGGCGGAAATAGCCGGCGCCGGTCTGGAGCGCGCCATTGATGAACACAAACAGGTTGAACGGGAGTACCGTACGCTGATCGAGAGTGTACCCGATTTTATCGTTCGGTATGATCTGGAACTGCGTCGCATTTATGTCAATCCGGCCTGGGAAAGAGCGAGCGGTCTGTCTGCTTCGGAAGTCGTCGGTGTGGCTTATGCCGATAATCCCAGGGTTCCCAGTCCGGTTAATGCGGAGTATTTAAAAAAACTTCGCTTGGCGCTGGATACCGGAACGCCGCAGGTTGCAGAATTCACCTGGGTAAATGCGCATGGCAAGGAGCTCTTTCTGGAGTACCTCATTGTGCCGGAATACGACCACCACGGCAGGGTCGCCGGCGTTCTCGCCGTGGGTCGTGACATCTCCAAACGCAGGCAGGCTGAGGATGCCTTGCAACGGATGAATCGGCAGCTAAGGGCCATAAGCACCTGCAACCAGGTTCTGATGCAGGCATCGGATGAACAATCCCTGCTGGACCATATCTGCCGCATCATCTGCGAGGAAGCCGGATACCGCATGGCCTGGGTGGGATATCCCCGGAACGATGATGCCAGGACCATCCCCCCTGTGGCCTGGGCCGGTGTAGAAAAAGGCTATCTTGCGGAGGCGGCGATCTCCTGGGCCGATGCGGAACGGGGTCGCGGTCCGACCGGGCAGGCCCTGCGCGAAGGGATCAGTGCCTGCATCCAGGATTTTGCCACTGATCCCCATGCAGCACCCTGGCGGCAGAGTGCCGCAAAACGCGGCTACCGTTCCAGCATTGCCCTGCCCCTCAAGGAGGAAAGCGGCCCTCCCTTCGGCGTTTTATGTATTTATTCCGATGTGCCAAATGCCTTCATCCCGGATGAAATGCGGCTGCTGGAAGAACTGGCCGGCAACCTGGCCTTCGGCATCACTAACCTGCGTTTGCGCGCGGAACATAAGAAAGCGGAGAAGCAGATTCTTGCCAGTGAACAACTTTTCCGCGCCCTCGTAGAAAATGCGCCCGACTTTATCGCCCGCTACGACTGTGAATATCGACGCATCTATGTCAACCCGGCCATTCAGAAACTGTTCGGTGAACAGGAGAAAAACGTGCTCCACAAGACGCCGGCCGATCAGTCACCGCTTTATGCGCCGCAGGTCTATATTGATCACCTGCGGCAGGTGATCGAAACCGCCACTGAAAGCACGGCGGAAATACCTTTCCGAACCACCCGGGGCGAGATGCACTATGGCCATATTCGGTTTGTTCCGGAATTCGACACAGACGGACATGTGATTTCCGTGCTTACCATTGGGCGGGATATCCACGAGATCAAGGAAAATGAGCTGCGTTTTCGCAGGCTTGCGGAAAACTTTCCCGACTTTGTCGCCCGGTTCGACCACGATGGTCAATACACTTACGTCAATCCCGCTTTTAGAAAAACCTTCGGCTTGCCGGCCGAGGCCGCTATCGGCAAATCCCTGAGGGAGCTGCCGCGTGGCCGCAAACCGGAACAGAACGATGCGCTCCTGGAGCTGATTCATCGGGCTTTTGATGAAGGCGTCGCCAACGAATCCGAAGTATGCTGGGATACCAAGGCAGGCAAGCGCTTTTACGATATTCGGCATGCGCCGGAAAGAGATGCCGCCGGTAATGTCGTAAGTGTGCTCAGCATCGCCCGCGACATAACTGAACGCAAGCAGGCTGATGAGGAACTCGCAAGGTACAAGGAACATCTCGAAGAAATGGTGCAGGCACGGACGCTGGAATTGGAGCAGGCACGCAACAAGGCCCAACAGTATTTGGACATTGCGGGCGCCATTCTGGTAGCCGTAGACGCTCAACGGCGGGTGACCCTGATCAACCAGAAGGGCTGTGAGATACTGGAAAGCACTTCCGACGAAATCATCGGCCAGGACTGGTTTGCGACATTTATACCTGAGAAGGTACGACCCGGTGTCATCCGCGCTTTTAGACAGCTTATGGCCGGGGAACTGGATCCGGCGGAATACCTTGAAAACCCGGTGTTAACGCGAAGCGGCCGGCAGCGGCTTGTGGCCTGGCACAATGTCCTGCTCAGGGACGATGAAGGCCATGTTATCGGCACACTGAGTTCAGGAGAGGATATTACGCGGCGGCGGCATGCCGAAAGACAAATCATCAACCTGAACCAGGATTTGCAAAAGCGGGCCAGCGAACTGGAAGCTGCGAACAAGGAACTGGATGCCTTTGCCTACTCGGTGTCTCATGACCTCAGGGCGCCGCTGCGCCATATCGATGGTTTTATTGAACTGCTGCAAAAGAAAGTGGGAAAGGCTCAGGATGAACAGAGCCGGCACTACATGGATACCATATCCGAATCGGCCAAAAGAATGGGGGTCTTGATCGACGATTTGCTTTCGTTCTCCCGGATGGGGCGCCGGGCCATGTCGACACAACAGGTGGTACTGGGCGACCTGGTTCATGATGTTATCCAGGAGCTGTCGCCTGACGCTGTCGGCAGGGCCATCGATTGGCGCGTCGGCGATCTTCCCATGGTTTGCGGCGATGCCACCATGTTGCGAAGGGTGTTGGCCAACCTGATCGGCAATGCCTTGAAGTTTACACGGCCCCGGCAGAAAGCCCGGATTGAAATCGGCTCCTTGCCCGACCAGGACTCCGAGACCGTGATTTTTGTGGGCGATAACGGCGTTGGATTCGACATGACCTATGTGGACAAGCTGTACGGTGTGTTTCAGCGCCTGCACCGCGCCGATGAATTCGAGGGCACGGGTATCGGACTGGCCAACGTACGCCGCATTATCGCCCGGCACGGCGGGCGCACCTGGGCCGCAAGCGTGCCGGGCCAGGGCGCGACCTTTTATTTTTCGCTGCCGTGTAAACTCAAAGGAGATGGAGATGAAAGACCTTAAGCGCATCCTGCTGGTGGAAGACGATCCCAAGGATGTTGAGCTGATGCTATCCGCGCTTTCCGAGCACAACCTGGCCAACGAAGTCGCCATTGCCCGGGATGGGGTGGAAGCGCTCGATTATCTTTTTCAGCGGGGATCGTTCGATCAGCGACCGGCGGGTAACCCGGTGGTGATCCTGCTCGATCTGAAGATGCCCCGCCTGGACGGGTTGCAGGTCATACAGCAGATCAAGGCGGACGAACAATTACGCCTGATTCCGGTGGTCGTGTTGACCTCGTCGAGCGAATCGCCGGACCTGGAAGCGTGCTACCAGCTTGGCGCAAACGCTTATGTTGTCAAACCGGTCAGCTTTGTCGAGTTCGTCGATGCGGTGAAGCGAACAGGTGTGTTTTGGGCATTGGTCAACCAAACGCCGCCCGGCAATGCACCGAGGCAGTGACTGCCCCTTTAATGGGTGACCCCTATTTGCCAACACCATGATATTTTGAATGGCCGAGGTTAGATACTCCTGGATTTCTACTCGCCAAATTCTTCTCCAGCGGGGGCGCTGGTATCCATACCTTATGCTGTGCGCAAAGGAACGCTCCATATAAATCGCTCAATCTGGATAAAGCCGAGGGCAAGATCAACGCTGCCGTCCTTGGAAATGTGCATTCCTGTCCCCGCAGCGGCCTTATTGTGTAGTGCGGTCTCCCCGGCTGGCCTACCAACGATAGAGGCATTGAGGATTCGGTGATTGATATCATCAGCGTTTTTTCCTCAACAGCGCAGGACTATCCTGCCGGCAAAAAACACATCGAATGGACATGCTAAGGGTTGGCGAAACGATCCGTCGCCCCATTTTGCCTTTTACGCATCGGTATTGATTGAGGCATGGACACACAAACGTCGGCGACGTATACTCTATTGCGTGGAAGGCATTCCTATGATTCAATTGATTCGGCCCTCACGCTCCTCGTGCGGTGCGTCCCAGGCATTCGCGTATTCTCTCCATAGATGTGATTGCCTTTCTGCTCTCGTTGGTCATTTTCGGAAGTTTTAAATGAGGAGACGCTATGATATCAAGACTGCAAAATATGCGGATCAAAGCCAAACTGCTCTTGCTATGCTTTATAATGCTTGTCGGGTTCATCGTCTTCGGCCTTATCTCCGTTCAGGTCGTGGCTGAAATAGAAGTCAATGGCCCGCTGTATGATCGAATTGTTCGGGACAAGAATTTGATAGCTGATA
>JARRKU010000133.1:0-11665 GCA_037387725.1 Desulfobacteraceae bacterium
GTCTCTTTATTGTGCTGTCAGCGATTTGGAAAAGTGATGGATGCATCTTTACTATATTCAGGCAGCTTTAGCAAACCGCATCAATTATTAGATCTCAAAAACCTGCGTACTCCTTGCCAATGTACCTAGCAAAGGCAAATCCAATGCACCTCAATATATTGTGGTCAGTCGGAATAATAGACAATCAGCGATAGCATACCATTGCCATGAATTGCCGGTGGCTGGAACAACTTGTTGCCAGTATGATCCAGGGCTGGGCTAGCTAATACCCCACAAATTCACCGATCAGTTTCACATGGATTCGCTTTTCGATCATGTGCCCTTCGATAATACTCCACATGTTGCAAATACGGGTCGGACTTTTACAGTCATTGCACAATCCGGTTTCGACACATGGATTTTTAAATCCATAACGAATATTATTAACCGGTGCGGCATAGTGTTTGACCCGGGCCATGGCGGATTCCAGATCGGGAGCAACTTTATTCATACCCACCATCAGGAATACCTTTTTGGGTCCAAAAGCCATTGCGGCAACGCGATTGCCCATGCCGTCTAGGTTGACCAATTTACCGTCTAATGTGATGGCATTGGTGCTTGCAATCATAAAATCCGCAGTCATACCTTTTCGCCGACGTGCCAGCCCCTCTTCCGGCGGTATTCCCGGTTCATAAGGATCAATAAGTTCGATCCCGGGCAACTTGGCAATTGACTCCCAGAGGCCTGCATACGTTGCGGTCATGGTACCGCAACGAAATACCGATGCACCGGGTGTAATCATGGCGATGACTTCATCTTTGGCCTGGGAAGCCGTCACTGCATAGCTGCCCTCCATCCGTCTCTTCTCCAATTTCTTAATTATTTTCTCAGCGACCTTTTCATTCCAGATAGCTTGATTATCATCCATCGTATTTTTCCCTCTCAATTATAATGTTGAATCGGATGAATTTCGATCGGGATGCAAATGCATCACATGAATGGCGAACCCTCACGTCTCCTCTTATTGGGTATTTTTCATATTTTTCTTTTTAATACCATTTTTGGGATCATTTTAAGTACATGACAACAACAACCACAGTAGCAAATAAAGTGAGGTTTTTGATTATTTTCCGCCTGCTCCAGGATTTCAAGAATTTCATTCTTGGAAACAGCGCGCGCTTGTCCCATATCAATCGCAAAGCGTGCGATATCTTCCAATAAGATGCCTGGATACTCATATATTTGAATCAGGCGGTGGAATCCTTCCTGGCCTTCAGCGCCGCATGGGCCGCCGCCAGCCGTGCGATGGGCACCCGAAAAGGGGAGCAGGAGACATAGTCCAGTCCCAGCTCATGGCAGATGGTTATGGAGCGGGGGTCTCCGCCGTGTTCGCCGCAGATGCCGCACTCCAGGTCGGCGCGCACCCCGCGGCCCTTTTCGATGCCGATGCGCATCAACTGGGCCACGCCGTCATGGTCCAGGGTGGCGAAGGGATTGTCCGGCAGGATGTGCCGCTCCATGTATTCGATGAGAAAACCGGCTTCGGCATCGTCCCTGGAGATGCCGTAGGTGGTCTGGGTCAGGTCGTTGGTGCCGTATGAGAAGAACTGGGCGTGGGCGGCGATCTGGTCGGCGGTGAGGGCCGCCCGGGGCAACTCGATCATGGTGCCGAACTTGTACTCTATTTCAGTGTGCTGTTCGTCCATTACCTGCCGGGCCTCCTTTTCCAGGCTGTCACGCTGGATCTTCAGCTCGTTGGCATGGGCGGTCAGGGGGATCATCACCTTGGGCAGGACCGTGATCCCTTCCCGGGACACCTGGCAGGCTGCTTCGAAAATGGCCCGCACCTGCATCTTGGTCAGTTCGGGGATATGGATGCCCAGCCGCACCCCGCGCAATCCCAACATGGGATTCTGTTCCCTCAACTTGGTGGCCCTTGCCCGCAGGCGTTCCTTGACCCGGATCTGCTGCAGGAGCTCGTCGATCTGCACCAAGGTGCCGGATTCCCGGATGCGCAGCTTGAGGTCGGTCAGCTCCAGCACCAATTCCACCAGGTCGGGGAGAAACTCGTGCAGGGGCGGATCGATGAGGCGGATGATCACCGGCAGGCCGTCCATCACCCGGAAAAGGCCGGCGAAGTCCTCCCGCTGGAAGGGCAGCAGTGCGTCCAGGGCGGCGCGCTGGTCCACGGGCAGATCGGCCATGATCATCTGCTGGAAAAGGGGCAGGCGCTCGGTCTCGAAAAACATATGCTCGGAGCGGCACAAGCCGATGCCCTGGGCGCCGTACTCCCTGGCGCGGCGGGCGTCTTCAGGGTAGTCGGCGTTGGCCCAGACGCCAAGGGTGCGAAATTTATCAGCCCATCCCAGCAGGTCGATGAGCCAGGGATCCTGGATGTCCGGTACCATGGTGCCCAGGCGGTCCAGGTAGACGTCGCCGGTGTTGCCGTCGATGGAGATCCACTCCCCTTCCCGGATGGTTCGGGCGCCCACCATCATTTCACGCCGGTTCAGATCGATCTGCAGGGCGGCCACCCCCACCACCGCGGGTTTGCCGAACTGCCGGGCCACCAGGGCGGCGTGGCTGGTGCGACCGCCGCGGCTGGTGAGAATCCCCTGGGCGGCCAGCATGCCGTGCACATCGTCGGGCTTGGTCTCCGGACGGACCATGATCACCTCTTTGCCGTCTGTCCTGGCCCAGGTCTCAGCCAGGTCCGCATCGAACGCCACCACGCCGTAGGCCGCTCCCGGGGAGACGTTAAGACCATGGGCCACCCGCCGGCCTTCGCTGCGCGCCTGGGCGATGGCCTCTGGATCGAACTGGGGATGCAGGAAAAAATCCACCTGTTCCGGAGAGACCCGGAGGACAGCCTCCTCCTTGGTAATCAGTCCCTCCCGGGCCATGTCCACCGCGATGCGCACGGCCGCCTGGGCGGTGCGCTTGCCGTCCCGGGTCTGCAGCATCCATAATTTGCCTTTTTCGATGGTGAACTCGAGATCCTGCATCTCCCGGTAGTGCTGCTCCAGTTTAGCGGAAATCTGCTGCAGCTCTTCGAAGGCCGCCGGGATCTCTTCGGCCATCCGCTGGATCTCCTGGGTCAGGCGGATGCCGGCCACCACATCCTCGCCCTGGGCGTTGATCAGGTAGTCGCCCTCGATTTTGGGTTCGCCTGTGGAGCCGTTGCGGGTCATGGCCACGCCGGTGGCCGAATCGTCCCCCATGTTGCCGAAGACCATGGTCACGATATTGACCGCCGTGCCCAGATCGTGGGCGATGCCGGCGGCGTTGCGGTAGTCCACGGCACGTTTGCCGTTCCAGCTCTTAAAAACCGCCTCGGTGGCCATCTTGAGCTGTTCCACCGGGTCCTGGGGAAAATCCACCTGGGTGTGGCTGCGGAATATGGTCTTGAACTGCCCGGTCACCGCCTTCCAGTCTCCGGCGCAGAGCTCCGTATCGAGCTGGACGCCGGCCTTGCGGCAAGCCCTTTCGATCACCGTCTCGAAGGCCTCGTCGCCGATGCCCATCACCACCGCGCCGAACATCTGGATGAGTCGGCGATAGGCATCGTAGACGAAACGCTCGTCGCCGGTGAGTTTGATCATGCCCAGGCAGGTGGCATCGTTCAGCCCGATATTGAGCACCGTATCCATCATGCCCGGCATGGAAAATTTGGCCCCCGACCGACAGGAGACCAGCAGGGGATTGTCCTGGTCTCCGAATTGTTTGCCGGTGACGCTCTCCACGGCCGACAAAGCCTCGGTCACCTGCTGCCACATCCCCTGGGGAAAGACACCGCCGGCCTGCAAATAAGCATTGCAGGCCTCGGTGGTGATGATAAATCCCGGCGGCACGGGCAGGCCGATCCGCAGCATGTCGGCCAGATTGGCGCCTTTGCCGCCGAAAAGTCCGCGCACCCCATCCCACTGACCGCCCACGCGCGCTTCGGCCAGACTCAACGCTTCAAAAGGATATACCCACCTTTGGGCAGCCATGGCTGAACCTCCGTTGGTTTGCGGTTGTGATGGAAACCATTGCAATCGGCGACGGCTGCAATGGGCTTTGGATCTGTACAAAAAAATGTGACACCGGACGGCGACAGAAGAATTTATCGTATCCGGCGGCGGTCTCCGGCCTGTCCCCCGAACGGATCGGGCAACGACCGCACCACATTCCGGGCGGTTTTCCTTGTTTTTTGCAGCGCAACTGGCGGCTGATAAGAGGGAAAGAGGAGAATTCGCTTTGTTCATTTTTGAGTATGGCAAACCGGTGATAGCGTGTCAATCTCATCGTCAAAACAGCATGTCGAGCGGGATACGATAGCGTAGATCCCCGAACCGCCCCATCCGGCCGGCACCGGTGCCACGCGTCATTCTTCAGAATATCGCTAAGTTCCCATAAGAATTAATGCGCTGCAATCCGGGAATCTCTGGTATAATGCCCATAGGAAAGGAGGGTCAAAATGGCTATCAGAGTTTTTATTAAACGCGTATGCGAAGATCCCGGCAAAGAAAAGGAGCTGTTCGGCCTTATTCGAAAGCTTCGCAGCCTCGTCCCGCAGCAACCCGGCTATCTCTCAAGCAAATATGTCAAGAAAATCGATCCCCCGAAAGATATCGTCGCCATCAGCACCTGGGATACGCTGGAAGATTGGCAGAACTGGTACGAAAGTGAAACACGGCGGGAAATTCAATCCAAGATCGATGCCATACCCGGTGTGAAATCGACGGTGCAAGTCTACGAGGATACAAAAACCGAATAATGCAGGTCGCCGGCTCAAGTCTCGACATCCAGCACAAAGAACGCTTTTTCAAGCTGCTTTGCTTTGCCTTCTTGAATCCAATTTCTGCATCTCGCCATAACATGCTGTAGTTACAATCAGATTGACACACAAGCATCCGTTTGGCATACTCAGACCGACAAAAAGCAGGATTTTATCAACAACCTCACATCCAGCGGCCATGCAGCGAGAAATACGATACCGCCCCGTTTCCATATCCGAACCCGCTATTTTGGTGGATAAGGAAAGCGAGGGGCAGTGGCGGTTTACGTCCGCCACCGCCCTGGAACCGTACCCGCGTTGTCTCACTGATAGACTGATTGCGGGCGCTGATCGCCACCCCCAACGCACCTTGATTGCCCAACGCGATCAAAAGGGCCGCTGGCGGTCCGTGACCTACGCCGATATGCTGGATCGCGTGCGCCATATCGGCCAGGCGTTGCTGCACCGGGGTCTGTCGCCGGAGCACCCGCTTTTGATCTTATCGGGCAACGATATCGAGCATCTGCAGCTGGCCCTGGGCGCCATGTATGCCGGCATACCGCACTGCCCTGTTTCTCCTTCCTATTCACTTCTTTCGAAGGAATATGGTAAATTGCGGCATATTGTCTCCCTGATGACCCCTGGCCTTGTCTATGTGACCGATGCAGGCCCTTTCAGCAAAGCCATTCGGAGTGTGGTAGACAAAGCGTGCGAAGTGGTTGCAGATCGGGGCCGTATCGAAGACCGCGAAACGACACCCTTGTCGGAGCTGCTGGCCGGGCCGGTAGAGGATGTGGATGGTGTCCACCAGGCCATCCAACCGGATGGGATCGCGAAATTTCTTTTTACTTCCGGATCGACCAGCATGCCTAAGGGTGTGATCACCACCCACCGCATGCTGTGCGCCAATCAGCAGATGCTGCTCCAGACATTCCCCTGTTTCGGCGAGGAGCCGCCGATTTTCCTGGATTGGCTCCCCTGGAATCACACCTTCGGCGGCAGCCATAATGTGGGGATCATTCTATACAACGGGGGAAGCTATTACATCGATGAAGGCAAACCCACCCCCGAACAATTTGCCGCAACGGTAAGAAACCTGCATGATATCAGCCCCACGGCATTTCTGAATGTTCCCAAGGGATGGGAATTATTGACGGAAGTTCTGGAGCAGGATTCAGTCCTGCGTGAAAAATTTTATGCCCGCATGAAATTATTCTTCTTTGCCGGTGCCGGGCTCTCCCAGGCCGCCTGGGACCGCCTGGATGCTGTCAGCGAAAAAGCCTGTGGCGAACGTATCCGGATTATGACCGGCTTGGGCATGACCGAAACCTCACCCTCCAGTATGTTTTCAACCGGCCCGCTGATGTTTGCCGGATATGTGGGGCTGCCCGCACCGGGTTGCGAGGCCAAGCTGGTTCCGGTGGACGACAAACTGGAAGCCCGATTCCGCGGGCCGCATGTGATGCCGGGCTATTGGCGTATGCCGGACAAAACACGTGACGCATTCGATGCGGAGGGATTCTACCGTACCGGAGATGCATTGAAACTGGCCGATGAAAACCACCCCGAATGGGGAATGGTATTCGAAGGCCGTATTGCGGAAGACTTTAAACTCAGCACGGGCACGTTCGTCAGGGTCGGTCCCTTAAAAACAAGGATGATCCGCATGGGGGAGCCCTATGTTCATGACGCGGTGATCACCGGTTTGAACCGGGACCATGTCGGCGCCATGGTCTTCCCGCACTTGGAACACTGCCTGAAATTGTCAGGGATGGATGCCGGCAGCAAGCCCAGCGCCTTTCTCAATAGTCCGCCGGTGCGGCGGTTTTTTGGCGACTTGCTGAAGAAAATCAACCAGGATGCCACGGGTTCGACCAGTCGGCTGGCCTTTATCCATCTGCTAGGGGAACCCCCCTCCATCGATCGCCATGAAGTCACCGACAAGGGCACCATCAACCAGTCCGCTGTTCTGGACCATCGGAAGACGTTGGTGGATGCGCTATATGCTGGCACGGAACCAAGCATGATCAAAGCTTAGAAGCTTTCGAACTGGAGAACCCATGAAAACAAACGACCTGATCGCCATTGATATCCATACCCACGCGGAAGTATCCAGCCGGGTGCCAATGGACGATATCGGCAAAGCATTCAACAAAGCAGCCGAAAAATATTTCAAAACCGACCGGCTGCCGACCATCGCGGAAACGATCCACTACTACCGGGAGCAGCGCATCGGGCTGGTCATGTTCAGCGTGGATTCCGAGTCTGAAACCGGCCGCCGGCGAATCCCCAACGAGGAGATCGCGGAGGCGGCGGCGGAAAACAGCGATATGATGATCGCATTTGCGAGCATCGATCCGCACAAAGGCAAATCGGGATTGCACGAGGCCCGCCGACTGCTCGAAACTTATGCCATCGGCGGCTTTAAATTCCATCCCACCGCCCAGGGATTTTTCCCCAATGACCCCATGGCCTACCCGCTCTACGAGTTGATCGCCGAACATCGTCTGCCGGCCATTTTTCATAGCGGTCATTCCGGTATCGGCACCGGCATGCCCGGCGGAGGCGGATTCCGGCTGAAGTACTCCAACCCCATTCACCTGGACGATGTGGCGGTGGATTTTCCCGATATGAAAATCATCATCGCCCATCCTTCCTGGCCCTGGCAGGATGAAGCCCTTTCGGTATGTTTGCACAAACCCAATGTTTACATCGATCTATCGGGGTGGTCCCCCAAATATTTCCCGAAGCAATTGGTGCGATACGCCAATACCCTGCTCAAGGAAAAGATGCTTTTCGGATCCGACTTCCCCATGATATCACCGGAGCGTTGGATGAAGGATTTCCAACAGGCCGGTTTTCGTGAAGAAGTAAAACCGCTGATTCTCAAGGAAAATGCAATCCGGCTGCTGGGCCTGGATGATGGCGGCAGAAGCTGACGTTACATGATAAATTGTTTTCTGATAGAATCGCTGGCCCCCAAGGTTTCTTATTGCGCAGCCGCGACCGTGGCGGTAATATCGGGTCATGCCGACTGTCGAATACAAATGCCCGCGTTGCGAACACGCCTTCAAGCGGACGATCTTGAAAGGCAATGTTGCCGGCAGTGCGGCCTGCCCGAAATGCCATCACGACAAAGTGAAACCCGCCACCCAATCTCCCAGGCTCTTCGACGGGATCGCCAGCTTCAGCACCCTTGCCAAAGACACCAACTGAACGCGATGACCCCGCGGCAGGTCCTGCTGCTAAAAACATAGACGTCCTCACTATTCGCGCTAGAAATAAGACACTGTCAATAGCGGCGCCGTGGCGGCATCGCCGTCATCGATCTCGACGAGCCCCGAACCCGCCAGGAAATCAGGCAGGATCCTTAACTGCAAATCAGGCAGATTCTCAAACTGGGCCTGTTCCATGAGCACGGTAACATCGATCGCCACAAAGGTTCCCGTATCCGATGGCAAAAAATCAAAGGCCATGGTCAGCAGCGCCGGCTGAGCCAACCGGTCGAAATCACTTGCGATGAGGGTTGGCGGTTGAAACGATACCAAGTCGATAAGCACCGGAATGCCCTGGCCGGGAAATGGTAACGTCATGTTGTTGACGAAGATCTCCAAGGTCGCCGAATCAATGGCAGCGCCCTCTGGTACGCCGCCGTCCCCTCTGATCGGAAAATCCAGAAAACCGCGAAATTCATCCCCGGTACCCGGATCGATGCCGACCTGGATATTGCCGGTGGCAAGCGCCGATGAAACCGTATGGGTTGAAGGCGCGCTGAAAGCGATATCGCCATCAGCCGCCGGGTCGCTAAGAATTTGGGCATCGAAAACAGGGGCGTGCGCGTCGCTTTCATGCCCCCCGCCGCATCCGGCGAGCAGAACCGCTGCCAGCACCAGCAACAATCCTTGCCTTAACCTGCCATTAAAAGATATTTTATGATTTTCCCCATTCCGAAATGTATTTCTCCACATGATCCCGCCCCCGTTGCGTCAAGACGATTTTCGATAAAGGATTTGTAAACTTGAGACGTTTGGCGCGGGAAAATGTTTACATCGGAATAGGCAATATTTCTATCAAGTGGATATTCAACCGGACGTAAGCAGATGAGTCAAAGCGCCGGCCAGCATTGCTACGCTCTCCATATCCAGAAACGCTTCCGTGCGGCGTTCGAAGAGGATGGTACACTGGGCCGGGAAGCCCTCTTCCTTGTCGTTAAAAAGGAGAAATAGGGGCACCCTGGGCAGGGCGTTGAAGCGGTATTTGATCTGGTAGGGCCAATCGTCTTGCACGGGGATGCCGTCCAGGTTTTGGCAGACGTTTTCGAGGCCGGTGCTGTTGCCGCTGAAGGTGCGGGCGATTTCGCCCTGGACCGAGCTGTCGAAGTATTGAATCAAGGGGGCGGCGTCCTTGAAGTCTTTGAAGGCGGCCAGGTTGCCGGCCGGGGGTATGGCGGCCGGGCACATCAGCAGGTATTTGCAAAGGACCACGCAGACCGACAGGTGGGGCACCTTTCCGTCTTTGCCGATGATGCCCGTCGGGCTGACGAAATAGCGGGTGTTGAAGAACGGGATTTCGGCCCTGCCCTGTTGGATCTCGAATCCCAGGATATCCTGGCGGTCCGCCAGTTGCAGGGAATGGATCTGTTTCAGATAGTATTGGTAGGTTTCTTCAAAAACTTCTGCTTTTGTCATGGCATTCTCCCCCACTATTTTTGATGGTGTCCTCTCCGATTTGCTGCTGGATCGGTACCGTGCAATTCTTTTTCGCCGATCCTCTCATGGATTAATCTCCTCGCCATCCCCCGAACGGGGGAGCGTGCATTTTTTCCAACCGCAGTTTTTGGAAAAGGTAATTGCCATTGATATCCCCCTCCCCTTAATCCCCTCCCGCCAGGGGAAGGGAAAATGGCGAACTTCTTTGACGGTGTGGGGGCTGATGCCCAGCAGCTGCGAGATCTCCAGATTGGTGGCGCCGTGGGAGATCAGGCGCAGCACCTCCATCTCCCTGGACGAGAGCGCAATTCCGAAAGGGGGATCGTACTTGGGAATCGGTGCCGGAGATCTGACCTCCAACGTATGGACGCGCGCTTCCAGCTCCCGTATGCGCTCCTGCTGGCGGTTCAACGCCAGGCCGGCCTGGGTGGTGTCGATGAAAAGGTCGACCTGCTCCATTACGTTTCCCTGATCGTCCAGCACCGGGTAGACCGCCTTTTCCGCCGTGGGCGCGATCAGCTCCGGACATTGATTGGGGATGACCCGTCCGGTCCGGATGGCGGCGGCAAAGGCCATGCAGGTGGGATAGCCGCAGCGCCCGCAATTGGTTTTGGGCAGAATTTTGAGGACCTGGACGACGGAGACGGGATTGTGGGTTTTGTGATTGGGCCTGATCGACGAACGGCGGGCATGGACATCGTTCATGAAATCGATGACGCGGTCGGCAAAGGCCTCGGCACCGGGGCGGTCTTCAAAGGGAAAGGCGGCCATGTAGGTGGGATGGAGGGCGCACACCACCTGTTCGAACCGGAACCGGATAAAAGGCGGCGCCTCGAGGTAGATCGCCTTGTTCAGCACCCCGTTCAAATAGGGAAAAATGGAAGCGATATCTTTTTTGAACATCACCCCGGCCACCAGCACCGTCTCATCGGCAAACCAGTCCTTGCCCTGGGGGGTGACCAGGGGCTGCATGCTGATCTGGGGGCGGCGCTGGATGAAGGGTGCCATCGGTATTATGATTTTGGTCTATAGGGTTTGGATGACCTATATCACAATCCGTCGGAACCGCCAAAATCTGTCCCACAATCTCGGGTGATCGCATTTAAAAATAGATGAACTTGTAAAAAGCCCGTTTTTTTACCACGAAGGACACGAAGAGCCTAAGGAATATAAAGAATAAAATGTTTCCAACTTCGTGATCTTCGTGTTCTTCGTGGTAATGAACAAATATGGGTTCTGAGCACGGTTGATCTGACCTCCGGTATGGTGGTATAGGACCTGGCACCTCGGCATGGGACGGTTCGCATGAAAATTTTATCGGATTCCGGTACGGCCTGCAGACCGGCCGGATCACCCACGCCTACCCCAAAATGAATCGAGATAATAATCATGCAGGCATTCTGGCACTGGTGGCAGCATCTGCCCGAAAATATGAACCCCGTCATCTTCCAGATCGGCGGCTTCAAGCTCCAGTATTACGGCCTCATGTACCTGGTGGCTTTCGGCATCACCTACGCGCTGATCACCTATCGGATCAAAAAGGAAGATCGATGGGATCTGTCGCAAGATCATCTCCAGGGACTGCTCACCGCCATGATCATCGGCCTGGTGGTCGGCGCCCGCTTCGGCTATGTGGTGTTTTATAACCTGCGCTACTATCTGGAACATCCCCTGGAGATCATCCTGCCCTTCAGCTTCAACGGCGGGCTTCACTTCACCGGCATCTCGGGCATGTCCTACCACGGCGGGCTGATCTGCACCATCATCGGCGCGGCCTGGTATATCCGCAAGAACAATCTGGATTTCAGGGAGATGGCCGATCTGTGCATCCCCTGCATACCGGTGGCGTATACCTTCGGCCGGCTGGGCAACTTTATCAATGGCGAGCTGTGGGGCCGGGCCACCGATGCAGCGTGGGGCATGTACTTTCCCTCGGGCGACCCAACGGTCCTGCGTCATCCTTCCCAGCTCTACGAAGCGTTCGGCGAAGGTATCCTGCTGTTCCTGGTCCTGTGGCCGTTGCGCAAGAAGGTGCGCACCCCGGGCGTCATGCTGTCGCTCTACCTGATCGGCTACGGCGCCGTGCGCTTTATCATCGAGTACGTCCGCAAGCCAGACGAGCAATTCCGCCATCCTGGAGAACTTATCGGCTATGTCTTCCTGATTTTCTCCATGGGGATGATGCTGTGCATGGGGATGATAACGGACGTCCTTATCT
>JARRKU010000134.1:0-9565 GCA_037387725.1 Desulfobacteraceae bacterium
TCCGTGGGCTTTGAAAAATCCAACAGCTCGGTGATTACCCGATTGAGGCGGTCAACCTCGTTGACCATCACGCCGGCCGCCGCTTTGGCCTCGCTGCCGTCTTCAAATTGTTCGCCGAAAAAGGTCGCCAGCCCTTTTATGGAACTCAGCGGGTTACGGATTTCATGGGCCACCCCGGCGGCCAATCCGCCGATGGCCGCCAGCTTTTCCTGTCGCCTGATTTCATCCTGCAGCCGATGGACTTCCCCCAGATCCCTCAATATGAGCACATGCCCCACCAACTCTCCAACCGCGTTGATGATACGGGTTGCGCTGACACTCAAAGGAACGGTCCGACCGCCGGAAAAAGCGCACTCCATCTCCTTTTCGGTGATGGCGCCGCCGTTTTGCATCACCTTCTTCAGGCCGCACAATTGGGCCGGCAGCAGCGCATCGGCCTCTTTGCCGTTTGCTTCGGCAGCGGCCAATCCGGTGATCCGTTCTGCGGTGGCGTTGAAGAAGGTGATTCTCCCGTCGCGGTCGGTGGCGATCAATCCCACCGGCAGGTGGGCCACTACCTCGTCGGCAAAGGCGCTGGTATCTTGAAGGGTCCTTTTGGTCGTCCGATAGCTGTTCATCCAAAAAAGGGATACAATGCCACCGAAGCCCAGCAGGAGCAGGATGACCGACATCAGAATGGTGTTGCGGATATCTTCCTGAATCGCCTGTTCAAAAGGGGCCACGCCCAATCCAGCCACGATCAGCAATCGCTGGCGCTTTTCAGGCGTGAACCAGTCATCCGATGAAGCCGGTGGCCTTCCATGCCAACGCATCATTCCCTGCATGTGGCCGCCGCCGCGTCCCGGACCGCCGAAGAGCGGTCTGAAATGGCGATGAACTTCGAAGACGCGCCCATTCTTGCCTTGGTCGATCAATTCCCAGTTTTCCTCCAGGTCCGGTCCCAGGTGGACCAATTTATGGCGATCCGGGCGGAATGGCGTGCTAACCTTGGACGGATCGCTATGGGCGACGACAATACCTTTTTCATCCACCACGGCCATATACTTCACACCCGGCAGCCGGCCGGTCTCTTCCAGCAGCCGTTGAATCTGCTGTCCTCCCCACATCATGCCCATCATGCCGGTCCTGGCGCCGGCTTCCACTGCCCGTATCAGGGCGGCGCCCTTGGTCCGGAGGATTTTCGTCATAACGCGCTTTTCACGATGGGTGTTCTGGACGGACAGCACAATCACCACAACCAGCAGGATGAAGGTTGACCCCAAAATAATCCATGGTGAAGTTTGTAAACCGGTTTTTATGTTTTCCCGCTTGAGTTTTTTCATCCGTGATTCCAGACTATGTTAAATATCAAATACAACGCACCCGTTACCTGGGGTGGATGCAGACGCACAATGGACTATACTAAACAGGGTTGTATATTTTGTAAACACACGGATCGTGTGTGTGTAAAATATGCACAGCCGAGGCAGGCAAGGCGTTATGGTGGCGAAGGGGCTGTATTTATTTGGCCGCAGACGGTGGCACAGGCGCTGTTTGCCGGACGCGGCAAGGCTTATCCTTCATTTGAACCGAGGTCCGCATCCTTCCAGGCCGGAAATTGTCGGCGATAATCGGTCAATGCCTTGCGGGAGAGGGAGAGGGTAACGGTGAAGGCCTTGTCGGCTCTCTCAAACAATACGTTTCCCAAAGGATCGATCACAGACGAGTGGCCGCGGTGGTCGAAACCATGGCCGTCCCGTCCCACCCGGTTGACGGCCGCCACATAGGCCTGGTTTTCAATGGCCCTGGCCCGCAGCAAGGCGCGCCAGTGGGTGTCGCGCTTTGATGGCCAGTTGGCGACGAAAACGGCCAGGTCGTAGGCGTTGTCCAGATTCCGGGTCCAGATGGGAAAGCGCAGGTCGTAGCAGATAAAGGGGCGAATTTTCCAGCCGTGGAGTTCGACGGTGACGCGGCGCTTGCCGGGGGTATAGACTTTTTCTTCACCGGCATAGCGGAAGAGATGTTTTTTGTCGTACGTCTCCAGGGTTCCGTCGGGCCGCGCCCATATCAAGCGGTTGTAGAACCGTCCCTGGTCCACGACCATTACGCTGCCGGTGATGACAGCCCCTTTTTCCAGTGCGGTGTTTCGCATCCAGGTGACGGCGGTGCCGTCCATATCTTCGGCCAGTGCCTCGGGCCGCATGCTGAAACCGGTTGAGAACATCTCGGGAAGAATCACCAGGTCGGTGGGCGAGGTTATGGCATCGATTTCGTCCTGGAACCGTTCCAAATTGGCCTGAATATCTTCCCACACCAGTTCGGTCTGAATCAAAGTGACGGCTAAATCCGGCATAGCAGCTCCGCGGCCTGTTCCAGGGTTTGGTCCGATTTGGCGAAGCAAAAGCGCAGCACCTTATGGTCTCTGCCGTCATGGTAGAAAACCGAAGGCGGGATGGCGGCAACACCGTGTTCAATGGTCATGCGGCGGGCGAAATCCACATCCGCTTCATCGGTGATGGCGCTGTAATCCATCATCTGGAAATAGGTGCCCGTACACGGCAGAGGTTTGAAGCGGGAGCCTTTCATCAGCGCCACGAAGTGATCCCGCTTTTGCTGGTAGAACTCGGCCAGGCCAAGATAGAGCTCCCGGCGTTTCATGATGTGCGCATAGGCGTGCTGGACCGGCGTATTGGTGGCAAAGGTCAGGAATTGGTGGACCTTTTGGAACTCTTCTGTGAGCCGGGATGGCGCCACGCAATAGCCGATCTTCCATCCGGTGGTGTGGTAGGTCTTGCCAAAGGAGCTGATCACCATGGTTCGGCCGGCCAGATCGGGGTGGCGTAGAAGGCTCTCGTGCCGGCGGCCGTCGAAGATGATGTGTTCGTAGACCTCATCGCTGAGCACGAGGATGTCGGTACCGGACGTAATGTCCCGCAACGCGCTGATGTCTTCTCCGGTCAAAGTTGTACCGGTGGGATTGTGGGGCGAATTGAGGATGATCAGACGCGTTCGGCCTGTAACGGCCGATGCCACCCGGTTCCAGTCAATGGCGTAATCCGGGAATGTCATGGGCACGAAGACCGGCAGGGCCTGGTTCAATGCAATGGCCGGTACGTAGGAATCAAAGGCCGGTTCGATAACGATGACCTCGTCTCCGGCATGGACTACGGCGGAGATGGCGGCGAAGAGCGCTTCGGTGGCCCCGGAGGTAACGGTGACCTCCTTTTCCGCATCGATCTTTGCGCCGTACAGCTCGGCGGTCTTGCGGGCGATTTGACGGCGCAGTTCGGGCACCCCCTGCATGGGGGCATACTGGTTGAGCCCTTTTCGCATGGCATCGCTGACCAGATCGACCAGGTCGGGGTGGGGGGAGAAATCCGGAAAGCCCTGGGAGAGATTGATCGCCTTGTGTTCGGCGGCCAGCTTGGACATGATCGTAAAGATGGTGATGCCCACATCGGGCAGCTTGGAATTGATGTCCATGATCGGTTCAACCTTTGGAATATCGAATATCGAATTATGAACCGCAGAATTTCGAAGTAATATTTTCTGCCGATTATAGCTATTGACAGAGCGCGGCGATTCCACATTGACATATATTGAGGAGCCTTGTTCGATATTCTAAGGTTTCAAGACCCTCAGTACCGAAAATTTCATTTATTCGGTTCGTAGAACTTTAGCATGGCCTTGGCGTCTTTGGCAATTGCGGTGCGCAGGGCAGGGGGCTCGAGGACCTGGGCTGCGCTGCCCCATCCCATGATCCATCGCTTGATCTCATCGATACCGGCCACCTCTGCCGTGAAGACGATGCTGCCGTCCGACGCAGGCGTGAGGGTCTGGGTGGGATGCCACATCTTCTCGGATACATATCCGGCGACTTCGGCAGAGAAACGGATGCGGACCTTTACCGGTTCGCCCTGGTAAACGCCGAAGGAGGAGGCCATATAGGTTTCGGCGTCAAAGTCGCCGGGCAATTCGAATAAATCTTCGGTCAGGCGGATCTGCTCGATGCGATCAATGGCAAAAAGCCGGATGTCGTTGCGCATGGCGCAGTGGCCGATCAGATAGAAGGTCTCTTTGTAAAACCAGATTTTGTATGGGGCCACGCGCCGCCGGGTGGACTTGCCCCGGCTCATGGTGAAGTAGTCTATTTCGATATGGCATTGCCGCTGGACCGCGTCCTGTACGGCGGTGAGGGTCTTTTGGAACTGCTGATAGGTTTTGCGGGCCCGGACGCCGACCGCTATGCTGTTTTCGATTTTTTTCAGATATTCAACGTACGCGTCGGGCAGGGTGGCCTTTACCTTTTCAAAGAGGGATTCCAGCGAATCATGAATGGCGGAGCCTTCCAAAATTCCGAGCAGCTTGCGACTGAAGTAGAGGGCCATCAGCTCGGTCAGATCAAGGGGGATGGGCATGTTGTGGCGCCCGCCCTCCAGGATAGACCACAGGGTGCGGCCCTCTGATTTTTCCGTGTAAAGCGGAAATCCGGCCATCTGCAACGCTTCGAGATCGCGGTAAACCGTTCGCGAATGGCATTCCAATGCCTGGGCCAGATCGGTGGCCGATTTCCCCTTGCGGGCGGCCATCAGCGACTGAATGATCCGCCATTGTCGGCTGAGTTGATCACCACGGGCCATAATGCGTCTCGTTATTTACTTCCTCGCGGGTGTCATGTCAAACACGACCACGGTTTGGGAATCCCCATTGGACCGCAGGGTGTGCTTGTGTGTTTGAATATCGAACCGGCGCGCCATGCGATCAAAGAAGACGGCGCCGGTGGCGCGGACGCTTTCGGCCAGCAGGACGCGGCCCCGGGGGCGAAGGTATCGGTCGAAAAGAACGCCAAGGGCGTCCACTGCGGCTTCCCGGTAGACGAGATCCGATCCGATGATCAGATCAAACCGCCCCTCCAGATCGGGCTGGTACCAGTCCAGACGTCTCACTTTCGCATGGTCGCAGCGATTTTCAGCTATGTTGGCCTTGATAAATGCTATTGCGTTGGGGTCATTTTCGGTAAGGGTTACATCGTGACCCATAGCGGCCGCGGTGATGCCGGCGACGCCCAGGCCGGACCCCAGTTCCAATATGGACCGCTTGCTGTCCACCGGAAGATCGACCAGGTGCTGCATCAGCACGATGCAAGCTTCCCAGAGTCTGGACCACATCGGGAACCCATGCATGATATCGCTTTTGTCGATGTATTGTTCGATGCTTCTGGGTTTGTGGAAGCGCAGCGCCATCCGGCCAATCTTCACCGGAAGGCATACGGTGTCATGGTCCCGCCGAAATTGCTCCAGGGAGAATGGCATTCAAAACTACCTATCTGTTTTCATGCAACGGCCGGTTTTACACCAGATCCGTCGCCTCGGTGACCTGGTTGAAAAAATCGACCACCTGGTGTTTGTTATCGGATTCCATGTGCGCCATGGCGCTGCGTGGATGCTGGTTTAATACGCCGGTCATCATGTAGGGGATAAAGTACCCCCAGTCGATCTTCTCGCGCCATGGAAAGATATGGGACTCGATTACCTGGATGAGGGGTTTGACCCTGAATTTGGGATTCTTCAGGAAAGATACCAACAGTTCCAGGGGGCAGTTGCCGGCGCCGCGTCCAATGCCGTAAAGGCTTCCATCCAGGTAGTTGGCACCGTTTATGATGGCCGCGATGGTGTTGGCAAAGGCCAGTTGTTGATTGTTGTGGGTGTGGATGCCGATGGTCTTGTCGGGCAGGGCTTCCATATACTTCTGGGAGAGGGTGTCGATGTCTTCAGAATAGAAGGCGCCGAAGCTGTCCACCAGGTAGATGACCGGCACGCGGCATTTGGAAAGGTCATCCAGCGCTTCTTGAAGATCCCGGGGACCGACGGTGGAGACGGCCATCAGATTGATGGTGGCTTCGAACCCTTTGTCCATGCAGTGGTGGGCCAGCGCAATGGCGGCGTCCACCTGATGGACATAGCAGGCCACGCGGATCATATCCAGGGAGGAGTCTTCACAGGGTGGAATATCATCGTAGTCAATGCGGCCGATATCGGCCATGGCGGAGAGTTTGATTTTCTTTTCTCCATTGTGCCCGATGATGCGTTGGATATCGGACTCGGCGCAAAATTTCCAGGGGCCGTATTCATCCCGGGGAAAGGCCGATTCCGAGCTCAGGTAGCCGATCTCCATATAGTCGATGCCGGCTTTGGTGTCGGCCAGGTATACCTGCTCGACGAAGTCATCTTCAAACTGCCACTTGTTCATCAGTCCGCCGTCGCGAACGGTGCAATCCACCACTTTTATCTGGGGTCGGAACATTGTTTTCTCCTATTGTCAATTTGATCGTGGTATCAGAATGTGGTTCTGCTAATGAATCGTTTAACGTTATCGGTAATCTCTTCCGGCCGCTGCCGGGATATGGCATCTTTACCGAATAAACTGCTGCCCACCCCCACTGCTGAGGCTCCGGCCAGCAGGTAGGCGGATGCATTGCCCGGGGTGACCCCGCCTACCGCCACCAATGGAATCCGGTCATACGGCCCCAGGAGTTCCCGAATATAGCCGGGCCCCATGGGAGCGCAAGGGAATACTTTGATCATGTCCGCTCCGGCGGACCATGCCGTATAGACCTCTGTCGGCGTGAAGGCCCCAGCCACGATGGGAATACGCCGATTGTTGGCGAATTCGATGACCGCCGTATCCGTATTGGGGCTTACCAGAAACATGGCCCCCGCATCCGCGGCTTGGGTGGCTTCTTCAAGGTTGCGAACGGTTCCCATTCCCAGATACCGGCCTTTTGGGACCCGGGGGATCTGCTCGGCCACCATCTCCAGGGCATGGACCGTATTGTAGGTAACTTCAATGGCCTGCAGACCGCCATCGAAGGCAGCGTCCATGAGGGGGCCGAAAAAATCAGCTGCGATGCCGCGAAGAATTCCAATAACCGGTATGTTCAGCTCCACACAATGCCCCTGTGAACCGCTGAATATCGAACAAAGAATGTCGAACGCCCAAGTGCGGCAGCCCTTCGGGATATCTTTCTGTATGATCGGCAGAATTCCTTCATTTGAAATTCTGCGGTTCCTTGTTCGATATTCGGAATATCTATCCACTGCCAAAGATAAATGGCACCGCCGATAGCCAGTGAACCGGCCCGGAGGACCAGATTTTTATCCACCGCGAACCATCCCATTTAGCGCAGGTGATAAATCAATGTCAAGGGGTGCGGTTGCTGATATTATTTGAAGATCAGGTGCTTTGCGTCACCGAGACGATGGACTTCGCCGACGATGGCCGCATTCGGCCCGTCCGCTTGTTTCAGGGCGGCGACCAGATCACCGGCCTGTTCGGCCGGCAGCGCGGCCAGCAAACCGCCGCTGGTTTGCGGGTCGTAGACGATTTGGAGGTGGTGTTGGGGGTAGGGGGTCTCAAACCGGATGTGATCCGCCACCAGGGCTTGATTGAATCCATTGACGCCGGTGGTCATGCCTTTTTGGTACATCTCAAGGGCTTCATCCATAATGGGGAGGTCGGACATACGAAATGAGATGCTGGTGCGGGACGCTTTGGCCATCTCAAGCGCGTGGCCGGCCAGGCCAAAACCGGTGATATCCGTTACGCCATGGATGTCGAAGGTTTTCATTGCCTCGGCGGCCCCGCGGTTCAACCGGATCAATATCTCGATGCATTTGGCCATGGCCGCCTGGGAGACCCACCCCTTGAGATTGGCGTTAAAGAGGACCCCGCTGCCCAGTGGTTTGGTGAGCACCAGGGCGTCGCCGGGCTGTGCGCCCTTGTTGGTCCAAAACTTATCCGGGTGCACCACCCCCACAACGGAGAGGCCGAATTTGGGCTCATCGTCCTCCACTGAGTGGCCACCCGCCAACACGGCACCCGCTTCGGTGATTTTAGTCAGGGCGCCGGCCACAATCCGGTTGAGGTCTTCGGGCGGCAGTTTTTTGGAGGGGAAACAGACCAGATTGAGGCAGACCTTGGGCTGGCCGCCCATGGCGTAGACGTCGCTCAAT
This sequence comes from Desulfobacteraceae bacterium, assembly GCA_037387725.1. Lineage (GTDB taxonomy): Bacteria > Desulfobacterota > Desulfobacteria > Desulfobacterales > Desulfosarcinaceae > JARRKU01. The sequence goes on from JARRKU010000134.1 coordinate 7,992, forward strand.
GCGTTGGCAGCGGCGATCTGCCCGAATTGATAGGGATCATTCACCGGTGGGGTGATAAAATCGGCGGTGGTAACGATGGCGATGTCTTCGGTGAGACGGTATACACCGGCATCATCGCTGGTCTGATACCCCACCAGCAAGTTTGGATCGTCTGCCTGTGGCAGACCCGCCAGCAGTTTGCCGAGCCCGACCGGGTCGATTTTGGCCGCTCAACCGCAGGTCTTGGACAGATTCTGCAGCGTCGGCTTTTGCAGTAATTTGAATAAGGACATTTTTGGGTTTACCTTTTCAATTGGTCCGCGATGATGTTCAGACGGGCTTCAAACCGTCCATCGTGTTGATTCAAATAGTCCCAATCCACGCGTGCGATTAATTCCGGCCGATGCTGGAGGATCTTGGCTGCGCAAAGTTCGGCGGCCTTGGCGGTTCGCCGGCCGCACGCATCGAGCCGGGACTTGGTTTCATCAGCATCCTTTTTCAAAAGGATGCGGCAGCAAGCGGAGCCGAGATCCGTTTTGAATTGGTCGTGCAGCCAGCGGGTTGCTTTCAAAACCGCCCGGTCACCGCCGGGACTGAGGCGGCCGTTGCCCAGGAACAATCCCAGGGCCAACGCACCGCCATTAAGTCCGCCGCAGATACAGCCTGTACCGCCCATTCCGTCTCCCAGCCCGGCCGCCAGCCGTATGGCCTGGTCCTGGGTCAGATCCCCGCCGAAGACGCGGTTCGTTACCACCAGCACCGCACCGGAACACCAGAGCTGCCGGGTTCGGAACAGATTCCCGGCCCGTTCTCCGATGCGGCGACTGATATGTTCTGCAGTCGGGGACTGCCGGTCATGGATGGGCTTCAATGCCGGCCTGCTTTCTATTTGACTTTCTCGACAGGATACTTGGCCCCTTTCCACGCAAAGATACCCCCTGGATGACGATATACGTTCTTGTAACCCAGTTTAACCGCCCAGGCCGCCCCGTTGTGACTCCGGGTACATTTAACAAATCCACAATAAATCACAACCGGTTTGTCCTTATCCGGTCCTATCAACGCTTCGAAATCTTTCTGGGTTTTTCCGTCCGTTTCCTTCTTGTCCCAGGTCACCATTTCCGGAATGGGAAACAGGAATTGTTTAGCGCCGGGGATATGGCCCTTTTTGTAACTGGCGTCATATGGCATGGCGTCCACTATAACGACCTCTTTGCCGTCGTCGATCCACTGTTTTAATTCATCTGTAGTCACCGTTGCATAACCGCCTTTTACCACTTCGCGCGCGAGTTTAACCGCGCCGGCCTCTTTCTCCACCTCTTTTTCAAATTTGTTTTTCGCCGATGCCGGACTCATCATGGCCATCGTCAGCAGTAATACCAGTGCCAATGCGCCTCTTTTCATCATCTGTTTTGTCTCCTTTTCCATAAAATTAAATATCCCATCCCGGCCAGCATGACCGCGTCGCGGTAAAGCGCCGGGCGTAACCCATGATATGCACCGCCTTCCGGGTCTCCGGCGGCAAAACAGCCGCAGTCCACATCCAATCCCAACCAGATCCCATAACCCAGAACCATCATGAACAGCAGGAGCAA
>JARRKU010000135.1:0-9410 GCA_037387725.1 Desulfobacteraceae bacterium
GATCCGGGACTCATCGGGGGAATCGTCACCCGTATCGGGGACCTTGTCTTGGATGGCAGTATTAAAACACAATTACTCAATATGAGAGAATCATTAAAAAGGGGTGAGAGTGCATAATGGAACTTAGAGCCGAAGAAATCAGTCAAATTATCAAAGAGCAGATTACCGATTATGACAAGAAGGTCGAACTGAGCGAAACCGGCGTGGTCCTCTCCGTTGGTGACGGCATTGCCCGTGTCTACGGCCTGGAGCAGGCTATGGCCATGGAGCTGGTGGAGTTTCCCGGCAACATACTGGGGCTGGTGCTCAACCTGGAGGAGGACAATGTGGGTGTCGCCATCATGGGCGAAGACACCAACATCAAAGAGGGCGATATGGTCAAGCGCACCAAGCGCATCGCCGAAGTTCCGGTTGGTGAAGCGGTTCTGGGCCGGGTCGTGGATGCCACCGGTGCGCCTCTGGATGGTAAGGGGCCCATCGATGCCAAGGAATTCCGCCGCGTTGAAATGGTGGCCCCGGGCGTTATCGCCCGTAAGAGCGTGCACGAACCTTGCTACACCGGTCTGAAAGCCGTTGACGCCATGACCCCGGTGGGACGCGGACAGCGTGAGTTGATCATCGGAGACCGTCAGATCGGCAAGACCGCCGTGGCCGTCGACGCCATTCTGGCCCAGAAGGATACCGACATCTATTGCATTTACGTGGCCTGCGGTCAGAAAAAATCCACCGTGGCCCAGGTTGCCGCCACCCTGGAAAAACACGGCGCCATGGAATACACCACCATCGTAGCCGCCTGTGCCAGCGACCCGGCCACCCAGCAGTTTATCGCGCCTTACGCCGGTTGCGCCATGGGCGAATATTTCCGGGACAACGGCAAACACGCGCTGATCATTTACGACGACTTGTCCAAGCAGGCCGCCGCCTACCGCCAGGTATCCCTGCTGCTTAGACGTCCCCCGGGACGCGAGGCTTATCCCGGCGACATTTTCTACAACCACAGCCGCCTGCTGGAACGCTCCGCCAAGGTGAGCGATGATTTGGGCGCCGGTTCGCTGACCGCCCTGCCGATTATCGAAACCCAGGCCGGCGACGTGTCGGCCTATATTCCCACCAACGTGATTTCCATTACCGATGGACAGATCTACCTGGAGCCGTCCCTGTTCTTTGCCGGTGTGCGTCCGGCCATCAACGTCGGTCTGTCGGTATCCCGCGTGGGCGGTGCCGCCCAGGTGAAAGCCATGAAGCAGGTGGCCGGTACGCTGCGTCTGGATATGGCCCAGTTCCGGGAGTTGGAAGCTTTCGCGGCCTTCGGCAGCGACCTGGATGCGGCCACCCAGCGCCAGTTGACTCGCGGTCAGCGCCTGGTGCAGATTCTGAAACAGCCCCAGTATCAGCCGCTTTCCATGGAAAAACAGGTGACCATTCTGTATGCCGGTACGCGCGGTTTCCTGGACAAATTCCCTGTTGACGTGGTGGCCAAGTATGAAGCCGGTCTTTTTACCTTCATCGAGGAGCGCCATCCCCAGGTATTTGCCCAGCTCAAAGAAAAGCAAGCCATCGACGATGAACTGGATAAGCTGATGACCGACGCCCTGACCGCTTATGGTGAGGAGTTTAAAGATACCATCTAATACCGGTCGAACTCAAACCCATAGAATGTAGGGGCTAGCTTTATGCCACAATTAAAGGAAGTTTTACTTAAAATACAAGGTATCAAGAAGACCAAGCAGATCACCAAGGCCATGAACATGGTGGCGGCTTCCCGACTGCGCGGCGCCCAGAACGGCATGGAGGCTTTTCGGCCCTATGCGGCCAAATTCGCCGAGGTGCTGGGCAGCCTGGCCGAAAGCGCCGGCGAGGAATCCAGCCCCCTGCTGATCCCCAGGGAGATGCCCAAAAAGGTGAACATCGTCATGTGCACCTCGGACCGGGGGCTATGCGGCGGTTTCAACATCAACCTTATCGACAAGGCCAAGAAACTGGCCAAAGAGAAGCGGGAGAAGGGGATGGATGTCAGCTTCACCTGCTTCGGCAAGAAGGGCCGCGACTGGGCGAAAAAGAATCAAGACACCATCGCCAATCAGTACATCGGGGTCGTGGGGTCGACTTTCGGCTTCAACGTTGCGGTCACTTCCGGCCGCGAACTGGCTACTGCTTTCCTGGAGGGCAAGTATGACGAGGTTCACTTGGTCTATGCCGAGTTTATCAGCATGGCCAAGCAGACACCGGTGACCACTCAGTTGCTGCCCATTCCGCCCCTGGAAAAGGCCGAAGCCGAAGTGGATGAAAATGCGCCGTACATGCCGGAGCACATCTGCGAGCCGTCCACCGACGGATTGCTGGCGGTGTTGTTGCCCAAGAGCATCGACGTGAAGATCTACAGCGCTCTGCTGGAAACATCCACCAGCGAGCACGCTGCCCGGATGATGGCCATGGACAATGCCACCAAGGCCTGCAACGACATGCTGGATAGCCTCCAGCTGACTTACAACAAAGCCCGGCAGGCGGCCATTACGGCCGACTTGATGGATATCGTGGGCGGCGCCGAAGCCCTCAAAGGCTAAAGATACAAATACTGTTTACAGTTTTCACAGGAGGTCAAATAGATGGCAGAGAATATTGGAAAAATAACACAGGTAATGGGACCTGTCGTAGACGTTGAGTTCGAGCAGGGCAAGCTGCCGACCATCCTTACGGCGCTGACCATCACCAATGCGACCATTAACGACGAACCGGACAACCTGGTCGTGGAAGTGGCCCAGCACTTGGGCGACAATGTGGTCCGCACCATTGCCATGGATGTTACCGATGGTCTGGTTCGCGGTATGCCGGTCAAAGATACCGGTAGCCCGATCATGATGCCCGTGGGTGAAGCCAGCCTGGGCCGCGTGTTGAACGTCGTGGGCCGCCCGGTGGACGGATTGGGACCGGTGAGCCACGAAAAGATGATGCCCATCCATCGTTTGGCCCCAGCTTTTACCGAGCAGGATACCGAGGTCAACGTCTTGGAAACCGGCGTCAAGGTAATCGACCTGCTGGTGCCCTTTCCCCGTGGCGGCAAAATGGGCATGTTCGGCGGCGCCGGTGTCGGCAAGACCGTTATCATGATGGAAATGGTGCACAACATCGCCATGCAGCACGGCGGTATCTCCGTGTTTGCCGGCGTGGGTGAGCGTACCCGCGAGGGCAACGACCTGTACCATGAAATGAAGGATTCCGGCGTTCTGCCCAAGGCCGCACTGATCTACGGCCAGATGACCGAACCGCCCGGAGCCCGTGCCCGGGTCGCCCTGTCCGCTTTGACTTGCGCCGAGTATTTCCGCGATGTGGAAGGTCAGGATGTGCTGATCTTCATCGATAATATTTTCCGGTTCACCCAGGCCGGTTCCGAGGTGTCCGCCCTGTTGGGCCGCATGCCTTCCGCCGTGGGTTACCAACCGACACTGGCTGTCGACTTGGGTGGTTTGCAGGAACGGATCACCTCCACCGACAAAGGCTCCATTACCGCCGTTCAATGCGTCTACGTCCCCGCAGACGACTTGACCGACCCGGCCCCGGCCACCACCTTTGCCCATCTGGACGGTACCGTGGTTTTGTCCCGCCAGATTGCAGAGCTCGGCATCTATCCGGCCGTGGATCCCCTGGACTCCACCTCGCGTATTCTGGACGCCGCCTATATCGGCGAAGAACACTATCAGACGGCGCGTCAGGTCCAGGTGATGCTGCAAAAATACAAGGAGCTTCAGGATATCATCGCCATTCTGGGTATGGAAGAGCTCTCCGACGAGGATAAAATCACCGTTTCGCGGGCCCGCAAAATCCAGAGATTCCTGTCCCAGCCCTTCCACGTGGCCGAGACCTTCACCGGCAAACCCGGCAAATACGTGAAAATCGCCGACACCGTGCAGGCGTTCAAAGAGATCTGCGAGGGCAAGCACGACGATCTACCCGAGCAGGCTTTCTATATGAAAGGCGGTATCGACGAAGTGATCGAAGCCGCAAAAGAAATGGCGGCCGCCGCCTAACAGGATGAGGAACTGAAATGGCTGAAAATATTCGTTTGGAAGTCGTAACTCCGGAAAAAGCGGTTGTCAGCGAGGAGGTCCAGATCGTTATGGCCCCCGGCGAACTCGGTGAGTTCGGCGTACTGGCAGGCCACACTCCGTTCATGACGAGTCTGAAGCTCGGATCGGTGCGCTACGACGATGCCAACGGTAACGAGCGGTTCATATTTGTCAGCGGTGGTTTCGCAGAGGCCTTGCCGGATCGAGTAACGATTCTGGCGGATTCCGCCGAACGCCGCAAGGACATCGATATCGAAAGAGCCAAGTCCGCTCAGCAGCGGGCCGAGGAACGGCTGGCCAAAGAGGACGCTCGCGATATTGATTTCGTTCGCGCTCGGGCTGCGTTGTTGCGCGCCATCCATCGCATTCGGTTGGCTGAAACACGACGTGTTTAGCCTCGACTGAGGAAGTTATAGATCTAAAAGGCGGCCTTCACAGGCCGCCTTTTGTTTTGCAGAAGGATGCACACCCCGGGCGTCATGATAAAGCTTCTTGGCCGCACCTGATTTGGCTGAATTCACTCAGAAATTCATGACAGCGGGCCGGGAATTCAATCTGTTGAGGGTTGGCGAAAAATCTTGACTTGGTTGGTTGCCAAGGATAATAAAAACATGCCATAATGAGGTGAATAGGTGGATAGAGAGACTGTAATCAATCAGTTCAGCGAGTTAGAAAGTAAAATTGAGCATCTGATCGGGACCTGTAAACGACTTGAAGTCGAAAAATCTGCCCTGAAATCGGAAAATCAGGCACTTGCAACACAGCTTCAAGAAAAGATGGAAGCTCAAAAGCAAAGCGATGAGCTTAAAGACTTGGTCAGATCGAAAATTGAAAGTCTGATGGGCAGACTTGATGAGCTTTCAGAGGAGTAGGTTGGATTTCGCCAAATCAGAATGTGAATAGGGATTCATCAATTTAGTGGATCAATTGTTAACCATAGAGGTTTTGGGACAACCATTTACGTTTAAAACCGATTCAAAGGAGTCGGAAGCCAGAGCTGTCGCGGAATTTGTGACCCAATCCGCGGACCAGGTCAAATTGCAATGTGCACATCAGGTGCCCACACCGGATAAACGGGCGATTTTGATTTTGACCGCATTGAACATTGCCAGTGAATATTTCGACCTGAAAAGGAAGCATCAGGAAATGCTTGATGACATTAACCAACGCTCTGTGCATTTGTTGAATGCCCTTGACACACAACTTGACTTTTGAGTGTAATGCCAATAGTAGTGAATTTGTAATTACAAGGCGAATGAAACACCACAGGTCTCTTCTGATGCCTGGGGGCAAGACAGGCCCTTGATACAGCTTATGGAGATTACCCCTGCCATGCTCGTGATTGGAAGTTGTGCTTTGACCCAACACTATTATACAAGGGAGCCGAATCAGATTTCGGTGAGCAGGTTCTGCATGCACAGAAAAGCCTAAAGAAATCGCTAGGCGCCCACTTTGATCTTTGGATCAAAGACCTACCGACACGGCAATTTGGCGGGGGTTCACTTCCCCCTGAATCACAGTGCACCCCCTGAATGGGGGGTGTTCTCATCAGGTCCCATCGGACAAATCATCTAATTTTACATTCGGTTTTTTAATCGCCAGGTTCCCCTTTCCCGGGTGGCACGCCTGAAGATGAATGGGGATGATGGAAGCAGTTAATGGATGTGTGGATGTATGCCAGCGGTTTGCGCGTCGAGCGTGCCTGCGCAAATGCCGTGGTGTATATCGTAATGGTTAAGTTCGTATGGAGGCGCGATGAATATATATATTATTGGTACCCTGACCTTGGGTCTGATTTTGGGCTTTGGTCTATCGTTTCTTTTGAAGGGATATGCCGATCGGCAAAAAGCCCAGGCTGCTCAGTCCCATGCGGATCAATTGCTGGAGGAGGCGCGGCAAAGAGCGGATGCCTTGCTCAAAGAGGCGAGTCTTGAAGCCAAAGACCGGCTTCTCAAGATGAAAAACGAGTTCGACAATGAAACCAAAGAGACCCGTTCGGAGTTGAAAAAACAAGAAAAACGCTTGATTCAGAAGGAAGAGAATCTCGACCGCAAAATTGAATATCAGGAAAAGAAGGAAAAGGAACTGCTTCGTCTGGACAAGGATACAGAAAAGCGTGCAGAGCAGATCGTACAAAGGGAAAACGAGCTGTCGGCCCTGGAGGACGAGCAGAAGCGGCAGCTTGAAAGGATATCGACCCTCACCGCCGAACAGGCCAAGGAACTCCTGCTGCACGCAATGGAAAATGAGGCGCGCTATGAAGGCGCCAAACTTATCAAGCGCATCGAGAATGAGGCCAAGGAAGAGGCCGATAAAAAGGCCAAACGGATATTAGCCACCGCTATCCAGCGTTATGCCGCGGATTACGTGGCCGAACGGACCGTATCCGTGGTGCAGTTGCCCAGTGAAGAGATGAAAGGACGCATTATCGGCAGGGAAGGGCGCAATATCCGTGCTCTGGAATCTGCCACGGGAATCGACCTGATCATCGATGACACACCCGAGGCCGTCATTCTTTCCGGTTTCAACCCGGTTCGGCGCGAGGTTGCGCGTCTGTCGTTGATGCGCCTTATCGCCGACGGGCGCATCCATCCGGCCCGAATCGAGGATGTCGTCAAAAAAGTCGCCCAGGAGGTTGATACGGTTATCAAAGAGGCGGGTGAGCAAGCCGCTTTTGAACTTGGCGTGCACGGTATTCACAGCGATTTGATTAAATATCTGGGAAGCTTGAAATTCAGGACCAGCTATACACAGAACGTCCTGCAACACTCCATCGAGGTTGGGTTTCTGGCCGGTATCATGGCCGCCGAACTCGGTCTTAAGGAAAAGCTGGCCCGACGCATGGGCTTGCTGCATGATATCGGCAAGGCCATCGATCACGAGGTTGAGGGACCCCATGCCGTGATCGGTTCGAAGCTCGCCAAAAAATTCGGTGAAGCCTCCCAGATCGTCAATGCCATTGCCGCCCACCACGAGGATATTCCTCCGGTAACCGTCTATGATATTCTGGTCCAGGCCGCGGACGGATTGTCCGGCGCGCGGCCAGGCGCGCGAAAAGAACTGCTTGAGAATTACATCAAGCGCCTTGAGGACCTGGAAGGCATCGCCAATTCCTTCAAGGGCGTCGAGAGTTCCTATGCCATTCAAGCCGGGCGGGAGCTTCGGGTCATCGTGGAAAGCGGAAAGGTTGACGACGAAAATGCGATTTTGATGAGCCGGGATATCGTCAAAAAGATAGAGGAGGCCTTGACCTTCCCCGGGCAGATCAAGGTGACGGTGATTCGCGAAACCCGCGCAGTGGAATATGCGAACAAGTAGGATATCGCAATAAGCGCGGTAATGATGATACGGAGTGACTCTGGATGCCAAATGTAATCGAAACTATGGAGGAACGCGGGTTTATTGAAGCCAAGACCCACGATCAGGAACTCAGTGAATATATCCAGTCAGGCGAGGTGACGTGCTATATCGGCTTTGACCCCACTGCCTCCAGCCTGCATGTGGGCAGCCTGGTGCCCATCATGTCCCTGGCGCATATGCAGCGCCATGGCCATCGTCCCATTGCGCTGGTGGGCGGGGGCACCGGTCTGGTGGGCGATCCGTCTGGCAAGACCGAGATGCGCCAGATGCTCACCATTGACCAGGTAAATGAAAATGTCCAGGGGCTGAAGCGTCAGCTATCCCGCTTCATCGATTTCAATAACGGGAAAGCGCTGATGTTGAATAATGCCGATTGGCTCACCAAATTGGAATACATCCCCTTTCTGCGGGACATCGGCCGCCATTTTTCGGTGAATCGTATGATCAAGGCCGAGAGCTGCCGCAGCCGCATGGAATCCGAAGACGGTCTAAGTTTTATTGAGTTCAATTACATGGTGCTGCAGGCCTATGACTTTCTGGAACTGTGCGGGAAGCATCGCTGCCGGTTGCAGATGGGAGGCAGCGACCAGTGGGGCAATATCGTGGCCGGTATCGATCTTATCCGGCGGATGCGCGGTGAATCGGCATTCGGGGTGACCTTCCCTCTGATCACCACCAGTTCGGGCGCCAAGATGGGCAAGACGGCTGCGGGAGCCGTATGGTTGGATCCCAATCGGACATCGCCCTATGACTACTATCAGTTCTGGGTCAATAGCGACGATCGGGACGTACGGCGCTTCCTGGCGCTATTTACCTTTCTGCCCATGGATGAGATCGTGGCAGTGGACCGGCTGGAGGGTGCCGAACTGAACAGCGCCAAAGCGGTCCTGGCATTTGAAGCCACCGGTCTGGCCCACGGATATGACGAAGCCCAAAAGGCTTTTCGGGCGGCCTGTGAAATGTTCGGGGCCCGGAGTATATCCGATCACATTTTGCCGTCCAGCGCCATACCGCGTCAGAGCGCGCAGGACGGAGGGGACTCGGTACCTGCGACCACCATTCCGCTTGGGGATGTTAAGGTCGGTATTCCGGCCTTCAGGCTCTTTCACCAGGTCGGTTTGGTCAAGTCCAGCGGTGAGGCCCGCCGGTTGATTCAGCAGGGCGGGGCCTATATTAACGGCCGGCGTGTCACATCCTTTGAACAAATGGTCAATGATAATGATATCAATGACATGGAGCTTGTCCTGCGGGCCGGCAAAAAAAGATTTCACAAAATCTTAATAAAAGCATAAAAAGTCGTTGACAAGAGGTGGGGCTAGAGGTAAAACCGCCTTCGTCTTTCGCTGGAACCGACTTGATCTGGTTGTGCGAACGCTCTTTTAACACGAACCAAAAATCCATAGAAAAACTGCTTTTGGTACCGCATTTGGTCAGCGCTTCGAAGGGTCATGAAGCTCACGGGCAAAATGGTCGTTCGGAACGTCGTTGACTTGCTGTTGATTTGTGTGGTATATAGCAGATCTTTCCTGGAAAAATTCTTTGGAAAAACCAAAGAAAGTGGTTGACAGGGCTGATCAGAAAATATATAAGGTTCGGCTACACTGCAACTGAGGCGCTACGGAGTTGGAAGAAAAAAGATTTAAAAAGCGCTTGACAAAAGGTTGCAAAAAAGATTATAAAGATTCTTTTTAGCGGGCAACCGCACAAGTTTGATCTTTGAAAACTAAATAGTGACGAAGCCTTGAGTTGGGACCCTTGATTGTTTGCCGCTCCGGCGGCTAAACATAAATTTAATTGGAGAGTTTGATCCTGGCTCAGAGTGAACGCTGGCGGCGTGCTTAACACATGCAAGTCGTACGAGAAAGCCTCTGCTTGCAGAGGCGAGTAAAGTGGCGCACGGGTGAGTAACACGTGGGTAATCTGCCCTTGAATTGGGGATAACATTGCGAAAGCGATGCTAATACCGAATGACATCCATGAGACCTC
>JARRKU010000136.1:0-13160 GCA_037387725.1 Desulfobacteraceae bacterium
TATAGAGGTATTCTACTTTAGACTTTTCCTGGTAAAATAATATGGTCCCCTTGGAGTAGTAGACTTCGGTCAGATTGGCGGCGATCTTTTCGCGCTCCTGTTCCGGCAGCAGTGAAAAAGGGGGCGTTTCCGCCAGCAGACCGGCGACATGATAGGTCTCGAACATGGAACAGTAAGATTCATCGATCATCCGCTCGTGGAAGGTCTGCACGAAGTAGGTGTAAAAGTCGCCATGGCTGGTGCAAAGCTCCAGGAACTGCTCTTTGCTGATATGGATGAGCGAAGCATCCTCACCGACCGCCACCGTTCGAACCGAAATGCCGCTGTTCATCAGTATGGAGATGCCGCCGAATATATCGCCGCGGCTTAGCGTGCCGCGAAGGGTCTTGCGGCCGTCTTTTTCGAAGAACAGCTCCAGAGAACCTGATTCAATAATATAAACCTTGTCGACGACGGTCTTGTTCTGGACGCTGAGGGTATGACCCGCCTCTAGTGTCAGCCGTCCAATCTGGCTGCAGAGGTGGTCCAGCGTCTTTGCAGGCAAAGTGGCAAAGACAGGTATGGCGGTTATGAATGGGAGGCAGTCGGATTTGCTCTTATTTTGCAGGGTTCTCTTATCCATTGAGGCCAATGTATCAGATCATCTGATTCCAGCGCAAGCGCCCAATAAAATCGGCGTGCCCGCCGCAGGGACAGGCACGCCGTCTATCGGATCGAAGTCAGTGGTTAGTGGTCGACCACAGCCGCTTTGGCGCCAATGGGAACGCGGATGTCCTCGACCATTTGTGCAATGTGCTCCGGCACGGGTGCCGTAGCGCGGGAGACAAGAATGGCCACGATGAAGTTGAACAGCGCACCGACGGCACCGAAGGAGCCGGGTGAAATCCCCAGCAGCCAGTGGGCCGGGTTATCCGGCAGCATGGCCGTTGCCTTGAAGAAGAACCACCCTTTGTACAGGAAGATGTAGATCAGGGTCGTTCCCAGACCGGCCATCATGCCACAGATGGCGCCCGTATTGTTGCAGCGCTTGGAGAAGATCCCCAGCATCAGCGCGGGAAAGATGGAGGAGGCCGCCAGCCCGAAGGCGAGCGCCACCACCTGGGCGGCGAATCCGGGTGGGTTCAAGCCAAGGTAGCCGGCCACCAGGATGGCGCAGCCCATGGCGATGCGGCTGTACATCAATTCCTGTCGTTCGTCGATGTCCGGCAGGAACACGCCTTTGAGCAGGTCGTGGGAAATGGCGGAGGCAATGGCCAGCAAGAGTCCGGCGGCAGTGGACAAAGCCGCTGCAATACCACCGGCCGCCACCAGGGCGATCACCCAGTTGGGCAGTTTGGCGATCTCCGGGTTGGCCAGCACCATGATATCACGGTCGACCTTGGTCATTTCGTTGCCTTTCCATCCGAAGGATTCGGCTTTGGCGGCGAAATCCTTATTGTTTCCATAGTATTGGATTTTGCCGTCGCCGTTCTTGTCCTCGAATTTCAGCAGACCGGTGGTCTCCCAGTTTTTAAACCAGGTGGGACGCTGATCGTACGCCAGGTTTCCGTCCGGTGAACCAACGGCGCCTGTCTGGATGGTGTGCAACAGATTCAAGCGCGCCATGGCGCCCACTGCAGGCGCGGTGGTGTACAAAATGCCGATGAAGACAAGCGCCCAGCCGGCGGAGAAGCGGGCATCCTTCACCCTGGGAACGGTAAAGAAGCGGATAATGACATGGGGCAGACCGGCCGTGCCGATCATCAGCGACATGGTCAACAGAAAGATGTTGAGGGTCGACCCCTTCTGGGCCGTGTATGCCGCAAACCCCAAATCTACGCAGACTTTGTCGAGTTTATCCAATAAGTACAAACCGCTGCCGTCTGTCATGGTACTGCCGAGTCCCAGTTGTGGGATCGGATTGCCGGTAAGCTGCAGCGCGATAAAGATTGCAGGAATCGTGTAGGCGAAGATCAGCACGCAATATTGGGCGATCTGGGTATAGGTAATGCCCTTCATCCCGCCCAGAACGGCGTATATGAAGACGATGGCCATACCGGCCACCAGCCCCGTGGCGAAGGGCACTTCCAGAAATCTGGAAAAGGCCACGCCGATACCCTTCATCTGCCCGATAACGTAAGTCAGGGAACAGACGATCAGGCAGATCACCGCCACGATCCGCGCCTTTTTGGAATAGAAACGGTCGCCGATGAATTCAGGCACGGTGAATTTGCCGTATTTGCGCAAGTAGGGCGCCAGCATCATGGCCAGCAGCACATACCCGCCGGTCCACCCCATCAGGTAGGCGGAGGCATCGTATCCCTGGAATGCAATCAGGCCGGCCATGGAAATGAACGAGGCCGCCGACATCCAGTCCGCACCGGTCGCCATGCCATTAAGGACCGGATGCACGCCTTTGCCGGCCACGTAAAAATCAGATGTGCTGGAGGCGCGGGCACGGATCGCGATATAGATATAGATGGCAAAGGTGAGGCCAACCACAAGAAATGTCATCGCTTTGAGTCCCATTAGTTGCCCTCCTCTTCTTCAACCCCGAACTTGCGGTCGATCTTGTTCATTCGCACAGAGTAGATGAAAATCAGCGCAATGAAAATGTACATGGATCCTTGTTGGGCAAACCAGAAACCTAATTTGTACCCCCCGATTTGGATGCTGTTGAGTGCGTCATGTATCAAGATTCCGAAACCAAACGAGACGATGAACCAGACGATTAGGCAGGTGACGACAAGTTTCACATTCGTCCGCCAATATTCCTCCGCTTTAGTCATTGCATTCCTCCAAGCCTTGTAGTTTTAGAGAATAGTAGCCGATAACCCCCCGTTAATGATTCACATGACGCCCTCCTTTTGGTTTGGGTCAACCGGCATTGGCGTGCCGATTGAAAGAAAAGTGTAAGTTGGCATCTTTCCAACACTGAATTTCATTTGCATGCGAAAAGGGGCATGCGGGTCCAACAACCCGAGGGTCCATCCGGCCATATCCTTCCTGTGCATGTGGTCGAATAAGCCATTGTTTGGATTCAGATACGCCGTTTAAGCTAACCGGCTTCATGCCCTCTATTCACGTCCAAATAAATTTATTGGTATAATAATATGAATGCTATTTAGTAATTTTTACCCATTTAATTTCGATGAACGATATTTGTCAAGTAATTAATGATTTTTTCATTTTATTTGCATTTGCTGTTCTAATTTTTTTAATAAATTAAGGTGCTTTACGATCTGTTCAAGATATGCGGCGGCCTGCAACCCGGTTGCGGCGGGGGAGCCGTGATATCCGCCTGCAATATTAGTCGATCTCTGTTGGTTGTTGAGGAAGGTGGTGTTACGAGAAGTTGTACAAAATGCCGTTGATCCAATATGAGCGTTGGGACCGTGTACCAGTATGCGTCATACAACGGTCTGACGGGTCGATGCAAAACCGACGCAACCTGAATTTTATGGATACAATTCGTTGCTGAAATCAGAATTGGATTTTTGAATGAGAATATTGGCGCTTAAGATTATTGCAATTTCCCGGCAAAGAGCATCTCCAGATAATGAGATTCGATGGGGTCTGCCTTGTCCAATGAATCTAAGGGGTATTGATTACGCTCGGCCATTCGGCCCCGCAAACCGGACGCCAATGTCTTGCCGAGTTGGACGCCGAACTGGTCGAAAGAGTTGATGCCCCAGATAAAGCCCTCGAAAACGGTACGCGCTTCGTAAAAACTCAGCAGTCGTCCCACATTGACAGGCGAGAGATCCTCCATCACCAAAGTGGATGATGGCCGATTGCCGGAAAAGTGGCGGGCGCGGTCCGGATTGTCCTCTCCCACGGCCAGGGCTTTGGCCTGGGCCAGCATGTTGGCCCATAGCTCCTGATGGTTGGTGACCCCTTTGGACAGGGTGTCGTATTGCGGGTACTGCGGTGTAAGGATGCCGATAAAATCGATGGGGAAAGCCGGACCTTGGTGGGCGAGCTGGAAGAAGGAGTGCTGGGCGTTGGTGCCCGGCTCTCCAAAGACGACCGTACCGGCGGGATCCGGAAGAAATTCGCCCTGGAGGTCCACCGATTTGCCGTTGCTTTCCATATTGAGCTGTTGCACATGGGGCGCCAGTTTGGCCAATGGTGATGCATAGGGGATAATGGCCTGTTGGCCATATCCCAAATAGGTGGTATTCCAGACGGAGATCAATGCCGCCAGCATGGGAAGATTATGGACCGGGGGCGCGGTACGGGCATGGACATCCATCTCATTGGCCCCCTTTAAAAATGCTTCCACTGCATTGTAGCCCAGGTAGAGGCTCAGTGGAACCGTACCCACTGCAGAGGTGACGCTGTATCGTCCGCCGATAAAATCGAACATATGAAAGGTTTGCAGGACCGGACGATCTGGATCGTCTCCTGGACTGTCTTTGGCGGTTACTGTTATCGTGTGACGGGAAGGCTCCAGGCCTTGCTCGCGCATATAGTGCTCCACCAGACGCGTATTGGCCATGGTTTCGGCTGTGGTGTAGCTTTTTGAGATAATGATCCACAAGGTGGACGGTGCATCGATCTTTTCGACAATGGCGCCAAAATTGTGAATGTCCACATTGGAAAGAAAATGGAGTTCTACATTCTTCCGGGCGCAGGCGGCTAACGCGGTGGCGACAAATTGGGTGCCGAGATACGATCCGCCGATTCCCACCACCACCACATGTCGGAACGAGCGGCCGGTGGAGCCTTTTATTTCGCCGGCATGCACAGACCGGGAGAATCTTTTTACCGCCTCGTTGACCTCACGGACTTGGGGTATTACGTCCTCTCCGTCCACGATGACCGATGCATGGTCCAATTGGCGCGTGGCCGTGTGAAGTACAGCCCGATCTTCGGTTACATTTATTTTATCTCCGCAGCACATCTGTTCGAAGCGTTGGTTGAGTTGAAGTTTATCCGCTGTTTCGATCAGCAGATCGCGAATACCGGTTGTCAAGCGTTGGCGGGAGTAATCGAAAAACAAACCGCAGCCCCGGACCGAAAAATTTTTCAGGCGTTCCGGATCGTCCAATAAGAATTTCAGGTGATGCATGGGATGCGCCATGTCATGGACTTTCTTTAGAAGGGCCGAATGACAGGGCAGTTGGTCGATGCGTTTAATGGGCATGATGAAATCCTAGTGTTTTAATGCACCACCCGACGATAGCTGGCTATAAACATCCCGGGCGATTTCTGCTGAGATTTTGGCTACGGCCGTACTCATTGATTCGGCCAGGGCGGCTGGAGTTGCGGAAAGACACGGCACCCTGGCGTGGTAGCGTTTTTGAAGCAGGATTTTGCCGGTGGGATCGATGTTTAAGTTGTTGACGAGGGTGATGTGAATGGCCGCCACGGCCGCACCCTCCTTGGAACCGTCATCTTCAATGAATTCTTCTACCCATCCGTGGAGGCTGTGCGTGGCGGTGAGCGAGGTGTTGGGTGTCAATACCGCCTTGAATCCATTGGTTTTGCTAAAGTCCCGGGCCAGAAAATAAGGCAGCATCTCTCCCGGTGGGGCAATCCATTGATGGTACGCATACGCGTTGCGGTGATGGCCTTTTCCCGCATAGATGATTCGCTGGGTATGAAACGGCGGGCTGACAGCGAATCGTTCAATCCGCAATACAGCGGGCAGTTGAGGGTTGAGGCGGGTGTTCGTCAAAGGGTAGTTCAGCGTATAATAATAGGTCGGTTTGGGAGGATTCGACGGGGACATGCAGGCCGATAAAGCGAAGGCCAGGAGCACCGGGAGCCAACGGAGCCATCTTAGAGCCAGCGACCACACGCAAAGCGGGTGGCTTGTCTTTCCGGTCTTAGGCCGGAAAGACAAAGGTACGCCAGCGCTTCTATCGCTGCAGTTAAAACCGGGTGCATCGAACACGGTTTCAAAACAATTCATTAAATCGCTTCCACAACGTTTTTCTTTAAACATCGTCACTCTCATCAGATTTCTCATGCGTTGTCGCCTCACGGTTTCTCCACTGCCGGTGCACTGAAAATCACCTGGGACGGCTGGTTGGCCAGTTGATCGAGGAAGCGGTTCAAGGTATCGGTGGCCCGGTCGATGCGGTTGAGCGTCACCAAAACCTGTCGCTCAATGGTATCCACCTGGCGGTCCGTATTTTCCAGTAGTGCCGTGGCGGTCTCCATGGCGCGTTTGATTTCCATGGCGGCCTCTTTTAAATCGGCTGTGATGCCTTCCATGTCGCCGCCGCTGTTGTCGATAACCTTACTCAGCCGGTTCACTGTCTTGCGGATCTCCGTGATGCCGCCATCTGCGTTTTCCGCCATTTGATTGAAGTTGCCGGAGGTTTTCTCCAAGGACGTCAATAAACGATCCATCTTTTCTGTTTTCACGATGTTTTGAAAGGCTTTGACCGTGGTGCGGACTTCTTCCACCAGCTCGGCCAATCGGGCGTCATCGATGGTTTTGTTCAGCTTTTTGAGGACCATGGTCAGTTCATCTGAGATGGTATCGGCATCCAAGGCGCGGAACATGCTGAAAATATCTTCGATCCCCTGAAAGAACTTAGATATTTCTGACGGCCTTGTGGCAATGACCGGATACTGGGGCGTGAAACTGAGTGGCGGATAACTCTGGGCGTCATCCTTTTTCTGCTCCAATTCCATAAACATCAGTCCGGTAATGCCAACCGATTTCAATTGTGCCACCAGGTTCTCGGTAGCGCCATCAGATGTGATGTCGGATTCGATCTTCAATACCACTTCGATCAATTTTCCATCCGGCGCCACGCCAATGGTATGCACACGGCCGATGTGGACACCGCGATATTTTACCGGAGAGTCCACATCCAGGCCCTGGACCGATTCATCGAAGTAGGCAACGAACAGGCGTCCCTTTTCCAGGTAATTGGACATGCCAAGCCAGATCACGCCGACGATTATGACAGCGATACCGATAATCAGAAACAGCCCCACGCTGAATTTCGTTTTCAGGGTTGCCATGACCGCCTCTTGTCCAGGCCCGCCTGCCGATGAAAGAACTGACGGACAACGGGATTCGGGTTTTGGCGCTTCAATTGATTGGGGTCGCCCTGGGCAACGATGCCCTTTGCCGATTTATCCAGCATTATCACCCGGTGTGCAACCTTAAAGATGATGTTGAGGGAATGGGTGATGATGACCATAGTGGTGCCCATGCTGTGGTTGATGCGCAGGATCAATTCTTCGATTTCAGCGGAGATAACCGGATCCAGTCCGGCTGTCGGTTCATCTAGAAACAGGATTTCCGGGTTAAGGGCCAGGGCTCTGGCCAATGCCGCCCGTTTGACCATTCC
The DNA here is from genome assembly GCA_037387725.1 of Desulfobacteraceae bacterium. Lineage (GTDB taxonomy): Bacteria > Desulfobacterota > Desulfobacteria > Desulfobacterales > Desulfosarcinaceae > JARRKU01. The sequence continues at coordinate 7,299 of JARRKU010000136.1, forward strand.
ACCGCTCAGCTCGGATGGCAGATGTTCTCCATATCCCCCCAAGTCCACGCTGCAGAGTTTCATTTGAACCAGGTCAGAGATTGCATCCGGTTCCAGATCCGTATACTCCCGGATGGGCAGGGCGACATTCTCTGCGATGGTCATTGAACCGAAGAGGGCGCCACCCTGAAACAAGATGCCGATTTTCTTCAATGCGGTGTCAAAAGTACCATCATCGTGATTGGTGATATCGTTTCCGTCTATGGTGATACTTCCGGCCGCCGGCTGCTGGATACCGACCAGATGTCTGAGCAGGGTGGTTTTTCCGCACCCGCTGCCGCCGATAATAGCCAGGATCTCGTTGGGATAGACCTCCATTTGGACATCTTTCAATACGATATCGTCTCCATAGCACGCCGTCAGGTCACGTACTTCAATCAGCGCTTTGCGGTCTTCTGTCATACTATCACCGATGTTGCAGAATTGGGGTTACCAATAGCTGCGAATTACCGCGAAGATCGAGTCAAAGAGGATGATTAAGAATATGCCGGATACCACCGCCGAGGTGGCGGCATTTCCAACCTCCGAAGCGCCGCCGCGCACCTGAAACCCTCTTAGGCATCCAATCCAGGCAATTAATGCGGCAAATACCAGGCTTTTCATCAAACCCCACGAAAATTCAAAAAGATCCAGCGCTTTAATTGTTTGGCTGATATAGGTGCTGATGGTCAAATCCAATACAGAGACACTGATCACCAGACCGCCGAATATGGCGAAGAGATCGGCAAACAATGTCAGCATCGGGACCACGACGACGGCGGCCACAATACGCGGCACGACGAGAAACAGGGTGGGGGAAATTCCCATGGTAAACAAAGCATCGATTTCGTCTGATATACGCATGGTCCCGATTTCAGCTGCGAAAGCCGATCCAGATCGGCCGGCCACCACAATAGCGGTCATGATCGGCCCTAACTCGGACACCATGGCCAGGGCCACCAGGGAAGCCACATAAATGCCGGCGCCGAACTGCTCCAGCTGAAGACTGGAGACGAAAGCCATAATCAATCCCAGCAGAAAGCTGATCAGACCAACGATGGGCACGGCGTCCACACCGGTTTTTTGAATCAGGTTCACCGTGTCATTCCATCTCAGTTTTTTTGGATGGAGCATGACATGTAGCAAGCAGATCGCAGCGGACCCGAGGAAAGAGACCAAATAGCGTAAATGATAGAGCTGGTGAAGGAGACCCTCACCCAGGCGGATAATGGGATTGCCCTTTGGGGGGCGCTCCGGAAGCGCACAGGTGGCGGGGTCATCAAAGTTAAACAAGGCCAGCACTTCGCCAGGTCTGGGAGGGGGTTGGATCAAACTGAAGGGAATTTGACGCTCTTTAAGGAATTTCCTGATCTCCGCCAGCACCAAAACGCCAAAATCGTCGAAATAGGTGATGCGGTTGAGATCAACGGTCACCTTGGCGGGGGGGTGGGAAGCAATTTCGCGTTTGAGTGTCTTGATAAGCTGGGCGGCCCGCCGGTGATCAATGCGCCCCATGAGCTGAATGCCCATAGCGCCGTCTGCGCTGGTGAGGATATGGTAAGCATCAGAGATGTCTGCTGTGGCAATTGGCATGAATGGACTTTCTCAGCGGTCGCTTGTTCAGAACGCCTCATTTTTACCCAAGTTCTATTTGGCTTGCCAATCTTCTAAATAGACCGTGTAAGGCTCCAATGGTGAATGGGTGTGGGTGGTGGCGATGCTTCTGGCCAATCGCGTTTGAATCCGGTCAAGGATTTCGCAGGTGTCGGCACAACCTGGGAATAGCGATCGATGCAGGCAGTTTTTACATGGACTCTTTTTCAGGTGTCCAATATCAAAGTCGAACTGTCTTTTAATCGCAAAGCTGGATCTGTACATGCTTCTCCCATGGGGCAATCGATTTTTAATTGTCAATGCATCGAATCGTCTCTATGCTCTGGCCTCACCCCTGAACATGCTGTAAGGCTGGCGTACACCACAGCAACAATGATTGGTCCGCATCGAATCCGGCCGTTTTTCCACGTCTGATGCACATAAAATATCAAAAAGAATGGATTTGAACAAGGTCCCATCCCATTGCCCAGCAATTGACCCCGATGTCGCGGCAAATCGGGGTCAGGATCGCTATCGGGATCGGAATCGAAAAGATTGAGGGATAGCGTGTGATACGCGAAAAATAGGTCTTAGAATATCCTTGAACCTGCGTCTGCTGCGGTGCTTGATATTCAAGCGAGAGTCGCTTCCATTTGCCGCTCTTCTTGCGCCCCCAGCTACGTGACCGATGCATCAGTCCGGCTCTTGGCCAAGGTGTTTTGGTATGTTACCAATTGAGAAAGGGCATACACGGCCCGCTCCGGAGTTTCGTAAAAAACGCCCTTGTAGGGAGAACCCTTCACCCGGTATACGGTTTGTCCCTCTCCGTTGGTCAAAAGGTGTACGCCCACAATGGGCTTCTTGAACCGCTCCATCAATTGAACGGTATGATGGATGTAGTTCTGTTCAAAGCGGTCCACCATCTCCTGCATTTGATGCATGAAAGCGCCTTCCATCTGGGGATCAATTTTTTGGGCCGCGTTGCCCATCCGTTTCAAAAATATTCGCCGTCCCAAAATGCCGAGATGAATTACAGCATCGCACCCCTTCCAGGCCGCCAGGGTCTCTAATGCCTTCAACGGAAGATCAGGGTCTTGCTCACCCACCAGATCCACCGGGTTGGAGCGGCTCCAATAGGGTGGCAGCAGCGGGTCCAGTGACGCAACAATGCCGGGATCCAATTCAGGAACGTCAAGGCCATGGCAAAAGCAAAGATCCGCGGTCACCACCCCCCAGCCACCCCCCAGGGTCATGATGGCCACGCGGGGCCCGCCGGGAAGCGGTAAAGCGGAGAAAGCCGCAGCCAGATCGAGCAGTTCCATGGGACGTTCGACCTTGATGATGCCCGCTTGACGGCACATGGTATCGAAAATGCGGCGGTCTGTCATCATGGCGCCGGTGTGACTGGATGCGGCTCTGCTCCCGGCCTGGGTTTGTCCGCCCTTGAGCAGGACAATCGGTTTTTTGCGGCTGACCCGCCTGGCGGCTTGAAAAAAACGTCGGCCGTCTTTTATGCTTTCGACATAGAGGACCACGGTACGCGTTAACTCATCGACTTCAAATCCTTCGAGATAGTCCTCCACCCGGATCATGGCTTCATTGCCGCTTCCGGAGAACCCCCGGATGCCGATGCCCTGCTTCTCTGCAAAGGCCAGCAACTGGGTTCCCATGTTTCCTGATTGGGAAACCATGGCCGTACCGCCGGCCACCGGAGCGACACTGGAACCGGTGCAGAACAGGGAGATGTGAGGGTTGGCAATTCCCATGGTGTTGGGACCCAGAACCAGGATGCCGGCTTGGCGCGCTGCAGCCACGACTTGTTCTTCCAGTATTTTGCCTTCAGCACCGGCTTCGCTGAATCCTGATGATATCAGGACCATATATCGAACACCGCTCGACTGAAGCTGAGGAATCAGTTCCAGTACCCACCGCGCCGGTATGGTGACCACGGCCAGATCGATCCTGCCGGGTATATCCTCCAGTGATTTATAGGCCGGACGTCCGAAAATCCGACCGCCTTTGGAATTAACAAGGTAAATCTCCCCCCTAAAACCGCCGCCTATGGTGTTTACGGAAAGCATATAGCCCCATTTCCCAATCTTGGATGATGCGCCGATGATGGCAATGGATTTGGGGTGGAAAAGTCGGCCGATAGCCTGGGGGGGAACCGGATGGCAAGGGTGGGTGGGATCGTCGGTGGGCCGGAAGACGATGAGTTTGTCCACGGCGCAGATTTCACCCGAAGGTAATACCTTTAGCGGATTGATATCCACTTCGGCGATTTCAGGATGCTCTTCCGCCATTCGAGACAGCCCGAGCAACACCCCCGCCAGGGCCTCCAGATCCACTTTCTCCTCACCTCTGAACTGCGATAGCAGTTTTTGGGCTTTGAGGCGGCTGATCATCGCGACGGCATCTTCGCGGCTTAAAGGGGCGATGCCCATGGTCACATCGTCGATGGCTTCGGCCAAGGTGCCGCCCAGGCCGAAGAGTATCACCGGGCCGAATTGGGGATCCCTGAACAGCCCGGCCATCAGTTCCCTCTGGCCGGTTAGGTGGGGCTGGACCACCATCCCCTCCAGGTCTTTTGCCGCCTTGCGTTGGATGTGCCGCACGGCTTTCCTGACAGCTTCAGCACCCTTTAGGTTGAGGCAGACCAATCCGGCTTCTGTCTTATGCGGCCATGCTGCGCCACTCCCTTTGAGGACTACCGGATACCCCATCGCACGGGCGGCCTTCGCTGCTTCTTCATCCGATGAAACCCACCGTTCTTCGACCATGGGGATGTGATAGGCCTTGAAAAGTTGTCTGGATTGGAAATCGTCTAAAATCCTTTGTGCTGTCACACTTGAAGCCGGGATAGTGTTCAATCGCACTCCTTTATTGTTGCAAGGGGGCGGGGAGGGTGTTGTTTTGCGGTACGGCGATACGGATACCGAAATCGTCAAAATACGTGTTCAGGCTGCCGTCGCCGAAGGTATGCAGTCCAATTTCATCTTGGGAGAGGATCGCCGGAAAGTCAAGGGATTGAAGGTCACTGTGGTGGGTTTGAACCACAGCGTTCAAAATGATCCCTTGGGCCGTACTCCTGAAAGGGATGGAAGCGGCACCCGCGTTCAGTGCATCCCACTGGATGAGTCGGAAGAAATCTTCGGCGGCCGTAAAGTTGCCGTCGTCATCGGTCCAATTGCCACGGGCATCTGTATATGGCGGCCATTGGAGCGCGTCGTCGGCACCCAGCCGCGGATAAGGGAGAATATTGGCGTCTATCGGGTTTGTGTTGGCAGATCCAATGCCGCCTTCGGTCGCAATGTAGACCCTGATGATATTGGCTTTTCGGTCGTTGGTCTCGTCATAGGTGGTAATGCGCGCACGCCCGTTTCCGCCAATGGAAGTGATGAGTTCTCCATCGACAAAAGCTTCGGCCGCAGTGGAAACCGATACGCGGTTCAACAGCAGAACACCTTGGGCCCTGGACGCATCCGTCCAATCTCCTGCGGTGAGCAGCGGGGGCGCGCTTACCCGGCCGATGGTCCGGCGACTGTTGCCATAAATGCGATCCCCTTCACGAATTTCGGGAAATCCATCCGCAAACCGCAGGACCATGGCCTCTTTCAGGCCGACGGCCAAGGTCGTGTTTTGGACCGGCCATTCCGATTCGATCCATACTTCGTCAATATACCATCCTTCAAAATCATTATTCAGGTTATCCACTGTATCGAACCGAAATTGGATGGCGATAGACCGGCCGGCAAATGGCGTCAGATCGATCTCTTCCCGGTACCAGTCACCCGGTGCAGCCGAAGTGCCGATGACATAAGTGGCGATGGGGGTTCCGCTCTCATCCAGAACTTGAACCTCCTTGCGGTCGAAATCGTTCAAGGCGAAACCTGCCCTTTGGGGCTCTGTTTCATGCCACCCCCAGAATTTCAGGGTTGTCCTGGCATAACCAGCAAGCAGGCTGATGAAGGAGGACCGGATGACCCCGGCATTTGCGGCACTGTTATTGTAAGTGTCGGTTTTGCTGTTACCGTAATACCTATTTCGGGTCGAAGTACCGTGCTGGCGAGCGTTGCTGCCCTGAGGAGCCCAGAGGCTTGGCGCGCCCACCTCGGAAAGCTGGTCGTTGCCAGGATCTTCATTGTCTTCACTGAAGACAAGATCGACCATCTCTTTGTAAGCCAGCCAGGTCCGATTGGCACCGTTTCCGGTCTGCTGCCACAGTACGATGACCGGCCGGTCGCTGGTCGG
>JARRKU010000137.1:0-20462 GCA_037387725.1 Desulfobacteraceae bacterium
ATGTAGCGATCACCGGAGAGTTGATCACCCCGATCGCCATGGAGAAAGAGCTGCGTTTTGCGATTCGCGAAGGCGGACGCACCGTTGGCGCTGGCGTGGTCAGCGAGATTATCGAGTAAGAGAGAATACCCCATGATAATGAACGCCAAGATTCGGATCCGGCTTAAAGCTTACGATCACAAACTATTGGACCAGTCCGCAACGGACATTCTGGACACCGCTCGCAAGACGGGTGCAAAGGTGGTCGGCCCCATCCCGTTGCCGACCAAGATTAATAAAATTTGCGTGCTGCGGTCGCCTCACGTCGATAAGAAATCCCGTGAGCAGTTCGAAATGCGGACACATAAACGATTGCTGGATATTTTGGAACCCACCCAGCAGACGGTTGACGCATTGATGAAGTTGGACCTGTCACCTGGTGTCGATGTCGAGATTAAACTGTAGCTTGGGAATGAAAAGCCATGAGTAGTAAAGGATTGATCGGAAAGAAGCTGGGCATGACCAGTGTTTATACACCGGACGGCCGCTACGTACCGGTAACAGTGGTGCTGGCCGGACCGTGCGTGGTGACCCAGATCAAAACCGTTGACAGCGATGGATACAACGCCCTTCAAATCGGCTTCGGAGAGAAAAAGGCATCCCACACCACCAAACCGATGCAGGGTCATCTTAAGAAAAGCGGTGGCCAGGGCTTCGCGTTTTTACGGGAAGTGGGTGTTGACAATCCCGAAGAGTTTGAAGTGGGGCAGACCATCGGACTCGATCTGTTTGAGGTCGGCGAACGGATCGATGTGGTCGGCACGACCAAAGGGCGCGGATTTTCGGGCGTTATGAAACGCCACGGATTCGGTGGCGGACGGAAAACCCACGGCAGCAAATGCCACCGGGTACCCGGCTCCATTGGTTGCAGCGCCTGGCCGTCCAAAGTGATCAAAGGCAAAAAACTGCCGGGACACTACGGTGTTGAACGCAAGACAGCGAGAAACCTGGAGATTGTCGATATACGGCCGGAAGAAAACCTGATTCTGCTGAAAGGACCGGTTCCCGGACACCGGCAGGCGCTGGTTAAGTTGAAAAAGGTCAAGTTCGCATCCCAATAAGGATGGGTCGGTAACGGCAGGAACGTTATGGCAGCAAAGCCATTGACCGAAAAAGGTCCTGCGCGAGGAAAATTATGGCAACTGTAGATGTATTGAATATGAATGGCGACAAGGTCTCAAAGACCGATCTGCCCGATGAAATTTTCAATGTGCCGATCAAGTCGCCCGTGCTGCACCAGGTGGTGAACGCCCAATTGGCTAGCCGGCGTTCCGGAACCGCCTGCGTCAAAAACCGGTCCGATATTAAAGGCAGCCAGCGCAAGCTTTATCGCCAGAAGGGAACGGGCCGGGCGCGCAAAGGCAACATCAAGTCGCCCCTTTTGCGCGGCGGTGGTGTTGTTTTCGGCCCCCATCCCCGTTCCTTCGAGCAGAAAGTAACCAAGAAGGTCCGCAAGCTGGCATTGAAGATGGCGCTTTCCAGCAAGCTCCGGGACAATGGATTGACCGTGGTGGATGAGTTCAAGCTGTCCGAGATCAAAACAAAGGACTTTGTGGCGGCCATCCAAAACCTGGAAGCGTCCAAAGCGCTCATTGTTACCGTCAACAAGGACCACGTTTTGGAACGTTCATCTCGCAATGTGCCGGGCGTAAAAGTCATCCGTTGCGAGGGCCTCAATGTATATGACGTCCTCAAATACGATAAGCTGGTCCTGGTTGAAGAGGCCGTAAAAGGCATTGAAGGGAGACTGCTCTCATGATCGACTATGACATTATCCGCCGGCCGGTCATCACAGAGAAGACCAATATCCAGAAAGACGAAGCCAATCAGGTCACCTTCGAAGTGGACCCGCGGGCCAACCGCATCGAAATCAAAAGAGCCGTTGAGCAGATATTCAATGTGAAGGTCGCTGAAACCCGTACCATGAACGTCAGCGGAAAATTAAAACGCCGCGGGCGGATCCTGGGAAGACGCCGTAATTGGAAAAAAGCAATTGTGACCCTGATGCCCGGTGAACGTATTGAGTTTTTTGAAGGGGCCTAGATTTAGGAGTTTTTCATAATGGCAGTTAAAAGAGTAAAACCAACTTCTCCCGGTCGCCGATTTCAGACCTATGCCACTTTTGAGGAAGTGACCAAAAAGAAACCTGAAAAGGGCCTGGTCCAAATCCTTAAAAAGAGCGGCGGGCGCAACAACAACGGTCGGATCACATCGAGACGCCGTGGCGGCGGACACAAACGCTACTACCGTATCATCGATTTCAAGCGCAACAAAGACGGTATTCCTGCAAAAGTCGCTGCAATCGAATACGATCCCAACCGCAGCGCCCGAATTGCGTTGCTGCACTATGCTGACGGTGAGAAGCGATACATCCTGGCGCCCCAGAGCCTGAACGTGGGCGATGAGGTGATGTCCGGTCCGGATGCGGATATCAAACCGGGAAACGCACTGCCCCTGGCCAATATCCCGCTGGGAACCCAGATCCACAACATTGAGCTCAAATTGGGAAAAGGCGGCCAGATTGTTCGCAGTGCCGGCGCTTACGCCCAATTGATGGCCAAGGAAGACCGTTACGCGCTAGTCAAGCTGCCTTCCGGCGAAGTCCGCATGGTGCTGCTGCGATGCAAAGCCACCATCGGTCAACTGAGTAACGTGATGCATGAAAACCTGAAGATTGGAAAAGCGGGGCGTAACCGTTGGAAAGGCCGTCGGCCCAAGGTCCGCGGCGTGGCCATGAACCCGGTGGACCATCCCATGGGCGGCGGCGAAGGCCGGTCGTCCGGCGGACGGCATCCGTGTTCTCCCTGGGGCTTGCCGACCAAAGGGTATCGGACCCGCAACAACAAACAGACGGATCGTTATATCGTTAAACGGAGAAAATAACCCTGCTGACATCGCAGGCATTCAGCCAGGACGGAAAGATCAGGCGCCGGCGGCGCCATATTAACAGGAGAGACTATGCCACGGTCATTGAAAAAAGGTCCGTACATCGAAGACAAACTGCTGAGAAAGGTTTCGGTTGCCCAGGAGTCGCGGAGCAACCAGGTGATCAAGACGTGGTCGCGGCGATCCACCATCATTCCCGAGATGGTGGGGCTGACGCTGGCTGTTCACAACGGCCGGAAATTTATTCCTGTATTTGTGACCGAGAACATGGTGGGCCACAAGCTGGGTGAATTTTCACCCACGCGGACTTATTACGGCCACGCCGCTGATAGGAAATCGAAACGCAAATAGGCAACGGTTGAAGGAGTGGCAATAATGGAGGTCAAAGCAGTCGCCCGGTATGTGCGCATTTCGCCGCAAAAAGTTCGGATGCTGGCGGACGCCATCAAAGGCAAACCAGTGGAAACAGCAATGGACATGCTTCGGTTCATGCCCCAAAAGGCCGCCGGCATCGTTGAGAAAGTGCTTCGCAGCGCGGTCGCCAATGCCGACCAGCAACCGGATATCGATATCGACGCCCTGGTGGTGGGCAGCCTGTTGGTGGATAGCGGCCCGACGTTGAAGCGATTCCGGGCCAGAGCACGCGGTCGCGGCACTCGAATTTTGAAACGCACCAGCCATGTGACGGTCGTTCTGACCGAAACATCGGTGTAAGCAAGGAGGTAGCAGCTTGGGCCAGAAAGTTAACCCGATCGGAATGCGGCTTGGTATCGTCAAGACCTGGGATTCCCGGTGGTATGCAGATAAGAAATATGCGGAATACATCCGCACCGATTTCAATTTACGCAAGTTCATCAAAGCGAAACTGTTCCATGCCGGAATCGCCAAGATCGAAATCGAACGCAGCGCCAAGCGCATCCGGCTTCGCATTCACACAGCCCGCCCGGGTATCGTGATCGGCAAAAAGGGTTCTGAAATCGAGCGTCTGAAGCAGGAGATCGAGAAAAAGGTTTCCCAGGAAGTAATGATCGACATCCAGGAGGTCCGCAAACCTGAGATCGATGCCCAATTGGTTGCAGAAAATGTGGCCATGCAGATTGAACGCCGCGTTGCCTTCCGCCGGGCGATGAAGCGAGGTGTCACTTCCGCCATACGGTTCGGTGCCCAAGGCATCAAAATCATGTGCGCCGGCCGGCTGGGAGGCGCGGAGATGGCCCGTTCAGAGTGGTACCGGGAAGGCCGCGTGCCCCTGCATACCCTGCGGGCTGATATCGATTACGGTTTCACCGAGGCGCGAACGACTTATGGCATCATCGGCGTCAAGGTCTACATTTTTAAAGGTGAGATTCTGAAGAAAGATCATTCGGCACTGGAGAGCTGATTGCCAGCGAGCAGGCCGGTCACCAGGAGATAGAAAGATATGCTGAGCCCCAAGAAGGTGAAGCACCGCAAGGTGCAAAAAGGCAAAATGAGAGGAAAGGCGTACCGCGGTTCCGACCTCAGCTTCGGAGAGTTCGGATTGCAGGCCGTGGATTGTGGGTACATTACGAGCAAGCAGATTGAAGCCGCTCGTATCGCCATGACCCGTCACGTAAAGAGGGGCGGTAAAATCTGGATCCGCATCTTTCCGGATAAACCGTTTACCAAAAAGCCCGCTGAAGTTCGTATGGGTAAAGGTAAAGGCGCACCTGAAGGATGGCAGGCGGTGATCAAACCCGGTCGTGTGCTTTATGAAATGACTGGCGTTCCCAAATCGGTCGCAAAGGAGGCCATGCGACTGGCCATGCATAAACTGCCGGTTAAAACCCGATTTATTGAGAGGAGCGATCTGCTATGAAAGCCAGCGAGATCAGAGCGCTCAGCAGCGAAGAAATGCAGCAAAAGCTTGTCGATTTGAAAAAAGAGCTGTTTAACCTGCGTTTTCAACATGAAATCGGCCAGCTGGAAAATCCGAGCAAGATCAAGGAAACCCGTAAAGATATTGCCCGGATTTACACCATCACCAAAGCGGCTGCGCGTAATCCCAAAGAGAATGATAATTAAGGGCGCATATGAAAACACGTGGAACGAAAAGAGAGGTCAGCGGTATCATCGTCAGCAATAAGATGGACAAAACCGTCGTCGTACAGGTGGAGCGGTTGGTCAAACACCCCCTGTACAAGAAATACATCCGCCGCCGAAACAAATTTACGGCACATGACAAAGATAACGCCTGCGGTATCGGTGACCGTGTCGAGATCAGCGAATCCCGCCCTCTGAGCAAGACCAAAAGATGGCGAGTGGTCCGGATCATTGAGAAAGCCGTTTAAGGATAAAGGGAAGAGAAAATGATTCAGAGCGAAACCAGATTAACGGTGGCAGACAACTCCGGGGCTCGGGTGCTGTATTGCATCAAAGTATTGGGCGGGTCAAAACGTCGATACGCCAGCATAGGCGACATTATCGTCGTATCGGTCAAAGATGCCATACCCAATGCCAAGGTGAAAAAGGGGGACGTGCTCAAGGCGGTGGTCGTTCGAACTGCAAAAGAGATTCGGCGTCCGGATGGTTCCTATATTCGATTTGACGATAACTCGGCGGTGCTGATCAATAATCAACGCGAACCTTTGGGAACCCGCATTTTTGGCCCGGTTGCCCGCGAGCTGCGCGCCAAGCGCTTCATGAAGATTGTTTCGCTGGCCCCCGAGGTCCTTTAATAACGACGGAGTATTGCCTTATGTTAAGGTCTAAATGCCATATTAAGAAAGACGACAAGGTCAAAGTCATCGCCGGCAAAGATAACGGCAAAGTTGGCAAAGTGCTGAAGATCGACCGGAAAAAACAGCGCATATTGGTTGAAAATGTCAACACGGTGAAACGCCACACCCGTCCGTCGGCCCAAAACCGGCAGGGTGGCATTGTCGAGAGTGAAGCGCCGATTCACATGTCGAATGTGATGTTGTTGTGCAATAAATGCATCAAACCGGCGCGCATTAAAATGCAGCGTTTGGACGATGGTAAAAAGGTCCGCGTGTGCCGGCAATGCAACGAGCAAATTGATGCCTAAATCCCGGTGTGCGGGCGCGGGCTTTGCGGAGGAATGGAATGTCCCAGCTTAAGAGCTTTTATAACGAGCAGGTAGTCCCCAAGCTCAAAGAGAAATTCAGTTACGCCAATGTTCACCAGATTCCGAAATTGGAAAAGATTACCTTGAACATGGGGTTGGGTGAAGCCATTCAGAATATCAAAATTCTGGATGGTGCGGTGGAAGAGTTGATGAACATCGCCGGCCAAAAACCGGTGATCACCCGTGCGAGAAAATCCATCGCGGCATTTAAATTGAGAGCCGGCATGCCCATCGGGTGCATGGTCACCTTACGGCGCGATCGGATGTACGATTTTTTCAGCAAGCTGGTGAATATCGCCCTTCCCCGCGTGCGTGACTTTCGGGGTATTTCCGCCAAAGCTTTCGACGGTGCCGGCAACTACTCCTTGGGAATCAAAGAACATATTATCTTTCCCGAGATTGACTATGACAAGATAGACAAAATTAAAGGAATGAACATCAGCATCGTTACATCCGCCAAGACGGATGAAGAGGGGCGCGAACTGCTCCAGCTGATGGGGATGCCTTTTCGCAAATAGCCGAGATTGAGGAGGTTGAGTTGGCCAAAACAGCACTACGCGTAAAAGCGCAACGTAAACCCAAGTTTGCCGTGCGTGCATATAACCGGTGTCCCCTTTGCGGACGTCCGCGTGCGTTTATTCGAAAATTTGGTATCTGCCGCATCTGTTTTCGGAACATGGCATCCCAGGGGAAATTACCCGGTGTGATTAAATCCAGCTGGTAGTCGCATTTGGTGGCTGCCGCAGACTGCAAATTCATAGACGATGTACCCTATACGGAGATTAGAATGGCATTAACTGATCCCATTGCCGACATGCTGACACGCGTTCGCAACGCCGGCAAAGCCAAATTCAACAGTGTGGACATCCCCGGCTCGAAGATGAAAACCGAGCTGGCCAGAGTGATGAAAGAGCAAGGTTATATCCGTAACTACAAGTTCATCAAAGATGGCAAGCAAGGCATTTTACGGGTCTATTTGAAATACATGGACGATCAATCCCATGTAATTCAGGAGATCAATCGCGTGAGCAAACCGTCCCGCAGGGTATATGTGGGGGCCGGTGACGTGAAATCCTTTTACAGCGGTATGGGAACTTCCGTGCTCTCCACATCCAAAGGTATTATGACGGACAAACAGGCCCGCAAAGAAAATGTGGGTGGCGAGGTGCTCTGTAACATTTTCTAATCGATCCAGCTGCCGGATTGGCAGGTGGCGGCTGCGCGCAGTGCCCGATACGAAGCCGAACTTAGCGATGGCCATCAGGCGAAACAGATCGAATACCCCATGGCCGGCGCATGATAAAGGTGAAACAAGATGTCGCGAGTAGGAAAAAAACCAATTACGATCCCGGATAAGATCAAGGTCAGCTGCAAGGAGCGTGTGGTGACCGTGCAGGGGAAAAACGGTACCTTGACCCAAGAGATTCATCCGGACGTTGATGTCAAAATCGAGAAAGACGAGATCAATGTGGTGTCGAATGACCAAAGCCGCAAAACGGTGGCCTTGCAGGGAATGACCCGCAGTCTGCTGAATAATATGGTCACGGGGGTTTCCCAAGGGTTTGAACGGGTTCTGGAGATCAACGGGATCGGTTACCGTGCTGAGGTCAAGGGCAAAAGCATTGTCTTTAATCTGGGCTACTCCCATCCCATTGATTTTCCATTGCCGGAAGGCGTGTCCGCCCAAGTGGACAAAAACAACGTAGTGAAAATCAACGGGATTGACAAGCAATTGATTGGACAGACCGCAGCCCGGATTCGCCAACTTCGGCCGCCCGAACCCTATAAGGGCAAGGGGATCAAATATGCGGAAGAGCATATCATGCGCAAGGCCGGCAAGACGGGTACGAAATAAAGGACCACACAACAGCGAAAAAATGAGCCGGTACGACGGCCAACAGACCATATGCTTAACGATGTGAATGGGGAATGACATGAGTTCAACCAATCCGAGATCAGCCGCCCGCGTCAAACGTCAGGCGAGAATACGGAAGAAAATCAAAGGCACAACTGATAAACCGAGACTCTCGGTGTTCCGGAGTGCAAAGCACGTCTATGCGCAAGTCATCGATGACACCGCCGGCGCCACGCTGGTAACGGCATCGAGCGTAGAAAAGGATTTCAAAGCGCAGGACAAGTTTGAGAGCAAAAGAGCTGCAGCGGCGTATGTGGGAAAATTAGTTGCCCAGCGTGCACTGGACAAAGGCATTAAAAAGGTGGTCTTCGACCGAAACGGTTTTTTGTACCACGGTCGAATCAAGGCCATATCCGACGGTGCTCGCGAGGCCGGACTGAAGTTCTAGTCTGCCGCGTAACAGGCGTATAAAGGAGGCAAGCCCTTGTATAAGCAAGATATGGAAGAATCCCAATTAATTGATAAGGTTGTACACATCAGCCGCGTTGCCAAGGTCGTCAAAGGCGGGCGCCGGTTCAGCTTCAGCGCCATTGTCGTGGTGGGGGATGGGGAAGGCAGCATCGGATTCGGTCTGGGCAAAGCCGGCGAGGTCCCTGAAGCCATTCGCAAGGGCGTTGAAAAAGCAANNNNGCCACTGAAAGAAGGGACTATTCCGTATCAGGTGATTGGAAGGTTCGGCGCCGGACGCGTCCTGCTCAAACCGGCCTCTGAAGGTACCGGCGTGATTGCCGGTGGTGCCGTTCGCGCGGTGCTCGAGGCGGCAGGGGTTCAGAACATCCTCACCAAATGCATGGGGACCAATAATCCGCACAACGTGGTCAAGGCGACCATTCAAGGCTTGCGGCAATTGCAGAGCATTGACCAGGTGGCCAGCCGGCGCGGGGTGCAGGCTGCAGAATTAATGTAAGGAATGAAGGCATGGCTGGAAAAATAGACATTACATTGGTTAAAAGCATGATCGGCAGACCGGAGAAGCATCGTAAGGTGCTGCGGGGCATGGGATTGACCAAAATGAACAAAACGGTACGCCTGGAAGACACCCCGGCCACCCGGGGAATGATTATTAAAGTATCGCATCTGGTTAAGGCCGAGGAGATCAAGTCATGAAGCTGCATGAATTAAAGCCGGCCCAGGGATCCACCAAAAATCGAAAGCGTATCGGGCGCGGCGTGGGTTCGGGCTGGGGCAAGACCGCAGGCCGCGGCACCAAAGGCCACAACAGCCGATCCGGCGGCGGCGTCAGACCCGGCTTCGAAGGCGGCCAAATGCCGATTCACCGCCGGTTGCCCAAGCGGGGTTTTACCAATATTTTCAAAAAAGAAATCGCTATCATCAATGTGGGTGATCTTGCCCGTTTTGAGGCGGGGTCCGTTGTGGATGAAGCGGCTCTGACGAAAAGCGGTTTGGTCAAAGGCCCGCGAGACGGCATCAAACTTCTCGGAAACGGGGCTGTCGATGTCGCACTTACCGTTCAAATCAATGCCGCAAGCCGCAGCGCGAAAGAGAAAATAGAGGCGGCGGGAGGCACCGTAGAGGTGATCTAAACATGGTCGGCAGTGGATTCGGCAACATATTCAAGATACCTGAGCTGAAACGGAGGCTGTTATTTACGGCAGCTTTGCTTGCGGTGTACCGCATCGGCGTGCATGTACCGACACCGGGGATTGACGGCAGTGCTCTGAAATCCTTCTTCGACTCCATGCAAGGGACGATTTTCGGCGTGGTGAATATGTTCACCGGTGGTGCGTTGGAACGACTGTCCGTATTTGCACTGGGGATCATGCCTTATATCTCTGCCTCCATCATCCTCCAACTGCTTACCGTGGTCATTCCGCACCTGGAGCAGTTAAAAAAGGAGGGAGAGCAGGGCCAGAAAAAGATTACCCAATACACCCGTTACGGCACGGTGATTTTGAGTATCATTCAGGGGTTCATGATTGCGGTGGGATTGGAAGGTATGCGGACCGACACCGGCTTGTCCGTGGTGTTCATTCCAGGATGGGGTTTCCGGCTGATGACCGTGATTACCCTGACCGCGGGCACGGCTTTTATCATGTGGCTAGGCGAGCAAATCACCGAGCGCGGCATCGGCAACGGCATCTCATTGATCATCTTCGCCGGTATTGTGGCGCGCATGCCGGGTGCCATCGGCAACACCATTCGGTTGATAAGCCAGGACGAGATGGGAATATTTACGCTGATCCTGCTGCTGGTCGTCATGGTGGCGGTGATTGGTTTCATCATCTTTGTCGAGCAGGGGCAACGGCGCATTCCGGTCCAGTATGCCAAACGGGTCGTTGGACGGCGGATGTACGGGGGACAGAGCACCCATCTGCCGTTGAAGATCAACTCATCGGGCGTAATCCCGCCGATTTTTGCGTCGTCGATCCTGATGTTCCCGGCCACCATCGCGCAGTTTACCCAGTTGGCATGGCTGCAGAGCTTTTCCACTTTGATGCGGCCGGGAGGACTCTGGTACAATATCGTCTACGTCGCGTTTATCGTATTTTTCTGCTATTTTTACACGGCCGTCACCTTCAATCCAGTAGACGTGGCCGATAACATGAAAAAGAATGGCGGCTATATACCCGGGATTCGACCGGGAAAGCGGACAGCCGACTACATTGACAGGGTGCTGACCCGGATTACCCTGGGGGGCGCTGTATACGTTTCCGCCGTATGTGTGCTTCCCACATTCCTGGTTACCAAATTCAACGTGCCGTTTTATTTCGGCGGAACAGCATTGTTGATCGTCGTCGGCGTGGCCATCGATACGATGGCGCAAATGGAATCTCACATGTTGAGCCGGCACTACGAAGGCTTTCTAAAAAAGGGCGGCATCAGAGGCCGGCGTTAAGATAAGGAATACGCTCCGAGTGAGTGGTTCAAAGCAGGGGGTACCATGGCGAAAGAAGAACCCATTAGAGTTGAAGGCACGGTACTGGAAACCTTGCCCAACGCTATGTTTAAAGTAGAACTGGAAAACAAGCACCAGGTGCTTGCTCATATCAGCGGGAAAATGCGGATGCATTTTATTAAGATTTTGCCTGGAGATACGGTAACCGTTGAGCTGTCGCCCTATGACCTGACAAGGGGGCGGATTACCTACCGGTCCAAGTAGGTGGTGAGGCAGGGATATCATCCGCGTGATGCGTTGCAATCGGTTACACAAACGGAGCGTCCATTAAGGAGTACAAGCATGAAGGTCAGGGCATCGGTAAAAAAGATCTGCAGTAAATGCAAAATCGTGCGGCGTAAAGGCGTGGTACGGGTCATTTGCGAGAACAAGCGGCACAAACAAAGACAAGGTTGATGGTTGACATCATATAGGAGGATAGACTTTGGCACGTATTGCGGGCGTTGATTTACCCAGACGCAAACGAATAGAGATCGGGTTGACCTATATTTACGGTATCGGGCGCTCGACATCG
This sequence comes from Desulfobacteraceae bacterium, assembly GCA_037387725.1. GTDB lineage: Bacteria > Desulfobacterota > Desulfobacteria > Desulfobacterales > Desulfosarcinaceae > JARRKU01. The sequence goes on from JARRKU010000137.1 coordinate 11,378, forward strand.
AAAAAAATCCTGGAACAATTGCGCATTGATCCTGGTACATCCACGGACGACCTGACCGATGCAGAGGTGAACAGCATCCGTAAAGTCATTGACGGCCAGTTCAAAGTGGAAGGTGAATTGCGCACCGAGATCTCAATGAACATCAAGCGACTCATGGATCTGGGGTGTTACCGTGGATTGCGCCATCGCCGCGGACTGCCGGTTCACGGGCAGCGGACGAGTACCAACGCAAGAACCCGGAAAGGTCCCAAACGCACGGCCGTCAAGAAAAAAGGTGCAGCCAAGAAGTAATTGAGACGCAATTGAATTTAAGGATTAGGAAAGATGCCACGTAAAACCCGTACAAAGAAAAAAGAGAAAAAGAATATTCCCAGCGGAGTCGTCCATATCCAATCGACCTTTAACAATACCATCGTGACGATTACCGATCCGGGCGGCAACGTTGTCTCCTGGTCCAGCGCTGGGGTAATGGGGTTTAAAGGATCACGGAAAAGCACCCCGTTTGCGGCACAGCTGACCGCTGAAGACGCCGCCAAAAAAGCCATTATTCATGGAATGAAGAATGTCGAAGTCTATGTCAAAGGACCGGGCGCCGGCCGTGAATCTGCTTTGCGTGCGCTGCAGGCGGCCGGTTTCAACGTAACTCTTATTAAAGATGTTACGCCGAGTCCTCACAACGGATGTCGTCCGCCGAAAAGACGAAGAGTTTAACGCACCGGAAGATTTAATGAAATTTAGCGATATTTGCTAAGGGAGGCAAGATTGGCACGATATACTGGTTCGGTTTGCAGAATTTGCCGAAGAGAAAATTTAAAGCTGTTCCTCAAGGGCGACCGCTGTTACGGGGATAAATGTGCGTTCGATCGTCGCGGGTACGCACCAGGTGAACATGGACAACGCCGCCGGGGCAAGCTATCCGATTATGGCATTCAGCTTCGTGAAAAGCAGAAGGTTAAACGGATGTATTGCCTGTCGGAGAAACAATTCCACCTTACCTTCGAGAAAGCGGATCGTCAAAAGGGCGTTACGGGTACCAACCTGCTCGTCCTGCTTGAAAGACGGCTGGACAACGTCGTTTACCGGCTCGGATTCGTCAATTCACGAACCCAGGGCCGGCACTTGGTCAGGCACAGACATTTTCTCGTCAACGGAAAGAAGGTCAACATCCCCTCCTACCTGATTAAGGTCGGCGATGAGATATCTGTTGGAGAAAATAGTCAAAAGATGCAAGTGATTGGCGACGCTTTGGAAGCTGTTGTCCGTAGGGGAGTGCCGCAGTGGCTTGAGCTAGACAAGGACAAGATGAAGGGTGTGGTGAAGGGTTTTCCGGTACGCGACGATTTGACCATGCCAATGCAAGAACAGCTGATTGTAGAACTCTACTCAAAATAGCCGACTGTAAAATAAACATTGCATATTGCGTGTGGTTCATTCTTTTAATCCCTAAGGCTGGAGATACCGTATGTCATCAAATGAACTTATGTACATAAACTGGCGAGAAATGATCAAGCCGGAAAAGGTACAACTGACCAGCACAAAAACTTATGGCAAGTTTATTTGTGAGCCTCTTGAGAGAGGTTATGGGACCACATTGGGCAACTCTCTGAGAAGAATTATCCTCTCCTCCCTTCATGGGGCTGCTATTACAGCCGTAAAGATCGACAGTGTTCAACATGAATTCAGCGCTATTGCCGGCGTGCTGGAGGACGTCTCCGAGATCATTTTGAATCTCAAGCAGGTCCGACTGAAAAGCAAAAATACCCAGACACAGACCCTGACATGCAAAAAGGAAGGGGAGGGGGTCGTAACGGCTGGAGATTTTGTCAGCCCCAACGACGCTGTTGCAGTACTCAACCCTGAGCTGTATATTGCAACGCTTTCTGCCGAAGGAAAACTGGATATGGAGATGACCGTCAATGTCGGCAAAGGCTATGCATTGTCGGAGAGTAACAAAGATGAAGATGCGCCAGTCGGGACCATTCCCATCGACGCGGTTTTCTCGCCGGTCCAAAGGGTCAATTATGTGGTGGGAAACGCACGGGTCGGGCAGCGAACGGACTATGATAAACTAACCCTGGAAGTCTGGACCGATGGCAGCGTTCTGCCGGAAGATGCAGTGGCATATGCTGCAAAAATTTTCAAGGATCAGATGAGCATCTTCATCAACTTCGATGAAGATGCCGAACCCGATGCCGATGCAATGGGCGGGGATGATGAAAAACCGGTTTTCAATGAAAACCTGTACCGCAGCGTCGAAGAACTGGAACTTTCGGTCCGCAGTGCCAATTGCCTGAAAAACGCTGAGATCAATAAGATTTATCAACTGGTTCAAAAGACCGAAGCAGAGATGCTCAAAACCAAGAATTTTGGCCGAAAGTCCCTGAATGAGATCAAAGAGGTTTTGACCGAAATGGGATTGACACTCGGTATGAAACTCGATGGCTTCGATCCGGAGCCGGAAGATATTGAAAAAGGGGAGTAGTTTATTCCATGAGACACAGAAAAGCGGGCGTTAAGCTCAATATGAGCAGCAGTCATCGTCAAGCCATGTTTCGAAACATGGTTACCTCTTTGTTTAAGCACGATCGGATAAAAACCACCAATGTGCGGGCCAAGGAGCTGCGCCGTTGGGCGGATCATATCATCACACTGGCCAAGCGTGGCGATCTTCATGCCAGACGGCAGGCATTGGCCATCGTGCGGGAGAAAGACGTCGTTCACAAGCTTTTCGAAGAAGCTGAAAAGCGCTTCGGAAAAGTCAGCGGCGGGTACACGCGCATCACGAAATTGGGGCGCCGACCAGGCGATGCAGCTCCCATATCCATTATTGAATTGATTTCTGCAGAGGAAAAGCCCAAAAAGAAAAAGAAGAAGGCCAAAACTCCTAAAAAACCGGCTGCAGCTGTCGATGTTGCCGCGGAAAAGTCGGAGACCGAAGAAGCTCCTGAGGCGGTCGAGGCGGCTGAAAGCGACAAGACCGAGGAAGAGGCCGGGAAAGAGGAAAAAGAGGCATCTGCCGATGACGACCAGGGGACCGGTGGCGAGGCCCTGGAGGGTGCTCCAACTGAGGCAGCCGAAGCTCCCGATGGTACGACCCCGGTAGCTGATGCCGATGATGCTGCCGAGCAAGCACCTGAAAAGAAGGAAGATTAAGAAACGCCCAGTATTTTTTCAGCGATCAGGACCCTGTTGCCCTCTGGGCAATGGGGTCTTTTTTTGTCCGCTGGTGAGGCACCTGTGTCCGAATGGAAGGCTGGAGGCAACCGGTTGGTCCCTCTTTTGCATTCACACTTGAAACCCATCGAAATATTTGCAATATTATCCCGTATCACATATGATCAGTCGGGGTCGCCGCCATGATTCAAGGGCCGTCCTTCGCTCGATAATGGCAAGGTAAGTATTCCACGACCGAGGCTGCGGAGGCCGCTGACAGATCATAGCGGCGCGTTACCGCCGTAACGGCTTTCGACCCAATAAATTCCGTCGCCCCGCTCTGCCAGGGGTGATCTCTGATTGAGCAGGTTCGCCATGTATAATTCCCACTTCGGTTTTAAAGAAAAACCATTCAAGCTGGTACCGAATCCGGAATATCTTTATCTGAGCAAAACCCATGAAATTGCCTTGGCCCACCTGACCTATGCCACCGAGCAAGGTGAAGGATTCGTCGTTATCATTGGAGAGGTCGGCACCGGGAAAACCACTTTGTGCCGGAACTATCTCGAGGGCTTGGACGAAGATACCGATTCCGCGTACATATTTAATCCGCATCTTGAGACAAATGATCTGTTGACCGGTATTTGCCATGAGTATGGCATTCGCGTAGAAGAAAAGAAAACCAAAACCCTGCTGGACTTGCTGAACGAGTTTTTGATCAGACAAAACGCTGCAGGCCGGAAGGTGGTTTTGCTCATTGATGAAGCGCAACTGCTTTCCATCGAGAATCTTGAAATGGTGCGTATGCTCTCAAATCTGGAGACTACCAAAAGTAAACTTCTGCAGATCATATTGGTCGGACAGCCTGAATTGGCGGATAAGCTCGAAACCTATGAGCTTCGTCAGCTCTCCCAGCGCATCTCCCTCAATTATTGCTTGACCCCGTTATCGCGTAATGACACGGAGGCGTATATTCAACATCGCATCGGCATTGCTTCACAGCGCCAGGATAAGCTGTTTGACGCCAATGCCTGCCGGCTGGTCTATCAATATTCCGGCGGTATCCCCCGGCTGATCAACATCGCATGCGATCGGGCACTATTGACCGCTTACAGTCAAAATAAACCCAAAGTGACCCGATCCGTCATGCAGACTGCTGTTGAGGAGCTTTCGTCAACCGCTAAGGTTCCCGCGTCAACCCCGAAAAGACGCCTTTACTTGATTGGCGGCGGCGTATGCACATTAGTCGCACTGGTTGTGGGGGCGTTTTTTCTTTTTCGTTCCGATGGATCCACTACCGCCTCCCCCCAGGCTATCGCTGCCATTGAAGAAAGCGCGCCGGAGCAATCGGCTGTTCGAAGGAAGACTTTCAAGGTGCCGGTAAGTGAACCTATCGCGCAAAATCCTCCCGACGATTCAGTGACTGCTAATGATTCTGAAGCGGTACCGGAATCAGAACCAGATCCAACGGTCAAGCCAGCACCTGCGCCGACGCCCGTTCCAGCGGCGGAAAAACTTACGCCATCGACATCAGAGGGCCGTTCTGCCGGACAAGTCGCACCGGTGCAGGCCGCCAACAAAGAACCCACGGAGATTGCCGCGTGGATCGATCGTCTGGATTCGATCAAGTCACGCAAAGATTCCACCGCCATTCTGTTGACCATGTGGCAGCAGCCCAGACCCAACGTCAACCTTATTCCCTCGGAAGTGGACGATGACAGCTTCTTCGATATCGCCGCCCGGCAATATGGTTTGCGCAACTATCCAGTCCCCGGTAACTGGAACCTTGTAAACCTGATTAATTTGCCGGCCATTGTCAGTCTGAGACATCCAAACCAGAACAAGCGGGTCTATCTATGCCTGGTGGGGAGCAAAGATGGCATCCTCCAGCTAAGGGATCGAATCGGGGGATCATTGGTCGAGATGACCTACGAATCCCTCAAACCCTATTTCGACGGACCGGTCAATATCTTCTGGAAGAATATCACCGGGTTCGATATGATCATCGGCTATGGGTCAGATGATCGGGCCGTTATGATGGTTAAGAACCTGTTACGCAAGATTGGTTATGACCACATTTCGCTCTCTCCTGAATTCGATGCGGATACGCGCATAGCGATCCGCCATTTCCAGGCCAGTCACGATTTGAAGGTTGATGGCCTGGTTGGCCCTGTGACCAAAATTATGCTTTTGCGTGTGTCCGGTGTGACAAGCATGCCGCAGTTGAGTTCTCAAATGAGGGCTGATACATGAGTACCATTCTAAAATCGCTAAAGAAACTGGAGCAGGAAAAGGAAGCCAAGGGGTATCCGGTTCAGGGGAGCGGATATACCGGTCCGGGTGCTGTGGCAGCCGCCAGCGCCGCGCCGCGCCGGAAAAAAGGCGCCTGGATCCGAGGGAGCCTCGTCGTGTTGCTGATCGTGGGCCTGGGCACTACGAGCTACTATTTTTATCGGCAATCCCAACAACGGACGCCTCCTGCTTCGGATACTGCGGCGGAATCTCGTCCGCCAAGCAAACAAGTTGCAAGGGTGACAATTCAAAAGCCGCCCAAGCGCAATGGGCCCCAGGCCAATCCCCGCCCCATGGTCAATAACCAGGACCAGGCCCCCCAAACCTTGCAGCCGCCTGTCCGCAGATCTGCAGCCGATCCGTCGACCGCCCGAAGCACCCCCTCTGACCAGAGGAACCCTGCCGTGTCAGTCGACCAATCTTCTCTTCCACCGTCGCCCACAGCACAACCGACCCGATCCCCAGAACCGACGCCGGTGCCCACCCTGCGGAACTCCCAACCGCAAAAGATACCGCAGCGGCGCCCCCAGGCAGAAAAAGGCCTGAAACGCATTCCCATTGGCACCGCTCCAACGGATTCGCAAGAAACCACCGGTAAAAGCCGTAGTCCGGTCAGGACTTCACCTGATAGAGAAGTCCGCCGATCAGATGCTTATGACGATCTTCGACCGCTCACCGACGGAAGGCTCAAGATCCAGGCCATCGTATGGTCCGATAATCGCGAAGGCCGGATGGCGGTCATCAATACCCAGATCGTACATGAAGGGGACGAGGTGGACGGTTTCGCCGTGGTGGCTGTTCGGCCGGACGATGTTGTGGTGCGGGGTGAGGGTGGGGGGATGTACCGAGTCCGCTTCGGCCACCCTTAGTTAGGTGGACGGAGGGCCCCATATCCTGTGTTGCCAAGGGCTTGCAGTAGCGGCGCTACGGCTATGGGGCCCTCCATCCACCTAACTGATCATTTAAGGTCCATATAGCGTATAGTTGCCAAGGGCTTGCAGTAGCGGCGCTACGGCTGCGCCCTTGGACGCCTTGGCTATGGGGCCCTCCATCCACCTAACTGATCATTTAAGGTCCATATAGCGAATAGTTGCCAAGGGCTTGCAGTAGCGGCGCTACGGCTGCGCCCTTGGACGCCTTGGCTATGGGGCCCTCCGTCCACCTCACCGATTGTTTAAGGCTATATCCTGTGTTGCCGGGAGCTGTAGGATGGGCATCGCCCACCAAAATTGACGCAAGCTATTTTCTGCGCACGCCACGATAATATAGAAGATGGGCAATGCCCAGCCCACCCTTCTACTTGCTAATAATATTTGTTGGTTAAATCGTTTCTCAGTATCGAATATCTTCGTCTTCGAAACGGTCTCCACGCTCCCTCATTACCACCGAATTGACGGCTATTTCCATTTGCCTTCGGTAACACAAATTCGCTACAGTTGGCGGTGACATCATTTACGATCATACGGTTAAGATCAAGTTGTTCGGTTTAAAGCGCAATGGGTCGAGGAGGCGGAAGCCAAAGGGCTGCCGGGTAAAGCCGTTTTGGGAGCGGCTACGCGTTTTTCGATGAATAAACGTACATTAGACCACCTGAGTCTAAAGAAATCTACAACGAGGGCTGCCAAATGGATAAAACAAATGAAACTTTAAACAGATGGTGCTCGGCTGACGGCATAGACTTTGTGAATGAAGCGGCAAAATCGAACTATAAGGCCAGGGCAAAGCGCATTGCCGATGTCATTCAGCTAAAGAAGCCGGACCGGGTACCGGTCATCCCGAGTTTCAGCATGTTCCCGGCCCTTGATAACGGCTTTACCTGTGAAGATGTTGTATTTGATTATGACAAAGCCGCCGAGGCATGGTTGAAAACCCTATCGGATTTCGAACCGGATTCGTTTGGTCCTCCCACAGTTGTTCAGTCCGGTCCGGTTTTTAATCAATTGCAATACCAACCGCTGAAGCTTCCGGGTCAAGATGTTGATCCGAATGTTTCATTTCAGTTTGAAGAGTCGGAATTCGTTACTGCAGAAGCATTTTATAAAGGCTATCTATCCGATCCAAGCGATTTTATGCTCAGAACATTTCTGCCCAGAGTGTGCGGGGCACTTGAACCCCTGAAGCTTCTTCCCGCTTTAACATCCATATTAAGCTATTCAAACGGATTGGTCGGCGGGGTGCTGCCATTTGGGAATCCCGATGTTGCACAAGTGCTGCAGGCACTGATAAAGGCCGGTGAAGAGGCAGCCCGGTTTTACGCGCATATTGCCAAAGTCGGAAGCAAAATCAAGTCCCTGGGATTTCCCAACATGTATGGCGGCATCAGCACCATCCCCTTTGATGTGGTGGGTGACTGGTTCAGAGGCACCAGAGGCGTTATGATGGATATGTTCAGATATCCAAATGAACTCAAAGCTGTAATGGCGCACCGGGTGCCGCTTGAAATCAGCTACGGCGTCGGGTTGGCGACGCGAACCGGTGCACCGGTAATCGGGCTTATGTTGCACAAGGGTTCCAGAACGTTCATGTCCGGCAAACAATTTGAAGAGTTCTACTGGCCCGGCCTCCGCGATGTAATGCTGGGCATAATTGAAGCCGGATACGTTCCCATGCCGCTTTTTGAAGGAGACTATAATACCCGGCTGGAGATTATTAAGGACATACCAAAAGGAAAAGCGATCTACTGGTTTGAGCAAATCGATATTTATGAGGCCAAAAAAGTCCTTGGCGATCGTGTTTGCATCAAAGGCAACGTACCCGGCTCGATGCTGCAACTCGGTACGCCACAACAAGTCCGTGAATATGTAAAGGAATTGATTGATGTGTTTGGAAGGGACGGCGGATTGATCGTCGATAGCGGCTTGTGGTTTGATATTGCCAAACATGAAAATGTCAAAGCCATGGTTGAAACCACCATGGAATATGGCATTTTGTAAACGAATGTTGATTTATGGAGGTGGTTTGCGCTAAATAACCAAGCTAAACCTCTTCATAATGGTCTGAGCTTGCGATGGATGTTTCCGAAATATTGAAGGACAAGGTGGTATTGGTCGTGGACGACGAACCGGACGTTCTCGACACGGTAGCCGATATTTTGGATGAGTGCCTGGTGACCAAAGCGCAGGATTATGATACCGCGCTTCAACATCTGATGACTTATACCTATGACATCGTCATTTTGGATATCATGGGGGTCAACGGGTTTGATCTTCTCAAAACCTCTGTAAAGAGGGGGTTTCCCACCGTTATGCTGACCGCTTATGCTTTGACCCCCGACGCTCTGGAAAAATCGATTAAATTAGGGGCTGTCAGCTTTCTGCCCAAAGAAAAGATGAGTCAGTTGGGCGTGTTTCTGGCCGATGTCGTGCTGGGAGGCCGTCAGCCGGTTTGGGGTAAGCTGTTCAACCGGCTTGGGGAGTTGTTTCAAAAACGATTTGGTCCCGATTGGATACAGCGCAATCGTTTTTTTAATGAATTCGAAGCTACGGTGCGCAAGGACCAATCAAGGGATCAATGAGCGCTGTGGTGCTGTACAGCCCTCGCGGATATTGGCCTAAGTGAACGGATTGGGGTGTAAATTACAACGCAAGGAGGTACTGGATGAATCGAAAATTGTTGGGCGTGTTGCTGGTCTGTGTGGCAC
>JARRKU010000138.1:0-9079 GCA_037387725.1 Desulfobacteraceae bacterium
GCATTGGGCAAAACCATCTCCCCTGGCAAGGACCCGGTGCGCTTTCGCGTCCGGCCGGGATTTACCTTCCCTGCCAGCGATATGCTCTCCATCCAAAACGGACGCGTCAACAGCGACCCGGTGATCACCGTCAATTTCATGGGGTTGATCGGCCCCAACGGGGTCCTGCCATACTGGTACAACAGCCACGCCCAGGCGCTGAACCATAAAAAGGATTACGCCTTTACCGATTTCCTGGATTTATTCCACCACCGGCTCATATCCCTTTTTTACCGGGCCTGGAAAAAATACAGGCTTCCCGAGAATTATCTTCCCGACGGCAGCGACCCGGTTTCCCGGTGCCTGGCCGGCTACATCGGAATGGACGAAGCGCAGCAGAAGGCCGATCCGGAATTCGCCAACGTGTCCAAAAGGCGGTTGATCTACTATGCCGGTCTGGCGTCGCGCAATGTCCCTACGGTATCCGCCGTCGAAGCCATCATCGCCAACGCCACCGGCGTTCCGGTGCAGGTCGAACAATTTGTGGAACGCATGCTGTCCATCCATGAGAAAGACCGGACCTGCCTGGGACAGGCCAACAGTACGCTGAAAAAGGACGCCCTCTGCGGCAGCCGCGTCCGCAATGTCGCCGCATTTTTCAACGTGACACTGGGCCCCATGTCCTGGAAGAAGTATATCGCCTTTCAACCGAGAAGCCGCAACCTGGCCCTGGTCCGGAAGCTGATCACCTTTATCGTCGGCCTGGAATACGAATTCGAAATCCGCCTGGTCATCAAAGGACCGGAAATTCCGGGACTTCCCCTGGGCGGTGGAAAAGAGGGGGCGCCGATACTGGGCAGGACTGTCCTGCTTAAATGGCCGGATAAACCCTACCTGAAAAACGTCGAAGTAAAAGAGAACAGAAACCAGGAAGGTCAGTGATATGTACCCTATTTCCTTGAAACACCTGGTGGGCAAACTCAATCCCGCCTGCCGTAAGGCTCTGGAGGGAGCCGCCGGTCTCTGCCAGTCCAACAGTCACTATGAAGTGGATACCGAGCATCTCCTGCTCAAGCTGCTAGAGGACGATACCAACGACATCGCCCGCATCCTGAGCTACTTCGAAGTGGATGCCTCCCGGGTCCAGGCGCAGCTGACAGCGGCCATATCGAAATTCAAAACCGGCAACAGCCGGACCCCGGCCCTGTCGCCGCGGCTCTCCAAACTGCTCGCCAAATCGTGGCTGCCCGCTTCGATCCAGTATCAGGACAGCGCCATCTCATCAGGCCACCTGCTGCTGACCCTGCTGGCCAAACCCTATTTTTCGTCCGTCCTGCTGACCAGTGCGGAAGCACTGGCCGATATATCGGTGGAGACATTGGCGGCTCATTTCAAGGAGATCACCGCTACCTCATCGGAGATGCGCTACCGGCAAGCGCCGGCCCAAACCGCAAAGACCGGCGGTACCGTGGACACGCCGGCGACCGGCGCCACCGCCTTGGAACAGTTTACCATCAACTTGACCGAGCGCGCCCGGGCCGGCCAAATCGATCCGGTAATCGCCCGGGATGAGGAGATCCGCCAGATGGCCGACATTCTGATCCGGCGCCGCCAGAACAATCCCATCCTCACCGGGGAAGCCGGGGTGGGCAAGACCGTGGTGGTGGAAGGCTTCGCCCTGCGGGTCGTTGACGGAGATGTCCCCGGCCCACTTAAGGATGTGGAGATCAGAAGCCTCGACCTCGGGTTGCTGCAGGCCGGTGCGGGCATCAAAGGCGAATTTGAAAACCGCCTTAAAACCGTGATCAGCGAAGTCAAGGCCTCGCCGGTGCCCATCATCCTGTTCATCGACGAAGCCCACACCATGATCGGGGCGGGCGGCGCCCAGGGGGCCGGCGATGCCGCCAACCTGCTCAAACCGGCCCTGGCCAAAGGGGAGTTGCGCACTATCGCTGCCACCACCTGGGCCGAATACAAGAAGTATTTTGAAAAGGACGCCGCCCTGTCCCGGCGTTTCCAAGTGGTCAAAATCGAGGAGCCCGAAGAAGAGAAAGCCTTGCTCATGATGCGCGGTATCGCACCATTGTTCGAAGCCCACCACGGCGTCACCATCACCGACGAGGCGCTGACCGACGCCGTGCGCCTTTCCATGCGCTACATCTCCGGGCGCAAGCTGCCCGACAAATCGGTGAGCGTTATCGATACCGCCTGCGCCAGGGTCGCCATGGGATTCAATGCCGTGGCGCCCCCCATCGAGGCATGCCGGCGGCAGATCGAAAAAATCGACTGCGAACTTGCGCGTCTTCAGGATGAAGAGAACTTCGGCCGGGCCCACACCGAACGCATCGAGGCGCTGGGGCAAGAGCAGGCAGATGCCGTTCAGCGCCTCGGGACCCTGGAAAAACGGTGGCAGGAGGAGATCGAACGGGTGGAACGGATCAAGGCCCTGCGGTCCGCCATACGCGAGGCCTTGAAAACGGATGACGCGCCTCAGCCCGATGAAGAGAAAATGCAGTTGCTGGCCCTGGAGGCGGAACTCGACCAGATCCAGCAAAACGACCCCCTGCTGAAGGTGGAAGTCGACAGCCAGACCATCTGCGACGTCATATCCGGATGGACGGGGATTCCCACCGGCCGGATGCTCACCGACGAAATTCCCGCCGTGCTCAACATGGAAGCTTCACTGCAAAAAAGAATTATCGGCCAGGACCCTGCACTGGGCGCCATCTCGCGCGTGGTGCGCACCGCCCATGCCGGCATCGAGGATCCCTCCAAGCCCACAGGGGTCTTCCTGCTGGTGGGGCCCAGCGGCGTCGGCAAGACCGAAACCGCCCTGGCCCTTTCCGAACTGCTCTATGGCGGCGAACAGAACATGGTCACCATCAACATGTCCGAGTACCAGGAAGCCCATACGGTCTCCGGGCTCAAAGGCTCGCCGCCGGGCTATGTGGGGTACGGCGAGGGCGGGGTGCTCACCGAGGCCGTGCGCCGCAGGCCCTACAGCGTGGTGCTGCTCGACGAGATCGAAAAAGCCCATCCCGACGTGACCGAACTCTTCTACCAGGTATTCGACAAGGGCATGCTGGAGGACGGAGAAGGGCGCCGCATCGATTTCAAAAACACCCTGATCATCCTGACATCGAATATCGGCACCGATCTGATCATGAAGCACTGCTACAACGACCCGGCCAATGCGCCGGACATGGAGACCCTCAAAACCATGCTGACGCCGGAGCTGCAAAAACGCTTCAAGCCGGCCTTCCTGGGACGCCTCCAGGTGGTGCCCTACTATCCCATCACCGATGAGATCATGGAACTGATCATCCGCCTCAAGCTGGATCGCATCAAGGCGCGCATGCACGACAACCGCCACATCGAACTGACCTACGGCGACGACCTCGTCGCCGCTGTCGCCGCCCGCTGCACCGAAGTCGATTCCGGCGCCCGCAACGTGGACCACATCCTCACCGACACCCTGCTGCCCGAACTGTCGCGCCAGATACTGGAGCGCATGGCCGAGGAGATTCAGATCGACACCATCCACGTCGTCGCAGGACCGGATGGATTTGAATTTGTTTTTAACCAGCCGGAATCTGCGGATTGCGGCCAAGAATCCGACACAGTTGCCATGGAGGTGAATTGATGGCCCTGTCGCAAAAGGATCGCCTGATCCGCATCGCCACACCATTGGGGGACAATGCGTTTGTTGTTTTTTCCATGGATGCCATTGAGGAGATATCGGCGCCCTTCAGCATAATGCTGGAGCTGGCCTCTGAAAGAAACGACATCACTTTCGATATGCTGGCCGGTAAGAATGTCACCATCTCGGTTCGATCGTCGGACAAAACAGAGCGGTTTTTCAACGGCATCATTGTCGCCTTCTCACCGGCCCAGGTGTCGGAAAAGCAGGGATACAACAAGTACAGCGCCATTGTGAAGCCGTCTGTGTGGCTGCTCGGCGAGTGCTTTGATTGCCGGATCTTCCAGGACAAATCCGTACCCGATATCCTGAAAGCGGTGCTGGGCGACGGCGCCTTGGGCGCCAAAGGCGTAAAGGTGAAGATCGAACACCGTTTCGAGCTGTCCGGGAGCTACACCCCCCGTGAGTTCTGTGTCCAGTACAACGAGTCGGACCTGAATTTCATTGCGCGTCTTTGCGAAGAGGAGGGCATATTTTATTTTTTCGAACATAAAAACGGAAAGCACACCCTCATCTTTGCCGATGCGGCCAATGCACACAAACCCTATACCTCCGGGAATAAAGAAAAGGTTCGATTCCAGAAAACCACGGGCGCCCACTTGGAGGACGAAGTCATCACCGCCTTGCAGCAGCACGAAAAAATGACCGTTGGCAAGTATGCAGCCCGGGATTACAACTTCACCATCCCAGAGGCCGATATGACCGTCACCCGGGATACGCAACAAAATTCACCCAAGGGACAGGGGGAGCTCTACGAATATCCCGGCGGCTACGACAAGAGCAACGGCCGGGGCAAGCAACTGGCCAAAATCCGCATGGAGGCCAGCGATGTGCGGATGCACACCCTGCAGGGCCGCAGCAACTGCAGAGGATTCATTCCCGGTTTCAAGTTCTCGCTGGAAAAACACCCGCTCCATTCGTTGAACGGCAAGACCTACGTTTTCACCAAAGTGCGCCACCAAGCCAAACAGGATTTTACAAGCAAAGGCAATGGCGGGGATGTTTATTACAATAACTTTTCCTGTATTCCCCACAAGGTATCTTTCCGTCCCCCACGAAACGCCGACAAGCCCCTGATCGTGAGCAGCCAGACGGCCGTCGTCACCGGCCCCAAGGCAGAAGAGATCCACACCGACAAGCACGGCCGCGTCAAGGTCAAATTCTTCTGGGACCGGCGCAAGGACGAAAAGCAGGACGGCAACATGTCTTGCTGGATCCGGGTCTCCCAGAACTGGGCCGGCGGCAAGTGGGGCGCCATGCACATCCCGCGGGTCGGTCAGGAGGTGATCGTCAACTTTCTGGACGGCGATCCGGACCGCCCTATCATCACCGGCCGCGTCTACCACGGCCAGAATAAGCCGCCCTACGACCTGCCTGCGGAGAAGACCAAGAGCACCATCATGTCCAACTCCAGCAAGGGCGGCGGGAATTTCAATGAGATCCGCTTCGAGGACCTGAACGGCAGTGAGGAGATTTTCACCCACGCGGCCAAGGACCAGAACGAGGTGGTGGAAAACGACATGGCCACCGAAGTGAAAAACAATCAAACCATCAAGGTGGAGCAGCATCGCGCCCTGACGGTTGCCTCGGGCAATGAATCCATCACCGTCCAAAGCGGCACACGCGACGTCAAGGTCCAGTCCGATGAAAAGCACACCAACGCAGCCAATTTCGACCACAAAGTTGCGGCCAGTTACACCTTGAAGGTCAACGGCAACATCACCATCGACGCCAGCGGCATCGTCAAGATCAGCGGCGCCAAGGTCCTGATTAACGGATAAGGAATACGTTTTATGCCGGCTCCCCAGGCCCAGGAACTGAGCGCAACCGCCAAGCAGCATTTCAGCGGCCGCGGTATCTCCTTGCCCATGAAGTGGCAGTCCATGGGAGAGCTCTACCCGCAGGCCTTTCAACAGCCCGAGCTGAGTGCGCCGGCCACCCCCTCGACCTCCCTGTTTCATGAGCCGACGCTGAACAAGTACCACACCGACACCGCCGGCGTCATGTCCGGGCATTACGAAGCCTTTATCGACGGCATCACCACTGCCATCTCCAATGCCATCGACAAGTGGATGAAGATGGCCATGGTGGTGGGGATCAACGCCGTGGGCCCGGTGGGCACCTGGATTCCCAACGGCGTCAACGGCCCGGACCTTTACCCGATGATCATGGCCGATGCTCCCAAGCAGACCCGCAGCGACGTTAAGTATTCCAGGGCCATCGCCGCCGCTGTCAGCACCAACTGGAACACCTGGCACCAGGGCCTGTCCGGCACCTTGACCTACCCTGGTTTCAACGGCGCCCCCATGCCCAACACCCCGGTGCCGCTGATGAGCATCGCCTCAGCCGGTGAAAGCGGCCTGGCGCCGGAAAACCTCAGCCAGGAGATGCAGGGCAACCTCAAAGATCCCGGCGCTTTGCACGCCGTAACGCTCTTCGACGCCGTGGCGCAATCGTTCTACACCCACTTTCAGGTCTTCAAATCCGCCACTCTGGTCACTGGTGTGACTGTGGCGGCGGCCGGGGCGCCGCCTCCGCCGATCCCGGCTGCCGGCGGTGCTGCCGAAGCCGCCCCGGCCGATCCGGAAGCCGACCGCTCCGCACAAGAGGACGCAACAGAAGAAGATACACAGGACCCGGCCGCCGAAACAGAACTTGAAGAACCGCCGCCGCCCACCCCCGGCATAGCGGGCACGGTGATCCCAACCCCGGGAAATTTTGTATAAATGAAAGTCGACAATCCCACACCGCTGGACGTAACCATGATGCCCATGTTGGGGCCCGGCGACACCACGGCCATGACCGTCATCGCCAAGGCCACATACGTCTTCTTCCCCGGCAGAACCGAGCTGGCCTCCGAACAGATTCCCATCTCTTTCACAGACCAGTTTTACGATGAAGCGGACGGCGGCGGCATCCGCTACGAAAGCGATATGGCACCCTTCAAACCCAACACCGATATCGTGCTTTCCGGCAGCGCCCATGCACCCGAAGCAGCGCCAACCACGGAAATGGATGTGGCCCTGAAAGTGGGGCCGATCGAAAAACGCCTGAAGGTCTTCGGAAAAAGGCTGTGGAACTATAAGGGGGTCTTGAGCAAGCAATATGTCGCCAC
Source organism: Desulfobacteraceae bacterium (assembly GCA_037387725.1). GTDB lineage: Bacteria > Desulfobacterota > Desulfobacteria > Desulfobacterales > Desulfosarcinaceae > JARRKU01. The sequence goes on from JARRKU010000138.1 coordinate 6,795, forward strand.
TGATGCCAGGTCTTTTATCACCTGCCCCATCCGCTACAGCAAAGCCTTCGGCGGCATGGACCGGACCACCGGGGAGTATTGCGAACAAAACCTGTTGGGAAAGGGATTCTACGCTGTTAAGACCAAAGAAAAGCTCATCGGCCGTCCTCTGCCGCGCATCGAAGATCCAAAGGAGCTGATCCGCACCCCGGCCGATCATCCCCCGCCGGCCGGATTCGGTTTCTGCCACCGGGCCTGGCAGCCCAGGGCCTCCTATGCCGGTACCTATGACAACGCCTGGCGCGCGGAGCGCAGCCCGCGCCTGCCCGTGGACTTCGACTATCGGTATTACAACGGGGCCCATCCCGACCTTCAGGTCAAAAACTATTTGCGGGGCGATGAACCGGTGGCGCTGACCCATCTGACGCCGGAAGGCCGAGTGCAATTCAATCTGCCGAGTGTTGCACCGATCTGCACCATACAGCGCAGAGGCCAGGAAAAACCGGAAACCATCCCTTTGATTCTCGACACCCTCTTTATCGAATCGGATGAGCGCACCTTTTGCCTGGTCTGGCGCGGGCGGTCGCCCATTGAGGATTTAAACGATGACACGATAAAAGCGGCGGCCATAGCCGTGCGATCGTTGGAGCTAACCCGATGAGCCGCTACGACAAATATTTTCTGCAGCACATTTTGTACCTGGAAGACGATTTCTGCCAATATTACGTCCAGGACGACTTCTGGGGCCGCCAGGATATCCTGGATGTCGAGTATGTCATCTTCGACTGGGAAGAGGACGCAGAAGAGTGGATGGTCCGGTGCATCAACTGGGATCGATATGACGCCATAACCCGGCTGCGCAGGTTTCTGGCCGCGGACTGCCTGACCCATTACCAGGTCCACCGCATGAACGACCGGCAGGTGGTGCGCAAAGCGGCACGCGAGTTGTGCCGGTACGCCAGGCGCACGGTGATCAAGCCCAGGATCGGCTGGGCCGTGCAGGTGGACCCGGCCACCCGGCAGCCGGTGCCGACCATCGCCGTGGAGCCTGCCGACGATATAGACGGGATGCTGGCCGAGCTGAAGACACACCTGGACGCCATCGTGGCCGAGGCGCAAAAGAAAAAAGAACAACATCAGGCCGCGTTGGCCGGCAAGAATTCGGCCGAAGTGGCGTTGTATTACAGCGAAAACACCGGTGATGCGGTTTACCAGGATCAGGTGGTCGGTACGTGGGATATGCTGGTATCAGCGGTCAAGAAATTCCCCGGCTTTTACAAAGGCTTTCTAAAAGCCCATTTGAAGCTCTTTCAATTCCCAGGCAAAATGGCCCAACTCACCACCCAGGCGCTTTACACCGGCGACATGAACCCGCTCAAGCAAGAGATCGACAAGATCGTCGATCCAGTGGTCCATGGCTACGAGCAAACCATGCACTACAAGTCGATACTGACCATCCTGCTCAGCGATCAGCAAACCTACGCGCTGCTGTGGGATTTTGCACAGCGCTACTACGACGCCTCTCACCCAGTGGAACTGGCCCGCCTGGGAGCGACCGCAGCAGCCGAGATCGTAGTCACCATCGTGCTGGCCCTGGTCAGCTACGGCATCGGCGCAGCCGCAAATATCGCCGCCAAATCCACCCGCCTGGTAAAAGTGGCCAAACTCCTGGAAAAAATTGCACTGGCCATCAAGAGAACCAAGCGGTCAAGAGCCCTTCTCGAAAATGCCGAAGAAGCCGCTGCCAAGACCAGCAAAACAGCAAAACAAGCCAAAAGGGCAAAAAAGGGCATGCCCGATGTCGATAAGCCCAAGGCAGTGGAAAACCTTGATAATAAGGCGAAAAAAGGCTATGATGGAAACAAAAAGAGTGATGGTCCAAAGACGACAACTACTGAAGCTGGCTCGGTTCCCAATACAAATCCAGGATTTCCAAAGCCAGGAAGAACTCAAAATTGTGTTAACTGCTCTATAGCCACAGATCATACTTTTGCTGGTAATCCCGCCTCAGCGCTACCAAGCAAGAGACCTCAACCACTTTCAGTAATGGAAAAACATTTTGGAGGAAAATTCAAGCAAATCGCAAATCGTTCTGCTATAGAGAAAAAAATGGCTAACTTGGGACCAGGTTCACGAGGAATTGTTGCTGGTCTGCGATCGAAAGGACCTGGTCACGTATTTAATGTTGTCGTTGACAAAAAAGGGGTAGTTAAATTTTTTGATGGCCAAACAATGAAACCAGCGTCCTTTGAAGGGTTTAGTGAATTTCGACTATTAGTTACCAATCAACCATAAGGTGCATTAAA
>JARRKU010000139.1:0-9020 GCA_037387725.1 Desulfobacteraceae bacterium
GCCATCCTGGCCCAGAAAGAGACCGACATCTACTGCATTTACGTTGCCTGCGGTCAGAAAAAATCCACCGTGGCCCAGGTGCACGCCATCCTCGAAAAACACGGCGCCATGGAGTACACTACTATCGTAGCGGCCTGCGCCAGCGACCCGGCCACCCAGCAGTTCCTGGCCCCTTACGCCGGATGCGCCATGGGCGAGTTCTACCGCGACAACGGCAAGCATGCCCTTATCATTTACGATGACTTGTCCAAACAGGCGGCCGCTTACCGTCAGGTATCCCTGCTGCTCAGACGTCCGCCCGGACGTGAAGCCTATCCCGGCGACATCTTTTACAACCATAGCCGCCTGCTGGAACGTTCCGCCAAGGTATCCGATGACCTCGGTGCCGGTTCCCTGACCGCGCTGCCCATCATCGAAACCCAGGCCGGCGACGTTTCCGCTTATATCCCGACGAACGTTATTTCGATTACCGACGGCCAGATCTACCTGGAACCGGGCATGTTCTTTGCCGGTGTCCGTCCGGCCATCAACGTTGGTCTGTCGGTTTCCCGCGTGGGTGGCGCCGCCCAGGTCAAGGCCATGAAACAGGTGGCCGGTACCCTGCGCCTGGACATGGCCCAGTTCCGCGAGCTGGAGGCCTTTGCCGCTTTCGGTTCCGACCTGGACAAGGCGACCCAGAGACAGCTGACCCGCGGTCAGCGCCTGGTGGAAATTCTGAAACAACCGCAGTATCAACCGCTTTCCATGGCCCAGCAGGTCACCATTCTATATGCCGGTACCCGCGGGTTCCTGGATGAGCTGCCCACCGACATGGTGGCCAAATATGAAGCCGGTCTCTATACCTTCATCGAAGATCGCTTTCCCAAAGTCTTCGAGACGTTGAAAGAGAAGGAAGCCATTGATGACGATCTGGATAAATTGATGACCGAAGCCCTGACTGCATATGGTGATGAATTTAAAGATACCATTTAAGGGTCGTATCCCGTCTAACCATTAGAAAATAAGGGCTAGCTTTATGCCACAGTTAAAAGAAGTACTGCTGAAGATAAACGGTATCAAAAAGACCAAGCAGATCACCAAGGCGATGAACATGGTGGCGGCTTCCCGTCTGCGCGGTGCCCAGTCCAATATGGAGGCCTTCCGACCCTACGCGGCCAAGTTTGCCGAAGTGTTGGGCAGCCTGGCTGAAAATGCCGGCGAGGAGGCCAGCCCCCTGCTGGTCCCGCGGGAGGCGCCCCAAAAGGTCAATATCGTGCTCACCGCCTCCGATCGCGGATTGTGCGGTGGTTTCAATTTTAACCTCATCGAAAAAGCCAACTCCCTGGCCAAGGAAAAAGCCGAACAGGGCATGGAGGTCAGCTTCACCTGCTTCGGAAAGAAGGGCCGAGACTGGGCGCGCAATCAAAAGCAAACCATCGCCGCTGAACACCTTGGTGTGGTCGGCGGAAGCTTTGGCTTTAACGTGGCCGTAAATGCAGGCCGCGAGCTGGCCAACGGCTATCTGAACGGCGACTATGACGAGGTCTACGTCGTTTACGCGGAATTTATCGGCATGGCCAAACAGGCTCCGGTCATCAAGCAATTGCTTCCCATACCGCCCATCGAAAAGGTCGAAGAGGAAGCCGGCGACGATGACACTTACCTGGCGGAACACATCTGCGAGCCGTCCACCGACGCACTGCTGGGCGTACTGTTGCCCAAGAGCATCGATGTCAAAATCTACAGCGCGCTGCTGGAGACATCCACCAGCGAGCACGCCGCTCGAATGATGGCCATGGATAATGCAACCAAGGCCTGTAACGATATGCTGGACAATCTGCAACTGTTATACAACAAGGCCCGTCAGGCGGCCATTACGGCTGACTTGATGGATATCGTCGGCGGTGCCGAAGCCCTAAAAGGTTAACACTATTACTGTTATCAGTTTCACAGGAGGTCAATAGATGGCTGAGAATATTGGAAAAGTTACACAGGTTATGGGGCCTGTCGTAGACGTTGAGTTTGAGCAGGGCAAACTGCCGACCATTTTGACGGCACTGACCATCAGCAATCCGGCGATCAACGACGAAGAGGACAACCTCGTCGTGGAGGTGGCCCAGCATCTGGGCGACAACGTGGTGCGCACCATCGCCATGGACGTTACCGACGGTCTCGTTCGCGGTATGCCGGTCAAAGATACCGGAAGCCCCATTATGATGCCCGTTGGCGAAGCCAGCCTGGGCCGCGTGCTCAACGTTGTGGGACGTCCCGTGGACGGCCTCGGTCCGGTGAGCCAGGAGAAGATGATGCCCATTCATCGTCCGGCTCCCGCATTTACCGAACAGGACGTTGAGGTGAACGTGCTCGAGACCGGCGTTAAAGTGATCGACCTTCTGGTCCCCTTTCCCCGCGGCGGGAAAATGGGCATGTTCGGCGGCGCCGGCGTGGGCAAAACCGTTATCATGATGGAAATGGTCCACAATATCGCCATGCAGCACGGCGGTATCTCTGTGTTTGCCGGTGTGGGCGAGCGTACCCGTGAAGGAAATGACCTCTACGGCGAAATGAAGGAGTCTGGCGTATTGCCCAAGGCGGCCCTGATTTACGGTCAGATGACCGAGCCTCCCGGAGCCCGTGCCCGCGTGGCCCTGTCCGCTTTGACCTGTGCCGAGTATTTCCGTGACGTGGAAGGCCAGGACGTGCTGATCTTCATTGACAACATTTTCCGTTTTACACAGGCCGGTTCCGAGGTTTCCGCCCTGTTGGGCCGCATGCCCTCCGCGGTGGGTTACCAACCGACCTTGGCCGTTGATCTCGGTGGTTTGCAAGAGCGCATCACCTCAACGGACAAAGGCTCCATTACCGCCGTTCAATGCGTTTACGTGCCTGCGGACGACTTGACCGACCCGGCTCCGGCCACCACATTCGCTCATCTGGACGGTACCGTGGTACTTTCCCGTCAGATCGCAGAGTTGGGCATCTACCCGGCAGTGGATCCCCTGGACTCCACTTCGCGTATTCTGGATGCCGCCTACATTGGTGACGAACATTACCAGACCGCCCGTCAGGTTCAGCAGATGCTGCAGAAATACAAAGAGTTGCAGGACATCATTGCCATCCTCGGCATGGAGGAGCTATCCGACGAGGATAAGGTGACCGTTTCCCGCGCCCGCAAAATCCAGCGCTTCCTCTCCCAGCCGTTCCACGTGGCCGAAGTGTTCACCGGCTTCCCGGGTAAATATGTCAAGATCGAAGACACCGTTCGTGCCTTTAAAGAAATCTGCGAAGGCAAGCATGATGACGTTCCCGAGCAGGCCTTCTACATGAAGGGCGGTATCGAGGAAGTGATCGAGGCAGCCCAAAAAATGGCGGAAGCCGCATAAATCGATGAGGAAGGCAAATGGCTGAAAATATACGTTTAGAAGTCGTTACACCGGAAAAGGCAGTGGTCAGCGACGAGGCGAAAATCGTGATGGCGCCGGGTGAGATGGGCGAATTTGGCGTCCTCTCCGGCCATACGCCGTTTATGACCAGTCTCAAAACGGGGACCTTGCGCTATGAGGACGCCAGCGGCAACGAGCGCTTCGTCTTCGTCAGCGGCGGGTTCGCCGAAGCCTTGCCCGACCGGGTGACTGTTTTGGCGGATTCGGCCGAGCGCCGCCGGCACATCGACGTGGACCGCGCCAAATCGGCCCTGCAACGCGCTGAGGGGCGTTTGGCAAAGGTGGACGATAGCGACGATGTTGATGTGGACCGGGCCAAAACGGCCATGTACCGTGCAATGGCGCGCATTCGGCTGGTCGAGACGAAATAAGCGAAAAGCAGGTTTGAGACCAATCATCAGGAAGGGCGGCCCCATGGCAGCCCTTATTTTTCGATTAATATGATGAACATAAAAAGATTGACTTGGCTGGTTGTCAAAGTTTATATAATCATGTCATAATGAGGTGAAACGGGTGGATAGAGACACTATCGTCGACCGGTTCAGTGAGATTGAACAACGGATTGAAAAGCTGATCGAGAATTGCAAGCGTCTTGAAGCTGAAAATACGGAGCTGAAAGGAAATCTTCAGCGACTGACAATTTCGCTTCAAGAAAAAGAAGCTGCTGTAAGGCAGCATGACGAGCTTAAAGATCTGGTCAGAACAAAAATTGAGAGTCTGATGGGGAGGCTTGATAAGCTTTCAGAGGAGCAGGTTTAATTGCCGATATAAACGAATAAGGGATTCATTGACGCGTGGATCAATTAGTGACCATAGATGTTTTAGGGCAACCCTTTTCATTTAAAACGGATTCGGATTTAGCGGAAGCCAGAGCAATAGCCGATTACCTGGCTGCATCAGTCGGCCAAGTAAAAACACAATGTGGGAATCAGGCACCCACACCTGATAAGCGCGCCATTCTATTATTGGCCGCATTGAATATAACCAGTGAGTATTTTGAACTTAAAAAGAAGCACCGAGAGTTACTGGACGATCTCGACAAACGCTCTGCGCATTTAATCGATGCCCTTGATACAAAACTGAATCTCGATGGTGCAAAACACATAACTACATGAATTCAAATGTGTTGCACCCAATGGCAATTCAACACCCCAAGCTCTTTTGATGCCGAATAAGGCAAGATTGGTGCAATTTGATTTGCGGGTGGATCCCCTGCCATGTACGTGATTGGAAGATGTGCTTTGACCCAACACCAAACTAAACGGGAGCCGGCCCTGATTTCGGTGAGCATGTTCTGCTTGTACAGAAAAGCCTAAAGAAGTCACCAGGCGCCCACCTATCTTCTTGGTTCAAAGACTTGACCACACGGCAATTTGGTGGGGGCCACCTCATCTCAGCACCCAGAGTCCAGGGGGTGGTCTCGTGCCTTCCATCAAGACCCATCAGATAAACTTCTCACTTACCCCAATATTGGCAAAGGTATCATAAGCGTTACGGTACGCCGTTGGCTTGTATGCGATGCCTGCAGCATCACGGCTGCAATATCCAAGTATTCAAGACGGATGGCGGTTCCGGAGTACAGGGATCGATCCGTCCTCATATAATATAAAAGGAACTCGTATGGAGGCGCGATGAATGAATATATGCTCGGTACTTTGATACTGGGACTGCTGATCGGTTTTGGAGTTGCTTACTGGGTGAAGGTTTATTTGGATCGTCAAAAGGTCAAAGCAGCCAATGATCATGCGCAACGCATTCACGAAGATGCCAAGCAACGTGCTGATGCATTGCTGAAGGAGGCTAGTCTCGAGGCCAAGGATCGGCTGCTCAAGATGAAGAGCGAGTTTGACGGTGAAACCAAGGAGACGCGGGCGGAGCTTAAAAAGCGCGAACAGCGGTTGATTCAAAAAGAGGAAAACATTGACCGCAAAAGCGAAGAGAGCGAACAAAAAAACAAGGAGTTGAAAGGAAGAGAGAAGGGGTTGGCCAAGCGCGAGCAGCGCATTACCGATAAAGAGAACGAATATCAGGAGATGCTGACCGAACAAAAGCGGCAATTGGAGCGCATTTCCACACTTACCGCAGATCAGGCTAAAGAGCTGCTGCTCAGGGCCATGGAGAATGAAGCCCGCTATGAGGGGGCCAAGCTGATCAAGCGGATCGAAAACGAAGCCAAGGAAGAGGCCGATAAGAAAGCCAAAAAAGTCCTTGCAACCGCCATCCAGCGCTATGCTGCTGATTATGTGGCCGAACGCACGGTTTCAGTGGTGCAGCTGCCCAGTGAAGAGATGAAGGGGCGCATCATCGGCCGAGAAGGGCGCAACATTCGCGCCTTGGAGGCGGCCACCGGCATCGATTTGATTATCGACGACACACCGGAGGCTGTGATTCTTTCCGGATTCAATCCGGTTAGGCGTGAAGTGGCGCGCCAGGCCCTCATGAAATTGATTACCGACGGCCGCATCCATCCCGCGCGTATTGAGGACGTGGTCAAAAAGGTCACTCAGGAGGTGGATACGGTCATTAAAGAGGCCGGAGAACAAGCCGCTTTCGACTTGGGGGTGCATGGCATCAACGGCGAATTGATCCGAACTTTGGGATGCCTCAAATTCAGAACAAGTTACACCCAGAATGTGCTGCAGCACTCCATTGAGGTGGGCTTTCTGGCCGGCGTGATGGCAGCTGAGTTGGGGCTGAAGGAGAAACTGGCCAGGCGCATGGGCCTGCTCCACGATATCGGCAAAGCCATTGATCACGAAGTCGAGGGCCCTCATGCGGTGATCGGATCAAAGTTGGCCAAAAAGCTGGGCGAGTCTGATCAGGTCGTCAATGCCATTGCTGCCCACCACGAAGACATACCGCCGGTAACGGTGTATGACATTTTGGTCCAGGCGGCTGACGGACTTTCAGGCGCAAGGCCGGGTGCGCGCAAAGAGTTGCTGGAGAATTACGTCAAACGGCTTGAGGATCTCGAGGCCATCGCCACATCCTTCAGGGGTGTGGAGGGCGCTTATGCCATTCAGGCTGGCAGGGAACTGCGGGTGATCGTAGAGAGCACCAAGGTATCGGATGAAGAGGCTATTTTGGTCAGTCGCGATATCGTAAAGAAAATAGAAGAGGCCCTGACCTTCCCCGGGCAAATCAAGGTGACCGTGATCCGGGAGACACGCGCCGTTGAATATGCGAATAAATGATAATGTTCGGTGCTTGGTGTTTAGCGTTTGTTCGCATGTGCTCTGTTTTGGAGTAGGGATAGCCTCATCGGTGGATAACGAATGAATCCGCCCATAGCCCCAAGCCTCCGAAGGAGGCTCAGATTAAAGCCCCGGGTGTAAACCCGGGGAATCCTGCACACCCATATCCGAGCTCCGAAGGAGCGACAGGCTTCATCTATTGTGTCCCACCTTCGGTGTTCAATACATCTTCTAACCGGTGACCCCGGGTTTACACCCGGGGCTATAGTCATCGGCCCCTACAGGGCCGTAAGGATTTAAAACAAAAACTAAACACTTCTCACATTTGAAAGGTTGAGCGTAAAATGCCCAATGTTATCGAGACACTTGAAGCGCGCGGATTCATTGAAGCCAAAACCCACGATCAGGAGCTCAGCGATTATATCGCATCCGGTAACGTCACCTGCTATATCGGCTTCGATCCCACAGCTTCGAGCCTCCATGTGGGCAGCCTGGTGCCCATCATGTCCCTGGCCCATATGCAGCGCCATGGACTACGGCCCATCGCCTTGGTGGGCGGTGGCACCGGCCTGGTCGGAGACCCTTCGGGAAAGACCGAGATGCGAAAGATGCTCACCGTGGAGGATGTCAACGCCAATGCGGAGGGTATCAAACGGCAGTTGGCGCGCTTTATCGACTTCGATGATGACAAAGCCATGTTAATGAATAACGCGGAATGGCTGACCAGGCTTGAATACATACCCTTCCTGAGAGACATCGGACGCTATTTTTCTGTGAACCGGATGATTCGTGCCGAAAGCTGTCGCAGCCGCATGGAATCGGATGACGGATTAAGTTTTATCGAATTCAACTATATGATCCTGCAAGCCTATGACTTCCTAGAGTTGTTCAATCGGCATCAGTGTCGTCTCCAGATGGGGGGGAGCGACCAATGGGGTAATATCGTTGCCGGGATCGACCTGATCCGCCGGGTCAGCAGTGAGACGGCATACGGCATCACCTTCCCGCTGATTACCACCAGTTCCGGCGCCAAGATGGGAAAAACGGCGTCCGGCGCGGTGTGGCTCGACCCTGAGCGGACTTCCCCTTACGATTACTATCAGTTCTGGGTCAACACCGATGATCGGGACGTTACCCGCTTTATGGCGCTTTTCACCTTTCTGCCCATGGAAGAGATAAAGGAAGTGGATCAACTGAAGGGGGCTGATCTCAATGCTGCCAAGATTGTTCTGGCATTTGAGGCCACCCGTCTGGCCCATGGCAAAAAGGAGGCGGAAAAGGCTTATCAGGCCGCCAGCGCCATGTTTGGCGGGCGCACTGTCCCTGCAGAGATATTGGCATCATCAGTCATTCCCCGAGGCGGAGCCGCCGATGACCACGGTTCGGTGCCCAGCACCGACATGGCCATGAAGGAACTGACCGTCGGGATTCCGGCCTTCAAACTTCTCCAGCGGGTTGGCCTGGTCAAATCCGGTGGTGAAGCGCGTCGGCTGATCAACCAGGGGGGCGCCTACCTGAATGGAGAGCGTATAACTGCCTTTGATCAAGTGGTAAATGACAATGATATCAGTGAAATGGAGATCGTTTTGCGGGCTGGCAAGAAAAGATTTCATAAAATTCTCATAAATGGCTAAAAAGTAATTGACAACAGGCAAGGGGAGAGGTACAACCCGTCTCGTTTCGCTGTGAGCCGATGAAAATGGCTTTTGCGAGTGCTCTTTCAAGATATTAAAATATTCCGATTAAAAAAACTATCGAACACCAGCTTCGACTGCGCTCCGTGTTATCATTCGGCAAAGACGAGGAGCCGAAGGGATGATATGTGAAAAGCAGTTGACATGTTGCCGTGTGTTCGGTTATAAAAAAACTTTCCCCTGAAGAAAATTGAGCGAAAAAGACGGAAAAAAGTGCTTGACAGGGGAGAGGTAATTGGTGTAAAAATATCTTTTACCTAATGGCGATTTTGTCGCCATCCAGAGCTTGATCTTTGAAAACTAAATAGTGACAAAACCTTGAGTTGGGACCCTTGTTTGTATGTTGCATTTGCAACTGCGAATATTTTAATTGGAGAGTTTGATCCTGGCTCAGAGTGAACGCTGGCGGCGTGCTTAACACATGCAAGTCGTACGAGAACGCTTCTGCTTGCAGAAGCAAGTAAAGTGGCGCACGGGTGAGTAACGCGTGGGTAATCTACCCTTGAATTGGGGATAACATTGCGAAAGCGATGCTAATACCGAATGATATCCAATTTTTCTCGGAAATTTGGATCAAAGATGGCCTCTTCATGAAAGCTATTGTTTGAGGATGAGCCCGCGTCCCATTAGCTTGTTGGTAGGGTAATGGCCTACCAAGGCAACGATGGGTAGCTGGTCTGAGAGGATGATCAGCCACACTGGAACTGACA
>JARRKU010000140.1:0-8983 GCA_037387725.1 Desulfobacteraceae bacterium
GAAGGTGCCCCCCAGATGGTATTTTATGGCCTCCACGCCGAAACCAGCCACCTGCTGGCCCTTCTGGGGCGGAATCATCACCTCGGCGCCGCGGTTCTGGAAATTGTCGACGGCCATCCGGACGATTTTTTCGGCGTCCTCGAAGGCATGATGTTCGTCAAATTCAATATGGATGACGTTGTCCTGCTCCATCTTGGCGATGGGATGGGTGGTGATCAGCTTGGTATGGAAGCATTTGGCCACGTTGGCCACGTTCTGGAAGATACACTGGATATCCACCACCATGGCGTCGCAGGCGCCGGTGATGATGGCCAGCTCCTGCTGCAGAAAGGTGCCGCAGAGCGGCACGCCGTGTCGCTGGAGGATCTCGTTGGCCGTACAGCAGATACCCGACAGCTGGATGCCCTTGGCGCCTTTGGACCGGGCATAGTCCTGCATCTCTTTTGATTGCGCCACCCCCACGATCACTTCGGAGAGCACCGGTTCATGGCCGTGAATGACGATGTTGACATGATCTTCCTTGAGAACGCCCAGGTTGGCTTCCGACTGGAGGGGATAGGGCGTGCCGAAGAGCACGTCCTGAAGATCGGTGGCCAGCATGGAGCCGCCCCAGCCGTCGGCGATGGCGGCCCGCGTGCCTTGTTTCATCAGGTTTTTGTAGTCCTGGTCCACCCCGATGTGGGTGCGGTGCATGATCTCGACGACTTCCCTGTCGATGTTGCGGGGCAGGACGCCGGTCTTCTGCCATTTTTCGTAAAGCGGCTGCGGGGCGCGCTTGAGGTAGAGCAGTTCGCCTTCGGATTTGCCCCATTCGGCCAATGCCTTCTCCGCCACTTCCAGGGCGATTTCATCGATATCGCGATCCTTTTGGTTTCCATCGACCTCCACCGTCGTATCGACTCCCAGAAAAGGCGCGATGGACAGTAGTTTGTCCACATCCTTGATCCGGTAAGCATCGGTCTCCTTGCGCGCCGCGGTCATGAACACTTCGGCCACACAGCGGCCGTGGTCGGAGTGGGCGGCGGCGCCGCCGGCGATCATGCGGATGAAATTACGCGCCGCAATGGTATTGGGCGTGGCGCCGCACAGCCCCTTGCGGTCGTCTTCTCCCTGAAGGCCGGATTTGGGAAGCGGCAGCCGGCAAGGCCCCATGCCGCAGTTCTTGCAGCAGGTTCCCTGGGCCCCGATGTTGCAGGGCTTCAATTTGTCGGCACGATCAAAGATGGTCTCAATTTCCAAGGCGCGGGCCCGGGCGATCATCTCCTGTGTGGCCACATCGATGGAAAGGTCTCCGGGATCAGTAACCTTGGCTGATTTCGGCGCACGGCTGCCTTCCGGCTTCAGGGTTGCGGCCTGTTTTGATTTGCCTTCTGTTGCTTGCATCTCCTCCTCCTTGCCGATGACAATTCAGGGCATTGGTCCGATAAAAATCTGTTTCAAACAGGAGGTGCACTGAATGTGCCATTGGGCGACCCAGGGGCGATCCTTATTAACCTTTTATAATTAATCGATAATCACTGGTTATCCTTATAAAATTCTGTTGTGGAAGTTGCGTGCCTGCGACCCTGTCACCGGATGGTGTTGCAATACTGCTACCCTTATTATCCTCACGTTCACCATCGGTTTGTTCCTCGAAATGTGCCCTGATTCGGTGCCATTTTACGGCTCCCAAAGGTTTAAAGGTTTATTGGCTTTTTGCCATTTTATTATGCAACGATAGGGAATTGAAAACGGGGCGGCCGCAGGGTCGCCCCGTTCAATTTTTAGCCGGCTTGCGCCAAGCCAGGAAAAACGCAAGCCGGCAGCGGGAGGTATCGGAGGTATATTCAGATGGCTCCCAACAGACGTTCAGATAATCGTACGGCCTCCTGCCGATCGGGATGGGGCGATAATCGCATTAAGATACCCAATCCCTCTGTCTGGTCATGAAAGATCTCTTCCGGCTGATCACTGACCAGTGCCGTATGCATCATGGCGCTGATCTGCAGCAGCTGCGGCACCAGTCCGACGCCTGATCGTTCGTTCAGATCCTGGTCGATAATCACGATGACAGGCTTCTTCTGCCGGGCGGCATCGATGGCTTCGGCATCGGAGCAAACCTCGATCACATCCGTGCTGCAGCGACGGCCCAGCTCTTCGGCAAAATCTTTCCATTTCTCCGCTTGAGGAGATACGATAACGATGGGTCCCACAAGTCACCCCCAGAAACATTTTCAAATATGCAATTGGCCGAATCCTCGAGACCGGATCGGATGGCTGCGTCCTATCGCTGGCCGCAGCATGATCCAGGCCCGCTGCAATTTGAGGCTTCGCCCGGACGGCTACCGCAGCAGGCCGTGTCCCGAACGCCAGGTAGCGTCTGCCCTTCCCGTCCTGTCAAACTGCTGGTGGGCGACATCAATTTTTCCGTTTGCCGGCTGCCGCAGGATGGGCAGACCGCATCAGCGCCGCCACTCATGACCAATACTTCTCCGATGTTACCGCAATCATTGCATTGAATGTCAAAAATCGGCATATTCAGTCCTTCTCATAGCGAAGATTACTATCGGTACCAGGCCGTTTTTCTATCACCTGCCGGCGATAATACTCGGCAATCGCCTCGCCAAGTGTATTAACCGCCAATCGGGCACAATGCAGGTGATCTTCTGGAAGCCCTTCCAGCTCGCGCACCACATCTTCCGGCTGTAGCTGCAACGCCTCATCGATGGTGCGTCCCTGCGCCAGCGTGCTCATGGCGCTGGCGCAGGCCACGGTGTAAAGGCATCCTTCCGGCCCGCATCTGATCTGCTCGATGGTACCCTCTTTAACCTGTAAATCAATACGGAGTTTGTCTCCGCAGCTTCCCACGCCCATAGCCGTGACGCTGGCTTGATCGCATCGGCCTAAATTGCAAGGCTTTTGAGCATGCCGCCAGAATCTTGAACCGTATGGAATAGCCGCCTTTGCTTCGTCGGTATGGTCAGAATGAAATGCATCCATTGTCTGCCACCCTTAATTTACGCGATTTGGCCATAACCATCAGTGACCACCGCCGCCGCAGGTATGCTCCTGCTGGAACGGTGTCAACTCGCCCGCCAGCATGGCCTGCACAGCTTGGCCCACAGTCTGGGCGTTACCGCCGAAGTAAACTTCGATCCCGACCTGGTTGAAGCCCATTAACGGGCGCAGTCCCATGCCGCCGGCGACCAGCTGGTTGACGCCGTTATCGGCCAAATGCTGAACAGGCGCCATGCAGCCGCCTTGCTGATGGGGCACATTGGGAATCACTTTGACATCGGAGATCTTTCCGTCTTCAGCCGTCACCAGGGTGTAAAGATCACAGTGGCCGAAGTGTGCTCCCAATGGAGCGTCCAGGCCGCCAGGGGCTGTCGACGGGATGGCAATAATTCTGTTCATGATGCTTTTCTCCTCCCTATTTGAGGTACACTATTCTTCTTGGGACTATCCGCTCCATTGAAGAGCGAAAGAATCGTATCCCATGCTTGTCTTATCTGCTGTGCCGAATAACCGTCTGCGTATTCGGTAACGGCTTTTCCGTTTACCATGGCCAAAACGAAATCAGGGTCGTGAGGCAATGATGCAATCACGCGGTGGTTGCGCTCACGGCAGAATACTTCGATCCGGCGCGTCATTGTTGCACTCAAATCGCTTTTGTTGACCATCACGGCCACAGGAAGCGAAAAATGATCGCACAGGGATGCAATCCGCTCCAGGTCATGAAGTCCCGAAGGGGTTGGTTCGGTGACGATCACCGCCAAGTCTACACCAGATAGAGCGCTGATGACAGGGCAGCCGATCCCAGGCGGTCCGTCAGAGAGAATCAGCGTCTTTTTATTGGTCTTGACTATCTCTTTTGCCCTTTGACGCAATAGGGCCACAAGGCGACCGGAGTTCTCGTCTCCGGGAAAAAGCTGAGCATGGACCATGGGGCCGAAACGGGTATCCGATGTATACCAAACGCCGCAATGCTTGGATTTGAAATCAATGGCATTGTCCGGACAGAACGCGACACAGACCTTGCACCCTTCGCACCTGAGCGGATCGATCACCGGCGCGGGCTCACCCGGTCGAACCGCATCGAAGCGACAAACCTGCCGACAGATGTCACATCCGCAACATCGGTCGGGTTGAATGACCGCCTCATGTCCGGCGTAAAAATCATGCCGCTGCCGGATCGTTGGATCCAGCAGCAGATGCAAGTCCGGCGCATCCACATCCAAATCGCAGATGACGGCATCACCGGCAAGATGGGCGAAGGCTGCGGTTATCGAAGTTTTACCAGTGCCTCCCTTTCCGCTGATGACCAGTATCTCAGGCATGCAGCACCTCTTGATGTTCGGCATGCGCATCTATGATGGATTCGACCAGCTCATCAAAGGTCAATTGGAGTTCAGACGACGCCTGAGCCACAATCCCGCCGTCGGCGTATGCTGCGGCGATATCGCGGGAGAAGGGAATTTCCGCCCAGATCGGAAGGTTCTTCGATCGACAAAATTCGTAGATCGTGTCTTCACCAAGTCCGGCGCGATTGATGACAATGCCCATCGGCTTGCCAAGCGGCAAAAAAGCACCGTAAGCCAAGCTCACATCATAAAGCCCGAAGGGCGTCGGCTCGGTGACCAGCACGATGACATCCGCATCCATGACCGCGTTGACGGCCGGACAACTGACGCCCGGTGGTGCGTCGATCACCACATCGGTTTCGGCATGTTGAATCATAGCGTTCAACCTGGCTTTCACCTGACGCATCAGCGGCGGACTCATGGCTTCCCCCACCCGCAGGCGCCCCATCAGGAAGCCGGTTGAACCGGCCGCACCCCATATAATGTGTCCCAATTCGCGCTGGCCCGGGGTCAGGGCTTTTTCAGGACATACAGCCAGACACCCTCCGCAACCGTGGCACATTTCCGGAAACACCATCAGCACACTGCCCAGTATACTGATGGCTTTGAACTGACATATGTCCACACAGGCTCTACAGAAATTGCACTTGCTTTCATCGGCCACCGGTATTTCCATATAGGCTTTTTCATCCCCATGGATTTCCGGCCTCAGAAAAAGATGCAGATTGGGCGCCTCCACATCCAGATCGACAGCCACCAAGGGGCGCTGCCATGATGCGGCCAAGGAAGCCGACACCGTCGTTTTTCCGGTGCCCCCCTTGCCGCTGGCGATGGCAACTTTCATCGGCCGTGCCCCCGTCGGTTGGGTTGCCGGGCCCACTTCACTTTGCCGTTTCTGTACATCTCGATGGCCTCTCTCACGGTCATGTCCGCCAGGTTCTGAGCAACCCTGATACCGGCAGCCTGCAGCGCCATAAATGCTTTGGGCCCAACATAGCCGGTCAGCACGGTTTTGGCTCCGCTGTTAGCCACATGCTCAGCCGCCTGAATACCGGCCCCCTGTGCCATGGCCTGACTCAATCCATTGTCCAGATAATCAAATTCGAGCGTTTGCGGATCGACGACAATAAAACCGGCCGCCCGTCCAAAACGGGGATCCAGCGCTTCGTCCAAATCCGGGCCTTCGGAGGAGATCGCAAGTTTCGCCATAATCCGCTCCCTTTCGTTAGATTGTTATGACCATATGCTCATTATAGATATGGGCGGCGACTTGTCTTGTCAAGCATTTTTTTGGGCATATTCTCAATATTTTTCTCACGGAACTTGTTTCCGCAGCGCCTATTCCAATGCCCTTTTGTAAGTGCCGGATGATATAACATTGCCACATCAAAGCAGGATGCTTATGCTGAACCCATTGTCCTCATTTTAATTGGAAACGTTCCTTTAAAAAAATCAAGGCAGTGGTTCGATGGAAAAGCGATATTCCGCTTTGCACCAAATCGTACCGTGAGAACGGCAAATCAATTGAAATCGCTGATCGTTATTCGATGAAGGAGAACAAGCTATGACCGATCAATATGAACGTGTTGCCATAGTAACCGGCACCACATCGGGTATTGGTGAAGCCACCATGCGAAAGTTTGTCGCCTCCGGCTTTGGCGTGGTCGGCAACGGGCGAAACGCGGAAAAGCTGGCCGCACTCGAAAATGAGCTGGGTTCCGCCTTTTGCAGCGTGGCCGGAGATGCGGCCGACGACGACGTTTTGAATCAGCTCTTTGCCATGGCGGCCGACCGTTTTGGCAGAGCGGCGGACATTGTGGTGGCCAATGCAGGCAGGGGGTTGGGTGGATCGGTTAAAGATGCCGACTTGGATGAATTTGAAACGGTATTGAAAATAAACGTGAGCGGTGCGCTGGCGCTGATTCAAAAAGCGGCAAAAATCATGGTGCAGTCCCAGGAAGAGGCCTATCCCCAATCGGCGGCCGACATCGTCATCATCGGTTCGGTTGTCGGCCGAAACGTATCTCCCTTCAGCGCAGTGTATGGCGCTTCCAAATTTGCTGTCCATTCACTGGCCGAGGGCTTACGTCGGGAAATCGGTCCAAAGGGCGTGCGCGTCTCGTTGGTCGAGCCCGGGGCTGTATTGAGCGGATTCCAGGCGGTTGCGGGTTATAGTGAAGATATGGTGAAAGGTTTTCACGAGAAGTTTGGCCCCCTGCTGATTGGAGACGATATTGCCAATGCCATCCACCATATCGTCACCCAACCGCCCCATGTACATATCAGCGACATCGTCGTTCGTCCGACGCGCCAGGATTATCCATGAAGATCATAGAAAGAGATCCTGGCCGGGTTGTGGAAGGATTCTTACATCGCATTGAGAAGGAGGCCTATTCGGAACCCGATTCAGATCTGCACATGGGCTTAATCGATAAGATTCTGCCTGAATTCGCAAGATTTATCCCTGATCCACAGGCCCGGTTGCTCGATGTCGGGTGCGGTCAGGGCTATGCGAGCCTGAAATTCAAGGCGCTGGGATACCAGCAAATAACCGCTATTGCCCTTAATGATGAGGATGTTGAAGCATCCCGCAACCGGGGCATCGATTGCTACAAAATGGATATGTCGTTCCTCGGTTTTGAAGATAAAAATTTCGATGCCTTGTGGGTACGGCACGCACTGGAGCACAGCCCGTTTCCGTATCTGACCCTATTGGAATTCAATCGCATATTGGCCCTCGGAGGATTCATCTATATTGAAATGCCCATGCCGGATACCCCCAGGGTCCTTGAAAACTGGCCGAACCACTACAGCATACTGGGAGAACAGATGTGGCGCGCTTTATTTCATAGGAGCGGATTTAAGGAGAGGGTAAAGACACGCCTTCAAGCCTCACTTCAGATCGATACGATCAATGCCGGCCTCCCCTTTGAAGAGGCATACTATGCATTTGTTCTTGAAAAAACACGCGACGAAACCATAGCTCTTTAACGATTGATCTTAAACTCCAATGTGTATGCCTTGGGGTTGAAAGGAATATGACCTATGGAGATTTCCAAACAGTGGCAGCTCGCCCGAGGCGCCGCGGAGCGCTATGAGCGGATTCTCGTGCCCGCCATCCTCGGCCCTGCAGCGCAGGCGCTCGTGGATTGGACTGGCCTGCGGGACGGTGAAAGCGTTGTGGATGTTGGATGTGGCACCGGTGCCGCGGCACAGGGCGCTGCAAAAAAGGTGGGCCCCAAGGGACGGGTCGCCGGTGTCGACCTGAACCCGGGCATGATCGACGTTGCCCGGTCCATTCCGCCCAACTCCGGTGCCCCCATTGAGTGGTTTGAAGACAATGCAGGTCCCGTTTTTCAGCCATCTCATGATGGGCTCAAAGTAGAGAAGCTGGGCAATCCGGCTCAGAAGTCTTTCCCAGTCTCTTTTTGCAGCGCACGCAGAGGATGGGCGCGGGAGCCACTGAGGTAGGTTTCATCCAGCTGCCTGTAAATGACCGGCGCCTGGTGCAGGTCCGGTAGATCGAATCCAAAGACCAATTTCAGAAAATCCATGGTGATGCGGAAGGTCGCGCCCCAAAGGATCTCTTTTCCGGCGCGCCCGTGGTGGACAAAACATGGGAACTCCTCATTGCGCCGGTCCGCCCCTTGCGGTGTATCAAAACTCAGCCGGTAGCGCGCATAATGTTTCTCCTGCAGCAGTTTTCGCAGGGGAAGATGGACAATGCGCTCCACCTCCCAGTTGGGCGCCAGGGGTTGCCGCTGCGCTACCCATCCCACCAGGGGAAAAATCTCCCGTCTGAACAGGACCAGTTTCTGACTGGGCAGCGGCCCCATAAACGCCACCTTGAACGGGTTGAGGTGCATCTCTTCCCAACTCTCCCGCAGCGCGGTTGTCAGCAATAGGGAGAGTCTTCGGGCACTTCGGTATGATGTTCGCTTCCATCGCTTCCATGTCGGCCATTTTTGCAAAGGGGAAAACGGCCAGTGAAGGGCATAGGAAAGCAGCCGGTCTTTGGACGCGATACCGCCGCCCGGACAGCACAGATCCCCCGGCTGGAGCACCCGGCGGGAGCGTTTGTTGAGGATCAGACAGGGTTCGGCCGGCTGCCCCTCCTCCGGCGGCCGAAGGGTGAGCAGAAACAATACGGCAGAGGCCTTGATGTGCCCGTCATCGATTTGCAGGCCCCAATCGGTTTGAAGTCCGTTGCCGTCCAGGCGGCGACGAATTCGTCGGAATATTTCCCGGTTCGGAATTTCGTCGTGATATGGGGCTGCTGTATATGCCATGAATGCCTGTCCTTCGGGCCTGGGTGTCGAGTTGACTTTACGCCCTCAGCAATTAGGTTTCAAGGTAAGAGTTTTGGCAACCAAATCAGAAAACAATCACCTGCTCAGGTAGTGGAAACCGATAGCGGTAAACCGGGGCTGCCATAACCGAGATCATCCATGACGACCTATGTCGCGTCCCCTTTCTAACCTTAAGCAAATATAGGAGGCCCATATGTCCACTTCAAGTAAGTCCAAGGCCGCCAATTGTTGTTCCATGGAAAAGCAGCGTCTGATGAAAGATATTGAAAAATGCGATTTTTGTTCCAGCAGCTGGGAGGACCATCATCGCTGCCTGAGCGCAGCAGCCAA
>JARRKU010000141.1:0-22439 GCA_037387725.1 Desulfobacteraceae bacterium
AATTTGAAAGGAGAGAGGTATGATCAAGCATGCGTTGAGCGTGTTGGCCGCCGTCGGTCTGGTTCTGATTTCAGGCAATGCATCTGCAGCAGAAGATGTCGAAGTTCTGGGGGTTAAGTTCCCAACTACAAAAATCGTTGCCGGAAAGCAACTGACCCTAAACGGGGTAGCGTACCGCAAAGCCTTTGGCTTCATTAAAGTCTATGTCGTGGGTCTCTATCTTGAAAAGCCCACAGGCGATGCGCAAGAGGTGATCCAATCCGACCAGATCAAGCAACTCCATTTTCACTACCTGACCACCAAAGCAACGGCCAAGAAACTGCAGGACGGCTATCTGGATTTGATGAAAAAATGCAACCCGACAGATCTTTACCAGCGCAACCAAAAGGACGTCGAATTGTATGCATCCTGGCTGGATAAGGATATGAAACCGGGTCTGACCTCCATATCCACCTACCTTCCCGGCAAAGGCCTGTCGCTCGAATATCAAGGTGAACCCCGGGGGACAATTGCCAATCCGGAGTTTATCCGCATGTACTATACTTATAATTTCGGTGAGAAAGCCAACGCCAAGATTCGCGACGGGCTGCTGGGAAAGAAATAGACAAAAAAGTGGGCAGGCGACGGTCATTCGGTTGACACTGCCCCTGAACCTTGGAGTTGTTCAGCGGATGGAGGAATCGACGGATGGCCTGCCAGTTGAATCGGTCAGGATACCTTTTTGATGCATCAATCCAACTACACCTGATCAAGCTGCCTGGAAAAAGGAAAGGGTTTCTTCCACTATGTATTTCTGACAGGTAGCGTCACCATAAAAACAAATTGCGCCATTCTCCGGATTAAATTTGACGCGACAGCCGCATTGCTTGGCCACGCTGTTCATCAGTTTGGAAATGATTTCCAGGTTGTTAATTTTGTTTACGATTTTAACTTGTTCCATGACTAACCTCGATACCGTGTGAAATTATGTCTAAACCTTACATCGTTCTATTTAGCAGTAAACTTTAGCTTTATTATAGCAACCAATGTGCCAAATATGGTCGTGGGCGTAATGAATCGCTATCTGCTCTCAATTATTGAGATTATCATCTCCTTGTGTGCAAGTTAAAGCTGATGGTATTTACAATTGTGTCAATAATTGCTTGTTGTTTTACAATATTGTTATGACATTTGTGTCATAGCCGCACCAGTGTGTTGGGAACCGCAGTCCGGTTTCCACCAACGGCACCACCATTGACCTGGACTTTTTATTTAGCCGGCTGAATTTTTGTCGGATTAGGCAGGGGGATTTACTCGGAACCCTCTATAGGATCGATCCTCCGGACGCGTCTGATCGGGAGAACAGGAGATGCCGATCGGAATCCTTCGATACGGGTTCCGGTGGAACGGCGTTTATGATGAATTACGGACATTGTGCGCCGGGTAATTGGAGGCGCGTCATCTGGTTGTCGCTGCTGGCTATTGCGGGCATGGCGCAGGATGCGATCAAAACCGGCTACGTCCATCCCGGAAGGCGGCTTCGAATGGTGACGAGGTGCGCCGGCGTTGCGGCTATCCTGTGGTGGGCGACCGCCTCTATTAAAGACGCTACAAAGCCAATCCATGAGCCTATTGCCGTTGCGCGGATTTTTTATTTTATTTTTATTTTTTATAATATTTTCATTATTAATGAGTAATTTCTTAATGTGTTCATTTAATACGGCTTGGGCCTGATTGATCTGCTTCAACCGCTCTTCGGCCATGGATTGCATTTCGGAATTGCGGGGGAATTGATCCGGATGCCATCGCTTTACCAGTCGGCGATAGGCGACGTGAATCTCATCCGGATGATCCAAGTTTTCAAGTGCCAATGTATGCAGAGCAGTCTGAACGTTCAAAATGGTTCCCTTCGGTGTTGCGCAGACGATCCCGACAGGTCCGCTTTCCAAAACCCACTGCAATAATCACACCGTCATCTGTCTGCAACTTGGACAGTCGGCTGCGGTCCGGTGCGAGCATTCATATTTCACAATTTGCTTGTCTAAGCTCGCGAGACTCGCCTATAAGATAAAAGCGCTTGAAGCCATAAGGCTGATTCTCGGGTCATTGGCTGCAAGCGCACATTCAGGCATTGGTGGTGCTACAACACCAAAACGGCGCTCACTGGGACAATTGTTCCTCGATTGTTGGTGAAAATACCGATAGTGAAATCTGAGCCGCTTCTTGCCGCGCCGGCCGACTTCATTTATTCCGTCAATCCATTTTATTATAGCCGGAGGTGCTTTGTGATTCACGAATTTGACACGGTTATCGTCGGTTCCGGCGGGTCTGGCCTATATGCCGCGCTGGAGGCCAGTCAGCGATCCCGCACGGCAGTCCTTTCCAAACTATACCCCATCCGCAGCCATACCGGGGCCGCCCAGGGGGGGATCAGCGCTGCGCTGGGCAATGTGGAAGAAGATAAACCCGAATGGCATGCCTTCGACACCGTTAAAGGAGGGGACTACCTTGTCGACCAGAAGGCCGCTCAGATTCTGGCGGAGGAGGCGATCCAGGCGGTCTACGATCTGGAAAACCGGGGGCTGCCGTTTAATCGAACACCTGAAGGCCGTATCGATCAGCGAAGATTCGGCGGTCATACCCGGGAGTTCGGCAAGGGACCTGTGAGAAGGGCCTGCTACGCCGCCGACCGCACCGGTCATATGATTCTGCAGACCCTCTATCAACAATGCATCAAAAACAAGGTGACCTTCTTCGACGAATTTCAGGTGGTGGATCTGATCATGCAGGACAATACCTGCCAGGGGGTGGTAGCCGTGGAACTCGCCACCGGTGAGTTGCACGTTGTGGCGGCCAAAGCCGTGCTCTTTGCCACCGGCGGGTTCGGCCGCATGTTCAAAATCACCTCCAATGCCTTTGCCAATACCGGCGACGGACCGGCGGTATGTGCCCGTCGCGGCATTCCTCTGCAAGATATGGAGTTCTATCAATTTCATCCGACCGGTATCATGGGGTTGGGTATATTGATATCAGAAGCGGTGCGGGGTGAGGGCGGCATCCTTCGAAACCGGGACGGCGAACGGTTCATGGAGCGCTATACCCCCACGCTGCTCGACCTGGCACCGCGGGATATTGTGGCGCGTTCCATTGTAACGGAGGTCCGCGCCGGTCTGGGGATTCGAGGCGACCGAAAGATCGACGATTATGTCCACCTGGATGCAACCCATCTTGGCAAGGATGTCCTGATGGCCAAGCTGCCCGATATCACCAGCTTCTGCAAAACGTATCTGGGTATCGATCCTGCTGATGCCCCTATTCCGGTATTGCCGACGGCCCACTATGCCATGGGCGGGATTCCCACTGACCTGCACGGCCGCGTTGTCAGGGATGGGAAAGGAACCATTGTGGAGGGGCTCTATGCCGCCGGTGAATGTGCCTGTGTCTCTGTGCATGGGGCCAACCGATTGGGTACAAACAGTCTGCTTGATCTGGTGGTCTTCGGCCGCAGGGCAGGCCAGCACATCGGCGACTACGTCAAACAGGTGGACATGCCCAGGGTTGGCAAAGACGCCGAAGATTTTGCCAAGTCCTGGATTGCCCGGCTCACCGATGGGAAATCCGGCCCCCATGGTGGATATATCACCGAGGAGATGCAAACCGTGATGATGGAAAAGGTGGGTATCTATCGCAACGAAGGGGACATGCAAACGGCGGTGGAGACCCTTGAGGAATTGAGGGATCGCTATCAATCCGTTCGCATCCAGGACACCGGCCGGCAGTTCAATACCGATCTTCTGGAGATCATCGAACTGGGAAATCTGCTGGATCTTTCTTTGATCACAGCCGCTTCGGCAAAAAATCGACAGGAGAGCCGAGGAGCCCACAGCCGTGAAGATTATCCCGAGCGCGATGACACCCAATGGCTCAAGCATACTTTGGCCGTCCTGGAAGGCGACAAGGTGCGTATTGACTATAAAACAGTGGACACCTCCATTTGGGAGCCCAAACCGCGTAAATATTAACCGTGGAGGAGCATAGAAGATGAAGATTATCCTGAAAGTCCAGAGATTCAATCCGGAAACCGATGCCAAACCGCGGTTTCAGGAATATACGGTGGAAGTCGATCCCAATGAGCGCTTGTTAGATGCATTGATGCAGGTCAAACGGTTTCAGGACGGCAGCCTGGCTTTTCGCAAAAGCTGCGCCCACGGCGTGTGCGGTTCAGACGCCATGCAGATCAACGGCAAGGATGGGCTGGCGTGCAAGACCTTGATCAAGGAAGTGGCTGAAAAAGACGGGGACACAATTACCGTGGCGCCGTTGCGGCACCTGCCCATGCAGCGCGACCTGATCGTTGACCAGTCGGCATTTTTCACAAAGTACCGGGCTGTTAAGCCATTTTTGATCAACGACGAGCCGGTCGCGGAAAAAGAACGCATCCAATCCCAGGACGAACGCATGCGGTTTGATGACACCACCAATTGCATTTTATGTGCATCATGTTACTCCGCGTGCCCTGTGCTGGACGAAAATAACGCCTTTCTCGGGCCGGCCGCCATAAGCCAGGCTTATCGATTTATGGCCGATACCCGCGACAATGGCTTTGGTGAGCGGTTGCCGGTCCTGGACGATCCCAACGGGGTCTGGCCATGCGAAAACCATTTTAAATGCACCCAGTCATGCCCGCGCGCCATACTGATTACCAAACGGATCAACCAGACCAAAAAGATGATCGAAAAACATCGCGCCAAAGACGAGATTTCAGGCGTGGTGAGAGATCTCTCCCAAACGCCGATGACTTCGGTGGAAGCCTCTGTCTGAAATAACCACCAGGAAAAATTCAGCTTTCATCCGTCGATGATGGGCCTGACCTACCATTTCCCCCATATTTTACGCCGCTTGTGTGGGCCGACGTGAGTGCTTAAAGATTTTGTAAACGTCGGAACAATCGAGAGTGCATCATCCGTGAATGATCACAAAGAAGAAATTTTACGCAAACCTATCACATCAAGAGGTGAATTATGATGAGACCCATACGCTACGCAGTACTGATCCTTATTGCAATTGCAATGTCATTGCCGTCTTCGGCACTGGCAGGCGGATACGGCCATAGCAAAACCGCATCCGGTAACATGGAAAAAGCGGACATCGTCGATAAGGCGCGGTCGGCAGGATCGTTCAATACATTGGTATCCGCATTACAGGCCGCGGATTTGACTGAGACATTGAAAGGGGAAGGACCGTTTACCGTATTCGCACCGACAGATGCGGCTTTTGAGCAGCTGCCGGCAGGGACGGTCGCAGATCTTTTGAAACCGGAAAACAAATTAAAACTCCAATCGATCCTCACCTACCACGTGGTGCCTGGAAAGGTTGTATCGAGTGATGCCGTTAATTTGACCTCTGCCAAGACGGTCAACGGTCAGAGCTTCCGGATCAGCAACTCCGGCAGCGGGCTGATGGTGGATGATGCAACGGTCACCACGGCCGATATCATGGCCAGCAATGGTGTCATTCACGTCATTGACCGGGTAATCATGCCGTAGCCGAGGTTATATTCTGACCATAACGTTCACCATTAAAAGGGCGGTGGGAACTTCCCACCGCCCTTTCGGGATTTCAGATAGTGCTCGTCGAATGGTGCTTTTCGTGGTCAACCGGATGTTTTTTGAGTTTCAGATAGTGCTCGTCGAATGGTGTTTTTCGTGGTCAACCGGATGTTTTTTGAGATATTCCAGCCGGTTCAGGCCGTTGATAAAAGCCAGGGCGCTGGCGGTCATGATATCGGGATCCGTACCCCGTCCCAGCGCCACCAGACCGTTCTCTTTAAGACGCACAGTCACTTCACCCTGGGCGTCGGTGCCACCGGTGATGGCGCTGATGGTAAAGCGCAGCAGCTCGGAGGTGGTGCCGGTCAGTTTGGAAATGGTGTTGTAGCAGGCATCGATGGGGCCGTTGCCATAGCCGGCATCTTTTACCGACCGGCCGTTGATGGCGAGCTGTACGCTGGCCATGGGCATGACGGTTGATCCTGCAGTGACATGCAGATACTCGAGAACAAAGATATCCGGCGTCCGCAGCACGCCTTCGTTGACGATGGCTTCCAGGTCTTCGTCCATGACGTGCTTTTTCTTGTCAGCCAGATCCTTGAACTTTTGAAAAACAATTTTCAGCTCTTCATCAGAGAGGTCGTAGCCGATCTCTTTCAGACGCTCTCTGAGGGCATGTCGGCCCGAGTGCTTGCCCAATACCAGCTTATTGGTGCTCAATCCGATATCCTCCGGTCGCATGATCTCGTAAGTCATGGGATTCTTGAGCATGCCGTCCTGGTGGATGCCGGCTTCGTGGGCAAATGCATTGGCCCCCACAATGGCCTTGTTGGGCTGGACCAAAATGCCAGTGAGCATGCTGACCAGTCTGCTTGTGGCGTAGATATGCTCCGTTTTGAGATTGGATTGCAGGGGCATATGGTTATTGCGGGTGCGCAGGGCCATTACCACCTCTTCCAGGGAGGTGTTGCCGGCCCGTTCACCGATGCCGTTGATGGTGACTTCGGCCTGGCGGGCGCCGACATTCAACGCTGCCAGCGTGTTGGCCGTAGCCAGCCCCAGGTCATTATGGCAATGAACGCTTAATACGGCATTGTGGATATTGGGCGTATGTTGAAGCACATATTTTACCAGATCGGAAAATTCATCCGGTATGGCGTAACCGACGGTGTCCGGCAGATTGATGGTGGTGGCGCCGGCTTCGATGGCTGCTCCGAAGACTTTACACAAAAAATCACGGTCCGAGCGCGATCCGTCTTCGGCGGAGAATTCCACGTTGTCGGTAAATGATTTGGCATAGCGTACCGCATCCACTGCGTTTTGGAGAACTTCATCCCGGCTCATCCGCAGTTTGTATTCGAGGTGGATATCGGAGGTGGCGATAAAGGTGTGAATTCGCGGTTTGGCCGCATTTTTTATGGCGCCCCAGGCCGCATCGATGTCCTCCTTATTGGCCCTTGCCAATCCGGCGATCTCCGAATGCTTCACTTTGGCTGAAATCTTGGATACGGCTTCGAAATCCCCATGGGAGGCGGCCGGGAAACCGGCTTCGATGATATCGACGCCCAGTTTCTCCAATTGTACGGCCAGCCGAAATTTCTCGGCGGTATTCATGCTGGCGCCCGGCGATTGTTCACCGTCCCGCAGGGTGGTGTCGAAAAATTTGACGGTATCGTTTTGGCTCATTTTTTTCTTCCTTTTATGGATGATCTCTTCAGCAACACGGCCCATCCACGGAATGACGCCTCAGCCCATTCCAATGGACGGATGTCAGGGTGATCGGACATTGCGATGATGCGCTACCCTGGAAGCATGGGCCGCAGGGACGGAGGCCCTGCGGCGTAATTACCTGCCTTTTTCATTGGGATAATCTTTCTTCATCCTTGGCCTGTTTTTTGGCCAGCTTGTATTGAAAACTGTCGGCCAGGGCTTGCCAGCTGGCTTCGATGATATCTTCGGAAACCCCGATGGTGGTCCAGGTCTCCTCGTTGTCGCGGGACTCGATGAATACCCGGACCCGCGCGGCGGTGCCTTCCCGGCCGTCAATGACCCGCACCTTAAAATCCACCAGCCGCATACCGTTCAGATCGGGATAAAAGCGTCCCAGCGCTTTTCGCAGGGCGTTATCCAGTGCACTGACGGGGCCGTGACCTTCTGCGGCGGTAATTTCATCTACGCCGTCGACCTGAATTTTGATGATGGCGTGGGAGGTACACGCCAATTCCTTGTCTTTTTCAATGCTGATGCGAAAGGAGTCCAGATCGAAATGGGGTTTGAACTGTTCGGTAAATTTTTCCAGCAGGATCTTCATGGAGCCGTCGGCCACATCGAACTGATATCCCTGGTCTTCCATGGACTTGATCTCTGCAACAATCTCCTGGGTATCCTTGCCCTGCTCACCGAGTTCGACACCGAACTCTCTGGCTTTGTACTCCACGTTGCTCTTTCCGGACAAATCCGATACCAGCACCCGGCGTTTGTTGCCGATAATCGACGGATCCATGTGCTCATAAGCGCGGGGCTCTTTCATTACGGCGTTGACGTGGATGCCGCCTTTGTGGGCAAAGGCGCTTTTGCCCACAAAGGGTCGGGAGTGCAACGGGATCATATTGGCCGTCTCACTCACATAGCGGGAAAAGGTCTTGAGCAGTCCAAGCTTCTCTTTGGGAATGGTGGTTCGGTTCATCTTCACGCTGAGGACCGGAATAATAGAGGTGATATCGGCGTTTCCGCATCGTTCGCCATATCCGTTGACCGTGCCTTGCACCATGGATACACCGGCATCAACGGCGGCGATGGAGTTGGCCACGGCCAGTCCGCAGTCATTGTGGCAATGGATGCCCAACCGGGCCGTACATCCCTTGCTGTGCAGCAGCGCTTTCAACTCGGAGACCACATTCTGGATTTCGTAGGGGAGGGTGCCGCCGTTGGTGTCGCACAGCACCAGAAAGTCGGCCCCAGCCTCGGCTGCGCGCAGCAGGGTCTGGATGGCGTATCCGGAATCATCTTTATAGCCGTCAAAAAAGTGCTCGGCATCGTAGACAACTTCACGATCGTGGGATTTGAGCCAGGCGACGCTCTCTTCAATCATGGTCAGATTCTCATCGCGCGTGTTTTGCATGACGGTTTCCACATGCAACGGCCAGCTCTTGCCAAAGATGGCCACAGCGGGCGTATTGCTGGCGATCAATGCCTGCAGATTGGGATCGTCTTCAGTCCGGATACCGGGTTTGCGCGTGGAGCCAAAGGCGGTGACGCGGGCCTGTTTAAACGTTTCGGTCTGGGCCAATTCGAAGAACTGAACATCCCGATGGTTGGAACCGGGCCAGCCGCCTTCAATATATTGGACGCCGATTTCATCCAGTTTTTTGGCGATCTTGACCTTCTCTTTAGCCGAGAAATTGATGTTTTCGCCCTGGGTGCCGTCCCTTAACGTCGTATCGTATATGAGAATCGGTTCCATGATTACACCATCTATCGTTCGTTGCCGGTGCGTTGGAATTTCAGCGCGACCCCTGTTTCATCGGGGGCCGCGCATTGGCTCCGGTGTTACTTCTTGGCACGGTTCTCCGGACGCAAATCCCTCACGGATTTGCCGGCGCGCCACATTTCAGAGTTATGGATTTCGGCCAGTTCCTTCTCCAGGCCTTCGCGGTAGTCCGGCCGGCTGTTTTTTTCCAGGACAATTCGGGTTTCCGTACCGTTGACCACGCTTTCGTAAAGTTGATCGAAGACCGGAACAACGGCTTCGCGGAAACGGGGTGCCCAGTCCAATGCACCGCGCTGGGCGGTGGTGCTGCAATTGGCGAACATCCAATCCATTCCGTTTTCAGCCACCAGACGGATGAGGCTCTGGGTCAGCTCTTCCACGGTCTCGTTGAAGGCTTCGCTGGGGCTGTGGCCGTGTTTGCGCAGCAAATTGTATTGGGCTTCCATCACACCGGCCAGCGCCCCCATGAGGATACCGCGTTCACCGGTCAAGTCACTGTGGACTTCTTTTTCAAAAGTGGTGGGGAACAGGTAGCCCGAACCGATGGCGATTCCGATGGCCAGCGTTCGTTCGGCGGCGCGGCCGGTAGCGTCCTGGTGCACCGCATAGCTGGAATTGATGCCGCTGCCGTCCAGGAAGTTCAAGCGAACATTGCGACCGGATCCCTTTGGCGCCACCAGGATAACGTCCACATCCTGGGGCGGAATGATTTTTGTCTGGTCTTTGTAGACGACGGAAAAGCCATGGGAGAAGCAAAGGGCATCGCCGGGTTTCAGGCAGGCTTTGACCTCATCCCAGGTGCCCATTTGGCCGGCGTCGGAGAGCAGGTCAAGGACGATGGTGCCGCGCTTGGCCGCTTCGGTGATGGGGAATAGGGTCTCGCCGGGGACGAATCCATCCTCAACGGCCTTATTCCAACTTACTTTGCCTTCTTCGCGCTGTCCCACGATCACATTAAAACCGTTGTCCCGCATATTCAATGCCTGGGCAGGGCCTTGTACGCCGTATCCCAGTACGACGATGGTTTCGTCGGCCAATACCTCACGGGCCTTTTCCACCGGAAATTCCTCAGCCGTTGTCACCTCTTCGATTACGCCTCCAAAATCAATCTTTGCCATTACGTTTCTCCTTAGCGTCAGGTTTGGCCAATTGGCCGCAATATTTAGGGTTCG
This sequence comes from Desulfobacteraceae bacterium, assembly GCA_037387725.1. Lineage (GTDB taxonomy): Bacteria > Desulfobacterota > Desulfobacteria > Desulfobacterales > Desulfosarcinaceae > JARRKU01. The sequence continues at coordinate 10,191 of JARRKU010000141.1, forward strand.
CTGGAATTAAAATTTTCGGGCCTCGCCCGATGAGTGCCTCTATTCTTTGGACTTTCGTCATTCTCACTTGGGATCCCGATAGAGGGCCACCGTGCCGGTCCGGGCAATCTCCTTTATGCCAAGCGGCTTGAGCAGCCGCAGCAACGCCTTGATTTTGCCCTGGTCGCCGGTGACCTCTATGGTGTACTGCTCGGCGCCGACATCCACCACCTTGCATCGGAAGATATCGACGATGCGAAGGACCTCAGCCCGCGTCTGGGCAGTGGCTTTGACCCGGATCAGCGCCATCTCCCTTTTTACGGCCTGTTCAATACTTAAGTCCCGGACTTTGATAATGTTAATCAATTTGTTGAGCTGTTTTTCGATCTGTTCGATCAGCGGCGGATTGGCTTTGGTGGTCACCGTGATGCGCGAAACTGCTGCGTCCATGGTCGGTGCCACGCAAAGGCTTTCGATGTTAAATCCCCGGCCGCTGAACAGGCCGGAAACCCGTGAGAGCACGCCGGGTTCGTTATCCACCAGCATTGTCAGTATATGCCGTTTGCTGTTGTTCATATTTCAGTATTCCTCTGTCAGTCGCGATGAAAGATCCCGGTTAGCAGATGAACGTTACGTCCCTTAGTGATCAACTTTTTAATGCTGCGATAGGGTAGAGATAACGCTCTCTTCTCAGGTCAGCAACATTTCGGTGATATTTTTTCCAGCCGGTACCATGGGCCAGACGTTTTCTTCCTGTTCCACCACAAAGTCCATGATCACCGGTCGGGGGGTCGAAATGGCTTCCCTCAGCACCGGCTCCACCTCGGACGGCTTGGTGGCTCTCAGCCCGACGGCCCCGAACGCCTCAGCCAGTTTGGCGAAATCGGGGGTGCAATCCATGGTGGTGCAGGAGTAGCGCCGGTCGTAGAACAACTGCTGCCACTGCCGCACCATGCCGAGGTACCCGTTGTTCAGGATGGCCACCTTGACGGGCAGGCAGTGCTGGACGGCCGTGGCCATCTCCTGGATATTCATCTGAATGCTGCCGTCGCCGGCGATGTCGACCACCAGTTTGTCCGGATACGCGATCTGGGCGCCGATGGCGGCCGGCAGTCCGAATCCCATGGTGCCCAGCCCGCCGGAACTGATAAAGTGGTTGGGCCGGTCAAAGTGGTAATATTGGGCGGCCCACATCTGGTTCTGTCCCACCTCGGTGGTAATGATGGCTTCGCCGTGGGACAACTCATACAGCTTCTCCACGACAAACTGCGGCTTGATCTTCTCGTCATCCTGCTGGTAGTCCAGCGGCTGGGTGCTTTTCCATTCTGCGATCTGGTCCAGCCACGGTTTCCTCCGGGCGGTTACATCCCCCAAATCGGCTGCATCCAGCATCTCGTTCAACGCCTTGAGGCTCAGGCCGCAATCGCCCACCACCGGCACTGCCACACCGACATTTTTGCGAATGGAGGTGGGATCTATGTCGATATGAACGATTTTGGCGTTGGCACAGAAAGTATCGGTCTTTCCTGTCACGCGGTCGTCAAAGCGCACCCCCACGCCGATAAGCAGATCGCAATCACCCAGGGACATATTGGCGCGATAGGTGCCGTGCATGCCGGGCATGCCCAGCCAGAGCGGGTCTGATCCGGGAAATCCGCCAAGTCCCATGAGGGAGGCGGTGACCGGTATTTGCGCACGCCGGGCCAGTTTGGTGAAATCTTCGGCCGCTCCGGAGAGAATGATGCCGCCACCGCCGAACAGCACCGGTTTTTTTGATGATTTGATCATCCCCACCACTTTTTTCAGTTGTCGTTGATTGGGCTCATAGGTGGGGTTGTAAGATCGAATCTGTATTTTCTTTCCGTTTTGATCCGGATTGAACTCCACCGTACCGTTGGCCACATTCTTGGGCACATCGATGAGCACGGGGCCGGGGCGGCCGGAACGGGCGATGTGGAACGCTTCACGGATGGTTTTTGCCAGATCCTTGGTCTCCTTGACCAGGTAGTTGTGTTTGGTGCAAGGTCGCGTGATGCCGACGATATCCACCTCCTGGAAGGCGTCGTTGCCGATCAGCTGGGTGGGCACCTGGCCGGTAAAGACCACCAGCGGAATGGAATCCATGTGGGCCGTGGCGATGCCGGTGACTGTATTGGTGGCGCCGGGGCCCGAGGTGACCAGGCATACCCCGACCTTTCCGGATGCCCTTGCATAACCGTCAGCGGCATGTACGGCGCCTTGCTCGTGGCGAACCAAAACGTGGCGGATATCGGATTTGAAAATTTCATCATAGATATCCAGCACCACGCCACCTGGAAATCCAAATATGGTGTCCACGCCTTCCTGCTTGAGCATGGTCAATAAGATCTGTGCGCCGGTCATTTTCATTTTTCTTTGGCTCCTATCGATTGGGTACTTAACCTTATTTTACGATGGCACCCGTGTTGGCGGACGAGACGCTCCTTGCGTAGCGCGCCATGTAGCCTTTGGTGATTTTTGGTGATGGCGGTGTCCATTTCTCCCTGCGGACGGTCATTTCGCTCTCATCGACCTTTAATGTAATGCTTTTGCCTGGGATATCGATGGCGATGATGTCACCTTCCTTGACGAGACCGATAGGACCGCCATCCATGGCTTCGGGGGAGACATGGCCGATGGCGGCGCCGCGGGTGCCGCCTGAAAAACGACCGTCGGTGATCAGGGCGACATGGGCGTCCAATCCCATGCCGGCGATGGTGGAGGTCGGCGTCAGCATCTCCCGCATCCCCGGGCCGCCCTTGGGGCCTTCGTAGCGAATGATGACCACATCCCCTTTTTCGATTTTACCGTCCATAATTGCCCCGGAGGCTGCCTCTTCGCTGTCAAATACGCGTGCCGGGCCTTCATGTCGCAGCATTTCTTCACATACGGCGGACTGCTTGACCACGCATCCGTCAGGCGCCAGGTTGCCGAACAGCACCGCCAGACCGCCTTGGGCATGGTAAGCCTGATCCATGGGGCGGATGACATCCGGATCCCGGACACTGGCGGCATTGAGATTGTCCCCAACCTTTTGACCGGTGACGGTGATACAATCGTTATGGATGCGGCCCGCTTCGGAAAGCACCTTCATTACGGCTTGAATGCCGCCGGCGCGGTTCAGGTCCTGGATATGATGTCGACCCCCCGGGCTCATGGAGCACAGGTGAGGCGTGCTCTCACTGGCCCGGTTGATCAGGTTGAGATCGAACGCGATCCCGGCTTCGCTGGCGATGGCCGCCATGTGCAGGACCGTGTTGGTCGAGCATCCCAGCGCCATGTCCACGGCCAGGGCATTTTCAAACGCCTCCTGGGTCAGTATCTTACTCGGTGTAATCTCCTTCTCGATCAACGCCATGATTTTCATGCCGGCTGATTTGGCCAGGCGTGTGCGTGCCGACATGACAGCGGGAATGGTGCCATTTCCCGGCAGCCCCATTCCAATGGCTTCGGTGAGGCAGTTCATGGAGTTGGCGGTAAACATACCGGCGCAGGAGCCGCAAGTGGGGCAAGCCTCGTTCTCTATTTCATTGAGTTCATTTTCCGTCATTTTGCCGGATTTGACAGCCCCCACTGCTTCAAACACCGAGATCAGGTCAATGCGCTGCTGGCCGGACGGCGTTTGGCGCTCACCGGCCAGCATAGGGCCGCCGCTCACGAAAATGGTGGGCAAATCGATACGTGCGGCCGCCATCAACATGCCGGGAACGATCTTATCGCAATTGGGAATCATGACCATGGCGTCCAGCCCATGGGCAACAGCCATGATCTCCACCGAGTCGGCGATCAATTCGCGGCTGCCCAGCGAGTACTTCATCCCTTCGTGGTTCATGGCGATGCCGTCGCATACGCCGATGACGCCGAACTCCACCGGGGTGCCGCCCGCCATGTAGATGCCGGCTTTTACGGCTTCTGCCAGCGTATTCAGGTGGACATGCCCCGGTATGACCGTATTGGCTGAATTGGCGATGCCGATCAAAGGCCGGTCGATCTCATCCTGGCAGTAACCGCACGATTTGAGCAGGGCCCTGTGCGGTGCACGTTCAATTCCTTTTTTGACTTGGTCGCTTTTCATATCGGTCGCTCCTTCGCATAAAAAAATATCAACCGGGTTTGGGGCTGATAACGGATTGTTTGTTTACCGGGGATGTTGCCTTAGACCATTATCGCCCCCTGTGCCCGGTATCGGCAATGACACCGACGACAAGAATTACAAGATCAATAAGGTTAAGGACGATAAGGCATTTCATATAGAATTTGACCTGGTTACGTTTGAACTGGTATTAGCAATCGCCTTTTGCGCTGTCAAGTATAATGTTTATAATTTCTCAAGAATTCTGGCTTTGTACCGACCATCGGCGCAAAAGCGCCACGGCCGCCGAAAAGGGCGGTGGTACGAGTTGGCTGCAACGACGATTGAGGGTAGCATCTGATGACAGGCTGCTCTGAAGGAAGGTATAAATGAAAGCTTATGTGGTCACCGGCACTACGCGGGGTATCGGCCGCGCCATTGCCGAGGAGGTCATGGAGAGAGGGGAACAGCTGCTTTCACTTTCGAGCGCTCCGGATCGCGTTGGGTCCGCATGGCGCAACATGGCGTGTGATCTGCGTCGTCCGGAAACGCTCCGGCCTCTGCTCGGACGACTGCTGGAAAGCGTACCGTCGGACCGCATCAGTGATTGGGTGTTGATCAACAATGCCGGTGTGCTGGAGCCCATGGGGCCCCTGGATGAGGGCGATGACAACCGGATTGTGGATCATCTGCATATCAACCAAGCCGCACCGGCGATTTTAATGTCGGCCTTTATCTCGCTCACGGCAAATTTCTCCGGCCGCAGACGCGTCATCAACATATCTTCCGGGGCGGCCGTTCATCCCTATCCAGGATGGGCGATGTATTGCGCGTCCAAATCAGCACTTGACATGATGACGCTCTGCGTTGCAGCTGAACAGCGGGGACGGCCAAATCCGGTGATGATCTGTTCGATCTATCCGGGAAAGGTGGAGACCCGCATGCAGCGCACTGTTCGACGCTCCGATCCCGGCAGGTTTCCAGCCCAGCCGGAATTTGTTAAGGCCAAAGAAAGCGGCACCGTATCATCTCCTGCGGATGTCGCCCGCTCGATCCTAGTATTGGATGCAGCCGGTAAATTCGAAAATGGTTGCATTTATGATCTTCGCTCGGCATCATCACATGAGGGGGGGCCGGCCATCGAACCGATTCAGTCGCTGCCCTGATCGATTACGAGTCAAGTCAACCAAATCTGAATGGATAACGCGCATATGATGAGTCCTTATGCTTTCACGTCACTGAAAGGGCATTTTCTCATGGCAATGCCCGGCATGGCTGATCCAAATTTCCAGCAATCGGTGACCTGTATCTCCGAACATACCGCGGAGGGAGCCCTCGGCATCGTGGTCAATCGTATTTTCGATGGATTGAGCGCCAGACAAATATTCGACGAACTGGAGATTGAATCCAACGCGGTTGCCGAGAAAATTCCGGTGCACTATGGGGGGCCGGTGCATGGCAATGAATTATTCGTTCTTCACGGTGCGCCATTTGAAGGTGATGGCATCCTGAAAATCAATGACGGGCTGGCGCTGAATAACTCGCGGCAGGTTTTGGAGGCGATCGCTTTGGGAAACGGTCCGTCTCAATACCTGATCGCGTTAGGATGCGCTGGTTGGGGGGCCGGGCAGCTGGAATGGGAGATGAAGGAGAATGCTTGGTTATCGATGCCGTGCGTATTGGATATCATTTTTGACTTGCCAATAGAGGATCGATGGGAATCCGCGATCAATAAATTGGGGATCGATCCTGATTTGCTGAGCGGAACGGCGGGCAATGCCTAACCGTGTCTGACGACTTCCCAAGGCAGCCAATTCCGGTGGTGACCTCCTTTTCGTATACGGCGAAAATAAAAAGGGCGCCTGACGGCGCCCCTTTTTCAATCCGTGTCAGCCTATCCCTGGGCTTTTTTTGCCTTGGGTTTCGGCTTTTTCTTTTTCAGGCAATCCTTATCTTTGCGGACAAAAGCGCATAGCTTTGGATTGTAGTACTCCTTGCAGTTTAGCGGATTGTAAAGCGGGCATTCAGGATTTTTATCAGACATTTATATAAAGTCTCCCTCAAGTTTGGTGCATCTATCTAGCATAAAATACCAAAATTTACAAGCTATTATATTTCCAGCTGGCGAAAACCCGCGGTGCGTCTGGAAAGTTTTGACAATTGCCCGGAGGCATTGTAATACCGATACAACCGCGATCGCACTTCCTTGGCGATTCTTCGGGCTGAAACCATATAACTATTTTGCCGGAAGATGAAATGCATGGATAGATTTCATACCACCAAAGAAGCCGTTCTGGCGCTTAATACCGAAACCTTGCAAATGATCCGCCGAACCGAAGCTGTTCAGGATGCGGAAATTTCCGCTTTTGACCAGTGGAAGCAGTTTTGCGCTCATATTCATCAAAGTCTAACGGATCATGTCATGCGGATCGCTGTTGTCGGAGCGATCAAATCCGGAAAGAGCACGCTTGTAAATGCCTTGTTGCGCAACGATTACCTTAAGCGCGGTGCCGGGGTGATCACCTCCATCGTAACCCGGGTAAGGCGGGGCAGGGAGCTTAAAGCACGGCTGTACTTCAAATCATGGGATGAGATCAACGATGATATAGAGCAGGCCCTGGTGCTGTTTCCTTCGGATGACTGGCAGAGCAACGGTCGGCGGTTTGATATCCGCCGCAGCAAAGATCGCAATGATCTGGAGATGGCGCTTGATTCACTTGACAGCGAGCTGAAGATCGCCAGGGACAGCCTCAATGCCAATAGTGTCTTGTTGTCCTCCTATCTGAAAGGTTTTGATACGGTTCAGGCATTTGTCCAGGCGGATAGCAGCGTGCAGGAATTCGTTGGAGAGGAATTCAGTTCCCACCGCAAATTCGTCGGTGATGATGCCTTGGCCGTATACTTGAAGGATATTCAGTTGGAGATCACGGGCGATGCGCTTGAGACCAATATCGAATTGGCGGATTGCCAGGGCAGCGATTCTCCCAATCCTCTGCACATGGCCATGATTCAGGACTATCTGCTCAAAGCCAATCTTATCCTTTATGTCATAAGCAGCCGTACAGGATTACGCCAGGCGGATATTCAGTTCTTGTCCATTATCAAACAAATGGGTATCGCCGAGAACATGCTCTTTGTCTGCAATTGTGATTTCAATGAGCATGAATCCTCTGCTGACCTGGAGCAGTTGGTCGATAAAATCAAAGACGAGCTCTCCCTGGTACTGCCTGACCCACGAACCTTTGTTCTATCAGCCCTCTATCATCTGTTCGGGTCGCTCGCTGCGCATCTGCCCCAAAGGGATAAGGCCCGCCTGGAGCAATGGGACAAATTTGCTGATTTGGCGACCGCTTCCACCGACGAGATGCAGGCGCTTCAGGATGTGCTTGAGACCAAACTGACCCGGGAACGATCAGCGCTGATGCTTCAGAATCAACTCGAGCGTATGGGGGTGGTGCAAACAGGTTTGTTGAATTGGGTGCGGCTGAATCGGAACATGCTTAATCGGGATGCCGAGAGCGCCAAACATCTGGTTGAGCGGATCAAAAGTCATCAAGGCGCCATGGTGCAGGTCCAAGCCATGATCCGCGGTACACTGGATGGCAGTATTCAAAAGATCAGCTCGGAACTGAAACGGGAGATTGACCGCTTTTTCGACCGGCACAGTGGAACAGTGCTCAATGCCATTGTGCGATTCATACGCAATTACCATCTGGACCTCGGCAATTACAAAGAACCGGTCGTCGATATCGGTTTTAATCAGACGCTCTATCTGGTCTATCAGGATTTCAAACAGGCTGTGGACGGATACATGGCGGAAAAGGTGAATCCGGAGATTATCGGATTCATCGGCGGCCTGGAAGATCATGTTAGAGATTATTTTCACTCGGTGGTCGATCCCTTTGAAGCCATGGTTAGAGATGCTGTCGAACAATACGAGAAATCGCTGACCCAATACCATTTGGAACTGCTTCCAGGTCACTGGGCAATGGAGACGGTTCCCGACATGGATAGCATCAAGCAGGCTGTCGGCCTGAAACTTCCTCCAGCTGCCGCCACCATGCGATATTCGGCGAACATCAAAACAGATGCGGTGCTGCGCTTGGGCGCCTATTCCTTGCTAAGATTGGTACGCAAAGTGCTGAAGAAACAGACCGGTGAAGAAGGGGCCGAAGAACTTCAAGCCTTGAAGGGGGGAATCCGGCGCATGAAGCGCGAGACGGAACGCTCCATTTATGAGCACTTCAAGGACTATCAGGAGAATATGAAATTCCAATATATGCTTCGCCTGGTAAAGGAGACCAGTAGCAGACTTTACGAAAGTTTAACCGAGCATTTTCAGGTTTATGTATCCGATCTGGAGAACGTCATTTCGTCCATGGGCAGCGAGCGCAGTGATCAAAAGGCGCTGGACGATACGCTCAAGCAAATCGAAATGGAGATTCGCCCGTTGACAGAACGCTTGGATACATTGCGCGAGGAGATACGCCGATTGCGCGGTGTGGACACGGATGCCGAGAATCTCCCCAATCTGGCCTCGGTTCGACCCTGACAGGGAGCGAGCTGGGTAAGAATATGTGGCGATAGCTTCCCCAAATGAGCAGGAGAATTGCTGATGAAAACGCGAATTATTGCGGTTGCGAATGAAAAGGGCGGCGTGGGCAAGACGGTTACAGTGGTCAACCTGGCCGCTGCATTGACCCGCGAGCACAAAAAAGTGTTGGTGATCGACATGGATCCCCAAGCCAATGCAACCAAAGGGTTGGGGATCGAAACGAACGGCGACCAGCCAACGATTTACGACCTGGTCCAGAAACCGGGTGCCGTACCGGCGACGGATGCCATCACCGCCACGGCATGGGAAGGGCTGGATGCGATACCGGGTGACGTCGACCTGGCGGGGGCCGAAGTCGAATGGGCCGATATCGTCGGGCGTGAGAACCGGCTAAAGGATGCCATGGGAGGATTGCCCCAGGGGTATGATTTTATTCTTCTCGATACGCCGCCCAGTCTGTCGCTGCTGACCGTCAATGTCTTTTCGTTTACCCAAAAGGTTTTGATCCCGTGCCAGACCCATCCCTATGCTTTCGGAGCGCTTGCCGAGCTTTGCGACACAGTGGACGCCGTCCGGGAAGAGATCAATCCCGAGATCGATATTCTGGGAATTCTGGCCACATTCTATGATTCGCGGACCCGCGTCAGCCAGAAGGTGCTGGGCGATCTGCGCAGCGACGAGCGGTACAGCCATTTGCTGTTCAATACGATCGTGCGTTCCAATATCACCATTGCCGAGAGCGCTGCAGCCGGTAAGCCTGTGGTGTTCTTCCGATCAAGCAGTTTCGGGGCGATCGATTACAACGATCTGGCCGAAGAGTTGCTGGAAAAATACTAGCCTATCGTCTAGGCTTTTATACCGAGCTGGGCCAGGTGCTCTTTGGCAAAATCTATGCTTTCATCCAACGCTAATGCCAATTGATAAAATTCGATCGCTTTGGCCTTTTTTCCCATTGCCCGGTAATTGGCGGCAATATTCGCATAATCGATGGCGGAACTCGGATCCAGTGCGATGAGTTTTTTGAAACAGGCAATGGCCTGCTCGTGGTCACCGAGTTTAAAGTGGCTGAATCCCAGAAGATTCAATGTGTCCGTGCGCTCCGGATCAGTGCGGTGGCCTTTATTCAGTACGGTTTTCGCTTTATCGAATTGGGACAGCTCTTTGTAGCATAGCCCCATATAGGTGTAGACGCTGGCCAGATCTTCGGCCGGTGGTTCGAACGCCAATGCTTTTGAAAAATAATCCAAAGCGTCTTGGTGATTTCCCCGGTCGAGGTAAATTTGACCCAGATAGAATTGCAGGAAGTATTTTCCGGGAAGGGCCGCATCGAATTCCTTCAGGCGGGCAATGGCTTGTGAAGGTGCAAAATTGCCAGCGATGATTTTCGCGATCATCATTCCAACACTGGAATGCGCAGCCCGTTCCCGAAACTGTGTACCGGGGATGATCGTATAAAAGGCCGGGACATCCAAAAGGGGATGGCGAACATCCACAACCAATACATCCATATCGCGGCTGGCCAGGGCTGCGATACATCGCTCTACTTCCAGCTTGATGTTGTTATCACCCAGCTCGGGCAGCTCGTTTAAAGCGACAGATCGACCGGGATGGATCACATAGTCGGCGGCCTCCAGACTCTGGAATTTGGGCAGTCCGCTGGCCACATAATTGGCATTGCTGTTGAAGTCCCCCGCCAATTGGGCCACTTCGGTTAGTGCGCGGCAAAGCGCCTTGGTGGCACTGGGCGTGGTGCCGGCTGTCCAGACAATTTCGCTCTTGTGTGGAAAAGTCTTGGGATCCCATGCCAGCGCTCCTACACTAGGGATGCCCATATCCTGGGTAAAATCGGACAAAATAAGTTCCACTCCATTGGAACGGTATTTGTCGATCAATTCAATCGCCACTGGATCATTGACGGAATCGATATCAATCAAGGGGGCGTTGATCCGATTGCGGCTGATCAACGAGCAGACGTGACGCTCCACAACTTCGCAGATTCCTTGACATAATGCTTCTTCATTGCAATTGCCGGCTGATGACCCGTTGAATTCATTAATGGTCCAGAACCAGTTGAACGGCACCATAACCCCTTCTCCGGTGGTTAAATTATGGGCCCACGTCCATTTAAGGGGCAATGTTTCGAAAAACTTGGCTGCGACATCCAGGTCTTCGGAGTCGTCCTCCACCGACTGGGCGATCTGGGCAAATTCCATTTTAGGCTCGGTGATCTCAGCTGCAGTGGCGGTGACGAAATTTTCCGGATTTCGATAGAAGCTGAAAAGGCTGAAACGCTCCCCCAACTCCATAACCGCGCTGGCCATCGATTGGGCCGGAGTGGCACCTTTGCCCATTTGTTTGTAGTTTCCTATTGTCGCACGTGCTTCAGGTCCGCAAACACTGAAATATACCGGAATATTCAAACGGCCGTTATCAATGCGAACGACATCGTCCAGTATGTCGAGACCGCTCCGGGCCAGGCGCTCTCTAAAACGATCAACGGTTTCCTCTGGGGTGATGATTTTATCCTGGTCGTGACGAAATTGCTTAAAGGCATCTTCCAACATTAAAGGTACGGGTCGCATGATTAATCCTCTGTCCATAACGCTTGCTGTTACACCGTTTCGATGAACCATTGTCTCTACTGGGATCGATCGAACAAATCAAGCCTTATGCTATAATCCATACTAAAAAAGTATGAATTAATAGGTTTAATGATGGCTAACATCTCTTTATCATTGATTTTCCAACGTAAGTGCGATAGGAGAGCGGAATGATGGACAGCTTGTCACAGATTATCCAATGGATAGGATCAGAAAACGACTCAGGGGATTGCGATGACGCGAACCGCCAAGATTGAACGCAAAACCAAGGAAACCCAGATCAAGGCTGATTTGAATTTGGACGGCAACGGCGTCTGCCGGGTAAGCACAGGCATCGGCTTTTTCGATCATATGCTGACATTGTTCACCGTTCATGGATTGGTTGACCTCGAATTGTCTGCTAAAGGGGATATCGATGTCGACTATCACCACACGGTGGAGGATGTTGGATTGGTGATCGGCGACGCCATGGCCAAGGCCCTTGGAGATCGCAGCGGCATTCAGCGCTACGGCAATGCCGTCATTCCCATGGATGACGCGCTGGCCCAGGTAAGCGTGGATCTGTCGAACCGTCCCTATCTGGTTTTCCGGCTGCCCGACCGAATGCCCAATGAGAACGAATTCGATGCTTCATTGGCCAGGGAGTTTCTGCGGGCGTTTGCCCAGCGCAGCGGGATGAACCTCCACATTTCGGTGCCATATGGAGAAAATTGGCACCATATAATTGAGGCGGTCTTTAAAGGCCTCGGGCGCTCCGTCAGATCCGCAGTGACTAAAGATGACCGAGTGAGCGGCATTCCTTCCACTAAAGGCGCATTATAACAATAACGATCCATAGGACGATGATGCCGACGAATCGAGGATGCAGTGTAAGATCAGCCTTTACCGCAGCCACAGTGCTTTTCCTGATATGGGGATGTGCGTCGCAAGAGACATCATCTGAGGGTTCTCAACCATCCGTATCCCGCGGGAGGATGGTTGTGTTGCCCTTTATCGACGTGGCCCAGATACTTGGACATCCTACC
>JARRKU010000142.1:0-10173 GCA_037387725.1 Desulfobacteraceae bacterium
ATACACGAATCTCTATTGAATCGGTTAGAAAAACGTCTCTCAAGAGCTTCATTATAGAGTCTCCTTGCACATAACGCCTGCGTCACGGGCGGCACGGTCCTCGCCGTCCCCGTGAACGCGGAGGTTATACCCTAAATTTTGTTTTTCTTGTGCCCCACATCATAATTCGATTTTGGAGGCCAATTTTGTATTTGCCCTTTCTTAGGCGCACTGTATTATGTACTATTTCAATACATTGTCTATTTAGCAGCCTATCAAGGTGTTCCTCATATAAGCTATCATGTTTAAAATGCTTTTCAAATATTGAGATCGGCAATTTCCCGCCATTTGCTATTAAATTTCTTATCATTTTCCCTTCAAGATAAAGAGGAGCCAGAAGTCGGCCTGCCAACACAAACAACGTCAATATTCCAATTGCTATTAATAGAAAAAATATTATGGAATGGATTCGACCGAATAGGAAAAAACCTATAATACAACCAGCCAAAATTAATACGGCCAGTAGATCGAATAGCTCAAATTTAATACTCTTCTTACTCAAGTATCACTCCAGAGGTATAACGCCAGGTCTCAGCCGGCGCATGGTCCTCGCGCTCTGCTGAAGACCCTGGTTAGAATTTTTCCAATAATTTCAGAGTAAAATTTACAGCACAATAAATCGCTCCGAAAGCACAAGCAATAATTCGAAAAACATCGAAGCCGCTTTTTGCTTCGCCTTTTTCTATATCACGGAAAAAAGAGAAAACCAAATACGCGCAAACAACCATAAATATAGGATATAGAAATAGTGGATATTCATTTGTGAGCTTATTCAGATAGCCATATGTTTCATCCCAAAAAAATATCCTTGCGACAATCGAACCTATTAGTAGAGAAAATACAGATCCGACTAGTACGATTGCCCCAATTTGCGATGTAATGCTTTGTGTTTCTTTAGCCATGAGATTCTAACGGAAAGCTGTCAGGCGGCATGGTCCTCGCCGTCCTGACCAGCGATGGGTTGTGTGTCAATTTTTCATCATATTATGAATAATCAGAAATGTGACAGATCAATACCTTGCTCCTTTGCTCTGTCATGCGCAGTTTTCCCAAACTCAGAAATAATATCCGTTCTCGCCCCAGCCTTTAGAAGTGCCTTGATTACCTCTATGTCATTTTTCAAAATTGCTAAATGCAGGGGTGTTTCACCCATATCGCCCGCAGCATTAAGCGGCGCTCCATTTTCGATAAGTTTTAATGCACCTTTAGTATCTTTTCGCCAAATCAAAACATGAAGTGCCGTATCTCCATCCATTCCAACACTATCAATCTTAACTTTAGCTTCGCCCAAATCAGCAGGGAACAATGTATCTGATGTTGATTGTAATATCTCTTCAAGCTGACGGTTACTCATCTTTTCCTACACACAACCTAGTTTCGGCGTCGAAATCGACGCATTATTTTACGTCACTTTGAGGGCCTAAATTAGATTATGCGTCATTAACGACGTATAATACCCCTATTTCGGGCTTTATACGTCGATAATGACGCATAAATTTTTGAAATTTAGCAGATTATACCTACATAAATACGTATAACCTTCCATCGTCGGTCTGATATCCGGCATTGGCTGATTTTTATTAGTGCGTTCTCCACATTTAGCACCCTCAGGCTAACCTGTCAAATAAACAGCTGGAATCATTTCCTTAATTCGAGACACCGGCATTACGCTCTATTTTCGATATCACAGTTGCAGATCAAAACTTTCAAATGGATCCGCCAGGCACGTGGGACGGGGGAACGCCATAAAGCGTTTCGTTCACAGAATCCTTCATATTCTTCATGCCCTTGGTAATTTACGAACGATTGCCTCCAGCAGAGCACAAAAGCCGAGCAGCCTAAGGGTCATATACGAAAAAGATGCCAAGATGCTGTCAAGAATGATGACCTGACCCCGTAGTTGTGTCGGAACAAGAACTCGATCCCGATCCCGACACTAACACCGATGCAGCGGTAAATCGGGATCGGGATCGGGATCGGGATCGGGATCGGGATCGGGATCGAAAAGATAGAAAGAAACAGTTTGATGCGCGAAAAATAATTATTTTAAAATCCTTGAACCTGCGCCTGATGGGGTGAATGACGTTTAGATATAATTGCTGTTCTTTTGAACAGGTCGGCACGGAGGCCGACCCTGCGTTTGCTGCTGCCGGTACGGGCGCCCCATAAACGCGTCTGCCGTTGGAAGGTCTGTGAAGCCCTATGCGTTTTGGACAGACGGCGTCTTGGGGATCAGGTGGAGGGCATGTTTTTGTCCGACATCAGGCCCCGAAAGAACGGGCGAACAAATCCTGGATGGCGCGCCGGCCGGCGTCGGTCAGGTTGCGGGTGCCGGTGCCCACGAAGGTCTCGTGCTCGACGGTGGGCAGGTCTTGGGCCCAGCCGTTGTCTTTCCAGGCAAACCATTGCTCGCGATCCTGATCGTAAACGCACAGCGGCCGGTTGAACAGCTTGCCCAGCTCGACGGCCCAGCCGGTGCCGCCTTTGACGGTGCCGTCCGGTTGGATCCAACCCACGGCAAAAATCTGCAAGCCGCTGTTGACCATGTGAAAAATCAACTGGAAAACCTTGCGGATCTTATCCGCCTGGGAATACTTGCGGTTCATTCGCAGGGATACGATTTCCATGCTGATGTCGCCTCTTTTCAGCTCCTCGGGGGTGAGGATGCGCAGGCCCTGATCCCTTGCCGGCTTGTGCCCGTCGAAGGTGTAGTTGACTTCCTGCACGCCGTAATGCTCTGCCTGGCGGCCGAATTCGGCTTCCGTGCCCCGGTGTCCGCCGCCGAAAAATGTAAACTGATCTGGATTGGCCATGATGTCTCCTCTGGTTAAGTCGGGTGTATTTCATCGTTTGTGTTTATCCATCCATTTCTGGATGGACACTGTTTGCGGGCGCGCCATGCGCACCGATCGCAAAACAAAGCCACCGCGTTTATTCTGATTCGGACAATTAATCAACCCCTATGTTAGTGTCCATCCGCAAATAGGCAAATCGGGTCGGGACAGGGTGCGCAGAAAATTCAGCCGCGGGCATATGTAGGACGAACACGACGTTGGAATCCCGGCACCCGGATTGAACCCCGGGCCTTGACGGAAACGGCAGCAATCTGCCGGCAAGCCGGATTTTTAATCAAGTCTTTGAATAAATGGAAGATAATGATAAAGTAGGTCGATATTGGATTGGACAAGCGCCTGGTGGAGCGACGAACAACGGAGCGTAGCATTGCCACTCAGCACTGAAAAGATCGGCCGGACGATGTTCGATCGACAGGATCATGCACTGATTCGGATCGTCAACAATGTTCTCGGCGGCGGCGGAGAGGACGCCCATACCCGCCGTCTTTACTACCCCTATTTCCATGCCCAGGGTATCAAGGAGATGGCAGAGACCAAGGGGCTGCGCATCGCCTACGCGGTGATTCACCTGCTCAGTTCCCTGGAAGTGGGCCGCGTGGACGACCGCCTCAAGGCCCTGCAGGCCCTGCGCAAGGAGGTCATCGATACGGCGGAAGGATCACTGGCGAAGAATACGGCCAGGGTCCTGATGCAGATCATGAAAGAGATCGTACGGGCCCATGGCGATCACAGTAAGCAGTTGGCCCTGGCCCATGATTTCAGGACGGCGGCATCGGGCAAGCCGCGGCTGGTGCGCAGGCAGTTGCGACGGTACCATCTGGTAGAGATGCCCGAGCAGTGGAATCAGATCGCCTTTGACGACCATGTCCACGATGCCAACACCAAGGGCCGCAAATCCTCGACACACCTGATCATGGATGCCTGGATCAAAGGGATCCGCCGGCTGCGGGTGATTCACTACCATTTCATCGAACCCCGGTTTGCCGCCGAACTGCTGGAGGCCGCATCCATTCTGGAAATCGATATTCGCATCGGCATCGAATTCTACGCCCGCTACCGGGGCAAATACGTTCAACTCATCTGGGTGCCCCGGGGATTTACCGATGCCCAGGCCTTTCTCTGTTTCCTGGCCGAGCCTCAGGTGGCAAGCGTCATGGAGGCCGGACGCCAGGCCGCGCAATACCAGCAACGGTATGTGACGGGCTTGCTGCACCGCT
Organism: Desulfobacteraceae bacterium; assembly: GCA_037387725.1. Classification (GTDB taxonomy): domain Bacteria; phylum Desulfobacterota; class Desulfobacteria; order Desulfobacterales; family Desulfosarcinaceae; genus JARRKU01. Next base: position 4,112 of record JARRKU010000142.1, read on the forward strand.
TCAACGACACCCACCGGGAACGGATCGGTCGGGAACTGGGCGTCGATCTGCCCGCTGTCGACGAGCAGGAATTCCTGGCCTTTGTGGGCATCGGTCAAAAATCCAGGCTCCATCTGGCTAAATATATCCACGAGGTGATTTTACAGGCCCTGAACCGGAAAGTCACGGAACTGCAAAAGGAGATGGCCGCGGCCGCGGACCCGCGCCGCAAGGAAATCCTGGAGTGGGTCGCCACCGCCAACGCGCTGGATATCGAGGCCCTGGTGGACGGCTATCTGCAGCGGTCCCGGAACCCGGACATCGTATACCCCGATACGCCTTCCGACAGCGCGGATACACCCGAGATGCTGCGCAAATCCCCCTTTCAGATCCTGGACTGCCTGGCCCAGCTGTCATCGGGCTATCGCATCACCCTGAATTTGACCAACGTCAAAGTCCATGAAGTCCTGGAGCTGCTTTACGACTGCCAGGGGAGGATCACGCGGCTCGAGATCTTCAACCTCAAGGACCTGGCGGCCGGCAACACAGACCACATTCCCGAAATCAGCCTGCTCCAGCAGGTGATCAATCAGGGCAACGTTATCAAGCTCAAGCGCCTGATCCGGGACATCCTGGATCGCAGTTCGCAGGGCGACACCATGGCGCCGGAACAGGTGGAAAAACTCAAGGCCATCCTGCACGATATCGACGCCTTGAAAGCCTTCTACGACCGCAAACCGATCAAGGCGCGCATCGGCAGCGACTCCACCGGGCGGTCACCCAAGGTTCACGGCATGGGCCTGGTGGTAAAAGACACCCTTCCCCGGAAGATCCAACGCCTGATCGAAAGGGACGTTCGCGCCGATATGCGCGATGTCCTGCCCATCGCCATCACCGCCCTGCGAAATGTATTGTATATTCCCAGAAAGGAATCCCGCCCCTTCAACCGGCTGCTGGTCCGCCTGGCGGATCGCTTCGCGTTTTTATACAGTCTGGGATACACGCGCCGCAAGGGTTGGCAGGTTGAGGCCGATGGTACCCGCATGGCGGTCCCGGGCAATGTGGTCACCCTGGGCGGCATCCGGAAGAAAATCGACAACGGCCTGTATCTCATGCCGCCCCGGCCCCGTAAGGGACGGGTACTTTTCCCATGGGCCTACCTCAATTCGCACCTGAAAAACGGCCTGAAGGTCCTTATCGGTTTCGTACCGGCTTTTGCCACCTTCGCCCTCACGAAGGACTGGTGGGTTCTGGCCTACCTGGGGGCTTTCATCTGGTTCGGCATCACCGGATTTCGCAATATCCTGCAGTCGGTACTGGGCGGCGGCGGCTTGCGCCGGTCTCCCCTGCTCAACTGGAACGACCTGATCTCCTGGACCCGCATCACCGATTCCTTGTTGTACACCGGTTTTTCGGTGCCGCTGCTGGACTACCTGGTCAAAACCGTGCTGCTGGACCGCGGGTTGGGCATCACGACCACGACCCACCCCATGCTGCTGTATACTTTCATGGCCCTGGCCAACGGGATTTACCTGTCCAGCCACAATGCCTTCCGCGGTTTGCCCAAGGCCGCTGTTTACGGTAATTTTTTCCGCAGCATTCTGTCGATCCCCATTGCCATCGGCTTGAATGCCGGCGTGGGCGGCCTGCTTTCCATGGCCGGCGTGACGGCGGCGGCGCCCATTCTGCAAAAATGGGCCGCCGTGATATCCAAGGCGGCTTCGGACATCGTGGCCGGTATTATCGAGGGCACGGCCGACCGCTATAACAACATCCATCAGCGCCTGCGGGCGTTGAAGGGTAAATTCCGTGAAATGCTGGACGTTTATGCCCAACTGGAGCTGTGCTTTCCCGAAGTCGAAAGCAGCCAGGTGCTGGCCTATGCCGCCCGCGACCAGCAAAGGACCTGCGCCGAAGCGCGCGACCTTGAAAAAATTATCATGATCCATTCCCTGGATCTGCTCTATTTCTGGATGTACCAGCCCCGCGCCCGGGTTGCCCTGATAGATTTTTTAAAGACCCTTTCCGAAGACGAGCGTCAGATCATGGTCACCTCCCAGTTCACCCTGCTGCGCCACCGGGAGGTCAGCCAGATGTTCATCGACGGCATGCTGGGCGAAAAGTTTCCCAAAGCGCTTTCTTTTTATCTCTCCCGTTACGAAGAGTATCTGAATACGCTCAAGAAGATGGTATTGAAACACGAGCCGGAGGACTCTCCGGCCAAAGATGGGAATATATAACGTTGTTGACCAATTGGACATAATTAGCTTGCTGTGAACGCAAAGCGAACAAAAAGGAGGATGACCGTGCATGAATAAGTTATAATATTCAACAACGATTCCTATTTTCCCTATCTACCGACAATGGCGGATCTGTTTTAAGGGGCACCAAGATGGTATCCACGACGTCGAGATTGTCGATTATCATTGAGGTATGACCATGAGAGATTTTCCCCCCATCCATCCCGGCGAAATCCTGCTGGAGGAGTTCCTTAAGCCTATGGGCATCAGCCAGTATCGGGAGCCAAGGGGACGCCCTTTGCATTTACATAATTTGAGGGCTATTCAGTTTCAGTCCTTCAAATATAGAAATGCAAAGGGCGTCCCCATAGCTCCCCATAGCTCACTTAGTTCTCAGGAATCAGAAGCTGGAGGCGTCCCGAAAATAGTATGCGTCAAGAGCAGACCTGCCCCCTTCACCTTCACGGATGGACACTCGATGTAATTTTGCGTGCATGTCCTTCCATCTATAATGGAGTTCCATGAGCCAGAAAATCAATATCGCTTTTTATGGGAAAATCAAAAACGGAGCGGACATCGAGGTCGTTAAGCAGAACCTTATGCGGATCACTGGAAAAGACAGCAATACCATCGACGCCATGTTCACCGGTAAAGAGGTGATTCTAAGAAAGGATGTTGACCGCCAGGCTGCGGAGAAGTTCAAGGCGGCTTTTGAAAAGACCGGCGCCATATGCAACATCCAGTCAGTGGATCAAGAGGATGATCTGGCCAAACTGACCATGGAGACAAGCAGCACACGCCAACAGGAGGAAGAGCCGCCACCAATACCGATGGAGTCTTGTCCGAATTGCGGTTTTGAACAGCATTTTGACACCGAGTGCCGGCGGTGCGGCATCGTATTTCAAAAGTTCAACCAGAAGGACGAGGGGAAAAAACCTGCCAAAGCAGCGCCGGAGCCTTTATCGGAGAAGATGCAGGAAGCCGTTGCCAAGGCCAAAACGATCGGCCAGTTGAGCGCAATGCAAAACCGCAGACGCTATAACCTACGAAGAATTTTCAAACTGACCCGAATCGGACTGCTGGTATCGATACTGATCGGCGTGGCGGCATACTCCCATTTTACACAATCGCGCATTGCCGGGTGGAAAGAGACGTTGGATGTGGTGATCTATCCCATCAATGGCGACCAGACCCCAAAAACCGAAGCATACATCGATATGATGAATGTGGAACAATTCGCTGGCGTTGAGACATTCATGTCTGCAGAAGGCGCCAGTTACGGCCTCCCCATTGAAAGACCGGTGGCGGTCCATTTTGCGCAGAGAATCATGGAACTTCCTCCTGAACCGCCCGTAACCAAGTCTTCCCTGGCGGCGATATGGTGGAGTCTGCAGATGCGGTACTGGGCATACAGGCACGACACCTACGAGGATTCATCGGATATCAGGATCTATGTGATTTACAAGGCCCTGAATGACAAACAGCCCAAAATGGAGCTATCCGTGGGGCTGAGGAAGGCGCTGATCGGAATCGTCAACTCCTCTCCGGATGAGAACAGTGACCGCTACACCAATATTGTCATTGTTCACGAGTTGCTGCATACGCTGGGTGCCAGCGACAAGTACGATTATGGTTCTTTGTCCCCTGTGTACCCGGAAGGATATGCCGATCCCGATCAAGACCCGCTCTATCCGCAATATCGCGGAGAGATCATGGCCGTAAGAATCCCCACTTCAAAAAGTGACTTTTCCATGCCGGCAGGTCTCAATGATCTTGTCATCGGCGAGAAGACCTGTCTTGAAATACAATGGTGCAAAAAGGACGACAATCAGAAGGACAACCAGGGAGATCCATAAATTCTTAAAACCCAAGGAGAACCCAAGGAGGGTCGACCCAATTGTTGAGCCCTTGTTTTCCCAGCGGTATATTATCCTAATATTTTCACATGTTATAAGCGCTTTTTATATATTTATGGACGTCCCCAGGGATGCGAATATTGGGAGCGCTATCTGATCCATATTTGCGGATTGCGCTGTCCGGCCAATCATGCTATGAATCCTCGCAAGCTTGGATTATTTTATTGAGCAACCTGCAAAACGCTAAGCACCAACGGCTTCCACTCTAGGAACATGGCCAGTTCTCGTAACATCAGATTTTTGTAAAATTATAAATTGGAAAACAATATGAAGTGGATGAAGAGTTTCATCAGCCGCATTTTTTATTGTCGCCTTTGTATTGTTGGCAAGCGCAATATCTGAAAAAATGGCCGATCTGTTCGGCGTACCCGGCTTAAGCCGTTATTCACCCTCCCGACTGCTATCCTATGCTGTGACGGCGCTTCTTTTTGTGATCGCCCTGGAACTGAGGGATATCAAATATCTGCTCAGCAACCCGGTCGACAGGGAAAAGGAGAAAGAACCGTCGGTTGCTAATCGCAAGGTCTCGATCTTTCTCACCGTAATTTCGGTTCTGTTCCTCATCGGGATCATTACCCTGAGAGGGTAGATGCACCATCCATGGAATGAAGGTGTGAATTCCGGGATTGAAGTACGCGTAAAGTTTAGAAGTTGGGAGCGTCCCCAAAGCCCTTATTTTTTCTCTTGACTGCCCCTTTAATGGGTGACCCCCTTCACTGCCCCCTTCACACTTATTTATTGAACCTCAGTATGTTAAGGTTCAAGATATCCTTCATTAAGAAAAAATGATTGTCCTGAGAAAAAATTTCGCAATCATTTTGTATCGCATTCTGGACTATTATCAGATCTGGAATGCCAACAGCGTTGATTCCACTTTTCAAGCATTTGTATTGATAATCGATAATTTGATTCCAATCGATAAACAGATCTAACCGTCTGATCTTTCGTAATAAGGAAATTAGCTTTCTTTGGTTGCGAACCCTTAGAAACGGCACAAGCTCGGCAAGGATGAGATCATTCGTTACGATAAGATTCTCATCTATTAAAAAATCAAGCCTTTCCGAAAAATTCCCAGATCTTAAGTAGTCGACCCATATTGAGGTATCAACTAATACCGGCATTGACGTCCTCGAATAGTACATAAATCAATGTCTAAATCAATTTTCCCTTTGTACTGTTTTAACTCAGAAATTTTTGATTTCCGGATCAGTTCTTCTAAAGCTGTAATGATGACTTTTGTTTTGGTATTTACATGGGCCGCCTTCATAGCTTCATTCAATAAATCTTCAGGCAAATCAAGGGTCGTTCTCATGGTCCAGCCTCCTATATTTATATGCATAAATATTACACGATGTGCATATGATGTCAATCGGATGAAATCCATAAGCCGAGGACAAATGGGCGACCCCAATAACCCCAATTGAAATTGAACAGATCATATTTGGGTGTGAACAGAAACATTGGAATAATTTAGCTAGGAGACCTTAGGGTCATCAATAAATTCATAATTATGTTCCATTTCAAAAACATTAATTTTTCGGATTTTATACCCTTTCAAACGCTTTATTGTCTTAATTAATTAACATGTTATAAGGTTTTTTATATACTTATGGACGTCCCTAAGGCCCCACAATTTAATCTCTCCATTTTCGTTAAAGTTATTAAAAAAATATATATTATTTTTAACCACCTACGCTTGAACTGTGCGGCGCGGCTTCTTGCGTCCGCACCAGTGAGTGGTTCGGCCAACTTACCATCGGAGTGCTGGCTGCTTGTGTGCATTTCAGAGGTTAGAATTTGACGACTTTCTCAACAATTGGTTCACTGATTGAAAGTGTTCTTCCACCACCTGGCGGTCCTCGTCTTCCAGCAACCCGTCGCGTGCCCCTCGGGCGATCATCTTGGCGTGCCGTAACAGCGCAGCGCG
>JARRKU010000143.1:0-14081 GCA_037387725.1 Desulfobacteraceae bacterium
CCGCCGATGCACTCGACGACGAACAGCAGGCCGCGCTGGACAAGATCATGGCCGAAATCAACAGCGACGGCGACGGCGACGATAAAGCAGCTGAGCCCGAGCCTGCCGCCCAAGCCGAAGCAGACACAGGTCAGGAAACCGCATTTCCTGAATCCGTCTCAGATAAACAGGATGCTTTGCCATCAGTGACGGACAATGCCGCAAACTCAGAAGCCGAAGGCGCAGATACTGAGGATGATGAAAACGAGACACTGTCCGCAGCTCCCGCCAGGCAACTATCCCTTGAAGAGTTCAACGAGGAACTCAATAATCTTTTGTCAGACCACCGAGTAAACCCTCCATCGCCGGATTCGGATATTACAACGCCGGGACAAAACGAATCCGCTGCAGAAAAGAGCGAAGAGGTTGAAACGGCATCTTTAGACGACGCCCCTGTTGAGGACGATGCCGCTCAAGACTACGCTGTTTTTCATGAAGTCACTCCAACGCAAAACCCTAAACCATCAGGTCACGAGGCAACTCCCCTGCGCAAAGTCTCTGGTAATCGTAAGATTATCAGGAATCTGATTTATTGTGCGACAGCCGCCTTTCTGGTCGTTTGCATCGGCGGTGGCGCCTACTGGTATTTCAAGGTGCGAGATCGTCAACCGTCGGCAGCAGCTCAACTCCCTTTCATGGCGGTTCAAGCCATGGAAACCCAAGCTCAAGCCGCCGCACCTTCTGCGGATCCAGCAAAAACCAAACCAGCGCCTCCCCAGTCCATTTCGAATGGAACGCCTGCTGAAATTCCGGTGGTCGCCCTCCCCCTTAGCCCTCTTTCTGCTTTGAAGAATGATATTATGGGGGCAAGGGAGCAGGTGATCGATAAGCTGGAGGAGGTAAAAGAGCTGAAAGCCTATTATGAAAATGGCATCACCGAAGACCAGGATAAAATACGAAAGGCCATGGCATCGTCCGGCATATCCTCCTTCAAGGAGGCAATGCAGCACCGACAAATCGGATTGCGCCTGCGCTCTATTCAGCGACGCCAACTCTATGCCGCCAAGCTGGAAGTTCCTATCCGGCAATTGACATCCGCGTCTGAAGAGCTGCTCTTCCTAAAAAGAAAGTCCCGTATGTTCGAAACACTGAGCAAAGGCATCAGCGGCTTGGCGTTGTCGGATTTCAGCCAGGAGGTCTCCATCATTATCGGTAATCTGCTAAAGCTCAGCAACGAGCTAGCCATTGATGATGTCAGGGTGAATACGGCTAAATTGGAATCCATCTGGAACAAAGTGAAATCGGCGGAAGCGGAAAAACCGGTATCTCCGGATCACGCCAATCATGCCCAGGATATGGATATCGGCCGGGAGATCTGCCAGGGTAAATTCGAGCGAAAATACCTCTTGACCACATTGGGGGCCGACACAGCCGTATGTCTCTCCAAGTGGCCGGGCAAGGATCTCTATTTGAATGGATTGACCCAGATATCTCCGTCAGAGGCGGAAGCGCTGTCCCAATGGCCGGGAGAGTGGCTGAGTCTCAACGGATTGAAAGAGCTCTCTGCCGAGGCAGCCAAGCAACTTGCCCGGTGGAATGGAAAGCGGCTTTCGCTCAATGGCGTAAAACGGCTCTCTAAAAGAGCGACCCAGTATCTCTCCGAATGGAAAGGGGAACAACTGGAAATGGTGGGGTTAGAGTCCATCGGCCGTTGGGAAAACTACGGCACTCGGCTCTATCTTTCAGAAAAATTGCGGCGAAAATTGCAGGTTCAATAGTATCAGGGAGGAAGCAATGCAGCGCTATTTTGGCCGGATGACCATTATCGGATACACCCTGGTCACTCTGTTTCTCGTCTTTTATTTGACCAACACAGCCAGGGCTGAATCCAAAGCCGATGAGTTGCGACGAAAGATCGCGGATATCGGGTTGCTGAAAGAACAGCTGGCTGACCGAATTCAGCAGGCTGAATCCGTGCTTACCGAGTTATTGGCACAACAGCGGAATCTGGCCGCTGAAGTGCGCTTGCTCCATAAAAGCTATGCTTTCAAATCCTATGAGCAGGTAACCGAATTCGACCGGGCCCACCACAACATCGAATTGCTGCGGTCGCTGACGGCATATTCCGATGCATTTGCCAAAAAGATCCAGTTCTACCAGTCCGGGTATGACAAATTGTCCTATTTGCGTCAGCTGGCTGAAGATGACATCAAAATGATCAATACACTGAACGACTTTGAAATAGACGCGCTCACCACCCAAATCTCGTTGGTCATCAATACCTATCTGCGTGAGGCGCATGTCATTCAAATCGATCCGGAACAGATCGAATTGGATTCATCAGAAGCAATTTGGAATAAAATTGTTCAAGGAAAACTTTAACGTATTACCTGGGTAGAATACCAACCATAATCCCCGATGCCATTGGGCCAATATAATCCAAGCGCCGTATCTCTGACGCACCGGCCTTTTCCAGCATCGATTTATCCGACATTGGGCATCAATGCCCACTTAATAACCACCTGACCGGCATCACCATAATGGTCCAGGCATAAAATTCCGCCGTTTTGCAATTTGAAGATCGGTTTCTGCGTCTGGCCGGTGACCAGATAAGCCGTCAATCGCTCCAGGTGTGGCAAGTGCCCCACAATCATGGTGTTGGAGGAAACCTCCAGGGTGGATGCAATCGTGGTCGGCTCATCCAGTGGATTGATCCCATCAACGGAGGCCACCCCCCTTTCTGGGCGAAGGGTTTCCTTCAGTATCTCGGCGGTCTGGCGGGCGCGCTTTTTTCCGCTGTGAAGGATGAGATTAACCCCAATGCCATATCCGGCCGCCACCTGGGCAATACGACGCGCATCAGCAGCACCTTGGGAGCTAAGGCCTTTTTCTGGATCCTCCTGTTTGGAAAGGCATTGTCCATGCTGTACCAGATAGATCGCCATATGCCCTCCCATGTTTGTTTGTGTTGGTGATGATCACATCCTGCTGCTTAATGTAACACGCCCATGGCGTATCGTCCAACGGGAAGGGGAACAGCAGCCCCTGTTATGTCTTGCGCATCTCCAAGTTCACCCCTATATTATGCCCTCGAAAGACACATAATCGTATTGCCGCTTTCAAACGCTGATACTGAAAGGAAATCCAATGGCCCAGGGAGCTCAGACTTTAAAAGGCTACGTCAAAACTGCCAATATGTATCTCATCGCGTTGCTGACCCTCTCCATTGGATTTTTGGGAGGTGTCTTGTTCAGCTCTTATCGATTGGCCGCCATCGCCCCTGCCCCCCAAAGCGTTGCGCCCCCCCAGGGCATGCCCGGCGGCGTATCACCACCCCCGGGCATGCCCGGCGGTGCATCGTCAGCCCAGGTACCGCTGACCAGCGAACAGTCCGAAACCTTGGCCGCGCTGGTTGAAGCCACAAAAACAACCCCGAACAACGTCAAAGCGTGGACGCAATTGGGCCATTTTTACTTTGATACCGGCAAGCATGAAAAAGCGATTGAATCATACGAAAAATCGCTTTCCCTCGATCCCGACCGTCCTGACGTGTGGACCGACCTGGGGGTGATGTACCGGCGCTCCGGAAAACCCGAAAAGGCGATCGAATCGTTTGACCGCGCCCTGGCCATCAACAGCCGGCACGAAACCGCCATGTTCAACAAGGGAGTGGTCCTGATGCACGATCTCAACGATCGGGAGGGCGCCCTCGCTGCGTGGGAAACGCTGGTGAAGGTTAATCCCAATGCCAAAGCCCCCAACGGCCAAACGATCACCGCCATGGTTGCCGCGCTTAAAAATCAGTAACCACCATTGCCAAATCACGCTTTAGGGAAAGGGAACCCGCCGCCATGCGCTTTGCGGATAAGATGCAAAAAGCTTTCTTCAAGGGAAAAGTGTTTGATTTTACTGTTGAAAACGTCACATTGCCCAACGGTCTAAACATTGATTTGGAAATCATTCGGCATCCCGGCGCATCCGCCATTGTACCGGTGAATACCAATGACGAGGTGGTTATGCTCAGGCAATACCGTCATGCCGTTGGCCATGCTTTTTGGGAAATTCCCGCAGGCACAATAGAGGCTGAGGAAGCCCCACTGAACTGCGCCAAACGAGAATTGGCCGAGGAGACCGGCCTATCGGCCGAGCAGTGGGAATCGCTGGGAACCGTGACGCCGCTGCCGGCCTACTCGGACGAACGGATCCATCTTTTTCTCGCCAGGGGTCTTGCTCCTTCGCCCCAATCCCTGGATCCCGATGAAATCATAGAAGTTCACCCGGTCCCACTTCATAAGGTGGTAGAGATGATCCTTGGCGGCGAGATAGAGGACGCCAAAACCATTGCCGCCATTTTTCGAACCCTTCACCGCTTCGGCAGATTGTAAGCCGCTTCTGGTTAGTGTCCATCCAGAAATGGTAGATTGTGGTTCAGAGCAAGGCCGCAGTGTTTTGGAAGCCGTCCCGCCGCCGGCGGGATAGCAGCGCTACGTCGAAAAACATGAATGGCTACGCCATTATTGCCAAAACGCGAGAACACCGGTCTGGGCCACAAGATGCTATTTCTGGAAGGACACTAGTTATCGGCCCTGCGAAGGTTTTTGATGGTCGTCACCTCTTCCTGACCAAACGCATAGACTGTGTTACAGTAGTGACAGCGTATCTCTATGGGGAATGGACCGTTTTCCGCCATATCTTTCAGGTCTTCCAGCTTGAGCATGGATATCATACCGGTGATGCGCTTCCGGCTGCAATGGCACATGAATTCAACCCCTCGATCCCCCAGTATCTTGGGGTTAAACAGGCTGAAATTCTCGTCCAGCCATTGTTCGGGAAATGTGCTATCGTTCACCATCGCTCCGATGGATTCCATAGCGTGTATCTTCTTTTCGATGCGCGACAGCACCGAATCCGCAGCACCCGGCATGGCCTGGAGCATCAACCCCCCGGCTCCCTGCACCTCGCCGTCTCGATCAAATTGGACGCTCAGCGCAAAGGCCGTAGGAATCTGTTCCGACTTGAGATGGTAGACAGCGAGATCCTTGGCCAGACGTCCGTGCTCCAACATCACTTTACCGGTAAACGGCTGTTTGGCATCTTCCAAAAAACGGGTCACTGTTAAAAACCCGGCGCCGAAAAACGGCGACAGGTCGAAGCTTTCCAGGGGACGGTTGATGGGAATCGGGACCTGCTTCAGATACCCACGAACCTCGCCGAAAGCGTTCGCTTCCACAGAAAGCCCTTTGATGGGACCCGAACATTCGACTTGGAGTCCCAAACGATCGTTGCCTTTCAGACTGGACGACATCAACGCAGCCGCCAGATAGGCATGCCCCAGGGCAAGGGTTTCCAGAATTCCCAGTCCATGGTTCCAACGCATTTCATTGACCATACGCGTGCCGCTGGCCACACAACCGCGGATGGTGCCGTCCACCAACAGAAAATTATGGAGACGGTCTCGCCGGCTGGCCTGGAGCTGTTCTTTTAGGGTGTCGCCGTAAATCTTCTTCTTTTCCAAAATCGGTCTCTTTTCCTTGGTACGGGGAGTGCGACACTTGCAGGCGCTCGCGTGCACTCACGATACCGGACATACCAGGCTAAGGCTTTATCTCGCTTAGACGCCTCGGATAGAGAATGAGGCGGTCTCCGGGATGGATCGTTCGACTCATGTCCAGTCGGTTCCATATCAAGATGGCGGGCAGCGGTACGTCAAATTTATCGGCGATGGAGGAGAGTGAATCTCCGCTCTGCACCACGTATATGCGTTGTTGCAAGGTACGACTGTGCTGAGCCACCAACTTCTCCAATCGTGAACTGAACCCTTTTGCACTTCCGGCCGGCAGGTTCATCTGCCAACGACCGCTCTGGACATAGTGCCCCCTCAACTGAGGATTGAGATCCTTGATCGTCTTGAAATGGGTATGGGCCGCCTTTGCAATCAGCTGGATTGGAATTTCCTCGAAGAGGTTAATTTCAACCGTCTCGAACTCTTGCGGTTTGTACTGCTGTTGCTTATCAAGCTTGAAGCCGTAACGATCAGGACGGGTCAAGATCAACTTGACGGAGAGCACCCTGAAGATAAACCGCTGGGTCTCCAGCGGAAGATATAAATGGTAGTAATTTTTCGTGTCCTGGGCCAGCACTTCCGCAGCAAGTCCTTCTTCGCCCATATTATAGGCGGCAAGGGCCATGGTCCAGGAGCCGAACTCGTCATAAAGCGTCCGCAAATACTTCAAAGCAGCCGAAGTGGACAGATAGAGATTGCGTCGCTCATCCACATAGCTATCCACCTTTAAGCCGTGGTTCCGTGCGGTATGGGGCATGAGCTGCCAGAATCCCATAGCGCCTTTGGGAGAACCGGCGTGGGGGCGCAGCGCACTTTCAGCTACAGCCAGATACTTCAAATCATCCGGAAGGCCGAGCGCCTTGAGCCGCTTTTCGATGTAAGGGAAATACCGCGGTGCGCGCTTAAGCCACAATACCACCTGAGGTCTGTCCCACAAGGAGAGCAGCAGCTCCTTTTCGAAACGTTCCCGCACTTGAGCGATATCCAGGGGAACGACTTCCCCGCACAGCGCCAGTTGGTCCGGCAGCAAGATCCCCTGGGTCAGGTCCACCTGCTGGCACCGAACATCGGTGTCTGGCAAAAGCAGGCCGGATAAGACGTACAACGCCATGAAAAACAATAATTTAAGTGTCCGGTAGGGTCTCATCGCCTCTCTTTTCCCAATTGTCTCCAGATAGGCCCGTCCTCCAAAAAGCCTCTGACAATCTCTTCATAAGCCTGGACCTTCTGGGCCTTGTGGATCTTTTTGAGAACCTTTCCCCCCTGTTCAAACGATTTTGAGAAGTAGGCCCACAATCCTTTCATTCGGTTGAGCAGATGAGACGGGCCATAGAGCTTTTTGGAATAACGTTCGTAAAGCGCATCATGATAGCCTTTGAAAATCTCATTTTTTTCAGACCGATGCCAGTTTCGTCCCTTGAGAGCGCTGCAAAGAAACGGATCGGCTATGGCAGCCCTTCCGATCATCCACGTGACGACCCCTGGAAACCGTCGCCGCAGGGCCGCAAAGCTTTCATGATCAACGATATCGCCGTTGTAAATCACCGGGTGCCGGCATAATTCCAAGCAGCGCTCGAACACATCCAAATGCGGCGTTCCCTCGTACATCTGAATGCCTGTCCTCGGATGAATCACAACCTCCTTGATCGGATAGCGGTTCAGAATCGGAATCAAATGAAGGATCTCGTCTACCCTGTGACGTCCCAGGCGCATCTTGATGCTGAGCTGTTGGGGCATCACCCGAGATACTCTATCAAGGAAGCGCTCGATGGTAGCCGGGTCCGACAACAATCCAGATCCCCGGCCTTTTTTGGCGACCATGGGGTACGGGCACCCCAGATTCCAGTTCACCCGGTCATACCCCAAATCCAGCAACGCCAAACCGAAGGGGATGAAATTTTCAGCGCATTTGCTCATCACCTGCGGGACAATCTGCATCAGCCGGTTGTTTTCAGGCAGAACGTCTTTCAGATAGGAGGCTTTGATCCGCGCCCCCTTCGGTGTGCTGAGAAAGGGCGCCACAGCCCAATCGATGCCGCTAAAATACTCTGCATAGGTGGTACGAAATACCGCGTCAGTAACGCCTTTTAAGGGTGCGAGGCAGAGTTGAAATTCCATTGGATATGAGGACCGACGACCCGCCGTCTAATAGAGAGGGTCGGTTTGTTTGTAAAACCACTACCCTGATCGGGTAAACCGAAAATGCAGCTTTTCGGCGCGGCGTCCGGCTTCCGCTATCCGATCACGGAGCAAGGTTTTGACCTTAAACCAGTTGAATGCGGCTTTTGAATGAAAACCGCACATGAGATCTCCCGGCTGCAAAGGCTCACCGGAACTGTTCAACCTTCCCGCGGTCAGACGGCCCATATCCACATAAAACGCCCAATGGTGCCCCGCATACGGCCGAAATTCCGGATCGATACGAATGGTCACTTGGGAAGCGCCGTTGCTGTCCGTCGCTTGTTCCAAGATGGATCCCACGACACGTCCGTTGTGATAAACCTCCGTATGATGAATCTTTGGAACGCCTTTGAACATCACATGAATCCCTTCGCCACCAGAGGGTTGGCAGCCGACAATTCCGGCAAATACCATCAAGGTGATGATCACCAGGACAACCTGTCTTTTGTTTGCTCTCATGGTTCATTCCTTCTCAACGCTAACCATTCAAATATCAACACCAATGTTGCAAAAGCCGGAGGGGAAAAAGACGGCCTAAAAATAGGCGTCAATCCTCTCACTGCCGTATCAGCGACCTTGCAAGCGTATCTGAAATATTTTCCGTAAGTCGCCTGCGGCGCTTCGATGTTTGAAATTGCACCCCTAACATAGGCTGCAACATTGTGGCAAGATGGGAAGCACCAGGTAATCAATTGTTCCTCAATGTACCTTATATGGTATGAACCAAACAAGTCAGTCTGCTTTTCCCACGGAAAATTGGTCCATTTTGGACGATGCCTGCTCTGTTAACACCCCATCGATCAGCGGAAATTAGGCCCTGAAGGTGCTGCCATCCCCATGTCGGCTGTCCACGGTGATATATCCGCCGTGTTGATTAGTGGTTTTCAAAAATGCTGTGAAAAACCGCGCGCAGTGGTTTCCCGACCGCTTCGGATTGTGACCAGCCGGTCATCTTTTCCGCCATGGGATTCATAAACTTGACACCCCCCTGCCGATCGGTGGCAATGACCCCATCGCCGATGCGTTTTAAGGTAGTGAATAGCCACCTCTCACTCTCCTATGTTTTTACAACCATTTTTTACCATCTTTTTTATGCGACGACTGGGTTGATATGGTTGCCATCAATACCATCATTTGATACACAATTCATCAACGGCGGCTTCAAATCCATTTTCCGCGGCTTACTCCCCTTTGGGCTGAGCGCCATGCGCCAGCAGCCGCTGCTGGGCGGCGTTACTTTTATCTTCCACTTGTGTGTCGTGATGACGCCGCTGTTTCTACTGGCCCATATCGTCCTGTTTTATGAGTCCTGGCAGCTCCAATGGCCTTCTCTTCCGGATCTGCCCGCAGACATCATGACAATGATGGTGATTGCCGGCACCTTGTTCTTTGCCTTTCGGCGATGGATTCGTAAGGAGGTCCGTGCCGTCAGCAATTTTGCCGATTGGGCGCTTTTGATTGTGGTCAACGGTGTCTTCCTCACCGGATTGCTGGCCTATCACCACTGGGGGCCATATCGCCCATTGCTGATCACCCACGTTCTGCTGGGTGAAATTTTACTGTTGATGGTGCCATTTACCAAGCTGGTGCACATGGTGCTGTTCTTTTTTACGCGCGGATATCTTGGCGCGGAATATGAAATCGTTTTGGACGGCGAGGGCCTTTAAAATGAAGCACTTCCATCGTAGATTGCTATTCTATATTTTAGCTGCCATTCTTGGCGCTGCTCTGTTTTCCTATGCTCAGGCGCAGGAGGAAACCTACCGAATTGAGTATACGGACATATTTGGGAAACTGCGAAGACCGGCTATCGATTTCTCCCATGACCTGCATGCAGAAGCACTGGAGGAGGCTGGTTGCGGTGCCTGCCATCATGCCCCTGATGAGAATACGGGCAAGCTCGTGTATATTGAAGATGAAGAGGTTTCCTGCACAGAGTGCCACGGGCTGAAGGAAGAGGATTCCAAACCGGCCCTGCGCGAAGCATTTCACGGCAGCTGCACGCCGTGCCATCGTGAAATGATTAAAGAGAAGATTTCTTTCAAAGGACCGACCACCTGTGGGGAGTGCCATATTCCGGCCACTGATACCACACAACCATAAGATCCGCATGGAGTACCCAGATGGAGCATCAAGAAACAATAATCGACCCAGCTAAATTTCCGCCATTCGAACCCGACGGCGAAGCTCAGGTTGCCGCTGATGCTTATGATAAGGCCATTCGCATGGCTTTGAAAAAATACGCCAAGCGGCCGGTGATGGCCATGATGGATGCCTGCATCGACTGCGGTCAGTGCGCCCAGGCATGTCATTACTATGCATCCGTTCCCGATGATGATCTTATCCCGGCTGTTAAGGCACGCCGGCTGACGAACCTGCTGCGCAAATACTTCCATCCCGTTCGATCCAGGCTGGGCATTGGGACCAGACCGTCCACGATATCGGAAGGAGAATTTCAATCCCTGTTCGACGCGGCCTTCCGCAACTGCACCCTGTGCGGCAAGTGCGCCATCTCCTGTCCGATGGGCATCAACTGCGGGGAAATCCTCGACCTTGCGCGTTGTGTTATCAATGCCGTGGGCAAGGCCCCGGAAGGTCTGGTCAGTCCGGTGGTGGCCTCCTGCCGCGAAGGAAATTACATTGGCATGAGCAATGCGGATTTTATCGAAAACATGGAATGGATCGGCGAAGAGATGGTCGATGAGTTCGAACTCGACGAGCATACCGTACCCATCGACAAACCCGGTGCGGAGATCCTTTACGTCCCCCACCCTCTTGAAGTCCGGGACCTGCCTTTCCTGTTGATGTACGCGCTTCGGACCCTTGACGCTTCGGGCATCAACTATACGCTCTCCTCGGAGCATTTCGACACGGTCAATTATGCCTACTACCAGGGCAGCAAGGAAAATATGATGCGCATTGCCCGGCGGATGATCCAAACCGCCCAGAAGATGGGGGTCAAACAGGTCATCCTGGCCCCCTGCGGCCACGGTTTTCGCGTTATGAAATGGGAGGCCGAGCGCTACCTGAAAGAGAAGCTGCCATTCAGCGTGCATACCATTCCCGAACGGGTGGCCCACTATATTAAAACCGGGCAATTGAAACTGAAAACCGATACCATCAAGGAGCGGGTTACATTTCACGACCCATGCAATGTCGCCCGCCGCGGCGGCGTGGTGCAGGCACCGCGGGATATCATCCAAGCCCTGGGCGCAGACTTTGTAGAGATGCACCCCCACGGCGTGGCCAATTATTGCTGCGGAGGCGGGGGCGGTTTGGGGGCTACCGCCGAATTCGGCAAGGTGCGCATGTCCATGGGCAGGGCCAAAGCCGAGCAGATTCGCCAAACCGGTGCAAAAATCGTTATTACCTCCTGCTTCAACTGCCTGACCCAGATCCGATCCCTCAACCAGGAGTATGATCTGGGCATCGAGGTCAAGAACATACTGGAACTGGTGGCTTACGCAATCGAGACGTAAAGGGGCATCCCATGGATAAGGATTTTCTCCACATCGATGACTGGTCCAAAGACGAGATCCTATCCGCACTGGATCTGGCACGGGAAGTGAAGGAAAAACTCAGGCGGCGGGAGAACTTCCAACCCTTCAAACACCACTCCCTGGCCATGGTCTTCGCCAAGCCGTCCGCGCGCACCCGCGTATCGTTTGAGACCGGTTTTTTCCGAATGGGGGGGCACGCCCTCTACCTGGGCCCGGCCGACATCGACCTTGGCAAGCGTGAGCCGGCAAGGGATATCGCCCGCGTTCTCAGCAGATACAACGACATGATAATGGCACGCCTTTTCGACCACGAACACATTCTGGAACTTGCGCAGTTTGCCGATGTGCCGGTGATCAACGGCCTCACCGATTACAACCATCCCTGCCAGATCATGGCGGACATCCTAACGGTTTATGAGCGTCGCGGACACCTGAAAGAGCTGAAGGTGGCTTATATCGGCGATGGCAACAATATCGTCCACTCCTGGCTCCATTTGGCCCGACGGCTGCCCATGCATTTCGTAGTGGCCTGTCCCGAAGATTATGCACCGGATGCCGACACCCTGAAGCGGACCGTCCAGTCCGGGATTTCCACCATCGAGGTGGTCGACACCCCCCATGCGGCCGCCAAGGCAGCGGATGTGATCTACACCGATGTCTGGGCCTCCATGGGCCAGAAACACGAACTCGAAGAGCGCAAGAAACGCTTCAAGGGGTTCACCGTGACCACCGAGCTGATGTCCCGTGCCAAACCTGAGGCTCTATTCATGCACTGTCTTCCGGCCCAGCGGGGGCTGGAAGTCACCGATGAGGTGATCGAATCCGATGCCTCCATTGTGTTTCACCAGGCTGAGAATCGCATGCATGCCCAGAACGCCATCATGCTAAAAGTGGCAGGACTGGCCTGAAGATACGCTGCCCATGTTGCATAAAATGACGGCAAAGGACTTGTAAGGGGTTTACTGCGGCTGCGGTAATCCGCTATGCTGCAGCAAGACTTCATCATTACGCGTTCGACCTGATCTGCTCATCCCGTCGAAGGGCACATCTTCCTATCTATAGAGTTCATCTCCTTCTTCTGGTGACATGCGACAGCCATCCAGCGAGGTCCGTTACCTTACGATGGGCTGGCGAAACGGAAAGGACTCTACATGATCGAAAAAGTCATCATTATGGGAGCCGCCGGGCGGGATTTTCACAATTTCAACGTCTATTTCAAAGAAAATCCGCGCTATAAGGTGGTGGCCTTTACGGCCGCCCAGATTCCCGATATCAAAGGCCGCCGCTATCCCCCCCAGTTGGCCGGCAAAGGGTATGAAGACGGCATTCCCATCCATGACGAAGCAGAATTGGTCGATCTCATCGGCCGATATCGTGTTGACCTGGTGGCCTTCTCCTACAGCGATATCTCCCATCAAGCGGTCATGCACAAAGCGTCAAAGGCTATGGCCGCCGGGGCTGATTTCATTCTCATCGGTGCCACGTACACCATGCTGCGCTCTGAAAAGCCGGTGGTTTCGGTATGCGCCGTTCGGACCGGCTGCGGCAAGTCCCCCACTACCCGCCATATCTGCAGACTGCTGCAACAGATGGGCAAAAAGGTCGTAGTGGTCCGCCACCCCATGCCCTACGGGGACCTGACCCGTCAGGTGGTCCAGCGCTTTGCAACCTACGATGACTTTTCCAAAAACAACTGCACCATCGAAGAGCGGGAAGAGTACGAGCCGCTGGTAGACCTTGGAATAGTGGTCTACGCCGGGGTGGATTACGAAAAGATTCTACGGCAGGCTGAAGCCGAAGCGGATCTGGTCATCTGGGACGGCGGCAACAACGATACGCCATTCTATTTCCCCGATATCCATGTGGTGGTCTTTGATCCCCTGCGCGCCGGTCACGAAATTGCGTACTACCCCGGCGAAACCAATCTACTGATGGCCGATATCGCCGTGATCAACAAGGTGGACAGCGCTACCGATGACCAGATCCAGGAGGTGACGGGGAACATCCGTCAGTTCAATGCCGGGGCCGAGATCGTGATGGCCGATTCGGTGTTGACCGCCGACAATCCGCACCTGGTCGATGGTAAAAAAGTGGTGGTGGTTGAAGACGGCCCCACCCTCACCCATGGGGGGATGGCCTATGGGGCCGGTTTTGTTGCCGCCCGGCGATGGAAGGCCAGAGAGATCATCTCGCCAAAATCCAGGGCAAAGGGGATGATGGCAGAAGCTTTTGACCAATATCCCCACATTGGCCGGGTCATTCCGGCCATGGGATACAGTCCGGAGCAGGTGAAGGACCTGGAAGCCACCATCAACGCCTGTGACGCCGATTTGGTGCTCTTTGCCACCCCCATCGACCTGCCCAGTCTGATCACTATGAACAAACCGGCCATGCGGGTACGCTACGAGTATCAGGATCACGATGACGCTACCGCCTTGAAGACGATCCTCGGCAGACGGTTGACCGCATTGAAACGATAAGCCCCGGACGGCGAGATCCGCTCCACGGGGTTACCCCCTGTCCACGGAGAGGAGAACGATAGCCACGATGCCCACCCGAAAGCAAACCCTGATGGTCGCCCTGGGCGGCAACGCTCTGATTAAAAAGGGACAAATCGGCACCATAGAAGAGCAGTTCGAAAATCTCTCCGTGCCGGTGGCACAGCTGGCCCGCCTCTCCCGCCATTACCGCCTGCTGATCACCCACGGTAACGGCCCCCAAGTGGGCAACTTGCTCCTCCAGCAGGAGAGTTGCCCCCAGGTGCCCCGGTTGCCCTTGGAGATCCTCGTCGCCCAGACCCAGGGACAGATCGGCTATATGATCGAATCGACCCTGGATTCCCAGCTCATGGCCATGGG
>JARRKU010000144.1:0-6488 GCA_037387725.1 Desulfobacteraceae bacterium
TGTCGCCACACCCGAACCCACATCCATTACCGATGCCTATGCGCTGATGAAGGTTCTCTCAGTGAAATATGGGACCGATCAATTCAAACTGGTGATCAATGCGGTCGCCGATGATCACGAGGCGGACGATGTCTATCGTCAACTGAGTCTCGTGGCTGATCGCTTCCTGAACGTCAAGATCGATTATTTCGGCGGTATCGTGCTGGATGAAAATCTCAAAAAAGGCGTGCGGCAGCAGCGCGTGGTCAGCGAACTCTCTCCTCTGACCAAAGCAAGTCGTGATTTCGCATCACTGGCCCGTAAAATCGCCAGCGAGGCGTTCGACGGAGAGACGAAACGCCAATTCGAATGGGCTATGACGGATATTCCCGGGTAGGCGGCGAAAACAGGCAGACCGTTTATCGGACACCAACTTAAACCTTGATGGAGAATAAGATGTCATCATTGGTAGAAACCCAAATAAAAGAGCTGGATAAAAATGACGTCACTCTTCGGAACCAGATCATCTCCGAATATCTTCCATACGTCAACCGCATCGTCAACCGGATCGCCACCCATTTGCCGCCGACAGTGGAAACCGACGATCTGGTGAACGTGGGAATCATCGGCCTGATTCAGGCCTTGGAGCGATACGATCCGACCCGGGATAACAAGTTCATGACCTACGCGGTGTTCCGCATCAAAGGGGCCGTGTTGAGCGAACTCAGATCCAGGGACTTTATTGGCCGCACCACCCGCAAAAAAATTCGAAATCTGGAAAAGGCCTACCTCAAGCTCGAACAAAAATTGGGGCGGGAGGTCGAAGACCAGGAAGTGGCGGCTGAAATGGATATGGATCTGGACCAGTTCTACCAAGTCAAACGCATGTCCAGCATCTCCTTCGTCAGTTTTGAAGAGATCGGCTATTCCACCAAGGATGAAAAAGAGCAGTTCCTGGGAAATCTTTTAGGTGGGAATGGCCGGGATGCGCTTTCGATGACCGCCATCAAAGAAATAAAATTACGGCTGGCCGGCCACATCGAGCAGCTGCCCGAGAAGGAGCGACTGGTGGTATCGATGTATTACAGCGACGAAATGACCATGAAAGAGATCGGTCAAGTCCTCGGGATCACCGAATCGCGCGTCTCCCAAATCCATTCGCAGGCGGTGATTCATTTGCGCAGCAAATTGCGCAAAGACGGACTTTTAGAGGATTAGGGCGGCGACGGCCCGAAAAACGCTTCGAAAGGACAGACCACCATGACAGACATCACCATCCCCATTTGGCTGTTTGCGGTTTCAGCCGGCATACCCTGCCTCAGTTTTTTGGGGTTGCTGCTCTTCTTTCTCCGCAAGATTCGCAAACCTTATAAAGATATGTTGTCTGAAGATCCGATTCAATCAAAGGAAACACCTCGATCGCAGAACGGCCCATTTCATCTCGACCTGCTGTCCATGCAAATCGATGCCGTATTCAACGGACTGAATGCGATTATCGAAACCGAGCGTATCAAAATAAACACATTACTGAACAACAGTGTCGCCCTCGGGAGCGATGCCGTTCACTTGCAGCCATCCCAATTACACCGCACAAAAGCGCAGGTCCCGGGAAAAAACAATAAGGAGATCCCTGACCTGGACGAGGATATCGCTGACCTCGCCGATGCCGGGGGGCAGCCCGAAGAGATCGCAGATGAGATGGGCCTGTCCATGGCAGAGGTGGAATTGGCGCTCAAAATGCGTGCAAACCGGCAGCGAAGTCAGCAGCGACGACTGGAGGCGGTTGCCTGACACAGTCGACTTACACATGACCGGCAAAAATTGCCGGGTTGGGGAGCGCATGAATTGTTATGTTTTCATAACCATATGAAAAAGCACACATTAACGACTAAGGTGTCAATGGCACGCTCGTTGCTGTCTCTCAATGCGGACGCCATACAAAGGATGGATCATGAGTGGAAGCATATATAAAGCCGGATCGGGTGCCATTCTCCAACAGTTGCGGTTGGAGGTATACGCCAACAATCTGGCCAACGTGAACACCGCCGGATTCAAAGCCGATCAACCCATATTTCGCATCGAGGGTGCCGACCAGCCTGCGAAAACAGGAGAGAATACCTCCTCTTTATCCCCTTACGCTTTACCCTTGGCCTATGTGACCAATTTTGAACCTGGTCCGCTGCAGCGCACCGGCGGGCAATTGGATGTCTCCATAGAGGGAAATGGTTTTTTTGAAATTCAAACGCCGGACGGACTGCAATATACCCGTAACGGCCGATTCACCATTAACAGCAACGGTATCTTGAGCACACAGGACGGTTGGCCGGTCATGGGACAGGGAGGGGAAATCGCCATTGAGGGCAGCCGCATCGTTATCGGGCAAGAGGGTGAAATCGCGGTTGACGGTGAAGTGGTCGGCGTCTTGAAGGTTGTCGATTTTGAATCCCCCAATCTCTTAACCAAGACGGGGGGTACCCTTTTTAAAGCCGACAATGCAGCTGCCGGAATCGGTGATGCGCAGGATTTCCGGCTTTCCCAGGGGACCCTGGAATCATCCAATGTGAACGCCATTCGCACCATGACGGAGATGATTGAAACATTAAGGGTCTTTGAAACCTATCAAAAAGTGATACGTGCGGCCGATGATGCCACATCCAAAACCGTCAATGAGGTGGGGCGAACGATTTAACCAACTGAATAAGTCCGTCGGCCATGCATAAAGAGGCCTGAAAGGAGATCTAATCATGATTCGCAGTCTTTGGACCGCTGCATCAGGGATGCAGGCCCAAACATCTAATATCGATGTTATTTCAAACAACCTCGCAAATGTGAATACAGCGGGATTCAAACGCAGTCGGGCGGATTTTCAGGACTTGCTCTACGAAACTGTCCGCCCCGCGGGCACGTCCACTGCCGGCGGCAGCGAAGTGCCCACTGGAATTCAGGTCGGTCATGGTGCCCGGACCGTCGCCACCCAGAAAATTTTCATACAAGGTGATTTTCAGCATACCCAGAATGAATTGGATATGGCCATTGAAGGGCAGGGCTTTTTCCAAATCACACAAGCCAATGGCGATATCGCTTACTCCAGGGCGGGAAACTTCAAGATTGACAGCGAAGGACGGCTCGTCTCACCGGATGGTTTGCTGATGGAGCCACAGATCACCATACCCACTGATGCGCTATCCGTCGCCATCGGCACCGATGGCAGCGTATCCGTCTTGCAGCCGGGTGCTGCGGCACCGGCCGTGGTGGGCAATATCGAGTTGGCCCGGTTTGTGAACCCGGCCGGTCTGCAAAGCATTGGGCGCAATCTGTTTTTACAGACGGCCGCTTCCGGTGACCCGACCACCGGCACACCGGGCGTCGACGGTTTCGGCACCATCGCCCAGGGGTATCTGGAGATGTCCAACGTCAGTGTGGTGGACGAAATGGTGAACATGATCACCGCTCAAAGAGCATATGAAATCAACAGCAAAGCCATCCAGACGGCAGATGATATGCTGCAGATGGTGAATACCTTGAAGCGGTAACGGCATGGGCATACTTTCCAGAAATTTTAAGGGGCATCGGTGGTTCCTGTGCATCATGGTCTGCTGGGGTGCCCTGACATTGGCGTGGGGATCGGCTCTTGCGGTCAGCCCTGTCCAGGATGGGCAGGATATCGATCCAAAAGCGATTCGCGAGGCGGTCAGAAGCTATATCCTTCGCAATGCCCCTTGGGATTCAAAGCAGATGCAGATCAAGGCGATCAGGTTCGAGCACCCCGTCCATGTGCCTTCGGGTCGGATTACCCTGCGGGTCGCTGCCCCCAAACATGCGGATTGGATTGGCTCCACCCCGTTTGCGGTTTACATCTGGCTGAAGGGGAAACGGCTAAAGAGACTCACGGTCCCCGCCCTTATCGAGGTATGGCGCGATGTCGTCGTGTCGTCCAAGCCCCTGGGTAAATATCAGCCCATCGAAAAAGATGATATTCGCATCAAACGGATGAATATGGCCAGTGTTCCATCCAACGTTGTGGTCCGGTTGGATCAAGCCCTGGGCAGAAGGACCCGCCGAAATATTGCAGCCGATTGTATCTTACGGCTGGATCAAATTGAATCCCCGCCGGTTGTCAGAAGAGGGGACATCGTCCAGGTGGTCGCCCAAACCCCTGTATTGAGAATATCGGTAAAAGGGATGGCCAAACAGAACGGCATCAAGGGCGAGCGCATCAAGGTCATAAATTTGCGCTCCAAAAAAGCGATTTACGCCCAAGTCGTGGACGGCCAAACAGTCAGCGTCGACTTTTAAGGAGTCATCATGGGATACCGAATGAATAAACATAAGAATGTCTTGGGATTCGGACTATCAGGATTCGTCGCCATTGCCGTGCTGTTGTTCGGATGTGCAACCCCGCCGATGGTCCAATCGGAATCCCCTGCCAAAAACCTGGCCGCCCCAGCGCCGGAGGCGCAGGGCGCCCGCATGGCTTCCCTGGCGAGCCGCAGTCCCGCAAACGGGTCCTTGTGGGCTGAAAGCGGCCGTTCTTTAAATGAAATGTTCATCAATGCCAAGGCCCGCCGTATCGGCGATATCGTCACCATCCGAATCGTAGAGAGCTCCACCGCCAGCAACAAGGCCAGCACCGACACCGACCGCACTACCGGTATGAACGTGGGACTGACGAGCTTTTTCAAGCTGGAGGACAACTTCCCCAGCACGAAAAGTTTTTTCAATCCCTTTTCACCGGTCCAAAGCGAGTATGAAAGCGAATTCAAAGGTTCCGGCACCACCGTGCGCAGCGGTGCCCTGGAAGCCTACATGAGCGCACGCATCGTACAGATCCTTGCCAATGGCAACTTTTTCATCGAAGGGAACCGGGAAGTGCGCGTGAACAATGAAAACCAGGTGATCACCTTGACCGGCGTGGTGCGCCCCCGGGATATTTCCGGCGATAATGTGATTCAGTCCACTTACATTGCCGATGCCAGAATCAGCTACAGCGGCAGCGGTATTGTCAACGACCAGCAGCGTCCCGGATGGCTGATGCGCATCCTGGACAACGTGTGGCCGTTTTAACTTCACTATCGTGTCAATGAGATGCCGAATAGGTGGCAGCACGGGGGTAACTCAGGGAAAGAGGTCCGCAAGGTGAACAGTACAGGAAAAATTATGATCCGAAAAACGACACCGGTCATCGTGCTGCTTTTTCTGCTGCTATACCCGTCCTGGCTGGGCGCGGTTCGTATTAAGGATCTGGTTGATATCAACGGGGTCAGAGACAATCAGTTGGTTGGTTATGGTCTGGTTGTCGGGTTGGACGGCACCGGAGACGGCAAAAAATCACGTTTCACCGTCCAGTCCATGGTCAGCATGCTGGAGAAGATGGGCATCACCGTCAAAGCGTCGGATATTGCCGTATCCAATGTCGCCGCCGTAATGGTGACCGCCGAACTGCCGCCGTTTGCAAAAGCCGGGCGGCGCATTGACGTCTTGGTCAACTCCATCGGGGACGCCAAGAATCTGCAGGGCGGCACATTGCTGATGACGCCGCTGAAAGCAGCCAACGGTCAAGTCTATGCAGTGGCTCAGGGACCTGTGAATACTGGGGGATTCGCCGCCCAGGGGCAAGGGGGCGCTGTCCAGAAGAACTTCCCCACAGTGGGTCGGGTGATCGACGGTGCATTGGTTGAGCGGGAGGTGGACATCCACCTCAATTCACGGCGCAGCTTAACCTTGAGCCTGCGGCAGCCTGACTTCACCACGGTTACCCGCATGACCGAGGCGATCAACGGCCTTTTTTACGATCGTGTGGCAGATGCCCAGGACGCCGGCACGGTGGAAGTCAAGGTGCCCATGGCCTATCTGGGAAACATCGTCGGATTGGTGGCCATGATTGAGAAGCTGGAGGTTCAGCCCGATCTGACCGCCAGGGTTATCATCAATGAACGCACCGGAACTGTGGTCATGGGTGAAAACGTGCGCATCTCCACCATTGCCATTGCCCACGGTAACCTGAGTATCGTGATCAAGGAGTCGCCGCAGGTATCCCAGCCCCTGCCGTTCAGTGAAGGCGGTGAGACCGTCATCACACCGGATACGGACCTTTCCGTTACCGAAGGGGAAAACCAGTTGGTGGTCATGCCTTCCGGGACCAGCATCGGTGAGGTGGTAAGCGCCCTTAATGCGCTGGGGGTGTCGCCGCGGGACTTGATTGCCATCTTTCAAGCCATTAAAGCCGCCGGTGCTTTGCAAGCGGAGTTGGAGGTCATTTAATGTCCAATCCTATCCAATTGATGAACGGTTTCAGGCAAGTCTTGCACCCTAAGGCATCCGCAAAGGTGGATGCCCAAACCGAAGACGACAAGCTTTTAAAGGCGTGCGATGATTTCGAAGCGCTTTTTGTCAAATATATGATGCAGCAAATGCGTGAAACCATACCGGAAAACGGGCTTTTCGGTCAAAGCCAGGCGGAAAAGATCTATACCGGTATGCTGGACGATGAAGTGGCCAAATCGGTTTCC
>JARRKU010000144.1:6545-14705 GCA_037387725.1 Desulfobacteraceae bacterium
GAAGGAGGCGATATAGCATCCAGAAGGTCCATATTCACAAGGGACCGGGGAATTTCGTTGGTCCTCAAGGCCGCAGCGTGGTCTTGGGGGCCGGGGGCATTTGTCACAAAGGAGGAGATACATGAAAGTGTCAGATCACAACTCGCCCATTCAACTGGATGCGTATGTGAGGCAGGCTCAGCAGCAGCAACAAAAATCTGAAGACGAAAAGCTATCCATTCAAGCCGCGCACGGCGGCGCCGACCGTGTGGAGCTGTCCGATCACGCCAAAAAGGCGTCGCAGGCATCACAGCAGATCAACCAATCCACCGCCAGTCATGAGGACAAGGTGCGTCAGGTGCAATTGGAAGTCGAACAGGGAACCTACAAAGTACCGGCCGCTCGAGTAGCATCGGATATGTTGAAAGAATCCTTTGAAAACGACATCATCCTTCAAAAAATCAATACACGGGCATAGATAGGCCGACGATGGGGAAGAAAGCGATGACGGCGACTGTAGAGAAATTGTTAAACCTGTTGGAAGCCTCCGAAGGTCTGTATCAGGATTTATTACCGGCCATCCAAAAGGAGAAGCAGGCGGCGCTGTCTGCTCAGGTGGCGCAATTGACCAAGGCTACGGAGGAAAAGGAGGCGTTGCTGGCCCAACTGCGACACTTGGAGCGAAAGCGACAGGTCCTTATCCACCAGGTCGCCGCCAATCGAAAACTTCCTGTTGAAAAGATTAAATTGTCGATCTTGGTCGAAGAAAATGATGCGGACCACTCATCCAGGGCAAGGCGGTTGATGACCTCTTTGAATGAACTGGTTCCGAAAATCAGAAAGGCCAATGAGGAGAACAGGGCGATCATGCAGCATTGCCTTCGCATCGTGCACGGTGCCCTTGGTTTTTTCCAACATTGGGTGATGCCCACAGATGTTTACGGTGCATCGGGACAAATGACCCAGCACCCGAATGGCGGCAACCTGATTTCCGGCGCCATTTAAACGCGTCACAGGGGACTGTAAGAAAATGCCCAATATTTTCGGTTTAATGAACATCGGTCAGTCGGCGCTGTTCACCCAGCAGAAAGCCATCGATATCACCGGCAATAACATCGCCAATGTGAACACGCCCGGATACTCCCGACAGCGACTGGTAATCAAGCAGGGCAGCCCCGTACGGGTCGATTCATTGACGATAAGCACGGGGGTCACCTCTGAACCGGGTATTCAGAGATTCTACGATCAGTTCCTTTCCGCCCAGCTTGGAAACGAAAATGAATCCCTGGGGCGTTGGCAAGCGCAGAAGGAAGCTTTGGAAAAAGCCGAATTGATGTTTGATGAAGCGGGCGGCATGGGTCTCAGCAGTGCCATGAGCGAATACTGGAATGGCTGGCAGGCCCTGTCCAACAACCCGTCCGGCGTTGCCGAACGCACCACCCTGATCTCAGCCGGGCAGTACCTCAGCTCGGTATTCAATCAAACCTACAACAATATCAGCAAGCTCCAACAGGATATCGACACCCACGTCGATGGCCTTGTCGATAAAATAAACGGGCTCACCCAGCAAATCGCCGATCTCAACCAAAAGGTAACCCAAGTTGAAACAAATGGGCAGAAAGCCAATGATTTCAGAGATGAAAGAGATCAACTGGTATTCGAGCTCTCCAAATTGATCAATATCAATTCTTATGAAGACGGAGATGGAAACCTCGGCATCGATACCGAAAACGGCAAGCCGCTGGTACAAGGCACCTCCACCTGGGACCTTCTTACGGCCGACAACGGCGGCGTCCAGGATGTCTACTGGCAGGACAGCAGCGGCACCAACGTAAATATTACATCCAATATTTCATCCGGGGAACTGAAGGGATGGATCGAGACCCGCGATGTCCATCTTAATAACTATTTGACCCAATTAGATAATCTGGCCAATACCCTGCGAACCAGCGTCAACGGCGCCCATAACGCCGGGTTCGACCTCAATGGAAATGCCGGACTCGATTTTTTTACCGGGACCGGGGCTGTGGATCTGAGTGTCAACGCCGCCATTGTTGCGGACACAGACTTGATTGCTGCAGCCGGAGCAGGTGAAGGCCTCCCCGGCGGCAACGCCGCCGCCATGACAATCGCCAATTTGCAGAACAGTGCCACAATGCCTGGCGGCAGTACGTTTGACGAATATTATAACGCTCTGGTCGGCACGGTGGGCGCAGATGTTCAGGCCGCCGATTTTAGCAGCGGTCATCAGGAAAGCATGGTTCAAGGTCTGGAAAATTATCGCCAACAGGTATCTGGTGTCTCATTGGACGAGGAGATGGTCAATCTGGTCAAATTTCAGCACGCCTACAACGCTGCCGCCAAACTGATCACCACCGCCGATGAGATGTTGGATGAAATTTTGGCCCTGGCCAGATAGGGAGATAAGCGATGCGCGTTACCAATAAAATGATGGCGGACAACATTACGGCCCATCTGTTCCGACAGTCCGGACAGATGGCCAGGACCCAGGAGCATATTATCACCGGAAAGCGCATCAACAGGGCCTCGGACGATCCGGCCGGCATTAGCAGCGTGCTCTCCTATCGGAAGACCATTGCGGGTCTGGAACAGTACAATGACAACATCACCAAGGCAAAACTCCACATTGATACTGTGGACAGTGTCCTTGGCATGGTCGGTGAATTACTTCGGGAAGCAAAGGAAATTGCCTACGACACTGCGCCAGACATGCGGGCCGAGATGGCCGTTGAGGTCGCCGCACTGCGAGAGCAGGTGCTGCAAATGGCCAACTACCAGCTGGACGGCAAATATGTCTTCAATGGTGATACCACTGATACGGCGCCATACAGCGCAGCGCCGTGGACCTATGGCCTCGACACCGGTTCGAAAGACGTGACCATCGGTGAGAATCTATCGGTCAGTATCACGGCCGACGGCAGCGCCATATTCGGTCCCAACGGCAATAATGTCTTTGATATCCTCGACCGACTTGAAACCGCATTGAATACGGCCAATGCCCCTGCCATCGAAGCTGAGATTGCAGAATTGGATACGGCCGTTGACCGTATCAACACGGTGCGCACTCAAAATGCAGGCATTTACAAACGCCTCGAAGCCACCGAAAATCACTACAGCTACTTCAAGGTGAACGTTGAGGAGATGCTCTCCAAAACAGAGGATGCGGACATCGCTGAAGCCATCATTGATTTTCAGGTACAGAAGACCGCCTACGAAAGCACTCTCTCCACCTCCGCTATGGTGCTTCAGAAGAGCCTAATCGACTTCCTCCGATAGTTGAAAAAGCCGGAGGACTCCAGATCCCGTGTTGCCAAGGACTTGCAGTAGACTTGCTACGGCTGTGCCCTCGGCGCCTTGGCTCTGAAGCCCCGTTGAAAAAGCCTAAGGACTTCATATCCTGTGTTGTCGAGGACTTGCAGTAGACTTGCTACGGCTGCGCCCTCTCCGCCTTGGCTATGAAGCCCTTAGGCTTTTTCAACACAGATGAAGTCGCTTCGCTCAATCATGAGAAAAATCGGAAGAATATATTGTTAAGCGTTGGACGTTGGGCGTTCGATGTTCATCTGTTATCAGTTGGATGGGGCAGGGGAATACTGATCCCGACCGGGAATATTGCCGAGAACGATTTCTACACGGCGGTTCTTTCTTCGTCCATCGGCGCTGTCATTGGATTCGATGGGACGATATTCGCCAAATCCCATTGTGGATATGCGGCGGGGGTCGATGTGCGTTTCGGCTATCAAAAATTCCGCCACGGCCGAAGCGCGGGCCGCGGAAAGTCGCAGGTTGGTCTTGAAGGGGCCGCTGCGGATGGGGAGGTTGTCGGTATGTCCGGCAACGGAAATATCCCCCTCAGCGGTTTTCAATTTCTCGCCGACCTTTCTCAGGAGCGGTTTGAGTTGGGGGCGGATATCCGCACTGCCGGAATCGAAGGTGGATTCCCCCATAAGCCGGATAATGACTTCATTCTCTCCTGACTCGAGTACGATCTGATCTTTCAGATCGGACAAACTCTCCTGGATGATATGGTCGATCTCCATCCCCAAATCCTCTTTGATCCGTGTGGCAATGGCCTCCTGATCAAAATCCTTGGCGATCAGCTTCATGCCTTTTGGGATTTCCATCGCCCGGTTCTTGCGTTGGACGCCGAAAGCTTTTTCCAGGGATCCGGCCACCTGTTTGTATTTTTGCCGATCCATTTCCGAAAAAGAGAGCAACAGCACAAAAAAACAGAGCAGCAGGCTCATCAGGTCGCCGAAAGTGACCACCCATTTGGGGGCACCCGGATCAATTTTGGGGCAATCGCATTGCTCACCCATTAGTTGGCCTCGCCTTCAGATGCGGTTTTTGCCGGGATTTCCCGCTCTTTGGGGGAAAGAAATATTTTCAAGGACTCTTCCAGGACCATGGGAGATACGCCCCGGTTGATGGCGATGGCGCCTTCCACGATTATCGTTTTGGTCAACTTCTCCTTTTCGCTGTTCAGACTGAGCTTATCGGCGATGGGAATGCATACCAGATTCGCCGCCACCGCGCCATATAACGTGGTCAGCAGCGCGATGGCCATGGATGGACCGATGCTGGCCGGGTCGCTCATCGATGAGAGCATCTGGACCAGCCCGATCAATGTCCCGATCATACCGAATGCCGGAGCCGCGTCTCCGGCGCTTTTGAAAACCTGTTGACCGGTCTCATGGCGTTGGATCGTCAGTCGGATGTCTTTGCTGAGCATATCTTCGATCAGCCCTTCGTCGTACCCGTCGGAAAGGTAGCGCAGCGCTTTAGCCGAAAAAGGATCTGTTGGCGACTCCTTCTCGAGGGCGATCAGTCCCTCTTTTTTCGCGATGCGGGTATACTCCACCATCTCATTGATGATGTCTTCAGGATTCTGTAATTTGAACAGGAAAGCCTTCAGGGCGACGCCGATGGAGCCGATGACATCCGCCATCTTGAACCGTATGAAGGTCACCGCAACGGTTCCTCCAAGAACCACCAGTAGAGAGGGGACATTGATAAACGTGAGCAGACTGCCGCCCATGATGATGGAACCGAGTATCAATACGGTACCGCTGACCAATCCGATTACGGTTGCTATATCCATAATAAGTATATCCTATTTGCTGATAAATACATTGCTGCTGATATTGCCCAATTCGTAATACCGCTTTAATTTGCCGATCGCTTCGTCATCGATCCGGGTATCGGCGGCCATTACAAAGGCTCCGGTTTTCATATGAACATCCGACGCCAGAACCATTCCCGGCTTGAGGTCCTCAATATCCACTGCCTTAAAATTGCGTTTTGACTCGGCTTCCGCATTTTCCAGATTGATATCGAGCAGCAGGTCCACCAATCCCGAAGGGAGCTGATACCCGCGCAACTGCTGTATTTTATTGCTTATATCTTCAAACTTCAGCTTCTGGCGGTGCGCCATGTTGTCGAAATGGGATGCAGCGCTGACCACAAGGGCGCCCAGGGGTATCTGTTCTTTGGACAGACCGTCCGGAAATCCGCGTCCATTGGGTTGTTCGTGGTGCAGCCGGACCAGTGCGGCCACCGGTCGAAGCAGATCGATCTGGTTGAGGATCATTTCGCCCCGCTCCGGATGCGAGTAGTAGAGCTTCTTTTCATCTCCGTTCATTTCAGGGATGCTCTTCTCGACCAGGGCGCCCGGCAGTCCGATCAGCCCGACATCGTGTAACATACCGGCCGCTTCGATAATGGGATAGTCCTCAGGGCGTATATCGGGATGACGCTTGGCCAGTTCCAGAGAGAGTTCTCCGACGCGTCTTGAATGCCCGCCCAGTTCACTGTGATAGGTTTCGAGCAATTGGGTAAACATGTGCAGTGATTGATAATAATTTCTTTTTATCGCAAGAAACTTTTGATTGAGCTCTCTTTCGAGTTTGATCACACGGGCACCGATCTCCAGTCTTGCCCGCAATTCGTCCGGATTTAACGGTTTGGTGATATAGTCATCCACTCCGCCTTCGAGACCGCGAACAATATCGGTGCGTGTATCCTGGGCGCTGATCAGGATGATGTAGATATAGCGGTGGAGATCCAGAGAACGGACCTTTTCGCACAACGCCAAACCGTCCATCTCCGGCATCAACCAGTCACTTACGATCATATCGATGGGGTTGTGCTGCAGCTGTTCAACGGCCTGAATACCGTTTTCAGCCGTGGTTATGGTGTACCCCCACTTGGTGAGGCTCTTTTCGAGCAGGCTCAATGTCGTGGTATCGTCATCCACCAACAAGATGTGCATTTGATCCGGCTCCTTGCCATTCGATACTGATGTTCATGCACCGGGAGGCCTTCCACTGTGTCGGATATCGGCAACGGAAATGAAAGGGTGGAAGCCTTATCCATGTGCTGATATGGGGAATATCGGTTATAACGGTTTAAAACTTAAGCTTAAACAGTATGCGCCGGATTGCAACTTCAGGAAAAGGGCAGCGGGAAAATTCAGCGACGATGGATCGACCACCTATTTCTAAAGTTTAATGAAAAAAGGACGATATCCGTGGTGAGATGCGGCATTGGTGATATAATTCGGTGTTCTAGACCATAAATTTATGATAAACTGAATCTTTAATTCGCAAACTTCTCATCTGAACCTGCCCACAAGTTGAACCTTACGTGGTCCTGCGTCCGGACACCCATTCAACGTAGCGCGAACAACCACAGCAAAAAGCCTTTGTCTCATGTATAAAATAAGGAAAACCCAATGGAAATCCTAATAGCCGAAGATGATTACATCTCACGCAATTTGCTGAGAAAAGTGCTGACCGAAATGGGACATGACGTCGTCGAAGCTGAAAACGGTCAGCAGGCTTGGCAACTGCTCCAGAAAACACCGTTCAAAATTGTCATCAGCGATTGGATGATGCCGGAGATGGACGGATTGGAGCTGTGCAAACAAATTCGGAATTCGGCTCAAAAAGGGTATGTCTATATCATCATGCTCACCGCGAGGGATCGAAAGACAGACCTGGTGGATGTCTTTAGAGCCGGCGCCGATGATTACATCCCAAAACCATTCGATCCGGAGGAGCTAAGGGCAAGGGTCTTGACCGGAGTTCGTGTCGTTCATCTCGAAGAGGGACATAACGCGCTGGCTCACACACTAATCGAAAGCCGCAACAAGTTGCGCATCGTTCTGGACTCCTTAACAGAGGAGATCGTCTCCCTTGACACGGATTTGAAAATTGTTTCCGCCAATCAAGCTTTTGTGGATTATGCCGGTTTCGACATGGACACCGTTGTCGGAAAAGCGATGTTCGATGATACCACCCATACCAACCCAATCATATGCAAAGATGACATTCAAACATTGGTTGAGCAAGTCTTTGCCAGCGGCCAAAGTAAAACCACGCTCCTTTCCGGAAAAGACCGGAACGGAAAGGAAAGCATACGACAACTGAGCTGTCTGGCGATCCTCAACGAAGATGAACAAGTCATACAGACTGTGGTTGTCACCAAAGACATCACAGAGGAGAGAAAAAAAGCAGAAGAGATCAAATCCCTCAACGGACAATTGATGGAAACCTCCGCACAAATAGAAGCCAAGAATCAGAAGCTGGAAAGCACCCTCAAACGGTTGGAGGAGACCCAGGCCCACATGCTTCAGTCGGAGAAAATGGCCTCCATCGGACAGCTGGCAGCGGGTGTGGCGCACGAGATCAACAATCCCACCGGTTTTGTCAGCAGCAATTTGAAAACCTTGTCGGATTATCAGAAAGACCTTGCCGAACTGATTGGAAAATATCACGGACTGATCGGGGAGCTGAAAACCGAAGGTAATGGAAATACCCTTCCGGAGAAAATTCATACGAATATTGAAAGCATCATGGGATTTGAAAAAGACATCGATGTAGAATTTCTTTTGGAAGACATTGTCGATCTCATCGGCGATTGCAGGGAGGGAACCGATCGGATTAAAAAAATTGTCATCGATCTGAAAGATTTTGCCCACCCTGGTGAAGAGGTGGTTCAATCCACGGATATCAATAACGGACTGGATTCCACCCTCAACGTGGTCAACAACGAGCTAAAATATAAAGCCACAGTGCATAAGGATTTCGGAAAAATCCCCGCGGTTAGAGGAGTCCCCCAGCAATTGAACCAGGTCTTCATGAATATTTTGGTAAATGC
>JARRKU010000144.1:14713-16783 GCA_037387725.1 Desulfobacteraceae bacterium
ATCAAAACATGGGCAGCGGATCAGGATGTAAAAATCACCATCAGCGATAACGGCTGCGGGATCCCTGAAGAAAACCTCAAAAAAATATTTGATCCATTTTTTACCACAAAGGAAATCGGCAAAGGGACCGGCTTGGGGATGAATATCGTCTACAATATCATCCAGAAACATCAGGGCACCATAGAAGTCCAGAGCGAAATCGGTAAAGGGACCACTTTTACCATTTCGTTGCCGGCTGACGTGGAAGGGTAGTGGCATTGATACCGCTGCAGAGCAAATTATCCCCTCAATCTCAACTGGACGGCACTGACAGCGCAAATACGTTGTTGATTGTCGATGATGAACACCAGGTGATAAAAAGCATCATGCGCGACCTTTTGAGGGAAGACATTCAAATCCTGACCGCCGGGTCAGGAGCCGAAGCGATGGAAATCGTAACACGTCGCCCGGTAGGGGTCATCCTCTCAGATCAAAATATGCCGTCCATGGATGGCATCACCCTACTGGAAAAAGTGCGTGAGCATGACGAAGAGATTATCCGTATCTTGCTGACAGGCTATGCCAGCGTCAATAGCGCCATCGATGCCATCAACCGATCCCAGATTTTTGAATTTCTCACCAAACCCTGGGACCGAGACACATTGAAAGCTACCCTTCACCGGGCGTTCAGTCACCATACCTTGACCAAGGAAAACAGGCGGCTCCAGCACTTGACCCGTGAACAGAATCGTCAATTGCGCCAACTGAATAACAGCCTTGAGAAACGGGTTGCCCGCAGAACGGGACAACTGGCAGACGCGGTGCGAGAAGGTATCCTGATGCTCTCCCTTGCTGCAGAGGCCAGGGACGATGATACAGGTGTCCATGTCAAGCGCATTTGTCATCTAACAGAGGCCATCTGTCTCAAACTCGGCTATTCCAGCGAAGATGCAGCGCGAATCGGTTTTTTCAGCATGATGCATGATGTGGGCAAAATTCATATCCCAGATCGGATACTTAAAAAATCCGGCGCTTTCACTGACGAAGAGCGGCAGATCATGAAGGATCATACCATCGCGGGAGAAAAGATTCTCGGAGATAGCGCGTATTACACCATTGCCAGACAGATTGCCCGCAGCCACCACGAATGGATGGATGGTCGCGGGTATCCTGACGGATTAATGGGAAACAACATCCCTCTTCCGGCCAGAATTGTCGCTGTTGCCGATGTTTTTGATGCATTAACCCATGCCCGCGCCTATAAAAAGGCGTGGCCCGAATCCATGGCCATTGATGAATTGAAAAAATTGGCAGGCAAACAGTTTGACACCGATATCGTCAATGCCTTCGTTCAACTGGTTTCCGAAGGATTATGCGAAGGTTTGGAGAGATGACCGTGGCGCTTAAGAATGAACACACCCTTTTGCTTGTGGATGATGAAAAGGCGATTACAAGGGCATTAAACCGCCTCTTTCGCAAGGAAGGCTATCGCATCCTGACAGCACAAAGCGGTGCGGAAGGATTGGAGAAACTTCAACAAAGCGATGGCCCGGTCTCCATGATTATTTCAGACCAGCGCATGCCGGAGATGAATGGTGCCCAGTTTCTCGAAAAGGCCAAATCAATACACCCGGATGCCATACGTTACCTTTTAACCGGTTACTCGGATCTGGATGCCGTAATCGATGCGGTCAACAAGGGTGAAATTCATCGCTACCTCACCAAACCGTGGAACGATGAGGATTTGGTGCTTCAAGTCAAACAGTCGCTGGAGCACTTCGAATTAACTTCTGAGAACCGCCGTTTGACCGCTTTGACCATCGAACAGAACAAAAAGCTCAATGAGCTCAATAAGGGACTGGAACAAAAAGTACAGGAACGTACCAAAGAAGTCATCGAAAAAAATAAGGCGCTCCAAAAAGTCAATCAGATGCTCGAGGCCAGCTTCATGGACTCCATCCGGCTGCTTGTCTCGCTTGTGGAGATTCTGAACCCTAATCTTGGCCAGCAGATGCGGCAAGTCGCCCAATTGGCGCGTCAGGTGGCCGAAATGCTCGATCTGGATAAGGCTGAAGTGGATAAGATTGAGAT
>JARRKU010000145.1:0-9589 GCA_037387725.1 Desulfobacteraceae bacterium
TACTGGTTGCCGCTGGTGCCCACGGCCATGTAGAAACCGCCCAGGTCGGACTTGTCGTAGACCGGGATCCAGTCGTCGGAGCAGTCG
This sequence comes from Desulfobacteraceae bacterium, assembly GCA_037387725.1. Lineage (GTDB taxonomy): Bacteria > Desulfobacterota > Desulfobacteria > Desulfobacterales > Desulfosarcinaceae > JARRKU01. Next base: position 88 of record JARRKU010000145.1, read on the forward strand.
TACAAGTCGACCACGCCCTTGGGCTGGTTGGGTACCTGCAGGGTGGGGATGCGGCGGCCGAGTCGGTAGCACTGGGCTTTCCACTGCTCGTCGGTGAGCTGGTTGTCGCGGCCGTGGCCGCCCTTGCCGGCGTAAAACTCGTCCGGGTCCACCCACTCCTGGGGATCGCACTCCGGATCCTCGGAGCCGATCAGAAACAGGTTGCCCGTCTCCGGGCGCACGTAGCATCCGATGTCGCCATCGCTCTGATGGTAGCCGTCGTTGAGGTAGTCATAACCTTCCGGCGAGGGGCAGTACATGACCTCATGACGCAGGGCCTTGGTCTTGATGTTACAGCCCTCCCAGACGCCCGGAGCCATCTGGTTGATCTTGAAGGAGTGCGGACCGGCGCAGTTGACCACCACCGGCGCGTCGTATTCGGTGCCGTCGGCCAGGGTGATGCCCTTTACCTTGCCATCGGCGGCGCGGATCTTGACCACCTCGGCGTTGAACTGGAAGGTGGCGCCCTTGGCTTCGGCGGCGCGCATGATGTTGTGGGCCGACAGGGCAGGGTCGTTCACGTAGCCGCCCTCGGGGCAGAACAAGCCGCCTTCGAGCATAGCGGTGGGGTCTTCCCAGAAGGCCGGATCCTCGGGGCGTTTTACCGGCCAGAACTCATGCATGTCGAGCACCGGCACCATTTCCAGGATCTCCTCGTTGGTCAACTCCTTGTACTGGACGCCCACAGCGTCGTAGTGATTTTTAACGTTCTGCCATTTGTGGCCTTTGGATTTGATCAGCAAAGAGCCGGTGTTCATGTACTTGGCCAGGCCCTTTTCATCCTCGACGTGGTCCAGGTATTTCTCCCAGTCCAGCCAGTACTTGAAGCCCTCGTAAGCAAAGGCAACGCCGTCTTCTGTGGAGTAGTGGGCGCGCACGATGGCGCAGGAACCGGCGGTGGAGCCTTCGCCGGCGTCGGGCAATTTGTCCACGCTCAGGGTCTTGTAGCCCATCTTGGACAACTCGTAGGCGATGGGAGCGCCGATAACGCCCGCGCCGATAATGATCGCATCAAACTTTTTGGTCATGATTCCCTCCGTCAACAGTGTAACGTGGTTGGTTGATTAGTTGTTCTCAAACCGGGTGCCATGCACCCGGTTACAACTGCAACGATCGAAGCACTGCGTGCTATTGTTTTTCCGGCTTATGGCCGGAAATCCAAGCCCCCCGCTTTGCGGGTGGTTGTTGACTCCGACGAGCGGATAAAATGGATTGGTTGATGTGGCCGCAATAGGTGTCATGGCGGTCATGGTGAATCGTATCAATCATGGCACGGCCCTCTTCCCCTTCATTAAATTATGCAAAATTAACGCCGCAATTCAGTCTGCTGTGATTATTTTCGGGATGTTTGCGATTTAATATAATTTAATTGAGATTACAGACTTTTAATTGCTTTGTGGGGGTGACCTTGTCCCTCACCGCAACTTTCGCCGGCCGGCCGCAGACCGAATTCGGCACCGGCTTCCAAGATGGCGTGGACCATGCTGTCGCCGTAGCCACGGCTGCAGGCCAGCAGAAATCCGCCGCTGCCGTCAGCCGCCTTTTGGAGGGTGACGATCTGGCATGGAACGTGACAGAACGGTCCCTGCAACAGGAAGGGCGCTGCTTTGGCCGGGTCCATGAAATCCAGGTTGGACAGTTTCTCTGCCAGCTGAAACACCTTGGGGCCGAACAGGGAAATGAGGACCGTGGACTCGCTGGTATCGGTATAGCCGGTTTCTTCCGGCAGGGGCGGTGTGTCGGCACCCAGGTGCCAGATGGAGACCTGGGTACGGTTCATGCGATTGATCAATATGCCGTCGGACAGGACCGATTGGCCTGGTGCGGCCGGCACGGCCAGATCGCACGGGGCCAACTCGCCGATATTGCTATCCTGCAGATCCCAGCGGATCTTGTAGGCCAGATCCACGATCCAGGGGCCGCGGCCTTCGTCATCATATTCCAGCGCCACGGTCCAGTTGTCGCGCACCGCTGAAGCTTTGGGGCTGACACCGAAATGAACCGGTGATTCTCTCTTGATTTGAGACATTGTGATTACCTCGTTGCAATTATAGGATTTTCAGAAATCCATCAGGCTGAACCGGCCTGATCAGCTTTTCATGCGTTCGCCTTTGGGATCATAAAACGGCATCTTCACCACACGGGCATACAGCCTGACGCCATTACACTCATCCTCGTAAATCTCCAGCCGGGTGCCGATGTCGGCCAACTGGGATTCCACCAGGGCCATCCCCACGGCCTGGCCGGTGGTGAAGCTTTTGCGCATGGTCGCAACGTATCCGCGGACCCTGTTGTCCACGATCAATGCCCCGTCGCGAGCCGGGCGGTTGTCGTCCTCCATACGGATGCCCACCAGCTTAAGGCGGTCGGGATCCTTCTCGGCCTGACGCAGGGCCACGGCGCCGACCGTCTTGGCTTCCGCTTTCTTGCGGTCCCAGAGAAAACCCAGCCCCACGTCCAGCAGGTTGGTACGCTGCTCCGATTCCTGACCGAGAATGATGTGGCACTTCTCCATGCGCAGGACGTTCTGGGCCTCCACACCGAAGTTGCGGATGCCGAACTCGGCGCCGGCTTCCTTGAGCATGTCCCACACCGCCTTCATGTAGGAGGCGGGCACATGCAATTCGTATGAGAGCTCGCCCACGAAGCCAAGCCGCATGGCGCGCACGAAGATCGTATTCTGGATAAGGAATTCCTGGTAGCCGGAGAATGGGAAGGCCTCGTTGGAGAGATCGATGTCGACCACCTTTCCCAGCACCTTGCGGGCGTTGGGTCCCGAGAGGTTGATAACGCCCATGGCATCGGTGAGATTGACCATGTTGAAATCCCAGCCGTCAAAACGGGTGTGGTATCGGAACCATTCGACGGTCTGGCCGGCGCGTCCGGTGGAGGTGGTGAAGTAGTAGTCATTTTCACCCAGCTTGACCACCACGCCATCGTCTATGACGCAGCCGTCGTCGTTGCACATGGCCGAGTACTTGATACGGCCCGGTTTCACTTTGCTCATGTCTGAAACATATACCCGCTGGAGGGCCTTGAGGGCATCGGGGCCGTGGATGCGGAACTTGCCCAGGGTGGAGCCGTCCAGCATGCCCACGTTGTTTCTCACATTGAGAATCTCCTCTTTGCAGTCGAAATCCTCAGAGAAGTAGCGTGCCCGCTGCCAGACGCCGATGTTGCGGAAGATACCGCCGTCGTCGATCTGATCATGGTGCATGGGCGTGCGTTTGAACATGTGGTGGTTGTAGCCGGCATAAGTGGCGATGAAGGTCGGCACCATGGGCGGCCGCGTGGTTGTCGGTATGGGCGTGTTGGTGGACGCCGTGCACTTGGCAACGTACAGGGGCAGGTTGTGTCCGGGAATACCCCCCTGGCCCGGGCCGGTGCCGGCCGAAGTAAAACGTTTGATCAGTTCGGGAACATCGAAGCCCTGCTTGATGGCCTGATTGATGTTCTTGATGGTGGTGTCTTCATCAAAGCAGATGAAGCTTTTGCGCCCTTTGACGGGTGCGGTGACCAGCTTGCAGCCGCGTTCGGGGCCGGGAAGCGCAGCAAGGTCCGATTGCGCATCGGCAACGACCGCGTCAAGCTCGGCGCCGGCGGCGGATGCGGCTTGGAGACCGGCCAGGCGACCCGACGCCTCGATGGCGGCCGGATCGTTGACGCCGGTCAGGCGGCCGGCCGGGAACATCTTCTCCGGCAATTCGGTGGGCAGAAAGTAGCCTGTGTGGTTATCAAAGCTCATCTTAGCGCCGGCCAGAATAAATGGACCGGTGACCGGGGTGAGTCCGGCCGAGGCCACCAGGAGGTCGCAGGCAAAGTGGCGATTGATACCGCCGTCCAGTGTGGCCAGGGTCACTTTCTCCACACTCTTGCCGCCGTGGGCCTCGGTGGCGACCCAGCCTTTGAGCAGCGGAATCTTGCGTTCAGCCAGGGCCAGCAGCAGTTCGGGGTTCTGGCCGTCTTCGCGGGCATCGGCTATGCAATTGATTTTGAGGCCGAGGTCGAACAGGTCGACGGCCGCCTCAAGGCCCAGATCATGGCCAATGGAGAAAACCGCTTCATTGCCCGGCAACAAGCCGTAAGTGCGGGCCAACCGGTGGGCGCAGCCCACCTGCATTACACCGGGGCGCTCGTTGTTGTCGAAAATCAGGGGGCGTTCGATGCAGCCGGTGGCCACAATGACACTCTCGCTGCGAATCTCCACGTAGCGCTCGGTAAAGACGTCGTCGGGGCCACCCACCTGGAAAGCGGTAATCAGGTTATTGGTGTAGCTGCCCACCGCCGAGGCGTGTTTGAAGACGCGGATGTTGGGCGTCTGTTCAACCTTGGCAGCCAGTTCGCGTGCGCGCTGGTACAGAGGTTGGCCATCGGCGCCGGTGGTCATTCGGTAGTCATAGCAGCCGCCCAGGAAGGGGCGGGATTCCAGCAGGACTACGCGCTGGCCCGATTCGGCCGCAGCCAGAGCGGCACTCATGCCGGCTGCGCCGCCGCCGATTACGGTGACTTCGGCTTTGAGATAGCACTCGTCGTAGTTGCCCATCATCTGATAATCGGCACTAATGACGCCCAGGCCGGCCGCCTTGCGGATGCGCTTCATGGCCATGGGCCACAAGGCTGCGGGTTTATGCATGGTCTTATAATAGAAGCCGGCCGGCATCATCCAGTCCAGCTTGTCGATGAACGCCAGCCAGTCAAGGTTGGCGGAGCCGACAACGTTCTGCGCCTTGATGGTCATACCGTTCTTCAACAGGGTGTTTTCGGTGCGGACGTTGGGGACGCCGTTCACATCCATGCAGGTGTTGCTGCACTCGCCGTCCAGGCTGTAAAGCCCGCGCGGACGATGATATTTCAAACTGCGTGCAAAGATTCGCACGCCACCGGCAAAAAGCGCCGTTGCCACCGTATCTCCTGCAACGCCCTGAAAGGTTTTGCCCTGGTAGCTCAGGGTTAGTTTCTCCGAGGGGTTGATACGGAGTGTGGGCAATTGGTTTAGCCTGTTCATTTGCTCGCCTCCGGTTGTTCCACTTCGATGTTTTTGGTTGTGTCGCGATAGGTGGTGAACCAGACACCGCATCCGTCACGGTGAAACCACCATTCCTTCTGGGTACCCATGGTACACTTGTTCATGTGAACGTAGTCGCACCAGGCGGTCGGGCTAAGCCCTTCTTCGGCCGGGCGCGGTCCTTTGTCTTCTCCTCCGTAACGGAATTCATATCCGTTGCGTTTGCCGCAGATGGGGCAAGTGAGTGTCAAAGCCATTTTGCATCTCCTTTAATTGTCCGGCGTATAGCTGACCAGTGCGGCTGTCTCGCCCATCAACTGGTGGTTTTCATAGCGGCGCAGGTTGAACGGCTTGAGCATGTCCGGGCAGTTGCCGCTGGCCATGAACTGGGCCATGTACTTGCCCACGGCGCTGCAGGATTTGAAGCCGAAATACCCCCAGCCGCAGTCCATGTAGAAGCCGTCGATGGAATCATTGCCGTCCATGATGGGGGCCATGTCCGGGGTCATGTCGGCCAAACCGCCCCAGATGCGCATGAATTTCACGCCGCGCAGGCAGGGCAGCCAGTCGGACAGGGCTTCGGCCTGGTGCTTGATGTAGTGGGCCGTATTCTGGGTGGTGTAGTTGGGCCACTGGTCCATGTGGGCGCCGGTGGCGATCTCACCCTTCAGGGTCTGGTTGGCGTAACAGTGATAAGCACCGGAGGAGACCACGTGATTGAGAATCGGTTTCAGTGGCTGGGTGACCATCGCCTGGATGGTGAGCACGCTGATGGGCAGTTTGATGCCCAGCATCTGATGGATCAAGCCGGCGCTGTAACCGCCGGCACTGACCAAAACGCGGTTGGTGTGGATGCGGCCGCGGCTGGTGGTTACACCGGTGATTTTGCCGCCCTCGGTATGGATGGCGGTGGCTTCGGTGTGCTGATGGATGTGCACGCCGTGCTTGGCGCATCCCTTGGCCAGGCCCCAGACCACCGCGTCATGGCGGACAATGCCGCCCGGCGGATGGAACATGGCCCCGTGGATGGGAAAGGTGATGTCCTCGGAGATGTTCAGCGCCGGTACTAGCTCCTTGGCCTCCTTGGCATCGATGAGGTGACTTTCCACACCGTGGAACTGGGCAGTGGCGATGGTGGTGCGTGCCGCTTTCATGGCCGCCTCGCTGTGCATCAGGTTGAGGTTGCCGCAGTTATTGAACATCAGGTTGAAGTCCAGTTCCTTGGTCAGCACCGGCCACAGGTCCAGGGCATCCTTGTAGAGGGGGACATTGTACTGTGTGCGCTGGTTGGCGCGGACGATGGCCGTGTTGCGTCCGGCACCGCCGAAACCGATGAAGCGCTTTTCGATGATGGCCACATCTGTTATGCCGTGTTCCTTGGCCAGGTAATAGGCAGTGGCCAGTCCGTGAAGTCCGCCGCCGATGATGACCGCATCGTAGCTGGATTTCAGTCTGGGTTTTTTGCCCCACAGGGGCTTGGTATTCCAGAACATACGCTCTCCCTAACGATAAAAATGAAATAAATTGTTTTGGGTGAAGATAATCTGCTAGATAGCCTTTTCGGGGATGGTATATGAATGAAACAAAATATGTCAACAATAAATTTATTTTTGGCAATAAAAGTTTCATACTCGCTTGACAATCTGATTTAAAAATAATAAAAACACATTAAAAATAATAAATTAAACAATATTATGGTGATGAAACAAAACTTTTATTTGAATGGCTCCAAAGGAACTGATGATGAAAGATTCTCAATCGCATCCGGTAATCAAAGGCATCATGAAGCAGCTCGACACCCTGACGCCCAAGGGCAAGATTCTCGGCAACTATATTATTCAGAATCCCCGCAAGGCCGTATTCATGACCACCAAGGAGTTGTCCGAGGCTTGCGGGGTCAGCGAGGCCACGGTCGTCCGTTTTGTGGGGCAACTGGGCTACAGCGGTTACGGCGAATTTTTGCAGGCATTGCGGGATTTCGTAGATTCGGGGCTAACCCTGACCGACCGGGTCGACCTGCCCGGAATGAGGGGGCCCGGCACCGATCTGCTGCACCGGGTGGTGTTTGAGGAAATGAACAACCTGCGGCAGTTTTACGAAACCATTGACATGAAAATGCTGGACCGCATCGTGGACCAGATCCACAACAGCCCGGCCGTCTACGCCATTGGTTCGCGGGTGTCGTATACCTTCGCATATTATCTCGGTTGGTCGTTGACAAAGGTCCGCAAGGGCGTCAACATATTGAAAGGCAGCGACAGCACTGCCATCGACTGGTTGACCAATGCACCGGAGAAGAGTTTAGTGGTGGTGATCACCACCTCGCGGTATCCCAACGAACTGATCCGCATGGGCAAGGTCGCCCGGCGGCTCGGGCATAATCTTCTGGTAATCACCGACAACAGCCTCTGCCCGGTAATTCCCTTTGCCCATCTGTCACTGGTGGTGCCCTCGCGCTCCATTGCCCTGATCAGTTATCCGACCACCATTTCGTGTATCATCAACTATCTGGTGCTCGAGTTGGTCAACCGGCATCATCCGCAGTTGAAAGAGCATCAGGAGAAGCTGGAGCAGATCTACATGGAAAACGACATCCTGTTCAATATACATGAACACGGCTGACGGTTGCCAGGTTTGCCTGGCACCTAAAAGTATGGCAAGCTTGCAGATAATCTGTGAACCAAACTGCCCGCAAGGTTATATCGGCTATGAAACGCTCCATCTCCCATGCTGTTGTCCGGACCCTTGATATCGGATATGAGGAGTTCCTGCCTGTCTTCGACGGGTTCGGTGAAGGCGTGATCATCGTCGACCGCAACGGTACTTTCATTTATTACAATTCCAGTATGGCGGCCATCGATGATTTGGTCCCGGACGACGTGTTGGGGATGAGCGTGACCGACGTATACGAACTGTCGGATGATAGCAGCGTGATCATGCAATGCCTCAAGACCCAGGCACCCATCATCGACTGCCCCCTGCTTTACCGGACCCGCCGGGGCAAGGTGGCCAACACCATTCACACAGTGTTTCCCCTGTTCAAGGGCGACCGGCTTGAGGGCGCCATCTGTCTGGTCAGGGAGTACAACGTGTTGGAAGAGACCATCTCTTCCATCTCCATACCGCGTCCCAAGCGCCTGCTGCCCAACGATACGCGTTTTGATTTCGATACTATCGTGGGCAGCAATATCGAATTCTTGAGAGCGGTCAATACAGCCAAAATGGCCGCCGCCACCCCCTCGCCGGTAATGCTTTATGGTGAAACCGGCACCGGGAAGGAATTGTTTGCCCAGGCCATGCACAATCACAGCGGGCGCAAAATCAGCCGCTATACGGCGGTCAACTGTGCCGCCATCCCCGAAAATCTGCTGGAGGGTCTGCTTTTCGGAACCACCAGTGGCGCCTTCACCGGGGCGCGCAACAAGTTGGGGCTTTTCGAGCGCTCCAACGGCGGCACCATTTTTTTGGACGAACTCAACTCCATGGCCATCGGCCTGCAAGCCAAGATCCTGCGGGTTATCCAGGAGCGCAAAGTGCGCCGGCTGGGGTCCTTGAAAGAGAACGAGATCGACGTCAAAATCATCAGCAGCGTGAATCAGCCGCCTCACATGGCGATTGCCGACAACACGCTGCGCCCCGATCTGTTCTATCGGTTGGGGGTGGTGTTTATTCCCATTCCGCCCCTGCGTGAACGCAAGGAAGACATCATCCTGCTGGCACGCCATTTTCTGACCAAGCACAGCCGGGCGCTGGGCCGACAGGTGACCGATATTTCCACCAATGTGCTGGACCTGTTCAATGACTATGATTGGCCGGGAAACGTACGGGAATTGGAGCATGTCATCGAGGGTGCCATCAACCTGGTCGTGTCCAGCCAAACCATTGAGCGGCGGCATCTGCAGTCCCATCTGACCGCCTGGCAACGGTTGCGGGGGCAGACCGGCATCGAAGAAACGCCGGCGGCAGTGACGCCATCCAAACATGGCGGTCCTTTCGAACGGCGGGCGAGTGCAAGCGGTCCTTTCGATCGGCGGGCGAATGCATTGGCGCCGGCCGATACCGGCCCTGCGGCGGGGCAGCTGGAAACCGGCAAAAGTCTATTGGCTTCCCAGGCCGATCAAGAAAAAGCGGTGCTGGAAGAGGCCTTGGCGACCCATGCGGGCAACGTTACACGGGCGGCCAAGAGTATCGGTATTTCACGGCAGCTGTTCACCTACAAAATGAAAAAATACCAGTTGAACCGGACGAATTTTCGAGCATGAGAGGTCGGCGATCCATAGTGCGCCGTTATGTTCAAAAGTTATTTTATAGCGCTGGTCTTCTGTGGGTTGGTGGCGCAAAGCCGTTTCAGGTGTCGACATGTGCCATCGGACATCTGATCGCCCATCCCGCTGCCTGCTTTGCGCGACCACAGAGTGGATATCCCCCTCCTGATCGATTCCTCTGTCTGAATTGAAA
>JARRKU010000146.1:0-8141 GCA_037387725.1 Desulfobacteraceae bacterium
TCGTTCAAGACGGCCACGGTGGTCAAGCGCCTGCCCAAGACCCGCTCGGGCAAGATCCTGCGCGGCACCATCCAGAAGATCGCCGACAACAAGGCCTGGAAGATGCCCGCCACCATCGACGACCCGACCATCCTCGATGAGATGGAGGAGGCGTTGAACAACATCGGCCTGGCCAAATCGCGAAAATAGCAACCACTTTATCCACAAACCATTACGGCCCGTCCTGCTCGATTAAATAAGAACAGGGAGGGCCGTTTTTCATTCGTACAGGATTTCCTATTCCGCCCCCGAAACCGCCCCCGGTTTGGCTATGCAGCAGTCGGCTTTATATCGTCCGACCGGGCTTGCAAAAGAGTGTCCAGCCAATCCGGATCCATTTCCGGTACCGAGGAGAGCAGCAGATCCGTATATTCGTGGTGCGGTGGTTTGAGAATCTCCTTTTTGGGTCCTTTTTCCACGATGCGGCCATTGAGCATCACCACGATCTCATCGCTGATGGCCTTGACCGTGGCAAGATCGTGGGTGATGAAAAGATAGGAAACGTGCAGTTTTTGCTGAAGGGCAAGCAGCAATTTGAGGATTTCTTCAGCCACGAGCTGGTCCAGGGCCGAGGTCACTTCATCGCAGATAATCAGGTCCGGCTCGGCGGCCAGGGCGCGGGCGATGCAGATGCGCTGCTTTTCACCGCCGGAAAGCTCGCTGGGGTAGCGGCCGATGTAGTCAGCCGGCAGCTCGATCTGTTCCAACAGCGCCAGAATCCGCTGCTCCTGCCGTTTATGGTTGTACCCGAAGTAAAACTGCAGCGGACGACCGATGATCTTGCGGATCTTCTGGCGGGGGTTGAGAGCCGTATCGGGCATCTGGTAGATCATCTGCAGCCGGCGCAGTTCTTCGCGCTTGCGCGACTTGAGCGCCGGGGAAAGCGCCTGCCCGTTAAAAGCGATGCGCCCCTGAACCGGCGGCAGCAAGCCGGTGATCACCCGTGCCAGGGTGGATTTACCGCTGCCCGATTCCCCCACAAGCGCCACCGTCCGTCCGCTGCGAATCGTAAGATCGATATCTTCAAGCACATTATCGGCACCGGTGTAGCTTGCCGTGACACCCTCAACTTTCAGGATCGCGTCGCTGCCTTGCCCCGCGATACCTTTACATTTATCGAACGAACGCACAGCCAGCAGTTCGCGAGTATAGGTTTCGCGCGGGTTGGCCAACATCTCACGGGCATCGTTTTCTTCAACCAGTTCCCCGTAGCGCAGTACCATGATGCGATCGGCCAATTGGGCCACCACCGCCAGGTCATGGGTGATGTAAATGGCGGCCGTATTGAACCGGCGGGTGATCTCCTTGATGGCGGCCAGCACCTCGATCTGAGTGGTCACGTCCAGCGCCGTGGTGGGTTCGTCAAATACGATGATATCGGGCCGACAGCTCATGGCCATGGCCACCATGGCACGTTGCAGCTGTCCGCCGGATACCTGGTGGGGAAAGCGGTAACCGATGTTTTCGGGATCGGGCAGAAGCAGCTGTTCATACGTCGTAACGGCCTGAGCCTCCGCATCGCTGGCGCTCATGATCCCGTGCACCACCGGCGCTTCGGCATACTGGCGAATAAGGCGGTGGGCGGGGTTGAAGGAGGCCGCGGCACTTTGGGCCATATAGGCGATGCGGGCGCCGCGAATGGCGCGCATCTGGGATTCCGGGGCGCCGAACAATTCCTGCCCGTCAAAGACAATGGAGCCCGAAGTGATACGGCACCCCTGGCGGGTGTAGCCCATGGCGGAAAGCCCCAGGGTCGACTTGCCTGCTCCGGATTCGCCAATCAGACCGAGAACCTCGCCTTTGTCGAGGGTCAGGTCGAGCCCTTTGATGATGGGTTCCCACGATTCTCCGGTTTGGCCGTCAATGACAATGTTTTTAATACTGAGCAATGGTGCCATGCCGGGTTAATCCTCCAATCCGCTGGCAATGTGCAGAAACCAATCCACGATCAGATTGACGCCCACGGTTAAAAATGCGATGGCCCCCGCCGGCCAAAGCGGGGTGAAGATGCCGAAAGTGATGGCGCCGGAATTTTCGCGTACCATGCTGCCCCAGTCAGCGGTAGGCGGCTGGATGCCAAGGCCGAGGAAACTCAAGGCGGCGATAAACAGGAAGACGAAACAGAAACGCAGACCGAATTCGGCCACCAGCGGCGGCATGGCATTGGGCAAAATTTCATGGCGCATGAGCCACCAGAGCCCTTCGCCTCGCAACCGGGCCGCCTCGACAAATTCCATCACCTCGATATCCATGGCCACCGCCCGCGACAGACGGTAAACCCGCGTTGCGTCTAGAAGGGCGATAACCAACACCAGCGCCGGAATGGAGGTGCCCACCACCGAAAGCACCATCAGGGCGAAGATCAGCGTGGGAAAAGCCATCAGGATGTCCACACAGCGGCTGAGCAATTGGTCCATCCAGCCGCCGACCGTTGCGGCCAGAAATCCCCAGATGATGCCGACCCCAAAGGAGAGTACGGTGATCAAAAAGGCGATGGCGATGGTGTTGCGCGCACCGTACACCAGCCGCGAGAAGAGATCGCGTCCCAGGTTGTCGGTCCCGACCCAGTGATCGGCGCTGACCGGCACCCAGACATCGCCGGCCACTTCGGTCTCGCTGTAGGGCGCGATAACGGGCGCAAAGACGGCCGCCAGAAGCATGATCAGTACCATCCCCATGCCGATGCGGGCGCTGATGGGCGCTGTTCGAAGCAATTTTAATGTCGCCGCCATGTAAACCTCATAAATGATCCGCTCCGCTCTTTTTCACCGTCAGCGCGGGTTGCGCAGCCTGGGGTTGCTGACAATGGACAACACATCGGCCAGCAGATTAAGGAACACGTAAGTGGCCGCAAAAATCAGACCGCTGGCCTGCACCACCGGAATATCGCGTTTAGAGACCGAATCCACCAGCAACTGCCCCAATCCCGGGTAGACAAACACCACCTCGACAATCACCACGCCCACCACCAGGTAGGCCAGGTTGAGGGCGATGACGTTGATCACCGGCGAAAGGGCGTTGGGAAAGGCATGCAGCACGATCACGCGCAATCGCTTGAGCCCTTTCAGATTGGCCATCTCGATAAACGGGCTGGAGAGGATATTGATGATGGCCGCCCGGGTCTGGCGCATCATGTGGGCGGTCACCACCATGGCCAGGGTCAGGCAGGGCAGAAAGATGGCGTAGAGCTTCTGCCAAAAACTCATCTGCTCGTTGACGTTGGCAATGCTGGGAAAGAGGGCCACCTGCACCGACAACAGGGCGATGAGAATGTAGGCCACGAAAAATTCGGGAAACGAGATGGTGCTGAGGGTGGCCATGGAGATCAGGCGGTCAAAAAGCGTGTTGCGATAAAGAGCCGCCAGGATCCCTAAAACAATGGCCGCTGGTACTGCGATGATGGCGGTCACGCCGGCCAGGAAAAGGGTGTTGGCGAAACGCCAGCTGATCAAATCGACCACGGGCCGCTTATTGGCCAGGGAGTTGCCGAAATCGCCCCGGACAAAGGCCCCCAGCCAGGCGGCATATCGCACATGGGGGGGCAGATCGAGTTTCAGCTCCTTGCGAAAAGCGGCCACTGTCTCAGGCGTGGCGCTTTGTCCCAGCACCGCTTCGGCAAGGTCCCCGGGCAAGGCTTCCACCCCCACGAAGATGAGCAGCGAGATCACCCACAAGGTCACCAGCCCGAGCCCGATGCGTTTGAGCATCAGCGCGGCGATGCTGTTTGACTTGAACCATGTCATCGGTTGCGTATACCTGTTTTACGATTTAAACCACCAGCGCTCCGGCGCCCGGAAGCCGTCCAGCTCCCAGTTGGCCGCCAGCTTACCGTGGCCGATCTTGTCGCCGGCGGCGGACAGATCGGCACTGAACATGGGGACCACCACACCGCCTTCGTCGCGCACAATGCGCTGCATCTCCACATACATGCCGCGCCGCTTCTTCTCGTCCAGTTCGGCCCGGGCCGCCGTCAGCAGCTCGTTGAAGCGCTTGTGGTCCCAGAAGGTGTCGTTCCAGGCCACCCCCTTGGCGTACGCTGTGGAGAACATCATATCCTCGGTGGCCCGGCCGGCCCAGAAGACCGCGCAGAACGGTTTTTTCATCCAAACATTGTTCCAATAGCCGTCGTTGGGCTCGCGTACCACGTCGATGGTGATGCCGGCCTTGGCGGCCTGCTCCTTGTACAGCACGCCGGCATCCACGGCCCCTTTGAATGCCACTTCGGCTGCATGAAACTTGAAGGTCGTCCCGGGCAGCCCGGCCTTTTTGAGATGAAATTTGGCCTTGTCCGGATCAAACGACCGCTGGGGCAGTTCATCGGCATGATAGCGGTTGGCCACGCTGATGGGATGGTCGTTGCCCACCCGGCCGTAGCCGCGCAGGATGGTTTTGACCAACTGCTCGCGATCCACCGCGTACTTGAGGGCCAGGCGCACGTCATTGTTGTCGTAAGGCGCCGTATCGGTTCGCATGGCAAAGGTGAAGTGCTTGAATCCGTCCTGGCGCATCACCTGGACACCGGGCATGCGCTTGAACAGATGTACGGTCTTGAGGTCGCAACGGTTCATCACATCGATCTGGCCGGTTTTGAGGGCATTGGTGCGGGCGTTGACATCGTTGATGCCCAGGATCTCCACCTCGTCGAACCAGGCCCGGTCCGATTTGAAATAGTTGGGGTTGCGCACGGCAAATGCGCGCACGCCCGGTTCAAACGTCTTGATCATATACCCGCCGGTGAAGACACCTTTGGCAAGGTCCGTCTCCTTGGGTCCGACGACCAGGTGATAGTCGCTCAGGGTATAGGGGAAGTCGGCGTTGCCCTCCTCCAATTCAAACGTCAGGGTGTACTTACCCGTTTTCGTCATGCCGGCGATGGACTCGACCAACGGTTTGGCGGCGGATTTGGTGCCCTTCTTGCGATGCCAGTTGAGCGAATAGATCACATCGTCGGCGTCCATGGTTTTACCGTTGTGGAATTCCACCCCTTTGCGCAGTTTGAAGATCCATTTTTTGGCGTCCGGGGAGGCCTCCCAGCTTTCGGCCAGCTCCGGGACCGGCCGGCCGTCGGCGTCGACCTCCACCAGGCTGTTGGCCAGCGTGCCGTAAACCAGGGTCTGGGGCATCATAGCCAGCTGAATGCCCGGATCGAGCGTATCTGAGGTAGCCCCCCCGTTGAGACCGAGCCGCAACCGCCCGCCCCTTTTTGGACCGGCCGCCATTGCAGGCATGCTTGACAACAACGGCGATACGGCCGCGGCCAGACCCATGGCGGACATTCGCGCCATAAATTCACGGCGGGAGAGTTTGCCTTCCAATAACAATCGTTCCACTTCGTTGCCTCGCTTCATCCAAGTCTCCTTTTTGAAAATCGGGGTCGATTCGCATCGGTTCACTGCGCCTGCGGATCATCGGAAACAAACCCGCTCACGTTATCAACCAGTGAATCGAAGGGATCAGGTGTCAAAATCGGCACGGCCCGAAACGCTTCGGCGCCCATCAAACTGACAATGCGCTGCAGGGCGGCTAAGATCATGGTCTGTTCCCATTGCTCCAGATAGTTGAGCTGTTCGAGAAATGACGCTTGCATCAGAGGGGGCGCTTTTGCCAGCATCTTCTCACCCTCGGGTGTGATCCGAATCAGCACACGGCGCTTGTCGCTGGGGCTGCGCTGGCGGTTTACCAGCCCGCGCTTAACCAATCGTTCCAGAATGCCTGTTACCGTGGCCTGGCTAAGGCTGATCGCTTTGGCGATCTCTCCCGCCGATGCTTCACCGGCTTTGTCCAGGGTCTTAAGGAAAATCAACTGCGGTCCGGTAAGGCCCACCTGCTTGACCAGGCTGCGTGAATGCAGCGATATGGCTTGCATGATTCTCCGCAGACAGATCAGGACCTGTTCGCCATAATCCGAGTCAACGGTTGATCCCATCTTTGGTATCCCTTCTGAAGTGACTATCACGGACATGATTGCTTTGTGCCCAAATGATTTTGTTATTCATATGATACGTTTAACATCAAAGCTTTCTTTATCCTATGATAATGTATTTACAAACAAATTAATCATTATACCAGGTCTGCAAACTACAATTGCGATATGGAAACGATATGATATATAATTTGTATAGAAATTATAATTTCTGGAGGAATCCTTGGCAACGAATATTGAAACTTTGAAAAATCAGTATTTATACGGATTCGGTTGGTGAGCTTGACAAGAAAAGGATCGCTGAAAATTGACGCTGCTTCTGCGCGACCGGCGAAAAGAAAGGGTATTGGATTTTCATTTAGGATTGTGGGATACGAGAAACCACTTCCCGCCCCATTTAGACGATACCCAGATCACCGCCATCGAAAATGAACTTACTTTCGATGATGGATATTCCCAACTGCCGCCCAGTGAATATTGGACCCAATAAGACGCTTGATGGCTCAAGCTATCCTCTTTATGCAATATTGGGGTAGAACTCTCATACCAAGCCCCTTCCCGCTGCAAAAAAGGGGCCTGATTGGGGGTACGGCACGTGTGCCGGCGGTAAAACCTACTCCTCTTTCGGCTTCAAATGATCGGGGACAACCACCATTTTCAGCAGCAGCGGTTTGAGGAACGACCAGCGGATACCGATTTTATAGATCTCTTCCAAATCCCGGATGGCATCCCAGCAATTGTGGCAGGGTGTAATGACCAGTTTGGCGCCGGTGGCCAGGATCTGATCGCGTTTGGTCATCAGTCCCTTGTTGCGCTGTTCGCGATAGAGGCCGATGCCGTTGAACCCGCCGCCGCCGCCGCAGCAGAAATTGTGTTCTTTGCACGGGGACATCTCCCGGAAATCTTCGGCGATGTAGCTCATGATCTCCCGGCCGCAATCGGCAAGGCCGCCGTTTCGAATGTAGTTGCACGAATCCTGATACGTCACCGGCTCTTTGATACGCTTGTCCGGATCGATTTTGATTTTTCCGGTCCGCAGTGCCTCGGCGACCCACTCCACATAGTGAAAGCTCGGAATGGGGGTCTTGCCCTCTTTCAGTCCGGCCCAGTATGGCCCTTCTATAACCGTGGCCCGGTAGGCATGCCCGCACTCGGTGACCACCATGCGCTTTGGATTGAGCCGTCCCATGGCTTCATAGACGCTCTCCACCTGCATTTTGCAGGCCGCCCAGTCGCCGGCGAACATGGCCAGGCTGGTCTCTTCCCATCCTTCGCTGGGAACGGTCCAGTTTTCACCGGCCAGGTGAAAGAGGACGGCCGCCTCGGCCAGATCCTCGGGATAGTGTTTTACCTCGCGGGCGTTGACCGTGTAGATGATGTCGGCATCGGGCTTATCAATGGGGAACTCCAGGCCGGGCCACTCTTCTTCCCACTCTTCGCACATCCACTCGCAGGTCTCGGTCCAATCCTCGGTGGTGACATCCATCTGCGCCCGGTAGATACGGTGCATGCCGGCACCGATTTTCAGCTCCCAGGGCACGAATCCCTGTGAATATAGAAGCCCTCTCAGGTAGCCGAACATGACGCCCATGTCGATGCCGAAGGGACAGTACAGGGCGCAGCGGTTGCAGCAGGTGCATTTGGACCAGGCGGTGTCCATGCAGTACCGCATAAATTCGTTGTCCACCTTGCCCTTGCGCTTGACCATTTCACCCAGGGTGGACTGAATCTTGTACGACGGAACCTGCTCAGGGTTGCGATTATCGGTGAGATAGAGAAAGCAGCTCTCCGCGCACATGCCGCAATGGGCACAGATCTCCAGCCAGGATTTCAACCGGGACTTCAGGCTCTTCTGGATGGTGGCCCAGAGTGCATCGGTGTCCACATCCAGCGACTTCATCTCTTCATAATAAAGCTTGCCGCTCTTGTCCGCCAGCAAGGCATGCAGTTGTTCTTCCGTATCCACCGTCTGTCTGTTGCAAAGTGTTCCTTCAGGCATGATCAAATCCTACCGTCTAATATTATGTTCCTATCATCACCCATCTAAATGGGGTTTTTCTTTTAATTATCCCTACCGTCGGGCGCCTGCCGCTGAGAGGTCGGAGGGCGTCAGAGCCAAGGCGACCGGAGGTGAAGCCGTAGTTCGACTACTGCGAACCTCCGGCAACACAGGATCTGG
>JARRKU010000147.1:0-8072 GCA_037387725.1 Desulfobacteraceae bacterium
GATCCCGATCCCGATAGCGACCCCGACCCCGAGGTCGCGGTAAATCGGGGTCGGGGTCGGTATCGGGATCGGAATCGAAAAGATAGACAGATAGCGTATAATACGCGAAAAATAATTCTTAGAATATCCTTTAACCTGAGTCTGCCGCGGTGAATGATATTCAGTTAGAATCGCTTATAGGGCTTGATCATTGTCCGGTACCTGTGCTACGGGAACACAATCATTCAGGTGATCAATTCTATTGATCGCCGGGCATCCGCCTGTATCTGAGAAGACAATTCGAACCTTCTCACAAGCACCAACCAAGTTCCTGACGTGACGGCTACTGAAAAGTTCGACAACTGAGCCGGGCTGCTCCTTGAAGCCCGCGACCACCATTCCTATGTGAGCCACACAATTGGCGATTGGAGATCCTGATACGGCGTTTAACAAGGGTAGGGGCATCGCTATCCATCCGACCCCAACTTGAATCGGGGTCGGAATCGGTATCGGAATCGGAATCGAAAGGAAAGTTATGACTTTCGGGCATGAGAAACTCGATGTCTACTGGGTGGCTATCGAGTACGTAAGCTGGACGTACCGTTATTGCACAGCGCTGAAAGGGCACCGGAATGCCAAAGACCAGCTTTTGCGGGCATCGCAGGCGATCCCCCTGAACATTGCCGAAGGCAACGGGAAAGCGACTAAGGGCGACCGACGCAGGTACTTTGAGATCGCAAGAGGCTCGGCGCTGGAGTGTGGAGCAGCGCAGGATATCCTTGAAGTCTGTGGCGCCCTTTCGGCGGACGAGAATGCGAAGGCAAAGGCGCTTCTCGATCGAATTGCAGCGATGCTGACGAAGCTGGGGCAGCGGGGTTATGTGGTGCGTGAAGTGCCGGATGAATATCCATCGAATCTTGTCGATTCCGATACCGATTCCGACGCCGAACCTGATGAATTCAACATCTGAACCACAAACGAGGTTAAGGAGGTCCCCATGGCAGAAGCCGTCACAATTTCCCACGGCGACACGCTCACCGGGATACTGAAAAACAGACGCGGGATCAATAACCACGAGACTTACAATTGGAACGATACCTTCCCGACGGCAGGGTCCCCGCCAACCAGCTGGTGGATATCACCCCCCTGCGCCTGAGCCGGTTCGACATCCGCTACTGGCAGGGCGAACGGCCCCTCTACCTGAGCTATCTCCAGAACATGGAACCCATGACCCGCGATCTGTTCCAGGAGGTGGGGCCGGAGGACAGCTATCTTATGGCCCGGCTGATCGAGGCCCTGCGGGAACAAGGCGCCTCGGTAGGCAAGGACGATGTGGTCAAGGGAATCGGCTACGGCGTAGGCGGCTGGTCCGGGCTGGCGGCATCCGGCAGCATGTCCGTTTCCAATATCAATGCGCTGTTGCAGCAAATGGCCGCCGACGCCGTGAATAAATTCGGCCCCAAGATGGCAACTTCCAAAAAGGCCGCCCATCTGGCCAAGATGGCGCAATTTTTCAAATCCCACCCCAACTATTCCAAGGTCATGCAACAAGTCCATAAATTGCCCGATGTGTTGCTGCCCGGTCCCAGGTCCAAGATACTGCCACCGGCCGCCGCCAACGTGGACGCCAAGGCCCTTGCCCGCTATTTTCGCAAAGGCTATTATCAAAGCTTCCGTCGCTTGTCCTCGGGCCGGTACATGGGCCCCATCGTCAAACAACTCAACGGCCGCATCGGCATGTTCAAAGCCCTCGGGCGCCACGCCACCTGGTATGTTCCGGCGGTCATCGGGATGTATAACGTGTATGACGCTCCCCCGGAAGAAAGAATGCGGACGCTGTTTAGCGAAGGGTTCGGGGTTGTGGGCGGCGCGCTGGGAACAAAAGCAGGGGTAGCTGTTGGGCTGGGCATAGTTGCTATATTGGGTCTGGGACCATTTGGATTATTTCTAATGGTTTTTGTATGCGCATCTTTGGGTGGGATAGCTGGGAATGAACTATTTAAATTTGGTGGTGGGAAAATATATGACGCAGGTGCAGAACTTGGCGATCGAATATTTCTTTCATCGGATGAACTAGTTGGAGCATTTTATTGATGGATTCGATTGAGTACTTTGCACAAATATTCGCTGTAAGTCTTTGTGCGTGGGGTATAATCGGCCTTTATATATCCATTCGCATAGAACGGTTTATAGTAAGGCGATATGAACAAGAGACGGACCTGCTAGATACAGTTTTTTTCAGAGAGCACGCCACTTTCACCCGACACATTCCTGATTTTTTCTCTTCGGCCATGTACAGTTCACATTTGTTAATGTGTGTATGGGGCTGGTGGCTGTATGAGAAGAGAAAGGTCTTTCGGGACATCAAAGATCCATTTATCGTTATTCAGCATTTTTCTCCTAATGAGATCCGTCGGGTGAAGTGGTTTGCGATCAGTTGCCTGATTATATTCCTTCACGGCATCGTTTATTTGATCTTTCGTTCCATCTGGCCAGAGGTCTTCAGCCGGTAGAGAACACGCATCGGGCTGAGGCCAGCTTTAACGAAATCCACTTGAATCTAAACTTAAATTGGGGTCGGCATCGCTATCGGTACCAGAATAGACAAAATTCGATCGATACCCACCCCGTTTTTCATGCACCTCGTTGGCAAGGTGCCCAAGCTTCTCCAGCACGGCTGTTATTCTTGCGAGATCATCATGCCTGGGGAATTGAAATTGTGAATTTAGGGGCAAGAAATGAACCCCGTTTCTTTGACCGCAGCATTAGCACCCGCTGCCTTGTTGATGTGGTTTTTTCATTCCCGGGATGTTCACCCGGAACCGGCCGGCGTTGTGTGGATGACTTTTTTCCTGGGAGTCGCCGCCGTCCTGCCCATCAGTCTGGTCGCCGGATTCTTAAGCTCTGCGGTCAGCCGCATCAGTGCCGGAAATATTTACTTCAGCGGGGCTTTGACGGCCTTTGTCGTGGCAGCAGTTCCCGAAGAGTTCTTCAAGTACAAGATCCTGACCCGATATGCCATGCAGCACCCCGAATTTGATGAACCCATGGACGGCATTGTTTACGGTGTGGCCGCATCCCTTGGGTTCGCCACTTTTGAAAACATTCAATACGTTGCCGAAGGGGGGATGGGGATCGCCCTGGCGCGCGCACTGACGGCTGTTCCCGGGCACGCCATGATGGGCGCCGTCATGGGATATTTCGCTGGACAGGCGCTGTGCCGGCCTGAAAGAGCCTCACGGATGAAACGCATGGCCCTTTGGTGTCCGGTGATGCTCCACGGCCTCTATGATACACCGCTTATGATCTTCGATCATGCGGTGAAGTCCGGGATCAGGTTGGCAGGCAGCGCCCAATTGATCACAATACTTTCTGTGGTGGCGGTATTGACGACTGAGATGATCTGGGCGATGCGGCTGGTCATGCGGTTGCGGTCCAGGCAGCTCAGCATACCCAAAGTGCCGATGGACAAGCAATGGTATTGGACCTGGACCCGGATCATTTTCGGCGGCGTTCTTGCCGCCGGCGCCGGGATGGCGATCCTGTTCATCATCACCGCACTTCCGGATAAACTTAGCGGAATCGGCATTGCGCCTGTTAACACAAAACTGGCACTTTTAACTGTTGTGTTGCTTGGCATTGGCGGCCTGATGTTGTTTCGCAGCGGACTTAAAGCCAAGGCCGCTTTGGAAAGGGATACGTAATTTTTTTATAACCGCTAAATGTAAAACACTGCGCTTTGACTTAACCCTATCGTTGCAAAAGTCGGAGGGCTCCAGAGCCTAGACGCCAAGGGCGCAGCCGTAGTCAATCTACTGCAAGCCCTTGGCAACGCGGGATCTGGAGTCCTCCGGCTTTCCCGTAAGGGAAAAAAGATGGCATTAAATGGACCAAATCCTTAAGTGCACCGTTGGTTTATTGCTCAGACTGTTCCCCAATATGCCACTTATTCAATATTCATAATACCTTACAACCTTTTTGCCATCTTTTTTATGCAACAATAGGGTTAATATTGGTTTCATAATGGATAGCAAAAGTTCATCTCGCATACCAATCCATAAACGACTGTTGATCTGCATAGTCTTTGCCCCAATTATGGCTTTCTTCCCCGGTCACTTTTTCAACTTTCTTCCGTCACCGGCGTTGGATTATTGGGGGAAGTGGTCGGCCGGCGTGGTATCTTTCCTATTTATCTCTTTCTACTGTTATGCCGCAGCAACCAATAAGCTGGATTACACATATGACAGGTCGAAGAGTAAAACCGTGCGCTGGATAATGTATGCACTTATGCCTTTTTTTACATTCGTGCTGTTTTACGTCAGTTGCGCGTATGGTTTTGGATTCATGCTGCATTCATTGTCCAATTATCAAAGCACCATCAGTGTCACTGTAAGTGACAAAGACAAATATTCCAGATCGGGTTGCACCTTGGATTTCGAAGAATACGATTATCTATGGTACAAGCAGCTTCAGCATATCCATAGAGACCTGTGGGACCAGATCCAGGTGGGTGACAAATTAACGATAGTGGGTACGCGATCGGTTTTCGGCTTCAGACCGAATGCGATCGAATAGAATTACGCTTCAACGAAGGATGTCTTTTTCCCCTCTCTTTATGCGACTACATAGTTGGCGCAATGCGCTTGCTACCTGTAGATCTCCGGATACTCGGTCTTCCATTTACGATGCATCCAGAGCCAGTGGTCAGGATGCCGGCGAATCATCGTTTCGATGATGTCGTTCTGGCGCTGGGTGATGGTTTCGACGGTATCTTTGTCATCAATCGTCAATTCGGGCAGAAAGACAATCTTATGGGAGGCTTTGTTTTTGTTCCGGACCACGAACATGGGAACGATGGGGTAGTGATACTTCTGCGCCAGGGCCGCCACAATGGGCAGGGTCATTGTCTGGCGGCCGAAGAAGCGGCATTGAATCCCCTCTTTCACGTTGGCTTTCTGGTCGGCGAAGATCACCAGGTCCTCGCCTTTTTTCAGATGCTTGATGGCCGCCTTGAGCCCCTTCTCCTTATATAAAATCGTGACGCCATGGTGCTGGTTGACCGCCACCCGCAGCTTCTCAACATAAGGATCGTCAATCCGCCGCACGATGAAGTTCAACGCATTGATAGTGCCGGCATAGTGCATGTGGCCGTATTCCCAATTCCCGAAGTGGGCGCTGAGCAGCAAAACGGCCGGGCTCTTTTCTTTGGCTTTTCTCAGGTGGGAGGCTCCGGAAATCTCCACGGCAGCCGGCAGCCGGCCCTGCGGATAGCGACCGAAAAAGCGCATGCGGCCCCACTCATAGGCGATCATGCCCCACTGCATGAAGTTCTGATAGACCAGGCGATCGATCTCCCGGTCGCTTTTGGAATCTCCGAAAGCAAACTTCAGATTGGCGCGGGCAATGCGGCGGTGGTGCCCATCGGCCGCGCAAGCCAGAAATCCCAGCATGCGTCCCAAGGGCAACCCCACAGCCGGGGGCGTCCAGTACATCTTGCACGTGAAAATATCCACAACGGCGCGCAATAGCCGATCAATTGTTTTTTGAGATATCCCCATGGCCAGCCTGATCTGTAACCATTTAAAAGTCGGCGACACAACCCCTTGTTGCCGGGGCTAACCCCAATGTTGCATCGGGGTTATTTCATACCCCCTGTTAAAGCTCAACCGCTTTTTACACGGTTATTTTTCCCGAACCTGTAAACATAACAAAAGAATGTAGGGTCGGCCGCCGTGCCGACCTGTTCGAGTGACCGGGACTCCGTTTGTTATGGGTTGACTCGATTGGAACAGATACGCTATGTACCAGAGTTTACGCAGGTTGCGAGCAGACGCCGCCGGGCATGCGCCCAACGGACGGCGTATGAAAACGGAGCTGACAGGAACATGATTCAACTGATCAAAGGGTTCAAGGATATTCTGCCGGGCGAGGTGGAGCTGTGGCAGCGCATCGAAGAAACGGCCAAGGCGATCTTCGAGCGCTTCAACTACCGCGAGATTCGGATCCCCATCATGGAAAAGACCGAATTGTTCGCGCGGAGCATCGGCGAGGATACCGACATCGTCGAAAAGGAGATGTACACCTTTGCCGACCGCAAGGGCGACCTGCTGACCCTGCGTCCCGAAGCCACCGCCTCCATCGTGCGCGCCTATATCCAGCACAAGCTCTATGCCGCGGATCCGGTCCGCAAGTTCTACCTGACCGGCCCCATGTTTCGCCGGGAGCGGCCGCAAAAAGGGCGCTACCGCCAGTTCTACCAGATCGATGTGGAGGCCTTCGGCATCGCGTCTCCGCGCATCGACGTCCAGATGATCTTCATGCTGCACAACCTGCTCAGCGAGCTGGGCGTCGGTGACACCCGGGCCCACGTCAATTCGCTGGGATGTCCCCAGTGCCGGCCCCAATACCGGCAAGCCCTGACCGCCCTGTTGGACAGCGTAGCCGATCAATTGTGCGAGGATTGCCTGCGCCGCAAGGACCGCAACCCCCTGCGCGTGCTGGACTGCAAGTCCCCCGGGTGCCGGGCGGCAGTTGCCGATGCACCGGCCATCGTGGACCACCTGTGCGGCGAGTGCCGGGACCACTTCGACACAGTCACCGGCTCGCTCAAATCGCTGGAGGTCCCCTTTATCCTGGACAAACGGCTGGTGCGGGGCCTGGACTATTACACCCGCACCGCCTTCGAACTCCAGACCTCCGCGCTGGGCGCCCAGAGCGCCGTGGCCGGCGGCGGGCGCTACGACGGCCTGGTCAAGGCCTTAGGAGGACCCGATACCCCTGCCATCGGCTTTGCCATCGGATTCGACCGGCTGGCGGAGATCGTGGGACAGCTGCAGCAGGCTGAACCCATCGGGCCGCGGCTTTTTATCGCCGCACTGGGTCCCGAAGCCCAGGAAAAGGCGTTCCATTGGCTCTCGCGCCTGGGCGCCGGCGGCCTATCCGTGGAGATGGACTACGCCGACCGCAGCCTCAAAGCCCAGATGAAGCGCGCCGACCGCCTCAACGCCGGCCATGTTCTCATCGTGGGCGACGCCGAACTGCAAAACGGGACCGCCGTGCTGCGCAACATGGCCACCAAGGAGCAGCAGGATGTGCCCCTGGGCGGCCTGGTGGATCAATTACGAAAAAGTCTGACTTAGATCCATCGCAGAAGCGATGGTGCTGATACCGGTAAAGTCGAATTGTTGAGGGCCAAGGGCCCATCTATCGTGAGTTTGGAAAGGAGACAACCAGTGGCGGATCTGCTGGGAAATATGCGAAGGACCCACAACTGCAATCAGTTGGGGTCGGACGACGTGGGCCGGGAAGTGGTCCTCATGGGCTGGGTGCAGCGCCGCAGGGACCACGGCGGCGTTATTTTTATCGATCTACGGGACCAGCAGGGGCTCACCCAGGTGGTGTTCAACCCGGAGCTGAACCCCGAGGTGCATGCCAAGGCCCACGGCCTGCGCAGCGAATACGTCCTCGGCGTTAAAGGCAAGGTGGAACCGCGCCCCGACGGCATGGTCAACCCCAACCTGGTCACCGGGGCCATCGAAGTGCTGGTGGATGAGCTGCGCATTCTCAATGCGGCCGTCACCCCGCCCTTCCTGATCGAGGACAGCGTGGACGTCTCCGAATCGATCCGGCTCAAACACCGGCACCTGGACCTGCGCCGGCCCCGCCTGCACCGCAACATCATCCTGCGGCACAAGGCGTCTGCGGCCGCACGCCAGTACCTCAACGACAACGATTTTCTCGACATCGAGACGCCTTTTCTCACCCGCAGCTTTCCTGGATATCGAGACACCGTTCCTTACCCGCAGCACCCCCGAAGGCGCCCGGGACTACCTGGTGCCCAGCCGGGTCAACCCCGGCCAGTTCTATGCGCTGCCCCAGTCGCCCCAGCTCTTCAAACAGCTGCTCATGGTCTCCGGGTTCGAACGCTACTACCAGATCGTGCGCTGCTTCCGCGACGAAGACCTGCGCGCCGACCGCCAGCCCGAGTTCACCCAGATCGATATGGAGATGTCCTTCGTGGGCGAAGAAGATGTCATGGACCTTTCCGAAGGGCTGGTGGCCCACATTTTCGAACAGGTCCTCGGCCAAAAACC
>JARRKU010000148.1:0-21531 GCA_037387725.1 Desulfobacteraceae bacterium
ATGATGACGATATTGGGTATTGCCGTGCTTGTCGCGGCAGCAACCCCTGCCGCCGGGGAGGAGACCGTCTCCCGGGAACAGCTCAAAGGCCTCGACGAACAGGTCCAGGAGATCAAGAGCGACGTGCTGGCCATTGCGGCGGAACTGAACCACCTGGAAGAACGGCTGCTTTTCCCGTCCAACACCCAGGTGGCGCTCTTTGTCTCAGTACCCGAGGGGGCAAAGTTCCGTCTCGATTCAGTGCGCATCCAGATGGACGGTAAACCGGCGGCCCGCCATATTTACAGTTTCAAAGAACTGGAGGCGCTGCAAAAGGGTGGCGTCCAGCGCATTTACACCGGCAACGTGCGTTCGGGAGACCATGACCTGCAGGTGGAAGCGGCCGGCAAATCCGGCGGCCGCTCTTTTTCCCTGAAGGAGCAATTCACGGTCACCAAAGCAGTGGGGCCCAAAATCGTGGAGATTTCCCTCTCCCCGAGCCGTATCGCGATGAAGGATGAGTAGAAGATGATCCGGTTGTTTGCCTGCATCTTAATCGTGCTGCTGGCCGCCTCAGGCGCGGCAGCGGTCACCCCCGCCCCTGAGGCGCTGAAAGACCTCTATTTCGGCGAGGCGCTCTATTACGCTTTCCAGCAGGAGTGGTTTGACGCCATCGCCAGGCTGGACACCGAGCTGACCCTGTACCACGGGCTGGATGAGCCCGGATTGGACAGCCTGCATTTTCACATCAACCAGGCCGAGTTTGACGTGGGCGATTTCGAACTGGCCTATCGCATGCATCAAAGGGCCGGGCGGGCCATTAAGGCGGTGATCGAAGGCAACGTGGAAGAAGAGGTCCGCAACCAGGCCATCTATCGCCTGGCCAAAATGTACTTTCAGAAAGACCAGCCACGCAACGCCCTCTTCGCCATGGAGCGCATCAAGGGCAAGGTGCCCGAAACGATTCTGGACGATCTGGCCTTTTTGCGCGCCCAGATCTGGAACGCACCGGCCGGATCGGCGCCCACCATCCCCTTACCCTGGCCATTCAGGATAAAGCCAACCTGGTGCTGGGCTCGAAGTTGATGACGGAAGAGAATTTCGAAGCCGCCAAACTGATCCTGGACCGGGTGCAGCTGGTGGGTCCCTTTTCTAACCGTGCGCTGTTGGGATCGGGGTGGGCTGATGCTTCCCAGCAGCAATATGAACGCGCCCTGGTCCCCTGGAGCCTGCTGGTTCAGCGGGAAGCCACCGACCCTTCGGTCCAGGAAGGCATGCTGGCCCTGCCCTATGCCTACGGCAAACTCAATGTGTACAGCAAGGCGGCCGTGCTCTACGGCCAGGCACTGGAGCGGTTCAACGCCCAGGCAGACAAATTGGATGCCTCCATCAAAAGCATTCTCGAAGGGCATTTTCTCAAGGCCCTGGTGCGCGAAGAGTTGAAACAGGACGCCAACTGGGTGGTGCGGCTGCGCCAATTGCCCCAGACCCCTGAAACCTACTACCTCCTCGAGTTGATGGCCTCCCATGACTTCCAATCGTCCCTCAAAAACTACCTGGACCTTGAAGCGTTGCGTAAAAGGCTCTTCTCCTGGGAGGAAGACCTGACGGCTTTCGAGGAGATCATCGCCACCCGCCGGGCCTATTATGAACCGCTGCTGCCGGCCATCGATCATCGTTTCCGGCAGCTCGATTCGCAGATGCGGCTGCGCCTGGAACAACGCGATCACATCGCCCATCGCCTGAACGCCATGCTGACCATGCCGCGTCCCGACTACCTGGCGACCTCCGGGGAACGGGTGGCCAACGAACAGATGATCCGCATCGAGCAGGGGTTGAACGGCCGTACCGATGCGGCCGCCGAGAAGATCCGATCGCGCATCCGACGGCTGCGAGGTGTCCTCAACTGGAACATCTACACCGACTATAACCATCGCTTTACAGAAGCCCATAAGCATTTGCGCGACCTGAACGCCCAAGTGGACCGGATGAAGCGACAATACGCCGCTTTCGTACGCACACGTCAGGCGGCCACTCAAAGCTATGAGGGCTACGACGGCGCTATCCGACGACTGCGGTACCGCATCCGCGAAGGCAGCGAAAAAGTCAAAGCGCTGATGGCGCGACAGGGCCACCAGATCGAAGTCATGGCCGTCAACGAGCTGCGGCGGCGGCGCGACCGGCTGTCCGAGTTCCAGATCAAGGCGCGCTTTGCCATGGCGGACAGCTACGATCGCGCCACCTCAACCCAGACCGAGGAGGGCCTGGGAAAATGAACCCGATGCATTCGACCATAGACGAAAAACGGTGCAGCCCCGAACCTGTCTTGCGGCTGACATGGCTGCGGGTGGCGGCCATTGTCCTGCTGATCATGGTGACCAGCGGCTGCGGTGCCATGGGCGAAAAGGGAACCATCGGCGGCCTGCGCCATCGCACGATCAAAATTGAAAAAGCGGAGATCGAAGGCGGGCTGGACAAGGCCATGGAAAGCTACCGGCGCTTTCTGGAAGAGACTCCGGATTCAGCCCTGTCCCCGGAGGCGATCCGCCGCCTGGCCGATCTGAAGATCGAAAAAGAGTACGGTACCCTCACCGATGGGCAGCGACCCGTCCGATCCGCCACTGCGGGCCTGGAGGCGCCCAATACGGGCACACCGGTCAAAACGATGCCCATTGGCGGTGCTGAGGGATCTGAGGATAAAAACAGACCAGCCCCCGCCCCCCTGAAAGATAAAGCCGACGCCGAATTTGAAAAGCAGGCCACCCGGAGCCGTCCGCTTCCGGAAACCGCTGCGGAACCGCTGCCCGGAACCGAAGGCGGAGACGATCTGGCCAAGGCCGGTCCATTGGAAGCCATCGAACTCTACAACCGCCTGTTGAGCAAATATCCGCTTTACGACCGCAACGACCAGGTCCTTTACCAGATGTCGCGCGCCTATGAAGAGTTGGGCCGCATCGACGAAGCCATGGCGGTGACCGAGCGCCTGGTACGCGAATATCCCAATTCACGCTATATCGACGAAGTTCAGTTCCGGCGGGCCGAGTTCTTCTTCACCCGCCGCAAATACCTGGACGCCGAAGATGCCTATAAGAGCATCGTTCGCATTGGGCCAGGGTCCTATTACTACGAACTGGCTCTCTACAAACTGGGGTGGACCTTCTACAAGCAGGAGCTCTATGAAGAGGCCCAGCACCGCTTCATTGCACTGCTCGATCACAAGGTGTCCATCGGATATGATTTTGACCAAACCGAGGATGAACAGGAACGCAAGCGCACCGCGGACACCTTCCGCGTCATCAGCCTGGGCTTTTCCAACCTGGGCGGCGCCCAATCGGTAGTGGACTTCTTCGAGCAAAATGGTTCGCGCAGTTACGAGAACAACGTCTACCAGAACCTGGCGGAGTTTTACTTCGACAAGCGGCGATACGCCGATGCCGCTGCGTCTTATACCGCCTTTGTCGAGCGCAATCCGTTTCACAAGAAATCGCCCAACTTTCATATGCGGATCATCGAGATCCATACGGCCGGCGGTTTCCCCACTCTGGTGCTGGAAGCCAAAAAAAGCTTCGCCTCCACCTACGGGCTTCACGCCGAATACTGGCGCTATTTCGATCCCAAGGATCGCCCGGATGTGATCAGTCTCCTGAAGACCAACCTGACCGACTTGGCCAACCACTACCACGCCAGTTATCAGAAACCGCGTAAACCGGCGGATAAGCCGGGGCACTTCAAAGAGGCCCTGCACTGGTATCGGGAATTTCTGGTCTCGTTTCCAAAGGAGCCTGAATCACCCGGCATCAACTTCCAGATGGCCGATCTTCTCCTTCAGAACAAATCTTATGCACAGGCGGCCGTGGAATATGAAAAGACCGCCTATCAGTATCCCGACCATGCCAAATCTTCCGAAGCCGGTTATGCTGCAGTCTATTCCCATCGGAAACACCTGGAAACTGCGACAAAGGAGACCAAGGAAGCCGTCAAACGAGACGTGGTGCGTAGCTCCATGGCCTTTGTGGAAAAATTCCCCAAACATGAAAAGGCCGCCATCGTGCTGGGCGCCGCCGCCGAAGATCTCTACACCATGCAGGAATTCGAAAAGGCCCTGGCGGCCGGCACCCGACTCATCGAGCAATACCCCGGCGCAGAGAAGGATATTGTCCGTACGGCCTGGCTGGTGCGCGCCCACTCCTCCTATGAATTGCAGCATTACGGTGAAGCCGAAAAGGGCTACGCTCAGGTGCTGGCCCTGCTGCCGGCCGGGGACAAAAGCCGCGAAGGCCTGGTGGACAACCTGGCCGCTGCCATCTACAAGCAGGGTGAGGAGGCCAATGCCGCCCAGGACTACCAGGCGGCGGCCGACCACTTCCTGCGCGTGGGCCGCATGGCCCCCACCTCCAAAATCCGCGTCAATGCGGAATACGATGCCGCTGTGGCCTTGATCCAGTTGAAAGAGTGGAAACGGGCGGCCGTGGTGCTGACGGGTTTCCGAAAAATGTTCCCCAAGCATGAACTGCTGCCCGAGGTCACCAAGAAAATCGCCTATGTCTACAAAGAGGACGGTCAGCTCTCCATGGCGGCCCGGGAGTTCGAGCGCATCGAGACAGAATCCGGCGACGAATCGATCCGCAAGGATGCCCTGCTCACGGCAGCGGAGCTGTACGAACAGGCCAAGGATCAAGCCGGTGCTTTAACTGTCTACCGGCGCTACGTGGGCTACTTTCCCAAACCGGTGGATGTCCACCTGGAGACACGCAATAAGATCGCCAATATCCTCAAAGCCAAAAACGACCGGCCGGCCTACCTGGAAGAGCTGCGGCAGATCGTCGCCATCGATGCTGCAGCCGGCAAGGAACGCACCCCGCGGACCCGTTACCTGGCGGGCATGGGCGCCCTGGTGTTGGCCGAAAATGACTTTGCCGATTTCAAAGCGGTCCGCCTGGTCAGGCCTGTCAAACGCAGCCTGAAAAAGAAGCAAAAGCTGATGAAGAAAAATATACGGTCGTTCAACAAGCTACTGGATTATGAAATGGGCGAAGTGACGGCTGCCGCCACATTCTACCTGGCTGAAATTTATACCCACTTCAGCAAAGCCCTGATGAACTCCGAGCGTCCTGTGCTGACTTTTGATGTCCATAAGGTACAACCTGGCGAAACCCTCTCCGGAATTGCCAAGCAATACGAGGCCGATATCGGAAGGATCGCCCGCGAAAACAATCTAAATAAATCCAGGGTCATCGTTGCAGGTAAAAAACTGAAAATACCTCGGGGCTTGAACCCCCTGGAGCTTGAACAATACGAACTGGCCCTCGAAGAGCAGGCCTACCCCTTTGAAGAGAAAGGCATTGAGGTGCACGAAAGCAACCTCAAGCTCATCGGCCAGGGCGTTTACAACGAATGGATCGACAAGAGCCTGCAGAAACTGGCGGTGTTCATGCCCGCCCGTTATGCCAAACCCGAAGAGCGCAGCGGCATCGTCGCATCCCTGGAATCGTATCTGTATGCCATCGAGCGGCCTGCACCGCCGGAGGCAGCCGCGTCAGGCCCGGGAGCGGAAGGGTCCACCGCTGCGCCGTCGGAAGAACCGGATGGTCCGTTGGAAAATCCGGGGGCGGCCAATAGCCCGCAAGTCGGGAAGGCGCCGGAAACCGCATCAGAGCCGCCCTCCCCTGTTGCCGGCGTTGGACAAAATCCACCGGAAAAACCCAAAGAAGAGGTTCCCAATGCGACAGCGCAATGACGCGCCGCAAACGGAGAAAGCCGATATGAAAATATTGAAAGTAAAGCATATCGCCGGATGTGTGGCCGCCGCCGCAATCATCATTATGGCAAACGGTTGCGGCACCACGAAATCGGTTCAAAAAGTGCCTGAGGCGACTGCCCCGGTGGCCGCACCGGAAACGGTCAAAGAGACCCTGCCGGGCCGACTGCCGGACGGCCGGGACGGATTCATTATCACGGAAACCGCCAAAATGAGCGCAGCCGACCGCAGGGCCTTCCAAGAAGCCGTGACCCTTCTGAACACGGGGACCTATGCCCAGGCCATCGAAATTTTGGAGAAGATTACAGCAAATGCCCCCGGCGTCACAGCGCCCTACATCAACCTGGGCATCGCTTATGCGCGTACGGACAAGGGCGAAGCAGCCGAGGCGCAATTTAAAAAGGCATTGGAACTGGTCCCCGGTCACCCGGTGGCCAGCAATGAGTGCGGCTTGCTCTATCGCAAGAAAGGCCGCTTTGACGAGGCCCGCGCCATGTATGAACAGGCATTGGCCGCCTATCCCAACTACTACCCGGCCCACCGCAATCTGGGTATCTTGTGCGATCTCTACCTCAACGATTTGGAGAGCGCCATGGCCCATTACAAGGTTTACACTCAGGCCATGCCCAAAGACGACAAGGTGAAGTTGTGGATAGCGGACCTTCAGGCCCGCATGGGGGGAAAATAAGAATCCGGTCCGATAGGACTCGGGTTTTGATCAACCTAAAATGATGATGAGGCGACGCGATGCATTGTGAACCGCAGAATATCGAACAAGGAATATCGAATGTTGAAATATTGTGTCGCTGCGCTCCATCACCTTATCGCATGAAAAAATACCTTGTTAAGGAGCCAGAATGATACGAAAATTTATACTTTGTCTTTGTGCCGTTCTTCTGTTGTCCGGTGCCGCAATGGCCAAAGACGGCGACAAGAAGAAGCCCAAAAAGAGCGACTCGGATGCCAAAGAGCTTTCCGGTATGTCCATTGTGGGCAACGACGAGGCGCCCAAGTCACTCTACATCGTTCCCTGGAAAAGTTCCGAGATCGGCTTGGAGACCACCCTGGATTCCATGCTCAACGAGAAGGACACGCCGGTGGACCGCGAGGTTTTTAAGCGACAATTGGACTTTTATAACGTCAGCAGAGGAAAACAATAGATTTTATCAGGAGGTACGTCATGGGTTTTTATTCAATGGTGGCATTTTTTCAAAAGGGCGGTGTGTTCATGTATCCCATTCTGCTCGTATTTGCCATAGGGATGGCCATTTCCTTCGAGCGGATGGTTCAGCTCAACCGCGTCAAGGCCGCCAACCGTAAGATGTGGGGCAAGCTGCATCCGTTGCTGGTCAAAGGCGAGTTCGAGCAGGCGCGTCAAATGACCAACAAGGATAAATCGAGCATTTCGCAGATGCTGAGCATGGGTCTGGCCCGCCAGGGCGCCGTGCGCCGGCGCGAAGATATCGAAATCGCCATGGAGGAGAGCATGATGGAGATCATTCCCCAGTTGGAAAAGCGAACGCCCTATGTGGCGCTGCTCTCCAATATCGCCACGCTGCTGGGCTTGCTGGGTACCATCATGGGCTTGATCGAGGCCTTTACTGCGGTGGCCAACGCCAATCCGGCCGAAAAGGCCGATCTGCTCTCGGCCAGTATCTCGGTGGCCATGAACACCACTGCATTCGGACTGATGGCGGCCATCCCCATGCTCCTCTTCCATGCCAAGATCATGTCCACTACCGGACAGATTGTGGACAGCCTGGAGATGGCTTCGGTGAAGGCGCTCAACAACATCTCCAATTTCGCTAAGCGACAATATGAAAAGAGCAAATCATGACAAGACGACGTCACTACAGAAAGCGCATGGTGGAAACACCCGAGCTGAACATCACCACCTTTCTGAACCTGATGGTGGTGCTCATCCCGTTTCTGCTCATCAGCGCCGTGTTTTCAAGGGTCACGATCATGGAGTTGAGTGTGCCCACCAGCGCCGGCGGCGGCGCAGTGACCACCCCCAACTTCGCCATTGAGGTGATTGTGCGCCAAGCCGGCTTCGAGATCGCCAACGGCTCCTCGGTGGAAGCCGCCGTGCCCAAAAAAGACGGGGAGTACGACATGGAGATGCTCTCACAGTTGCTGCTGCGTCTCAAAGCCCAATACCCGGACAAGGAGGACGCCACCGTCCTGCTGGAACCGGATATCGAATACGACTACCTGATTAAGATCATGGATGCCGTGCGCGGCACCCGGAAAGCGGTCGAAGGCAGCGATGAGCCGGAAAAAATCGTCCTCTTTCCCGATATTTCCATAGGAGATGCGCCATGAAAAACAGCCGACGCATGAAACGGGCTCTTCCACTCCTCCGGCAGCGAGGTGGTGGAGGCGCCCAAGCAGATCAAGCTGCCCGATTCGGTGGTGGAGACCAAGCCCCGGGAAACCGTGGTGATCCTGGTGAGCCCGGATGATGTGGTGGTCCAGGGCGAGGCGGTGCTGAAGACGGTGGATCTGCTGGATACCAAGACCGACAACGTGGCCGCGATCACCGATAAACTGGAGCGCCTGGAGCGCAACATCATCGGAATCAACACCCGGACGGCGGTGGAGAGCAAGGAGGTAACCATTCTTGCCGATAAGTCCATTCCGTTTCGGGCCCTGAAGAAAATAATGTCAACTTGCACAGGTTCCGGATACGGCAAGATTTCCCTTGCCGTCACTCAAAAGGAAACCCAAAGTTAACGGGGAAGTTGTGAATACTTCAATATTAGCCGAAGAATTGGCACCGTTGAATGCGCAGATCGACAAGGCCCGCCAACACCAGGCGGTCCTCGAAGAACAGCTGCGCAAGGTAGACGCGAAGCTCGATGAAATTTCCGGTATCCGGCAGCGCTACGACGCCTTGGGAGAGGTTTGTGGCGCCCTGGACAAGCTGGGCGAATTGGAAGCCGGCGATCTTTTCTGGAAAGGGCTCGCAGAGAACGGCGGCGCAGCCCAGCACCTGAATACAGTCCGGGAGCGCGTGGCCCGCTTTGAAGGCAAGATCAGCGGAATCCTGGAAAAGCAGGCCGCGCTTCAGAGCGGAATCGAAGCGCGAGGGCAGGAACTGGACATGCTCTACGAGCAGGTACGCGACTGCCACGAACGGGAAGAACGGCGCAAAGAAGAGTTTGTCATCGAACGGGAGATCTCCGAAGTACCCTTCCGCGATATGATCATGCCGTGGACCAAGCATGCGGAGAGCGAACGCCGCTTCCGCAGGGCCGTCCTGGTAGCCCTGATGGTATCGTTCCTTTTCGGCACCATCTTTCATTTGGTCACCGTGCCCGTGACCAAACGCGAAGTCGCGGAAGTGAAAATCCCCAAACGCCTGGCCAAACTGGTCAAAAAAGAGCCGATCAGACCCATTCCGCCGCCTAAGAAGATCGCTAAAAAAGAAGAGCAGAAACCCAAGCCCAAGGACGAATCCAAGCCGGACAAGGGCAAACCGGTTAAGCCGAAAAAAGGCCAAGTCACCAAAGTGGCGAAAAAAGCCGGCGGCGGCGCTCGCAGAGCGGCCCGTCGGCAGGCGGAACGCGTGGGCGTACTGGCCTTCAAGAGCTCCTTTTCGGATCTGATGGACGAAACCCCCATCGCCAAGCTGGGCACCGATGCCCGCATCAGCAAAGCCAGCCCCCGTGTGGCCGGCCAGGCCGTGGCCCAGCGCTCCCTGGTCACCATTCAGGCCAAGGGCGGATCCTCCGGCGGCATTGGTTCGGCCAAATTTAGCCGGAACGTGGGATCGGGCAATGGCAATGGATTGGGCGGCAGCGGAATCGGCAAAGGCGGCAGCCGCGGCAACGGCGCCGGCTTTGAGGATGTGGAGAGCACCCTGGCCGATATTGCCGAAAACGATCGCCCCTTGAGCGACGGCCCCGGCGGTGCCGGACGCACCGACGAAGAGATCCAGATCATCTTCGACCGCTACAAGGCCACGCTCTACCGGATCTACAACCGGGAGCTGCGCAAGGATCCCACCCTCAAAGGCAAGATCCTGCTGCGCATCAACATCGAAACCAACGGCGCCGTCTCCATGTGCAAGGTGGAGTCCACCGATCTGGACTCGCCCGAACTCGTGGCCAAGATTGTGGCGCGCATCAAACGGTTCAATTTCGGACCCAAAGAGGGGGTACCGACGATCACCATACTGTATCCAATAGACTTCCTGCCCGCAGGGTAGGTTGCATAAAAAAGATGGCAGAAGGAATAAAGTGCTTTATGAACTTTGAACAAATTGCATATTTGGTACTGGTTCGAGCAACAAATCGACGGTTCACTAGTGGATCGGATCTATTATATGCCATCTTTTTTACCCTTCGGGAAAGCCGGAGAACTCCAGATCCCGCGTTGCCAAGGGCTTGCAGTAGGTGGACTACGGCTGCGCCCTTGGCGGGTAGGCTCTGGAGTCCTCCGACTTTTGCAACGATCGTGCTTGCATAACGGCATTTACAGAACAGTTATGATGGACCTTGATTTTAGGATGTTCTTGAATTCATAGATTTTAGGAGATGATAGATGCAATTGAGTACCATGTTGGCGTTTTTTCAAAAGGGCGGTCTGTTCATGTACCCCATTTTGCTGGTGTTTATCATCGGCATCGCCATCGCTATTGAGCGCTGGTTTCAGCTGTCGCGCATCCGCACCGTGAACCGCAAAATGTGGAACAAACTTTATCCCATGCTGACCAAGGGGCAGTTCACCGCCGTCCGCCAGGCCCTGGGGCAGGATAAATCCACCGTCTCTCAGATGCTGGGCATGGGCCTGGCCCGCCACAGCGCCGCCCGGCGACGGGAGGACGTGGAGATCGCCATGGAAGAGGCCATGATGGATATCATTCCCCGTCTGGAAAAACGCACCCCCTACGTGGCCCTGCTCTCCAACATCGCCACGCTGCTGGGTCTGCTGGGCACCATCATGGGCCTCATCGAAGCCTTCACCGCAGTGGCCAACGCCAACCCGGCTGAAAAAGCCGACCTGCTGTCGGCCTCCATTTCGGTGGCCATGAATACCACCGCCTTCGGACTGATGGCGGCCATTCCCATGCTGCTGTTGCACGCCAAGCTGATGTCCACCACCGGACAGATCGTGGACAGCCTGGAGATGGCTTCGGTAAAAGCGCTGAACAGCATTGCAACTTTCCAGCAATCTCAAAATACCCCTGGCAAACGCAAACCGGATATGACCGAAACCGACAATAATGCGGCAGCGCCGCCCGAAAGTTAAGCACCGATTCTGATTAGCAGGCATCCGCATGCCCTGCTCAAAAGCCTTGCTGAAGATACATTCCCGGACTGAGCAGGCCGCTGACGATTTAAACACTGGGCAAGATACCGTTTTGGCGAGGTTATTGACACACTACCATCGCTTTGGCATACTTTGGGGAGAAAAAAGCAAATTACCGGCTTTGGATCAATGAAACCACACAGGCAAGGTCGCACTTTTTGGCGCGGCGCCGACATCGGTCGCTAATAACCGCGCATGGAGCAGCAGGGGGTCGGTAATCTTGTACCGGGGCAGAAATGGGGGTATGCCATGAGAAGAAAAACAGCGGCTATCATCGCAGCTCTCTATATTTGTGGGTTTCTCATGTTTATCGGATGTGCGACTCCCCAATCTTCTCCCTCCTCTCCTGGAGAAAAAATGGCTTTGGATATGATCGCGTCTCTCGACGCTGCCATCGCCACCGCAGAAACAACCCCCCAGATGGAGAAGCGTCTGCAGGGCGCTTCCTCATACACCACGACCTACACCTGGCAGAAAAAGTGGATCAGCAAAGAAGAGTTTGAACGTAAAATCAGCGTCCTGAAAACATGGAAACCAAAGCTGAACGAACAGCGTAAACGTCTGTCGGCAAAACTCATCGAACACCAGCGTGACCGCAGTGACAAAGATACACAAAAAGCATTCACGGAAATTTTAATGGGGTCCCTTCAGCTGTATGAAGCTTATCAGGCCGATTTAGATGGGCAGTAGGTGATGGCCCCTCACTGAGACCGGACTGTTCCGGCACCGGCTGAGGTCTTGAGCAACTTCATCCCGACCAGATGACGCAGCGATGCTGAGTGCTTTGCTTTGCGCCAACTTTCCTGGAAACGGGGGAGCTGCACCGTCCGTGCGATAGCCGACAGGGCATAGAGATGAAAATCGCGCTGATCCCGCGTTCCGGCCAGCACGAATACCGCCCTTACCTCAGGGGCCAATTCGGAGAAGAAGATTCCCTCCCTGCAGCGCGCCAGGAGAATATGAAAGGTGTTCCGGCCGTCGATGATGATATGGGGGATGGCCAGATCAGGTCTCAAAGCGGTGCTGCTCTCCTTCTCCCTTTCCAGAAGCAGTTTGAAGAGCATATCACTGGAGACATCCACGTGGGACGATAGCGCCTGGGCCGCCTGTTCGAAAAAGCGGTCATAGGGCATGGCGGCTGGCAGGTCCAGAACTGTGCTGACCTGGATGAGGTTCTCATACCGCAATTGCCGTTGATCGCTGGGCGTGTGGATGATCTCTTCGACCTCCCGGTCCAGGGCTTTGGATGTCATCTGGCTTGACGTGGCGCGTTCCACCATATCCACCAACGCCAGCCGGCGATTCTCTCCAAAGAGCAGCATCATTTGTTCCAAGCTGGTCTGCGATCCCACCACAGTGAGCCAATCGCCCACACGCAGCCGGGTAAAGCCGACGGATACCATCAATTGACCGTCTCTGCGGATGGACAGGATGTGCAAGTCCAGGGGCAGGTGCAACTCACGGATGGCCTGGCCCTGCAAATCGGCGTTGCGCAGCTCAAACTCGATAATCTCGCGATCCTGCTCCATTCCCAGCAGTAGCCGGGCGGCCGATGGCGAGCGCACAAACTGATCCAGCAGGTTGACCATGGCGGTCCGGGGTTCCACTACCAAAACCCCCAGTTCGTGAAATCGCTTAAAATAGGCGCGTCGGTTCAATCGGACGATCATATTGCGGACGCTGAAATGTTCAGAGACCCGCTCACAAATCTCATAGTTCTCTTCGTCGGAAAGCATGGCGACAATGGCGTCGGCCTGACCGATCCCCAGGCGGTTGAGCGCCGAAAGGCTTAAATCCGGTATGGAATGGATTTCGATGT
Source organism: Desulfobacteraceae bacterium (assembly GCA_037387725.1). GTDB lineage: Bacteria > Desulfobacterota > Desulfobacteria > Desulfobacterales > Desulfosarcinaceae > JARRKU01. The sequence goes on from JARRKU010000148.1 coordinate 12,873, forward strand.
CCGCTTCGGCGGCCAGTTTCCGGACATACTGCGCCTGGGTCGTGGCGATCTTGACTTCCCAATTGTTGGTCTGCAGGAGCCTTGCAAGGGCGAGCGATTCTCCCTCAAGGCCGAAGATAACCGCATCCCGGATCTCATCGGAAGCGGGGCCTTCGGTCTTAGGACGCGCCTCCTTGGCCATGACCAGGGCCCACTTGAAAAACGGCGGGCCCGCGATCTGGTTCAATACGATGACGGCGATCATGATGGTGGCAAACACTGCGCCCCATTGGGGAAACTCTACGGTGACTTCCCTGGCCAGTCCCAGACCGACACCGGCCTGGGTGATGTAGCACATCCAGGCGATTCTGTTGTTCTTCATCGGCTCACCGGCTGCGAGCCCACCGGTGAAGGCGCCGATGTAGATGGCCGCCAGCCGGACACCGAATAGGGCCAGGGCAACGGCCCAATAGCGGCTCAACACATCCAGCCGCATGGACATACCGGTGAGCGTAAAAAAAGCGATGTACACCCATGGCCCTACGTCATGAAGCACCTTTACCAATTCAGCACGATAGGGGCCGATGTTGGCCGCCAGAAAGCCGGCCACCATGCAGGCCAGCATGGGTTCCAGGCGGATCCCGAAAGGCGCATGCGCATGGGTGAAATGCAATAGGGCATCAGAAAGTACAAAGACACCGTACCCCGCCGCAAGGATGCAAAGTGTCTTTACCCCCCGGTGCCAATTGCAGGAAAGCATCAGGCGCAGGATGCGGCTGAGCACGTAACCCAGGGCCATCGAAAACACCAGTTCAACCAACAGGATAAGAACGAAACGAAGATCAAACCGCTGGTCGTCCAGAATGGTTCCGGCGATGGACACGCAAATGCTGAACAAGGTTATGACGATCACATCCATGATGACCGTCACCCCCAGGGCGGTTTTGGTGAATGGCCCCTTGGCCCGCAGTTCGTTGACCACGGCAATGGCCGACGAAGGCGAACGGGCCACAAGAATAGCGCCGGCCAGAATCGCCACGGCCGCTCGGTGGGCGGCCGGCATGGCATTGGTGAAGGGGATAAAACCGGATAAAAGGTAAAAGGCCCCACTGCCGATGATAAAGGCGCTGGAGACCAGGCCGATGGTTGTATAACGGATCGCCTTCAACCGACTCCTGATCTGACGCACCACCAACTCGCTGCCGGCGGCGATGGCGATATAACCCAGGGCCAACTCGTCTAAAAACCGCAGTCTGCCGATCTCTTCCGATTCGACGATATTCAGCACATATGGGCCGACGCCAATTCCGGTCAGCAGAAAACCGGTAATCAGCGGCAGCCTCAATCGCACAAAAAAAGCTGATGCAAATAACATGTGGATGAGGATGGTCACTTGCATTAGAAAAGTGGCATCAGAAGAGTTCGGAGTGACCAAAGGAGGCAAGCGAGAAGCTAAAGAGACATGGTGGTGGAATGAGAAGGTGCAAAAGACTATTAAGGAGAAGAACACAGATTTTGCGGAAGTGATAGCCGTAGATGGCCATGGTGAGGGCGATGGGCAACAGGCGGGGTCGCTGAAACAATGTCCAAATGATCAGGCCCCAGTAATGAAAGCGCTCCTTTCCCAAAAATCCGAGCCGGATGCTGGAATGCAGCACCGCCAGGAAATGTCGATAATTTAACGGGATGCGAACTTCCGGAGCCTTAAATTCTTTTAAAAATATTTTCACGCGCCGGTAGTAATGTTTAGGCGCATAGATATGGGTCATAATGGAATGGTAGCCCTCTTTAAGGCGCTCGATTCCCATTTTGGGAATGATGTTGGTGTTCCCATCGACGTTATCGCCGGATACCGTTCCAATGATCCGGTTCTCCATTTTCAGTCGCTTGAAAAGACGGGTTCCCGGTGGCGCCTGGAGCATACCCACCATCGCTGTTACGATGCCGCTTTGCTGTATAAAGTCGATCATCCGCTTAAATGTCTTTGGCGAATCAACGTCAAAGCCCACGATAAATCCGGCCTGGACTTGCATCCCGGCATTTTGAATGATGCGGACATTTTGCAGCAGGTCCCGGTTTTTATTCTGTTTTTTGCTGCACTCAGCCAGACTGGCTTCGTCAGGCGATTCGATGCCGATAAAGACAGCGTCAAAACCGGCTTTGACCATCAAGGCGATCAACTCGGGGTCGTCGGCCAGATTGATAGAGGTTTCAGTCATAAAGACAATCCCTCTTTTATCCTGCCGCCATCGGATCAGGGCCGGTAAAAGATCAGATTTTAGAAAGCCTTTATTACCGATAAAATTATCATCCACGAAAAAAACATTGCCTCTCCATCCAGTGGCATAGATAGCGTCCAGTTCGGCAGTTACCTGAGCGGCCGCTTTGAGGCGCGGCCGGTGACCAAAAAGGGTCGTGATGTTACAAAAGTCGCAGTTAAAAGGGCAGCCCCTGGAAAATTGGATACTCAACGAGGCGTACTTTTTTATCGCAGCCAGTTCCCAGGCCGGTACCGGAGTGTTGTGCAAATCGCAAAAATCGTCGGTGCGGTAGACATTTTTGGGGCGGCCGTTTGCCAAGTCATCTAAAAATGGGGGCAAGGTCAGCTCGGCTTCACCGAGGATGAGATGATCGATGCGTTCGATCGCATCGGGTTCATTTGTAAAGAGCGGCCCGCCGGCGACAACTTTTACCCCCATGGCATGGCAACGTGCAATGATCTCCCTGGTCGATTCACGCTGGAGGGTCATGGCACCGATAAACACCAGGTCAGCCCATTCGAGGTCGACGTCCCGTAGTTTTTCAACGTTCAGGTCCACAAGGCGACGGGTCCACGTCGGCGGCAGCATGGCACCGATGGTGAGCAGACCTAGCGGAGGGTAAGCGGCTTTTTTGCGGATAAATTTTAGTGCGTAGGTAAAGCTCCAGAAGGTCGTCGGAATGGCCGGGTAAACTAGCAAACAGTTCATTGGGCATCCATTCTTGCCTGATTTAAGGCCTTGACGATTCAAATCATTGATGGTGCATCAATTGGAGCGGGCCCTTTATGAATCATGGAAAAGCAGGTGTATTTTTACAAGATATATTGCAGCCGCGAATGATGTCAAGTTGAATAAATGGGGGCTGCCCACGGCTCGTCTGGAAATTGAAATGCGATAAAAGAAGAAGTCATCCGTCGGGGTCTTGGACCGGTCGGCTGGCCAGCCGGCCTTTAGCCTGCCTCATGACGCAATCCGCCACTCGACGGACCTGATCCAGATAATGGGTGACCATCAAAATGGTGCAGCGGGACTTGAGCTGACAGACAAGATCTTCGATGACGCCGGCCGCCTTGGCGTCCAGGGAGGCGGTGGGCTCATCCAGCAACAGCACTTCCGGCTCCAGGACGAGGGCCCGGGCGATGCACAACCGCTGCTGCTGTCCACCGGAAAGGGAGCGCGCGTCGTCGTTCAGGCGATCTTTGACCTCCTCCCATAAAAAGGCCCGGGAGAGGGCGCGCTGGACGTGCGCCTCGATCTTTTGCTTCTGCTTTATGTTACGGCCGCAGAGTTTAAGAGGAAAGGCTATATTTTTGTAAATGCTCATGGGCAACGGGTTGGGTTCCTGAAAGACCATGGCGACCTTGCGTCGCAAACGGCTGAGAGGATAGCCATTGGCGCTGACATCCCGCCAGCAGCCATCCAGGCGGATCTCCACCTGTCCTTCGGCCCTGGCGCCGGGGATCTCCTCCCACAACCGGTTTACGGCGGTGAGCAGGGTGGACTTGCCCTGGCCCGAGGGCCCCACGATGGCGGTGACGGCGTGCTCGGCGAACTCGGCACAAACGCGGTCCAGGACCAGACGGTCGCCATAGCGAAACGAGAGGTCCGTCAGCTTGATCTTGATCTGTCGATCCATGGTCCTTTTGTTCATACCCTACCCCGAAAGCGCCCGGCCAGGTATTTCTTCAGCACAAAACTGGTCAGAAACAATATGCTGCACAACAGGAGCAAAATCAGGGCCGCGCCATAACCGCTGAGCAGCTCTTGCTGGTCCATATACTGCGAAGAGATATAGTAGATATAAAAAGGCAGGGCCTCATAAGTGCTCAGCACGGATCCCGGAATGCCGGCGGTGGCCACGGCGCCCGTGAGCATGATCACCGCCGTGTCCTCGGCGCAGCGGCCGATGGAGAGGATCACCCCGCTGAGGATGCCGTCCAGGGCCCGGGGGACGAGCACGAAACAGATGTTTTGAAGCCTGGTTGCGCCCAGGGCGGGTGCTGAAATCCGGTCGGTTGCGGATATGCTCTCCAAAGCCGCCTGGGTGCTGCGAATGAGATAGGGCAGCACCAGAAAGGCCAGAGACAGGGCCGAAATCAGCAGGCAGGGGTATATCCTGCCGCTCAGGTGATGGTGCAGGAAAACCGCCAGGGTAAAACCGAACAGCCCTACCACGATGGAAGGGATGCCGGCCAGCACGTCACGACCGGCAGCGCCATGGCAACGGAAGTCACCACCAGCATAAAGGTTCCGGCGATGGCCGGCAAGAGGCCGTCGAACACCGGCTGGCGCATCATCAGGGCCGCCACAGGATCGGCGTCCCCGAAAATCAGCTTGAGATCCAAAGTCCCGACACCTTTGAAGAGCAGGAAGCCAACGGTTGCGGCAGCGGCCCCCATCAGCACCGTAGCGCTGGCCCAGCTCCAGATGATGACGGCTTTTTCTACAGCGGCATTCATCGCTGCTCCGTCTCCCTGGCCACAGAACGGCGCATGACCGCCACCACCAGGGTGGTGAGCAGATAGAGGGCCATGCCGCTGATGAACAAGGTTCGAAATTCCAGGCTGTCGTAATCCGCGGCAATAATCAGGGCGATGTGGGCCGTCAAGGTGCGCGCGGCATCGAAAACCGATTCCGGCGCAGCCACGGCATTGCCGGCCAGCATCAGCGCGATCATGGTGTCCCCCATGGCTCTTCCGAAGCCGAGCACAATCCCGGCCGCAATGCTGTGGCGGGCCTGGGGCAGCATCACATAAACCAGGCGCTGAACCGGCGTTCCGCCCAGCGCGCTGACCGCCCGGCAATAGGCGGCCGGCACCCTGGCCAGCCCGTCGGCAAAAAAGAGCACCATGGTGGGAGCGATCAAGATTGACAGCACCAGTGCCGCGGTCAGGATGCACAACCCCGATCCGCGTCCCGAGATCTCCCGGACCAGCGGCACAAGAAGGAAGATGCCCACAAAACCGTAAATCACCGTGGGGATGCCGGTCATGAAACGCACCAGCCCGTGGAGCAGGCGGGCCGCGCCTTTAGGAGCGGAGACGGAGATGAAAGCGGCGCAGCCCAGGCTTACCGGCACTGCGATCACCAATCCCAGCAGGGAGATATAAAGGCTTCCCAGCATCATGGGACGAATGCCGTAATTCCCGTGCATCGGGGACCACGGCCCCCACAACGCCTGCCAAAAGCGCCCCTGCGCCAATAGGGGCAACCCCAGCGCCGCCATGAAGACAAAAATCATCACGGTTGCTGCGGCGCTGGAAAATGCCGCCAGGGCAAATACCCGCCGGGTCAATCTTTCTGCGCGCACTACTTCACCGGGATGAACCCTTTTTGGGCCACGAGTTGCTGCCCATCGTCACTGTAGAGGTAGTCTATGAATTTTTTGGCCAGCCCATGGGGATCACCCTTGGTGTTGCTGTACAAACCCCGGGCGACTTTATACCTGCCCTGCTTGACGTTCTCCAGAGAGGGCACTACGCCGTCCAGGGCGACGGGGGCCACGCTGGCGTCGATGTGGCCCACGGAGACGTACCCGATGGCGTAAGGATCCTGGGATACAGCGGTCTTCATGGCGCCGTTGGAGGGCACGAAATGGGCCGTGGCGGTAATATCGCCTTTGGCCAGGGCCTTTTTCCAGAACACCGCGCGCGTGCCGCTGGCCGCATCGCGGGTGTAGACATTGATGGACTTGTCCGGCCCGCCGAGCGCTTTCCAGTTGGTCGCCTTGCCGGCAAAAATGGCTTTGAGCTGATCTGTGGTGAGACGTTTGGCGGGGTTATCCGGATGGACCACCACGCCCACGCCGTCAATGGCCCAGCGGTGCATCTTCAAAGGGTATTTCTGCAATTCGTTTTCCGAGGGTTTACGGCCCGAGTTGCCGATATCCACCAGCCCTTCTCCGACCTGCTTGATACCCACGCCGCTGCCGCCCCCGGCAATGCTTATCCTGATCTGCGGATTGGCGGTCATGATCTTCTTGGCCGCCGCTTTCATCACCGGGATGTGGGCTGTGCCGCCGCTGATCTTAAGGCCGCCGGATTGGTCTTTGAAAGCGTCCAGGCTACCGGCCGTTGCTGTGACCGCCATCGCGGGTACCAGCAGGATTATCAGGAACCAGATCCACGTAAGCTCTCTTTTCATCACATCTCCCTTCTTCTTTTTACAAAACAACATCAAAACCGTAGATTGCAATGTGCAGCTACCACAAAAGCTGTCCGGATGGCCAATCGGAAAATCATATTTCTTTTGCTCTATGTATTGAAAAAACCGATCATTGTGTTTCTTGCAGGGCCGCCGGCAGCGCAAAGATCTCCTCCTGTGCATAGGACGGTAAACATGATCTGCGAAACTCTCCTCGACAAAACGGGCCGCATCCCCCAGGGTGCGGTCACCAAAAAGCCCGCGGACCAGATAGAGCAGGTCGTCGACTGGCATACCGCCACCCGGATTGTTGAGGATCACGTTGGGTCCGGGGTCGCCCATTAAAGGGTTTGTCAACTAAGGAAACACCTCTCCAAGCGCAACCCCGACATGATCACCGACGAGGGCGTAGGCGTCCTCCTCCTAACCCACACCACCGTCCTGGCCACCCTGATGAACGCCAAGTTCAACTTCGCAAGCCTAAAAGACCGGGTATTGGCCGACGTCCTGGCCGCAAAAATCGACAGCCTCAAACAAACGGCCCTGAAGGTGGAAGCGGAAATCCTGGCGCACGGCATTTTTTACCCTTAGTTGCAGCGCTTTTTCGCTGACATGGTGACGTCGCTCAACACCTGAACGAGGATCAATGGCGCGCTTATGGGATGGAAACACATATTGCCAGCCCCACATGATATTGGCTTTCTGGTATTTGCGCTCCAATGCATAGGGAAGATACACGGCTCCATACCCTTCAGCCAAATCCTTTTCATGTATTTGTTTTACCTTTTCAAGATGGGTTTTCAGAGGCGATTTGATGGTTTTCGGTAGCATGGTCATACGATCTTTCTGACCTTTGGCTTGCCTGATAACAATCTGGTTTTGTGAAAATTCCATATCTTTAACTCGCAGGCGCAGACATTCCATGAGCCGGAGTCCTGCGCCATATAATAAATGGCCCATAATCCAATATATGCCGTCCAAACGCGCCAGAATTTCACCGATCTCTTTTTTGGTAAAGACAACCGGTAATGTCTCCGGTCGTTTGGCGTAGGTGATGTTTATTTTGTCAGTCATTTCGATATTCAACACTTCTTGATATAAAAAAATAAGGGCGCAAAGGGCTTGGTTCTGTGTGCTGGCGGCCACTTTGCGATTGACCGCCAGATGTCGTAAAAATGATTCAATCTCGGCAGCCCCCATATCCTGTGGATGGCGTTTGTTATGAAACAGGATGTAGCTTTTAGCCCATTTCAAATAACTCTTTTCTGTTCGAATGGAATAGTGTTTGATTAGTTGTTTTCAAACCGGGTGCGATGCACCCGATTACAACTGCAACGATCAAAGCACTGGCGTGCTTTTGTCTTTCCGGCTTATGGCCGGAAAGACAAGCCACCCGCGTAGCGGGTGGTCGTTGACGCGAATTTTGTCGCGCATGCGGTCTAAGAGTTTAGACTTGACATTCATAGTTATATCCTTTAATTATGGATAGTTATGCCAATACATAGCAAGCGGTGCCCAATTGTTCTTGTATTGGATACCCAACCAAATTGATAAGGTCCAATGAACATATTCATTTCCATATGGATAGCGCTAAAAACACTTAGGCGGAAGCGAATCCCAAATAAGCTGTTGATACGATTCTATTGATCGTTGTGAATCGAATTTAGCCAAGACATGAGGATGCCGGCAGCAATCGGGAAAGGTGCAATTCCCCAGATTATTTATCAGAAATAGTGGGGTATATATACACAGTGCTATTTTTTTGTCAATGATAATATTTACTTGTATATTTACATTTTGATCTAGACACCAAAAATGGGGCTTTTCTACCAGAACATTTATCGCCGTTTTTGGGGTCTAATATATGTTCGCTAACAGTAATAATGAAAACAATCATTAATCAAAGTAGTTCTAACTTTTGGGTAGCCCTCGCATTATTTATGACGCTTGGATTATTACTTGGAGTTTCCTTATTGATGAAAAACTCTTGGCCTCCCAACTTGAGTTTCGAATGGTTCCTTTTGCCCAGTTTGGCCGTTGCAGCTCTCTTGTGTATTTTCAGCCAAGCGTTTTGGGTACTGTTTCCAAGAAATTTTACTATAGAAATAGGAGATAATTATCTAAAAATACATGAAAAGCCATTGTTCAAAACAAAGACACGTGTATTAGCTACAGACACTATTTTGTCAATAGATCATTATGTTGATCACGCATCATATATAGTCACAAAAGATGGCAAGCAGCATAAGATACACCAGGTTACCATGATGAAAAAA
>JARRKU010000149.1:0-13994 GCA_037387725.1 Desulfobacteraceae bacterium
TCCGCTCCACCCGATGGTCCGACCTCCATTTTGTGCGGCATACCGAATAGCGCGGAGGACATTTTCCGAATTGCCGCTGCCGGAAATACCGATCACCAGGTCTGCTGGGTTAAAAAAATTTTTAAGCTGCTCTTCAAAGACCGACTCGTAGGAGAGGTCGTTGGCCAATGCCAGCATGGTGGGAACGTTATCATTCAAACAGATCATCTTGAACTTTTTTTCCAAATCGATACAGCAGCCTTTATTGATGTCGCAGGCCAGATGGCTCGCCGTTGAGCCGGAGCCGCCGTTTCCCATGACGAAAATTTGGGCCCCGCGGGAATAGGCATCCAGCAGCAAACGCACCATCTTATCGAATGCATTCAAATCGAAATTGTCCATCACCTTCTTTAGTCGATCTATATATTGATCGGCAAATTGATTATAGTCCATTGAGCGTCCTCACAGGGGTTGTCATCAAATCTTTTTTCATCGCCACCAGTGTCAGGCCCCGGGAATCTGGCGTTATAATTCAGCGTTTATCGGATATCAACACCCAACTTGGACCGGCTTGCCGGCGGTGGCATCCGGCCATTGAATCAGCGCCGTTCGATAAGCCTCTGGCGTACCGATATCCTTAAGATAATAGGGCGTTATATGAAATCCGCGCATTCGGCCCGCCAGAACGGGCAAGATATGGTGCCCAAGATCCCATATCTTTTCTGCACCGGCATGGTCCGCCATTACGTCATAGATCTCTTTGGACGCAATGTAAATGCCTGCGTTGGCCAGGTCACCCGCCGGGTGCTGGGGTTTTTCTATAAATTGGGTGATATTGTTCTCCCCGTCAAGGGTGGCGATGCCGCATTGACTGGGATTTGGGGCATGCATTAGCGCCATGGTTAAAATGCATCCCCCACGACGCGATTGCCGGTGAGCCTCCGCCAGACGGGAGATATCTAAATTGGTCAGGTTATCTGCATAGGCGATGAGAAAATCCTGATGGCCAGCCGTAAAGGTTCTGTTCTCCCAAATGGTTCCTGCACTGCCCAGCAATTCCGGCTCATACACGGTGTGCAGGGTGATGGGCGTATGGGGACGGGTTTCAGATACAAACCGTTCCACCTGATCGCTATGGTGATGGGTATTGATCAATACTTCGGTGATCCCATGGCGTGCCATTAGGTCAATCCAGATCCGCAACAGGGGTTTCCCATGGATGGGGATCAGGCATTTGGGATGGTCGTCGGTGAACGGCTTGAGGCGCGTGCCTTTACCGGCGGCCATGAGAAATGCTTTCATTTTTTCACACCGCTTTTTCGGATGACATTGAGTTGGCGCATGTGTTTTTCAGCAAAAGCGAGAATATCGTCTTTTTCCTTTTGGTCCGAGAGAAATGCCCAATACGCAGCGATGCTGTCCGATACCGTTCGACAGGGCCGCCACCCCAATGCGGCCAACTTTCGCGTATCAGAGAAGATATGGCGAGTATCCCCGTACCGGTAATCCCCTTCCATGAGGGGGGCGATCTGTCTGCCCACCTGTTGCTGCATGGCATCGTAGAATTGTTTCACTGTCCACGGTATGCCTCCGCCGACATTGAATACAGCGTAGTCGGCTCGGGGGTGTTCCAAGACCAGTAGATTGGCGTCGACAACATCTTCAATATTGATGAAATCCCGAACCTGGCACCCGTCTTCATAAATATTGGGACGTTTTCCAAAATACAGGGAAAGCGCAAAGATCCGCATGGCGCCGGAGTAGGCGTTATAAAAGGATTGCCGCGGTCCTTGTACGATGGAATACCGCATGACCGTCGATGGGATATCATAACGCCGGCCCAATTGGATAGCGATCTGTTCCTGTGAGTGTTTGGATAGCGCATATTGATTGCAGGGCTTGATGACCGATTCATCGGAGGGCTGCCATTGCAGCGCCTGACCACAGGTCGGGCAATGGTGCTCCCAGATGCCTTTGGAAAGCTGACTTTCCAACCGGATATCGGGATAGATCTCCTGGCCATCCGTGCTGAAACATTTCTCGCACCGAAAACGGCCTTCGCCCATCACCGCCTGACTGGCCGCCACGATCACTTTTTCAACCCGATAGGATTTGGATTCCGCCACCAATAATTCAAAGAGCAGGGCTGTGGAGACGGCGTTGACGGCAAAGAAGGTTGAAAAATCAGGAAGGTAATCCTGGTAGGCGGCCAGATGGTAGACCGCATCGATATCCCTCAAGGCCGAGCGCAAGGTGCCCGCGTCGCATACATCGCCCTGAATGAATTCCGCCTTGGGATGCAAATACGCTGGTTTTCCCTTTGGATGGACCGTGGGCAACAGGTTATCCAGAATGCGGACATCATGCCCCTTTTCGATGAGGGCATCCGCCGTATGAGATCCAATGAACCCGGCCCCGCCGGTAATCAAAATATGCATAATGTTTGTTTTCCTCATTTGCTGGAATACGAGCGGTCGTCAAATATGACCTTGCTGCCGCAAACTTCAATCATAAACGGCAGTTCCCGGTAATCCCGCATGGCTTCGAACACTTTGTTCTGGTTCTCACGGGGGACCATGAGCAGGAGAAACCCGCCTCCGCCGGCGCCGCAAACCTTTCCCGCAATGGCTCCGGCGGCCATGGCATGCTGATGCATGGCAGAAATGGTATCATTGCAGATTCCGGTTGCCATCTGCTGTTTGAGCCGCCAGTTTTCATCCAACAGGCGGCCGCACTCCAATATGTTTTCATGTTCCATGGCACGGGCGAACGGTTCGACCAGATCCACCATGGTCTGCATGGACTTGCGTTTTTCCTGCTCATCCATATTGGATTTTTGCCGGCAGAGAATTTCGTCGGCGCTGCGGGTAAGGCCGGTAAAATACAACAGCAGGGAGGAGGAGAATTTCCGACGGGCACCATGCCCCAAATCAACGGGAATGCGCTGGGTGGTATCGTCCGGCAGAAAACTGAAGCGGTTAACCCCACCGTAGGCAGCGGCATATTGATCCTGGCGCCCGATGGGTTTTCCAAGGATGTTGATTTCGATATGACACGCCTCGCGGGCCAGCTGTTCTGCAGTGACCAGAATATTTTGATAGGCATACAAGGCGTGCAGCAGCGCCACGGTGATGGAACTGGAACTGCCCAGACCCGAACCGCTGGACGGGATGTCAGCCAGAGTAGTGATTTCAATGCCCTTGTCCACCCCGGTGATTTTCATGGCTTCGCGGACAAGATCATGCTGGATCTCGTCCACATGCGCCACTGTCTCTTTTTTTGAGTAATTAATGTAGATCATATCATCAAAGCGCTCTTTGACGATGGCATAGACAAACTTGTCAATGGCCGTGCACACCACCTGCAACAAAACTGATCCGCAACGGCGTCTTAACAACAATCATTGAGCTTCCTTCTCACTAAATTGAGTATTTTATTTTGATAATTAGCAATAAAAAACAGACAGCAAGCACAATACCAATCAACCCAAACGTCATTCTATCGACTTTTTATCAAACAAGAAGAGGAGACGCAACGCCATTGGACTGACACCGGCGAATCTGACTGAACGGCATTCAGGAGCAAGTAGTCGATCCCTATAACCATACCGAGGCCGCGGCAAATCGGGACTCCATCTGGATCATATGGGGAAAGGGTGGCCCTGGCAACTGGTTGCCAGGGTTGCGCAGCAACAAGAGGTAACTGCCATCTAAGTCAAACCCTCCCGGCCACGACCAGCGGCAATCCCGTGGGATGGCTCCGGCCAGGGCCGAAAATCGGCGTTTCAGATCGGCCGGTGGGTATCTGGGTAACTGCACAGCAGATTGAAGGGCGTGGATCAGACGGTCCCGGGATGAATCATCCTCTTGGCCTGCGGCCACCGGCAACAAGTTGCCGGTGCCACCCGGGCTTGTCAGTAAAAACCAGACTCTTTAAAGGTTCGTTTAAATTATATAGGCACCTTTTGTGATGATTATGTTGAAAATTGACAACGCTATTGCAGATATAAAACAAGCAGCAATATAGATTTTCTTTGGTCTTGGTAACACTCTATTGAGGATAATTAAAATAATTCCCACCAAGATACCAAAAAGAATGCAAAAAGTTCCTAAATAGATAATCCATATTATATTCTCTAAATTTAATGGGCCATATTCGATCCAAATTGTTAAAATTCCAGCTACTTCGCTGATAATAGGCAAATAAAATGGTGAAAGATTTATTATCATATTGTTGCTTAAGAACATCAGACTATATGTCCGGTGGAACGTCAGGTTGAAAAAGCCTGAGAGCCCCAGAGCCAAAGGCGGAGGGGATGAAGCCGTAGTAAATCTACTGCGAATCCCCGACAATCAAATCACTGTGGAACAAAATTTACATGTTGAGAGGGCTTAAGGGCTTCATAGCCAAGGCGGAGAGGGTGAAGCCGTAGTCAGACTACTGCGAACCCTCGACAACACAGGATATGAAGCCCTTAAGCCCTCTCAACCGCCGAGGGAGCCTATGCCGGTTAGATTAAACAACACGTTAACACTACTGTTCTCCCCCTCTTCAATCTTATAGTCGATATCCACCCCCCAGCACTGGGACTGGTAGCTCAATCCCGCCCGGGCTTCGATCTCTTGGTCATCGAAGAGGTTGTAGTCATATCCGGCGCGCGCCCGCCACCGATCCGTCAGAACCAATTCTCCACTAACGGTGATGGTTTCAATGCCGTCTAAGGCCTGCTCCGGATCTTCGCGGGTGAATCGGTAATCGAACCCCAGACTGTCCCCACGAAGGTCCCAAAGTCTCAGCGTTGTATTGAAGGACTCTAGTTCGTTGTTGTAGGGAGACCATTGGGCATCAGTGTCCAGGCTGAGGTATCGGCCGGGGGTCACATCCAACTCGGCCAATATGGCCGAGAAGGGTTCGGGATCATCTTCACGATCCTTGTTGATGTCAAAGCTCTGGGATACTTTCAATCGCAGAAAAGGCGTATAGGAAAAGAACGATTCACCGTCCTCCGATAGTTTCGGTGCCCTTGCCGTCAGGGTGTTGGTAAATCCGTAAGTGATCAGGTTTTTTCGTTCGATGCGGTCCAACTCATCGAACTCCGGGAAATCGCTTTGGTCCTCTTCGGGGGTGTACTCGTAAACCACCTCCGGCGTTAATGCATGTTTCAGACGGTCGTTTCCTGCGAGACCAAAGCCATAGATCCGATAAAATTCCGTACTCAGGTCCAGTTTTGCATCGTAGATCGACCGGTAGAGCGTGTTCCGATCATGGTCGGGCCGGTTCTCATAATAATCGATCTGCCAGGCTGTCTGGCGGATACCCACCGATGGTTCGATGGAGAGCACCTTCCACAGCGCGGTAGGGTAGTAGACCCTCGGATAGAGGTCTGCGCGATGCCCGCGGGTGCCATTGATGCGATAAAAATGGGTATAGCTGCTGGTGAGGTCGAAGTAGATGGGGGATTTTGCCAGCGGCTGCTTGACCCCGTCAAAGGTGACCACCGGAAGTTGCTGCAAGGTGTCGTCCGTGGCGTCGGTGCGTCGCTTGATCACATCATCGTACCATCTGGCATCGGCATTCAGGCTGTACCGGTTCCAGGTACGGTTCAGATTGAAGCGGTTCAATCGAATCGGATCGTTGTAGTCGTCGATGGTGCGGCCGAAGGTATCTTGAAAATAGGACTGGGTCTCATCAAACCCGAAACGGCCGGACCGGAATTCGGCAAGATAGTCCTGATCGCTGACCACATCGATATCGATTTTGGCGTTCCAACCTGATGCATATCCATGGTCATGCTTTGCGCGGATCCAATAGCGGTCCTTATTGGTTCGCAGCGCGTCATCGTCTTCATAACCCCACAGCCTGCTGTTTTCATCCTGCCCATCGTCCACCCGCTTGTCCTGGAACCCTTCGGCCAGGATTGTGCCTCTGGTATTTTCATCCACGACGTAGCGGTATTCCAGGCCGGTGCGAACCCCGCGTTCGGTCATCTGATGGGCGTACAGGGTGGCATCGCTTTGATCGTTGATGGCCCAATAGAGCGGTTGAAGATATTGGGAGCCTTTGCGATTGGAGTAGCCCAATTCGGGCATGAGCAGACCGGATTGTCGCTTCAGTTTCACCGGAAAGACAAGAAACGGACTGTACAAAACGGGTATATTGCCGGCCCACAGGGCGGTATTCGTGGCATATCCATAGCCCTCCACCGTTACCTTCAGCTTGCGGCCGGTCAGTTCCCAGTCCGGATCAGGCCCATCACATGAGGTTATGCTCACTTTGTCGGCCTTATATGTTTGGGGGCCGGTCTTTTGGATTTTCTGTCCTGATAGATAGAGGTGGTTTTTTGATATAAACAAGGTGCCTTCGGTGAGTGTCCCGGTTTCGGTGTCCAGATTGAGGAGCAGCCGTTTCCCGGAAAGGACATCGTCACCGGATGTCAGCCGGACGTTGCCTTGGGCAAAGGCCTGTCTGGATTTTTGATTCAATTGAACCCGATCCGCGTTCAGGATGCGGCCCTCCCTGGTAACGGCTACGTTCCCCACAGCCGTGTAGGCATCGCGGGTCTGATCATAGTCGATTCGATCGGCACTGACATGCCACGCCTGGGACGAGTCAGCATCGGATCCAAGGGGTTCTCCTGCGGCGATACCCGTGGCAGCACAGAGTATCATCGGCCACCAGGCACTCTTTAAAATGATTTGGCCAAAAATTTG
Source organism: Desulfobacteraceae bacterium (assembly GCA_037387725.1). Taxonomy (GTDB): domain Bacteria; phylum Desulfobacterota; class Desulfobacteria; order Desulfobacterales; family Desulfosarcinaceae; genus JARRKU01. The sequence continues at coordinate 6,690 of JARRKU010000149.1, forward strand.
GGCGAAACGGGTAATTCTGGCAGCTTGCAGGGGCATGTGCAAATGAATACCTTGGTTTTGCAATCTTTGATAATGCAGATTCTTCTCCAGTTTTCAGATATTGCCACAAACGAAATTTTTCACTATAGAGCCATAATTGCTTAAAAATCAATATCAACCTGACCAGACCGAAACCAATTCTGCTCCTCGATGGGCCTGGCGCAAGGGGGCTCAACACCATGGCAATTTTCTTCCTGCTGGGGTATAAAGCGGCGGAAGGTGGGACACCGATCGATAATATTATCGGAGCACGTTTCAGATGACCGGCAACGACATACCATTGAATATATTATTGACCAATGATGATGGCATATTTGCCGATGGGTTGCTGGCCCTGCATCAGGCCCTGGCTCGCCACCATCGTGTTTTTGTGGTGGCCCCTGACCGGGAACGCAGTGCAGTGGGGCACGGCATTACCCTGCAATTTCCCCTTCGCGCCAAAGAGGTAACCGTCAACGGCAACGCAACCGGGTGGGCCGTCAGCGGCACTCCGGTGGATTGCATCAAGCTGGCGATTCTCGAATTGATGGATACGCGGCCGGATCTTGTTATCTCCGGAATCAATTCCGGCGCAAATGTCGGTATCAACCTGAACTATTCCGGAACGGTTGCAGCCGCTAAGGAGGCCGCCATGTATGGGATCCAATCCATGGCCGTTTCCATCCAGACGGACCAGAAACCCAATTATGAATCGGCTGCGGCTTTTGTGGCGCACCTTTCTCCCATGGTGATGGCCCATCAATTGCCTTCGGGGACTTTTCTGAATATCAATTTTCCAGCGCTTCCGGCGGATCAGGCCTCCGGTGTGTGCGTGAGCCGCCAGTCCGGTGATCTATACGATGAATATTTCGAGAAACGGCAGGACCCAAGGGACGGCACCTATTACTGGCAAGGCAGCGAATCGGAGCCGCATTACAGCCACCAGGACGCAGACGGTGCTGCACTGGGCAACAACTACATCTCGATTACGCCTGTGCGATGCGATATGACCGACTATCAGGCGTTGGAGCGAATCCGGCAATGGGATCTTGAAAACCGGTACCAGTGCTACAGACAAAAAGCGGTGCGGATGGATGAAGATGGGTGATGTAAAAGTGAAATTTGTCGCCGATATCGTTGCGGGCGAGGCGGTCGACGACCTGTTTGTGCTGGTGGACAAAAGCATGGCCCATAAGCGCGACGGAAACCCGTTTCTGAATCTTACCCTGGCAGATAAAAGCGGTCAGATCAAAGGGGTCGTCTGGGACAATGTGGCTCACATCGCCGCTGCCGCGCAGACGGGTGATTTCGTCCGGGTGGGCGCCCAGGCCGGGGAGTACCGTGGGGTTTTGCAGCTGGTGGTCAAGACCATGGCCGCTGTGCCGGCAGAGGGAGTGGCACCGGAGGATTTTCTTCCAGCGACCGCGCGCGATGTGGATAAGATGTTCGAGCGGCTGAAAGCGGCGACCGATACGATCATCTCTGAACCGCTGACGGATTTGATGACCGCCTTGTGGGAAGATCCGGACATCGTGAAGCGGTTCAAACGAGCGCCGGCCGCCAAAATGATGCATCACGCCTATGTCGGCGGCTTGCTGGAACATACATTGTCCATGGTGCTGCTGGCCGATAAGATCGCCGGACATTATGGCGGGGTCGATCGGGATATGTTACTGGTAGGGGCGGTATTGCACGATATTGGGAAAATCAGGGAGTTGGCCTACCGGCACAGTCTAGATTATACCGATCAGGGACGGCTGCTCAGCCATATTATCCTGGGCATCGAGCTGGTGAATGAGAAGATCCGGACCATCCCTGATTTTCCGGAAGAGAAAGCTGCCCTGATCAAGCATATGATCATCAGCCACCATGGTGCCCGTGAGTTCGGTTCCCCTGAACCCCCCAAGACCATAGAGGCGGTCCTGCTCAATTATATCGATGAGATCGATTCCCGGGTGAACGGCATACGGGAATTCATGGCAGGTGACGATCCAAATTCTTCCTGGACCGCGTACCACCGTTTGCTGGGCCGTCATTTTTACAAGGGCGCTTCCGATCCCGCCGATGGCAGCTAAGCAAATGAAGCTTCCCACGCACAGTAAGGAATCCAAAGTGGATGAAGGGGACGGTATGTTCATTACCCTTGAAGGCATCGAAGGGGCCGGAAAAACAACCCAGCTCAATGGGATCGTTTCATTCCTGAACGGTCGGGGCATCGAGTGCGCCACCACCCGGGAGCCAGGAGGCACGGCGATCGGCGCCCAGATCAGACGGGTCCTGTTGAATCCTGAAAACCACGCGCTCGACGCCAATGCCGAGCTTCTGCTCTATGTGGCGGATCGGGTTCAGCATATTAAAACGGTGATTGAACCGCATTTGAAAGCAGGGCACGCGGTGCTCTGTGACCGATTTTGGGACGCCACCATGGTTTATCAGGGGTACGCCCGCGGTTTGGACAAAAATTTGATCCGAGACCTGCATCGGCTGGTTTGCGGGAATCTGAAGCCGAGCCTGACCCTTCTGTTCGATCTGGATCCTGAGGTCGGATTGGCCCGCGCCTGGCAGGAGATTCACAATGGAGGGCGAACCGATCAGGAGGCAAGATTTGAAAAGGAAGCGCTGGCCTTCCACAAGAAAGTGCGTCAAGGCTATCTGGACCTGGCGCGAAGAGAACCGGAGCGGTTTAAAATCATTCATGCAGGGGAGCCGCCCCATCATGTAACCGCAGAAATTGAAACCACCCTGGCCGCGTTTCTCCAGGATAGAGGAGCTGAGTCGTCAAAATGATTTGCTACATGCCATTTACCCACATCGAGGAACCCCACTTGAGAATGCTTGCCGGCGCCTTGGGCACCATTACCCTGTATTCACCGGCTGAGGCCCTTGTAACTGAAGAGATGCGCCAATGGGAAAAGGAAGCGCTGCTGAAAATCAAGTATCCCTGCGAGGTGGACGGGGATCGGATGACCGCCATCGTTCGGGATTACAAGGCATGGGCCGACGTACACCAGGAGAACCTCGCCGATATGAAGGGGTTCTTTCAAGCCAGGCCGGAGCAGCATGTCATGATGGAGGATACGAACCCCAGTCAGATTCGCCACCAGGTGCGCCATTACGATGAACGCCGGGACAGCGAAGCGGCGGATCCTCTCATCGATGCCGCTTTATTTCTCTCACTGGCCCAGGAGTTCGACACGCAGCAATATGCCATGGCGCGTGAGATGGATGCCGTCCAGTTGTTGGAGCGGCAAATGATGCAACAGATTTCAGGTGTCGGTGGCGAGATGGACGAGACCATGCCGTCAACCGGAATGCCGATGGTGCCCCAACAGGATGATGCGCTCTCCCCACAGATGATACCGCAAAGGGTACGCGCCTGGTCCATCCTTGCGCTGAATGATATGGAATTGCCCTGGCTCTTTGCGACCCGTAGCAAGTCCGTCATCGATCATCTGTTGGAACAATTTGCCGAAAGGGAGGTTATCTATGATCAGCCGCTGATCTCGGGGGAGCATATTCCTGTGATACCGCCACAGCGCATGCGGGAGATGCTTCGAAGCCTTTCGGTTGATCCGACAACGCCGTCCATTGAGGCGCCGGCGGGACTGGATGAATCGGCGCCGTCATCCAGCGTTCGGTTGATCCTCTATCGGTTGACCGGCGTATCCCCCCGGGTCTTTCTGGAAACCTTTGCCGGCAGGGGTGCGCCGGACCCGCATACAGGGCCACAGGCCGATGCTATGCACCATACGTTAGTGGGGCTGGTGACGGAGGAAGCCGCATAGCCAGGTCCGGTCTGAACGTGGTTGAGGGAATCTAACCCGCTCATTTACCATTGAAGTTTTGCCCGGATAGGGTCCTTCAAAACAATTGGGATATGGCGTTTTTTCGACATTACCGAAAAAGCTGTTGAACCGGCTTAATGGAAAATAATTTTGAAAGGAGTTTGATCATGGCTTTTAATCCGATCGTGGATGAGGACAAATGCGTTGGCTGCGAAGAGTGTGTTGATGTCTGTCCCACTGAGGTATTTGAAATGGAAGACGGGAAATCCAAACCCGTTAACGCCGAAGAGTGCCTGGGCTGCGAAAGCTGCGTGGAGGTTTGTGAAGAAGACGCCATCGTCGTCGAGGAGACCTAATTTTGTCGATAATAGTCCCCCGGCGCACCCAGGCGTCCGGGGGATTTCTATTTCCCACCGGGGCTTACCCTTGGCATTGAACGGCGTTGCCGTTTCCCGCATTTCCAGATGCGTCAGTTTGCCTGCTTTTGGCAAGCCCTCCCGCATTTTATTTGCAGCGATAAGATGATAAACAGGCAACCCCAAGGTGTTGTTGTCGGACAGGCCGCGGTTACATATATGTTGCGTTATGCAGCTAAACATGCTAGTTAGCGGGCATTATGAAGCAGTATGTTATTGATGAATTAAGGCCGGACGATTATCGGAAAATCAAGGAATATCTGGATGCCAATTTTTCTGTCGACGGCTATGAAGGGTTATATTGGCTGCTGTTGGATGAAACGGCCTATGCGGATGTCCAAAAAGATCATACAGATTGCCAACCCTTCTATTTTGCGCTCGAATTGACATCCCGGCAGCTGGCTTGCGAGTTGCTGGTGAGAACAAATAACCAAATGAAATGTAAGTGTATTCGATACGCCACCGCAGACCAGATCAACTGGCTGGTCCGGTCCCTGGATGCCATATCCGATCGCCTCGGCATCGTAACCTGACCTGTTGGATCTAATTAAGGATGCGTTTTCAGGGCGCCATTGTGTATTGGTGGCCATGATCGAACCGCTCTACACGCGCCGCATGGTAAACCAATGAGAGTCCAAACTACCGCCAAGCGATTATTGGAGCTTTTTCACACGCTCGTCATCTATCTCTGGACGATTCTATCCACCATCGTATTCGGATTACTTGTTATCGCCGTCTCCTTTTTTACCAGGAACGGAATCACGGTTCACCATATTGCCCGGGTTTGGGGCAGGTGCATCCTATGGGTAAGCGGCATTCAGGTGACAACCCGGGGATTTGACGCCGGACGGATGAATCAGTCCTGCATTTTCATGTCCAATCATCAAAGCAACTTTGATATTCCCGTATTGTTCAGCGGCTTGCCAGCCCAATTTCGCTGGTTGGCCAAGGCTGAGTTGTTCAAAATCCCTCTTTTTGGAAGGAGCATGCGTAGCGCCGGATACATCAGTATCGACCGATCCAATCGAAAATCGGCTTTTCAAAGCCTGAAAAAGGCAGCGGAGATGATCCGCAGTGGGACTTCTGTGATGATTTTCCCGGAAGGCACGCGGAGCATTGACGGTATCCTGCTCCCTTTCAAGAAGGGCGGTTTCGTGTTGGCCGTGGATGCAGGCGTCCCCATTGTTCCCATTATGATCTCCGGAACACACGACATTATGCCCAAAGGGCGTCTTCTGATTTCGCGAGGAAAGGTGCGGATCGATGTGGGCAAACCGATTCAATCCGCCGACTATACGCGAAAAACCAAAGATGACCTGATGGAGCAGGTTCGAGCGGCCATGTCAGAGCTGTCGACTGATCGCATGGAGGGTGACGGCCGTGGTTAAGCTGATTCCCCTGGGCGGATTGGGTGAAATCGGGCTCAACATGATGGCGGTAGAATCCGCTGATACCATGTTTGTTATCGATGCCGGTCTCATGTTCCCGGAGGATTACATGCTGGGGGTGGATTATGTCATTCCCGACATGACCTTTCTCAAGCAGAAGAGTAAGAAGGTGGCGGGTATTGTGCTGACCCACGCCCATGAAGATCATATCGGAGCGTTGCCGTACCTGCTCAGAGATGTGCCGGCGCCCATCTTCGGTACGCCCTTTACCCTTGGCGTGGTCCGGCACAAGCTGGAAGAGTTCGACCTGCTCTCTGATGCCCGCCTGCACGCCATCCATCCAAGAGAGACCCTGAAAATCGGGCTATTTGAGCTTGAGTTCATCCGGGTCAATCACAGCGTGGTGGATGGCGTTGGCCTTGCCATCCGCACCCCTTACGGCACGATCATTCATACCGGCGATTTTAAGCTGAGCCACACCGCCATTGACGGCATGGCCACCGACGTCAACAAATTCGCCCGCTACGGTGAAGAGGGGGTCCTTGCCCTGCTCTCCGATTCCACCAACGTGGAGAGCCGCGGCTATACCATACCGGACGATGAAATCGGCGAATCATTGGGGCGCATCTGCCGGGAATGCAAAGGCCGTATCATCGTGGCGCTCTTTGCTTCCAATATCGGCCGCATCCAGCAAATCGCCGATATTGCGGAAGCCACGGGACGCAAAATTATCTTTAACGGCCGCAGCATCGAGGTCTCCATCAATATCGCCAGGGAACTGGGATATTTGAAGTTGCCCGACGAGATGGAGATTGACATTGGCGAGATTGATGAGTACTGCGACGAAGAGATCATTATGGTCACCACCGGAAGTCAGGGGGAGCCAATGTCGGCCCTGGCCCGAATGGCCGCCGGTACCCACCGACACATTAAGATCAAATCCGACGATACCATCATTCTATCGTCCAAGTTCATCCCGGGCAATGAGAAAGCCATTACCAATATCATTAATGATCTGTACCGTCGTGGGGCTAACGTTATCTATGAAAAAATTGCCAAGATCCATGTCTCCGGGCACGCCTTTCAGGAAGAGCTCAAGATGATGCTGCGCCTGATCAAGCCCAAATACTTCATGCCGGTGCACGGGGAGTACCGGCATCTCGTGCTTCATGCGCGGCTGGCCGAGGAACAAGGCCTCGCCCCGGAGAACATACTGCTGGCGCAAAACGGTCAAGTGGTGACCTTCGGGCAGAACGGCACCTCCATGCTCGATCGGATTCCAACCGGGCGGCTGTTGATCGACGGTAAAGGGATCGGCGATGTCGGGCGCAGCGTGCTCAAAGAACGGCGCATGTTGTCTGAAGACGGCATGGTGGTGGTGAACATGGCCTTCGATGAAGAGACCGGTGTCATCATCTACGGTCCGGACGTGGTCTCCAAGGGGTTTGTCTTTGAGACGGAAACCGGACACCTGCTGCTGGATGCCCAGTGCGTGATTCTTGAAATCGTTGAAGATGTACCGCCTGAAGTTCCCGACCGCACCGACATCATTCGCTCCCGCATTCAGGCGGCGCTGCGGCAGTATTTTTTCTTCACCATAGGGCGACGTCCCGTAATCATGCCGTTTATCGTTGAAGTATGACCCTGTCGTTGCAACGATAGGGACTGGTGATGCCTATGCGAAAAGAAATTTTGGGG
>JARRKU010000150.1:0-7256 GCA_037387725.1 Desulfobacteraceae bacterium
GCTGCTCTTTGCCATCGACGACGCCCACGGTATTCCGGTGGGTTGGCTGGCCAACCGCAATGCCCTGGTCGCCGCGGTTTTCGGCTTTTTGGCGCTGCTCGGCCATGACCGCTGGCGTCGTCAGGGCCACAGGGGCGGAGCGGTATATGCTCCCCTGGCCTTTTTATTGGGGCTGCTTTCCGCCGAAGCCGGGCTGGGCGCCGGGGCCTATCTGCTCTCCTACGAATTATTCATGGTCAAAGAGAAACTCCCCAAAAAAATCATGGCCCTGCTGCCCTATGCGGCTGTTTTTGTCGGTTGGTACACCTTCTACAAGATCCTCGGGTTCGGCACCAGCGGCAGCGGTGCCTATATCGACCCCGGTCAGCAGCCGCTGGCCTACCTCAATGTCCTTTGGGAACGCCTGCCGGTCCTGCTCTATGGTCAGTGGCTCTTCCCCAATGCCTTTGTCTACGGAATGCTGCCCAAACCCTTTGCATATGGGGTCCTGGCGGTCATATACGCCATTTTGGTGGGCATCGTCCTGGTGCTGGTTCCCATTCTCAAGCGGGATAGCGTATCCAGGTTTTGGGGTCTTGGAATGGTGTTGGCCTTGCTGCCGGTGTGCGCCATGGCGCCGGACAACCGGCTGTTGATTTTTTGCGGATTGGGCGCCATGGGATTGTTGGCGCGCCTGCTGGCCGTCTGGTTTGAAAAGGCAGCGTGGCTGCCAAGTGCCAAGCCATGGAGAGCCCTGGCCGGCGCATGCGTCTACATCCTGATCTTCGTCCACTTCATCGTAGCACCGCTGATGCTTCCCCTCCAGAGCCAGGGCGTGGACAGAATGCAAAACGTCTCGTTGGAGCAACCTGTTCTTGAACTCTCACGGGAACTGGATTTCCACGGCAAGACCCTGGTTTTCGTCAATCCGCCCCTCCCCTTTACCGTGATGCACCTGCCTTTTTTCTGCCACGACCAGGCCATCGCAGCCCCGGACGCGACCCGGGTTCTCGCCTCCGGAGTATCGTCGGACCTGACCATCACGCGTACCGATGCGCGCACATTGGAAATCGAAGCCCAGGGCGGCTTCATCACCAACACCTTCGACAGGCTTTACCGCGGCGTGACCGATCCCATGACCCAAGGTCAGCGCATCGAACTCTCCGACATGGTGGCCGAAGTTCTCACCCTGACCCGGGACCATCGCCCATTGAAGGTCAGTTTTGCGTTTTCAAAACCTCTGGAAAACGGAACCATCTGTTTCTACCAGTGGAAAAAGACGGGTTTTATCCCGTTCAAGCCACCGGAGATCGGACACTCCGTACAGCTAACCAAAGTCAATATGCCATTGTAGCGAAGAGAGAGATAAAGGAGTAATGGGGGCCGTCTATGTTTTTAAACAAGAACGGGATTTAATAAAGGCCGTTATCCGGGTAAAAGGGGATGCCATGAAACGATATCTCATTCCCCTATCCCCACCGGCTCAGGCCCGGCGAAGGTGCGCAGTACTTCGTAATTGGAATCCCGCTGGGCCGGGGTGAAACCGGCGCGGCGGATGATGGTTTTGACTTTCTCTTCGGTGGTGGTTCGCTGGTGTCCGGCCTGCATCAATACATTTTCTTCCACCAGGATACCGCCGAAATCGTCGGCCCCGGCCAGCAGTCCCAATTGTCCGGCGGCGACATTTTCACTGAACCAGGAGGACTGGACATGGTCGAAGTTGTCCAGAACCAGGCGGGCTGTTGCAATGACGCGCACGTATTTTGCCGGATGGGCACTGCGGGGGATCTCCTTGCCCAAGGGGTTGCCGCCAGGCTTATAGGACCAAGGGATAAAACTGGTGAATCCGCCGGTGCGGTCCTGCAGGTCCCTTAGAGCGATCAAATGTTCGATGATATCCTCATCGGTTTCCACATGGCCGAACATCAGGGTGGCGGTTGTGCGAAAGCCGATACCGTGGGCGGCTTCACATACCGAAAGCCACTCTTCGGTGGAGGCCTTGCGCGGGGCAATCTGCTTGCGAACCGATTCGGTCAGCACCTCCGCCCCGCCGCCGGGGATGGTGTGAACACCGGCCTGAAAGACCGCATTCAAGATGTCTTCCACTTTGCACTGCTCCCGGGCCGCCATGAAAATGTACTCGGCGGGGCTGAAGGGGTGGATGTGGATATCAGGAGCCGCCGCCTGAATGGCGCGGATATAGTCCAGCCATTGCTGTAATCCGACCTCCGGATTATGCCCCCCCTGGAGCAATACGGTGGTAGCGCCCAGTTGCGCCGCTCTGCGCACCCTGTCACCGACCGCTTCGGGGGTGAGGGTGTACCCCTTGGGGTCCTCCGGCGTACGGCAAAAAGCGCAAAACCGGCACTGGGTCACACACACATTGGTATAGTTGGGATTGGTGTCGAAAACAAAAGTGACCCGCTGGTTTGGGTGACGACGGGATCGTTCGTCGTGCGCCATCGCCATCAATTCTCCCATGGGGGCCCGGGTCAGCAGTTCCAGGGCCTGCGTACGGCTGATCCTCGGGGCGGGTTTGGCTGCTCTGGTGCTCATTTCCTCTCCTGGGGCGGATTGCCTTGCGCCCTTCTGGGAAAGAGAGGGACTTTGGCGTGTTGTTTCAGTTCGCTTAAAAATTGCGCTTGGCCCTGATCATCTTCCGAAGAAAGGCAGCGCCGGATCACCTTCAAATAGCGGTGCGTATAGTCGTCCGGCAATCGCAAATCTTCTGCCACCTTGGGAGTTGCTTTTTGAATGAGGGCACTTTCCCGTTCTTCATATTGCTTCAGCCACTGATGAAGGGCGTCTTTGACGGACATTGGCGCATCTTTGCGGACCACCCATCGCGCGAATACAAAGGGCAGCTGAAATTGTGCATACCAGAGGGCCGCCAAGTCCGCCACATGACGGTACCCGTGCGCTTCCCCTCGATGTTGATAGTCACGGGCCCACTTGAGTGCCTGATCCCCGATGACCAGATAGCCGTTGCTGTTTTCGCTCTTTGAGACCAGTTGGGGCATGGCGTCGAATCCGTTTTGATACCCCAGCAGCAGGTAGAGCAGGCGGACGCTGGAGGCGGACTCGCCGGTGAGCCCGATCGTCAGATCGGGAGAGAACGCTTCAAAAGGGCGATCGGAAAAGAAAAGTACGCTCATCACTTCCTGTTTTACGGCGATGCCGTAACGGCCGATGAACTCCGTCTCTTCCTCGATATAGGCCAAGCCGCCCACTGGCACGGCCGCCGCCCATACGTGTTTGAATTTCAATGCCTGGATGCTCTCCCGGGGCAGACAATCGACCAGAACGCATCCTTCCGGAGGTCCCAACTCCTTGAAAGGCGCCATATTGGCGTAAGGTATCATGGCAATGTAGTTGGTCATGGCAGGATCTCGTTGAACATGCCGTCCCGCTCCACCGGCACAAAGCCGGCCATGCGGATGGTCTCATTCATCTTCTCACGGGCCAAGCCCTTGGGAGTGGTGGCCCCGGCCATATGGGCGATCTTCTCCTCCGAGATGGTGCCGTCCATGTCATCGGCCCCCCAGCTCAGTCCGGCGGCGGCCGTTTCCACGCCGGTCATGGGCCAGTAGGATTTGATGTGGGCAATATTGTCCAGCACCAGACGGGCGATGGCCAGTACAGCCAGCGTCTCCAACGGCGTCGGGCCGTGGGTCTCGAATTTGCCTTCTCCTGGCTGGAACGCCAGGGGGATGAAACAGGCGAAGCCTCTGGATTCATCCTGTGCCGCTCGCAACGTGAGCAGGTGATCCACCCGCTCCTTCCAGGTATCCCCGAAGCCGAAGAGCATGGTGGCATTGGTGGAAATTTGTTGGGCGTGCGCCATTTGATGGATGCGAACCCACTCTTCCGGACCGATCTTGTTCTTCCAGTGCTGCCGGTAGAGTCGCTGGGAGAAGATCTCGGCCCCACCGCCGGGCATGGCGTTCATGCCGGCCGCCTTGAGTTCTTCGATGATGCGGGAGGCGCTTTTGCGGGTGGTTTTGGCAAAATAGGCGATCTCCACTGCCGTGAAGGCTTTGATATGCAAATCCGGATAGGTTTGCCGCAATCGTCGCACCAGTTCCAAATTGCGCTCATAGGGCCACACCTGGTTGAGACCGCCGACAATATGGGCTTCGGTGGGTTGGAGCGCTTCCACCTGGGAGAGAATCTCATCTTCGTCCATGATGTAAGCGTGGGTGTCTTTTGGCGAAGCGGCATAGTTGCAGAAGGTGCATCCGGCACCGCAAATATTGGCCGGATTGATCTGTAAATTGAAGACAAAGGTGGCCTTTTCCCCATACCGGGAACGCCGGTTGGCCAATGCGGCCCGTCCCATGGCGTGCAGCTGCACCGGGGAAATGTCGTTGGCCAGTTCATATGCTTGATCACGGCTGAGTCGTTCTCCGACAGCGCCTTTGGCCAGTGCCTTTTCGAGCAATCGATCATTCATCGTTGGCTATCTTTTTCCTGCAAAATCGGGTCTGATTCAATTCAATTCAATCCAATTCAATTCAATCCAATTCAATCTAGGGCAATACCATAGCGATTCCAGCTATCGTTCACCCGCTTTTCCACAGCAGGATCGAATTCCACCGGCTGGGGATATCCTTTTTTCCAGCGGGCGTCAATGAGGATGGGGAACTCGAACACCAGCCGGTTCCCGCGGACCTGGCGTTTGGCCGGATGAATATCCGCCGCCGGATCGAAGCGGGTGAACCATCCCCACAACCGCATGATCGGATCTTTCAGATCCACATCTTCGGATACCAGGATATGGAACAGATACTGCCCGGCCACTTCGTGGCGGCGCAGCGCCTCTCTTAGCGCTTCGAGATCATTGACCCCTTCGGCGACCTTGAGCATGAGGAAAGCCGGTCCGATGGCGACCGCCTCCCTGAGCTGGAGATGAACGTCCGTCACCGAAGTCGGCATGGGCGGGGGATCCCGCCGGATCTCCCCTTCTCCCCCTTTGGTGGCCAACAGGATTAAACGGCTGCCTGTATTCATGGCCGGTCCGGTAAAATCGAGGGTATCCTGGGCCGTGGGAGAAAGCAGGTGGACGCCTTCGGGGGTCAGGTATCGCCAAAGCGCCGCACTCACCGCCCTGAAATTGCGCACATCCACTTCCGGATCCACGGTCATCATCACTTTGGTCATGGAGACGTGGCCTTCCCCTAGCATGGAGAGGGTAAATTTAAGCGCCTCCCGCGGATATCGCTCCTGCACCGCCATGACCGCCAAGCCGTGGAAACCGGCCTCCGGATAAGCCCACAGGTCCCTGATGGCCGGCTTGATTGTTTTAAGCATGGGAACAGTGAGGGCCTGGAGCGCCTCACCCACATAGTAATCTTCCTGAACCGGTTTTCCCACCACTGTGGCTGGATAGATGGCATCCTTTCGCGCCAGCACCCGTTGCACGCGAAAGACCGGATAATCGGCTGCCTCGGAATAGTGGCCGAAATGATCACCGAAAGGACCTTCCCATCGCATGTCCCCCGGGGTTACGCTCCCTTCTATGACGAACTCGGCCATGGCCGGAATGCGGTGGCCGCTTTGCCGGCGCTTGATCACGTCCAAGGGTCTGCGCATCAGATAGGCGGCCATCAGACGCTCGTCCATCCCCTCCGGCAAAGGCGATACGGCAGCAATGGTCAGGGCCGGCGGCCCGCCCAGGAAAACGGTGACCGGAAGGGGCTGTCCCAACTGCGTTGCCGTATGGAAGTGGAAACCGCCGCCTCTTTCGATCTGCCAATGCATGCCCGTCGATGTCTGGTTGAACCGCTGGAGCCGGTAGACCCCCAGATTTCCCTGCCCGGTAAGCGGATCGGTGGTGTGAACCAAGGGCCAGGTGAAAAAAGGTCCGCCGTCTTTGGGCCAGCAGGTGAGAACCGGCAGGCGGTTTAGATCGGCCGGTTCGGTTATTGTCTCCAGCACGGGACCTTTTGATACGTTGCGCATGCGTGCCGGGATCAGCCGCAGCAATTCGCGGCGGGTTTGCCACAGGTTGGCCAGGGAGGGCGGCATCAATTGATGGACCATCCGGGCCAGCCGCTCCCCCAGTGCCAGGGGATCATCACCGCAGGTCATCGCCACCCGCCGGGATGTGCCGAACAGATTGGAGACCAGCCAATAGGGCGACCCTTTGACCCTTTCAAAAAGCAGGGCCGGACCACCGGCGGCGATCACCCGATGCTGGATGATAGTGATCTCCTGGTTGGGATCGACTTCGGCTTTGACGCGGATCAACTGGCCGCTGCGCTCCAGATCGTCGATAAAGGCACGCAGATCCGGATACATCAGCTGATATCCTCCCAGCTCTTCTCCAGCGGCTCGCCCAGCAGTGCGAGGATTCGGTCCACGTAAGCGTCCATCACATCGTGCAGGCTGATATCTTGAGGGGCGCGCCCTTTAAACATGTAAAATGGCGGACACAGCGGCATAATGGTAGCGCCGGCATCGGCCAGAGTGGCCGCATTTTTCACATCGATAGCGGTTAAAGGCGTCTCCCGCAGCGCCAGAATCAACGGCCGGCGTTCTTTTAGATGGCAGTGGGCGGCACGGGTGATAAGGGTCTCGCCGAGCCCGGCGGCGATCTGCCCCAGGGTGTTGGCCGAACAGGGCAGGACCACCATACCGGCTGTGGGTACGGAGCCGGAAGCCGGCGGCGCCATCATGTCATCGTTGCCAAACACCCGATCGGCCGATTGTTCCAAGGCTTCGAAAGGACCGCACTCGTGAGCATATATTTCCCGCGCCCACTTGCTGGCGATCAGCATGGTGGGCCAGGGTGCTTTCTTAATCAGCAGCTGCGCCGCATAAGCCCCTGAAGCGCCTGTCATGGCAACAATCAAATGGTGTGGCATGGATCCTGTCTCCCTGCATAAGCTTCGAAAGAGTCAGATACCAGATTACCGCGCGCTAATAAAGGGGGGAATCCGCTGAGGTATTCCGAAGGTGCCCAATACGGACGGCACCGGCTGTTCAGTCCAGACCGATTTCCGACTCCAGTCTTTTGATCTCGAACTCCAGCTGTTGCTTTTGCTCGACACTGAGGTCCGGGTCAGCCAGCTGTTTTCTCAAGCCGGCCAGCATCATCTCTTTGCGATAGTCTGTGCATGTATACTTCTTCATAAATCCTGACAATGCTTGAAAAAGATGGCAAAGGGGCACAAAGCCTTGTGAACGCTGACCCCGCAACGCAGTTATAACCCCATCCGATGTATAACGCTATGGCAAATACGAGGTTCGAAACTATTTGATGCGTCGCCTGACAA
>JARRKU010000151.1:0-28028 GCA_037387725.1 Desulfobacteraceae bacterium
GTCAGTATTTCTGCGCCGATGCGCAGATCGCGGCCGGCCACGCCAAAGGCCTCTTTGACCATCTTGGTGCCGAGCATCGACCCGGGGTTAACGGCAATGATGGCAGGGCCGTCATCTTTGAGCGATAGCGCCATATGGCGAGACCACATGGTCAGCGCCAGTTTGCTTTGGGCATAGGCGGCTCCGTCGGATAGCCTGGTGCGTCCCGCCAGCGCTTGCGGATCGACGGTCGACTGCGCAGCAGAGGAGAGATTGATGATCCGTCCGGACGCGCCAAGCAGCGGTAAAAGCCGTTGCGTGATCAGATAGGGTGCGATGGTATTGACGGCAAACCGCACATCGAGCCGGTCCCGGGTGACGCGCTCGGCCGATCGATAGACGCCGGCGTTGTTGATCAGCACATCGAGTTTGGCGTGCTTTGCAGCAACAGCTTTTGCCAGTGCTTCCACATCGTCCAAGCGCGATAGATCGGACACGTAGCTTTCAATGCGCCCGCCTGCCGGCAGCGCTGAGAGCGTAGCTGCCACTTTTTCCAGTTTTGCCGGGTTTCGCCCGTGCAACAGGACGTGGTGGCCCAAAGAGACCAGCATCCGGGCGGTTTCCAACCCGATGCCGTCGGTGGATCCAGTAATCAGAACGCTCTTTTTCATGGCTTTTTCTTCTTTGGTTTCGGCTAGAAGTGGTTTCAAAACCGTCAATCGGGTTCAACGTCAAGGCGGGGCGAGGAGTTCAACCGGAGGAATACATGGAGTATTTTGAGGATTGAATGCCTCGTCCCAACACCGAGATTGAGCCCGAGGGGCGGTTTTGAAACCACCTCTATGTCATCTTACAGCATCAGGACCTGCTTCCCCATCATTGTTCCTGTTTCCTGCTTGATGTGCATAGCCTGGATATTCTCGGGCGTCAGACCGCTGAACGTCTTCTGCCGGGTGGTGACAAGGGTGCCTGCATCCAACAGTGCGGCTACGGTGGAAAGCAATTTGCCCTGCTCGGAGATATCCTCTGTCTCAAACATCGATCGGGTATACATGAATTCCCAGGAAAGGGTGACGCTTTTCAACTTATACACGGTGATGTCCACTTCATCCGCCGGGTCATCGATGAATACGATGCGTCCCTGGGGGCGGATGCATTCTGCCATCGTTTTCCAGTGCCGTTCCAGTTGTGTCGTACAAAAGATGGCGTCGACAGCATCGGTTCCGGTTGCTTTGAGCTCCTCATAGAGAACGTTTCTGTGGTTCAAGATGGTATCGGCCCCTAAGCGCTTGCACCAATCAGTGGTTTCTCTCCTTGATGCGGTTGCATACACCTTCAATCCGGACCAATGGGCCAATTGTATGGCGATGGAACCGACGCCTCCGGCGCCACCGATGATCAGGATGCTTTTGCCGGTATTCGCACCTGCCTCAGGCACAAATCCCAGGCGTTCAAACATGCTCTCCCACGCGGTGATTGAGGTCAGCGGCATGGCCGCGGCATCTTCAGGAGAAAGGTTCTTGGGCGCCAGCGCCGCTATCCGGTGATCCACCAGATGATATTCGCTGTTGCATCCCGGCCGGGTGATATCCCCCGCGTAAAAGACCTTATCCCCTGCCTTGAATGCGTTCACTTCCTGCCCTGCATTTTCTACGATGCCATAGGCATCCCAGCCAAGCACGCCATCCTTCTCCGATCGTTGGCGAACCTTTGTGTCCACTGGATTCATCCCAATGGCCACAATGCGAACCAGGAGATCCTGTGGTCCCGGCTCGGGTATGGGCTGCTCTTCTAAAATAAACGCACCGGTGTCCTGTGCGTTGCTGCCGCTTTTTGAAACGATCGCTTTCATCTGTCTCTCCATTCACATTTTTATTTGTTTTGCGAATTGGAATTCCGGTCACGTTTCCAACTTCAATTTATAGTATGACAATATGTCAATAAAACAAATTGCAAGTGAGGCAGGGCCTGCCCGTAACACTGTTTGATGGATATTTCATTCTCAATCTTGCATCATGTTCTGGCGGAAGTATCTTTGGGAACATTTGAGACCATTGATAGAAACTTGAACAAGAGGAGGAAAAAATGACAACGGCATCAAAGATCGCACTGGTCACCGGCGGCAGCCGGGGCCTGGGGAAAAACATGGCCCTGCGGCTTGCAGAAGAGGGTGACGATGTCATCGTGACCTACCATTCCAGCAAAGATGAGGCCGAGGAGGTAGCGGCCGAAATTGAAAAGCTGGGGCAAAAGGCGGCGGCGCTGCAATTGGACGTGGGCGATATCGCCTCCCTGGATGGGTTTGTCGGAGAGGTCCGGAAGTGCCTGGCTGAAAAGTGGCAATTGGATCAACTGGACATCCTGGTGAACAATGCCGGCATCGGCGCCACCATTCCCTTTGAAAACGCCAGCGAAGCTGATTTCGACCGCTTCATGAACATCCATTTCAAGGGGGTCTATTTCCTGACCCAGAAAATGCTCCCGCTCCTGCGCGATAAAGGGCGCATCATCAACATCTCCAGCGGCACCACCCGATTTGCCAATCCCGGCTATTCCATCTACGCCGCCATGAAAGGCGCCGTCGAAACTCTGACCAAATACCTGGCCAAAGAGCTTGGCCCGCGCGGCATAACAGCCAACGTGCTGGCGCCCGGCGCCATCGAGACCGATTTCAACAACGCTGCCGTGCGCAGCAACCCCGAGCTGAACGCCTTCATCGCATCGCAGACCGCCCTGGGACGGGTCGGCCAGGCCGATGATATCGGCAAAGTGGTCGCCTTCCTGGCCTCGGACAAGGCCAACTGGATCAACGGTCAGCGCATCGAGGCCTCCGGCGGGGTATTTTTATAAAGGCCGGTGGCTGATCATGGGACGCTGCAGGATCTGCCGGCACAGGCGTCTCAAACCGCCAGACCCTTGGAAACTTCAAATGGCTTGCACAACATGCACCTGATTGGGTGAGACGGATGGATCTGCGCCATACCAAAACGCTCATTACGGGAAAACCCGGCATCGGCAAAACCACACTGGTGCGCCGAATCGTCGAACTATTGCCGATGGATTCGATGGCAGGTTTTTATACGGCCGAAATCCGATCGGCAGGGCATCGTGCGGGGTTCGAACTGCGCGGGCTCAATGGCGAGCGCCGCATCCTTGCTCATGTGGATATGAAAAGCCGGCACCGGGTGGGTCGCTATGGTGTGGATACGGCGGGGTTCGAGGACTTTCTGGATAAATCGGATCTGCTGAATCCCAATCTTGCGCTCGTGGTGATCGATGAAATCGGTAAGATGGAGCTGTTTTCGGAGCTTTTCCGCACGCTGGTCCTTCAGCTTCTGGAGAGCGATAAACGATTGCTCGCCACGGTTGCGCTGCATGGCAGAGGATTTATCCAGGCCGTCAAGCAACGGCCGGATGTTTACCTGATAGAAGTGACGCGGGACAACCGGGACGCGTTGACTCACATAATTCTGCATCAAGGCTGACATTTGAATTGAGACAGTTCTTACGTTAGATTCAGCCCGCAGTAGGCCAGCCGATTGATCGCTTGTATTCCCATCGCAAAACGATAGACCGACGCCTTGGTCGGCCTTTGTCTCTCTCCCGTCCACCGTCGCATCCATCCAAAATAGATCATGTCTATATGGGGTCATAGCATGCATTGAAAGTAGCGATTTGAATTCGTGGATTTCTTCGTGCCATATTGCCGCTGTTTCCATGGGCCCTGTTCATGTGGCCCTCTTTGCTTATTTCTGGAGGCAGGGAGAAGTAAGATGCGGTTGCCGGAAGACGACGCCAGGCCTTTGTATTGCCCGGTGACGTCGATAAAAGCCACAAGACGCACCAAGCCGGAGGATACGGTCACGCCGGACTGGGAGTTCGATGACGAGTTCGACGGCGGCGAGGAGACCTGCGGCCGTGTCATCGTCAATCTGTATCTTTACGTTCGTGACCAGCACCCCGGATGCAGGATACTCGTGATCTCACGCGACCCCGCAGCACCGGTGGAATTGCCGGCATGGTGCCGCATGACCCGCAATGAGCTGACCCGCATGCAGCATCCCTATTATCTTGTTACCCTTAAACCCCACTTGATCAGGAGGTAGTCATGTCCAACACATTTTGCGTCACCATCACCCATTGCAAAACAGATCCCGACAAAGCCACCCTCGGATTTGTCGTGGCCAATGCCGCCCAGGGCAGCGAGAAGGAGACTCTGGTTTTTCTGAGCTCCGATGGCGTGTGGTGCGCTGTACCCGAAGAGATCAATAAGGTGGATGAGGGCGCTCCTTTTGCACCGCTCAAAGACCTGGTGCAAAAGTTCATCAAAGCCGGCGGGAAAATTTATGTGTGCACCCCCTGCATGAAAAAACGCGGCATTGCGGAAGAGACGTTGATTGAGGGGGCGACCCCGGCCGGTGGTGCGGCGCTGGTGGAATGGCTGTCGGCAGGGTCACCCTGCGTGGCCTATTAGAATCCATCTCAATAAAATCTTTTGGCCCAATCTGGGTGTTGGTGCCGGGTTTCCAATCCTTGCTGCGGTATGTCCCGCCTATGGCGTGATTTGGAGCCCGGCCCCGCCTTGACCTTAAACCCGATTGAAGATTTTCAGCTTGAACCCAATGAAGGTGAAATAAATGGATATCGACATCAGCGGCATCACACCCGATATTGTCTTTGACGGCGGCGATCTGGATTGCGGTTCGGGTCTGATCCTTTTGATCCGGGAGAACATGTTAAAAGTGCCCGAGAACGGGATCCTGGAAATGCGCAGCCGGGAGCCGACAGTGGGAAACGACCTGCCGCCGTGGTGCCGCATGTCGGGGCACGAATACCTGGGCAAAGCAGCCGGCGACGGTTTTACCCGCTATTTTGTCCGGCGTGGCAGCAGCAAACAACAAGAAGCCGAAGCTTTCCAAGAGGATCTGGAAAAGGCCCGGCAGTACGAGTGGCGGCTGCGGACACGGTCCACCGGTCATCTCAAATCCACTGTCTATGCGCGCAATTTTTCTTTTGACGTCGGTCAGCCGGCCAGCTTCGAAGAAAAAGACAAATATCCTTGTGCAGTGGAATACGTGCTCGGCGCCCTGGCCGGGTCGCTCAGCACGGCCTTTGCCACCGAATGCGCCAAAAACAACCTGGATGTAGACGACATAGAGATCTCCATGAGCGGCGCGCTCAACAATATCCTGGCGCACATGGGATTGGAAGATGGCGATCCGTCCATTAAAGTCATCGAATTGAAATGCTTTGCCTCTTCCTTTGACGATGAAGAGAGGGTCAGATCCGCTTGGGAACGCACAGTTGAGCGGTCCCCCATTGCGGCCACGCTCCGGAAAGCAACCGCCCTAACCTTCAAATTTGCACTGGTGTAGTCCCATGATAGACCAACAGCCGTTTCTCACCACCCAGGTCGGGTCCTGGCCCCGTTCCAAAACCATGCTCAAGACCCTGCGAGGCTACCAAAAAGGCGCCATATCCCGGAAGGATTTCGATGCCGTAGCCGATGGCGAAATCCGCCGCACTGTCGAACTTCAGGAAAAAGCCGGCCTGGATATCCTTGTCGACGGCGAGCACCGGCGGGAGAGCTTTTACGCCTTTATCACCGACAAAGTGGCCGGTACCCGGCTCATGTCTTTGGCCGACATGCTCGATTATGTGGAAGACAAGGCCGAGTTTGAAGAGATGCTGCGCACCATGGACATGCCGGCGTCTGCCGTGAAAAATCCTACCTGTATCGGAAAAATTTCTAGAAGAGAACCGCTTGCATTGGAAGACTTCAGGTTTCTCCGTACGCTGACCCAAAAGCCGGTTAAGATCACCCTGCCCGGCCCTTATTTGCTGACCCGGTCCATGTGGGTGGGGGCGCTGACCCGCAAGGCCTACCGGAATCACAAGAAAATGGCCGACGACATCGTCCGCGTGCTACGCGAGGAGTTGATGGACCTGCGGGATGCCGGCTGTGACTTTGTGCAATTCGATGAGCCGGTGCTCACCGAAATCGTCCTGTCCGAGGAGTGCGACCGGCGCACCTTCATGTGAGCGACCCTTGCCACCCGCCGGGATGCGGGTAAAGAGCTGAAGTTCGCCGCTGATCTGATCAACCGGATCACCAAAGGAATCGATGGGGTCCAGATCGGTGTGCACGTGTGCCGGGGCAACTGGAGCAAGCACGAAGAAGTGCTGTTGAGCGGCGATTATGCCCGACTGTTGCCGGCCCTGGAGCGGATGGCTGTCGATCAGTTTGTGCTGGAATATGCCACACCCCGGGCAGGTGATATCGAAGTGGTCGGCCGGACGCTTTCCGACCGGCAACTGGGCCTGGGTGTCGTGAATCCGCGCACGGACGTTGTGGAGGCTGTGGATGACATTGTGGGAAAAGCCGAAAAGGCCATGGCATTCTACCGTCCGGATCAGCTCTATCTCAATACCGATTGCGGCTTCAGTTGTTTTGCAACGCGTTCGGTGAATGTCGAACAGGTCGCCTTCAAAAAACTGTGTGCCATCGTTGCCGCGGCGGATCAGCTTAAAAAGCGGTATGGTTGAATATCGTTATTCAAACATCAAATGATATGGCTCCCAAATGATACGGGGCATATTTTTTTGTGCACACGCCTGCCGAGTTGCCAAATTCAATCATGACGAATTGCTGTGTAACGCACCTGAATTAATATTCATAATATCATGCAAGTTAGATGGCACAGAATTTGTTTCATCTTAGTCCATCAAGAGCCCCCCAAGCGGGTGCCATGGTAAGACTATCAGCTATCCTGATGATAGCAGGATTAAGGTGAACCAACCCCAGAGGTGCACGAAAAGGACGACAAATGGGTTGAAATTCATCGGGAGTCGTAAGTTCACATCATATCAGGCAAATCGGAGCGTTACGAGATGGATAGCACTATTGTTGCAGGAATTGTTGTCACAATCGCATTCACCGTAGCAGCTGTTATTGTATTATCAAAACTTCGAGCCAAATCGGAAGAGCGGAAAACATTTGACGATATCGATTTTTCACTTCTTGAGTCAAAGCTTCTCGAATCAAAATCTTGCCGAGGCCCATCTTGTCTTTACAAAAGCGATAAAAGCCTTCCTGAATACCGTCATACGCGATACCAGATTTGTGCGGCCTGGAAGCAATGCATCTGTGGTGAATTCAAAAGCAGATGGGTATAGAAAATCGTCGATCGATTACGATGAAAGGTACGATAGAGAAGTCAAAAGAATCACCATCAGAGCAAAAGGCATTATCAATACCTATCAAAGATATGTACAGGTGGCCAGAAAAGAAAGCGTTTACCGGTAAGGTCGCTGGGCCCCAACCCCGCCAATCGTCAGAAACCATCTCAAATAGTCTTTAAGAAAGGTCCGCAGGTGCGGCTTCAAGCATAATGGCGCTAGTTTTCCTTGAAAAGCATGCGGCCTTATCCATAAAAAAAGCGAAACCGGACTGCTTGAAGCAGTCCGGTTCCATGGAGGAGGAAAGAAGAATGCGGTTGGGGCTGTCGATGGATCGAATCGGCTATCCTTTCCCGAAATGCAGGTCGGTTAAGTACCGCTCCGATCCATTGACCTTCTGTTTAGCATGACAATATGATCGTTGTATGACGCCAAGATTATCAAACGGTAATAAAGGCATTTATCGCTGCCACTGCAGGCGCTTTGGATCCATTTTAAAGATAGATTCATCCTTTTTGTATTTTTCCTTGAGGGCGTCGATGACTGCGTCCTTGATCACTTTTCGCTGGTTGCCCTCCATTCGCTTGGTATACGGCAGTACCACGGTCACATCGCCCATGACCACCACGTCATCGTCTGTGCCGATGCGGATGTCCGGGTTGAACATCTTGTAGGTATACCGGTAGTAGTAGTTGAAGCTGTTTTCGAAAAGGTCACTCCACATTTTGAGCCAGTAGTTATACATGGCGCCTCCTTTATTAAGGTGATTGAAATTATTATTGTCATGGCATTGAACCTGAAGCCTTATGGACATGCATCAACCCGCTGCCAGTGGTCGGTGCCGGATTTTTGCAGGGATACGACCGATCCGGCGTCATCGCCCAATTCATCGTTCGATCCTTTTGCGTAGTAGGTGGTTTGGGCCCAGAGCCACCATCCTACGGTTTCTGCGTATGCACGTCCCCGGCCGACATGTTCGGATACGGCGGCGGTCATGCAGGTGCCGGATGGCGGCCGGTCATCCCATGTGCCATCCGGATTTTGATAGACCGTAAATTCATTGAAACCATATTTGAGGAAATAGCTGCTGTATTGCGCCCAGGGGATGCGCCCGGCCTCGCAGTGTTTCTGGATGGTGGCCGTGGCCGACGGCGGCGGGATGTATTCGATGGTAAAACCGATGACAGCGGATCCGGTCAGCTCCAGGCTGTCATAGGCGGTGGCCTCGGCTGAATAGTTGCCGGCGTCCAACGGGTCGAATCGGACCGTGAATGCGCCGTTGTCCACTGCCGCGGCTTTGGTTCGATCTTCGACGGCCACTATCAGGCGATCCAAGTCGTTGTCTGAATCGGTTACAGTACCGCTAATGGTCACCGAATTTTGAACGACCGTTGCCTCCAGGTCTGTGACGACAGGGGGATGAGCGGTCACATTGATCAGCTGAATCTCCGGCGTGCTTTGTGTTTTGGCATTGTCGTTGTCAGCTGCCACGGCATGGACCTGATAAATCCCATCCTCTATCGGTTCTGTGGTCACTGAAAATGCGCTGAAATCGCCGGACACCGGCAGATCCATGAAATCCTGGTATACGGTTCCGACGCGTTTTTTGACAATCATATGGACCGACACCACCGTGCCGTCGCTGTCGGTGGCCGATCCGCTCATATGGATTTTGTTGCCATCGGTCACATCGACTTGGGCGGTTATCTCGGGCTTGATGTTGCCGCTGAACGTATGGCGGCTGAAAAACTCCCAGGCGATTTGCGTGGTGCTCGGTCCTGTTCCATAAGCCCATGCTTCGGGGTCATCATCCTCGCCGCCGTAATAGTGGCCGCATCCCAGGGGACCGCATTGGGTTCCGGCCACGGCGCCGTCATAAAAAACGGTCTCCACGACGGTTTTTGCTTCAACGTTCAGGTAGCGGGTTTGGGTGCAGGCGATTCCCTCGGCGGAGCAATCGCTGGCCGAAGCGCTGTTGATATCTCCGTCGAATACGGCGATATGCGAATCCCTGATCAGCTCGGCGGCTTTCAACCGCACGGTTTCATCGTTGATCGAATTGATGGCCATGAAAGGGATGACCCGTTGATCATCCAGTTCGGCCTGAATGGCGCTGACATATTCCGGCAATGATTTAAACATTTCAGCCAGCACCGAGTTGGACCAATCGCCGTAAGGCAGGCCGGCTGCGGATGCACCGGCCGCCCAGTACTCGCTGTAGGCGATGGCGGCGGCCACTGCCATGCCGCCGCCGGAAGACAGCCCGATAATATAGCGCCGCTCGGGATCGATGGTGTAGTTGGATTCCACTTCCAGCGCCATGCGGTGAAGATCCTCCACCTCACCGGCGCCTTCGTGGATATGGGCAGGGAACCAGTATCCCCAGCAATTCTGATTCCGCAATTCATCGTATTGGGTCACAAATGGGAACACCACAATCAGATTATGCGCATCGGCGACCAGGTCCCAGTTCCAATTGTCGATGGCATCCTGGTTATCCATCTTGCATCCGTGCAAGGCAAAGACCATGGGCACCGCCTGGGTGCGGTCATAGCTGCGCGGGACGTACACTTTGTAATTTCTGGCCTTGGAGCCGTTGTACTGCGCTTTTGCCAATTGATACGATTCGACAGTTCCAGTGCCCGTCATGGTGCCTGCGAGGACGCTGCTGCCGAAGCATATCATCAGGACGGTTATGAATATTGCCCGGATTCTCATTTGCTCTCCTTTCCAAATGCTCCCCTGTTACCCGGCCATTTCTGTGGCATTGGTCTGCGGTTGCTGTGGGGCGCTTGTCACCGGCATGGCGACATCATGCGCAAATCGAAGGCTGATCAGATACAGCCGCCCATTTGCACGGATTAATGATGAGAGCCTGGAAGGCGCACGCCTCCAATGTCCGCTGGAAAAGCAGTTATTGAATGAGATGCGATGCGTCTAGAACCGAAGTCAGAGAAAGCCCGACTGAATGGATTGCCGATGGCAAAAAGTCTTAGCTGATAGGACTGCTATATAAAGCATCGCTGTCGAATTATCAATCTGAAAGCGAAATATTGCTCCATCCGATTACAATGCGCTTTTCAGTGCCTAATGTATGCAGACACAATTGTAATGGGAAAAGATTCAAGGCAGGACGACCATGAAATGTATTAGACCCCATACCGTGTTCATTGCTGCGGCCATCGCCTGTATCATCAGCGTCTTTGATGCGCAGGCCCTTGATCGCAATCCTGAGCTGGATGCGCGGGTAACCGATTTCCTGGAAAGCCGCCGGCAGAGCTGGCATGATATGAATGTTCCCGAGTCGGACGGACAGCTGCTGCACGACATCATCGTCCAGCACGGCTACACGCGTGCGCTTGAAATCGGCACCTCCACGGGC
The DNA here is from genome assembly GCA_037387725.1 of Desulfobacteraceae bacterium. Classification (GTDB taxonomy): domain Bacteria; phylum Desulfobacterota; class Desulfobacteria; order Desulfobacterales; family Desulfosarcinaceae; genus JARRKU01. Next base: position 10,541 of record JARRKU010000151.1, read on the forward strand.
CGCTCGGCCATCTGGATGGCATGGGCGCTGAGCAAGACCGGCGGGAAACTGATCACCATCGAAATCGATGAGCGCCGGCACAAAGAAGCGGTGAGAAATTTCGAGGCCGCCGGCCTCTCCGATTATATCGATGCGCGGCTGGCCGATGCGCATACCCTTGTCAAGGAGCTGAGCGGGCCGTTCGACTTTGTTTTCAGCGATGCGGACAAGGACTGGTATACAAATTACTTCAAGGCCCTTGCCCCGAAAATCGAAGTCGGCGGCTGCTTTACAGCCCACAATATGTCCATGGCCGGATGGAGCAAGGGGATCCGGGATTTCATCGGCTATCTTCGCACGCGTTCTGACTTCAGTACCACCATAGACCGTTCCAGCCGGTCCGGGCTATCCATCAGCTACAAGAGACCCTAAGGAAGATGATCACCGGTATCTCGAGGTGTTGAACCCATCCAAGACAATATTGGGCCGGCCGCTTTAATCCCCCATTTTCACCAATTCCGACACTTCAAGGGTGCCATTGATCTCCAGAAACGGGCACGCTTTGGCCATGGATATGGCCTCGTCCAGGGATTCGGCCTCAACGATGGTGTACCCCGACATCGCCATATCGCCGCCTTGGGCCACCGAACCATCCGCGTGTACCGTGTGGGTATTTTTTATCGGGTTCATGGGACTGACGGCTGCGCTGCCAAGGGCAGCCAGCCATTGCCGATACTTTGCAAAATGTTTCTGGCCTTCTTCCGGGCTGGCCGGCTGATCGCCGCCGATGTAGATGATAATGAACTGCGTCATTGCATTTCTCCTTTGTCATAGGTCTTTTGGAATGAAGCGGCGAAATTGCCCATAACCATCTTCAGCGTTCATCTTATGAACGCTTGGCCTGGCGCGGGTCGAGATTTTCCTTTTCCCACCGGGCAAGCTGCTGCAGGGTCAATGCGACGAACCGGTCCGGTCCGTTGACCAGGAGATCCTTTTTTTCCGGGGGGATCTCGAGCCGGTCGGAAAGGTGTTTCTCCGACCAGCGGATCAGGTGGACCATGGTATGGATCAGGTCCTTGCCCTTGGCGGTGAGATAGTAGAGTTTCCGCTTGCGGCTTTGCGGATGGGGCACCGATGCAATGAGGCCATTGCCCTCCAGTCTTTTCAGCCGGTCGGTCAGGATGTTGCTGGAGATTCCCTCGGCGCCGGCGAGCATCTCCTTGTATTCATGGATGCCCAAAAACATGAGATCGCGGATAACAAGAAGCGTCCAATGGTCGCCGACGATATCCAGGGCACAGGCCACCGGGCAGCCGGAGTGCTCCATATGGGTCTTTTTCTGAACCATTTTCAGCCCCTGTGCCGGCGCCTGCAGGTTTCAGTCCTGCAGCTTTAAATCGCAGCCGGATCCATATCGTCCAAATTCTCACGGCAGGCGCAGTTTATCCCGGATCCCCCTTGGTGTCGGGTTGTGCCTCGAACGTTTTGATCGTTTTTTACTTGCATTTTAAAATTAATTCTGACTATAGTCAAAATCAATTGCATGATACAATTAATATATCCCAATGTAAAGGTTTTCCAGGAGGCGCCAATGCTAAAAAAATATATCCTTGCCACTGCCAGCTATGTGGTGCTCAGTTTTGCCCTGGCCTACCCGTGGCATCTGGTTTGGTTTCATGACCTCTACATAGAGATAGGGGCTGTTACCCGTACCGAACCGATCGTCCCGCTGGGGGTGCTGTCCATGATCGTCCAGGGGGCGGTGATCGCCTACTTCTACCCATTATGGTACCGGGGCGGTCATCCTGTTTGGGCGGGGATCCGGTACTCTTTGACCATCGGTTTGTTGATCTACACGGTCATGGGCTTTGCCACTGCGGCCAAATTCGATATCAACCCGATAGAGACCTTTCTGGTCTATCATACCGGCTTTCAATTCCTTCAGTTTACGATAACCGGCGCGGCTCTGGGGTTGATCTTCGGCCGTACGAATGAAGTTTCTCTGCTGCAGGCAGTGTAAAGGTGTGCCATGAACTTTGATCTGACGAAATGCACCATCTTGAAGAAAAAAGGGGTGGAAGTATCCACCATGATGAAATCGACTTGTCTTCGGTACAACGGAGATTTTCTGGGAATGATCTTCGAGCGGGAAGAGGCGCTGATCATCAAGGTTTCGCCGCAACGGGTCGATGAGCTAATCGCTGAAGGCAAAGGATTGCCTTTTGATTTCACCGGCAAGCGGTTCAAAGAGTGGGTGTTGATTCCGGCTGATTATGAGGCGGAGTACGATGCCTACCTTGCCGAAGCCCTGGCCCATGCCAGGGGATAGGAAGACGATCAGCAGCTTGCTGCCTCCCTTCAAAACCGACCCAAAGTGTTGGGTGCCAGATTTGAACCTTCGAAACAGTCCCGCGGCTAGGGAGATTTAAATCTGATGCCACCTTGATATTAGGTAGGGATGATGGTTGTAAACCGCTTCAAAACACGCCTCTGAGATCGAGCCGTGGTCCTGGCGACGACTCGATCCCTAAAGAAAAAGGCGCAACTCTTTTTGGGTCGGGGGCAACGCTCAAACCGAAAGTTTAGAAGACCGATTCGCATACCTCCGGGCGACGGCGCTTCGACGGTAGCCTTCTGGTTATGCTGCCGAGGTTTGCGCGCACGAAATGAACGGCGTCCGATGCCAGCCGGGCGAACAGGCCGAAGACGGCCTGGTCGTGCATTTGCCTTCCCTGGCGCACTAAACGCTCGAATTCCGCGTATCCGCCAACCGCATTGATAATGTCATGTGCAAATTTGCACATCAAATGTGAGCGTTTCATGCTCAAGTGTTCCGGCGACAGCCTCGGCCTCTATCTCGCCGAAGGTAAGCGCGCCCAGGGCGGAAGCATCAAATATTTACGGGTATTGCGAACTTTGCCTCACTCATCGCTTCTATTGGCTTGGGGCTTGGAGTGCCGATTCACGCACCTTCGCCGGAAGGCCGACCGAACTGGCATACTTGACATTACAAAAAGCAGCACCCTGTCCTTAGCGGCTGAATATTGATACTAAGATAAGTGGAGAGGAGGACATATGGATTATGTATTCTTGGTTGATACCTATGAAACAGAACGAATTAAAACCCTGAGTGTTTGGAGTATGTTCGCAGACGATGATCTACCGATCCGCCCAAAACCGTTGAATGAAAAAGACCGCAATCCCAAGGAGCATATGATCCATCAATGTATGGGTGAAAACAGATGGTTCTGCAAAATGCTCGGTATTGATGTCGGTGCTCCCCCACTGCCCCTGGAAGAAAACCGTATTGCGTTCATAAAACAATATGCGCACGATTCGGAAAATCGAGCGAAAGCGCTTAGGGAAAAAGATTCGGCCTGGTGGGAGCAGGAAGTTACCTTTTTTGACACGACACGGAGTAGAGCCTGGGTTATGTTGAGAAGGATAGCCCATACAGCACATCATCGCGGAGAACAATCGGTTTTATTGAGGCTTTTTGGTAGAGAAGTACACAGCATTTATGGCCCATCTGCTTTTTCCGGCGGCTTGCCGGAAAATGGAGCGACCACCATCTACGCCTATCCAGACACTGCATCGCTTATCAAGGGAGAAATAGAAGGTGGCTCAAAAACAGACCTGCCAGGTCCAGGAGAGAAGCCATGCACAGAGCGGCCTGACGCGTAACGGATTTTGGTCCAATTCTCCGCCTCGCCGGCCCGGTCCGATTCGATGCGGCGTTTAGGACCAACAGAACACTGGCCGACGACATCGCCATAATGGGTGCGGCAATGCTCTCCGGCGCCATTCAGGGTGTCATCGAGAGACGGATCGGTCTGCTGCGCTGAGGAGAGAGGGCGGCGTTTCATAGAATATCGAAACGCCGCCCGAACATGCGATCGGCAGCCTGAGTGAATTTTGCGCCATCATTAATCGGTGGCGATTATCGCTGGTCGATCATACCATTGCAGTTCAGCACAGGTCACCAAAGTTCATGCTGCGATCAGGCCAAGTCAAAACGGTCAAGGTTCATGACCTTGTCCCATGCGGCTATGAAGTCGTTCACGAACTTCTCCTGGGAGTCCCCGCATCCGTACACTTCCGCCAGGGCCCTCAGTTGGGAGTTCGAACCGAAAATGAGATCGACGCGGGTGCCGGTCCACCTGAGTTCGCCTGTTGCGCGATCACGAAGCTCGAAGAGGTCTTTGTCTTCCGAGGTCGCTTTCCACTCCATATCCATGTCGAGCAGATTTACGAAAAAGTCGTTGGTGAGCGACTCCGGCCGGTCAGTGAAGACGCCGTGCCGGGTCTGTCCGAAGTTGGCGTTCAGGACGCGCAGGCCGCCAACGAGGACCGTCATTTCCGGGGCGGTCAGCGTCAGCAGTTGCGCCCGATCCACCAGCATCTCCTCTGCCGATACGCTGTATTTGGCTTTGAGATAGTTGCGGAACCCGTCGGCCTCCGGTTCGAGGACGGCGAATGATTTCGCATCGGTTTGCTCCTGGGAGGCATCGGTGCGCCCCGGTGTGAAGGGGACGGTCACGTTGTGGCCGGCATTCTTTGCCGCTTGCTCGACTGCGGCGCATCCGCCCAGGACGATCAGGTCCGCGAGCGACACCTTTTTCCCGCCGGACTGCGCGCTGTTGAAGGCCGCCTGGATGCCCTCCAGGATTTCGAGCACCTTGTTCAGCTGGGCCGGCTGGTTGACTTCCCACTCCTTCTGGGGTGCGAGGCGGATGCGCGCTCCGTTGGCGCCGCCGCGCTTGTCCGAACCGCGGAAAGTGGAGGCCGACGCCCAGGCAGTGGAGACCAGTTCCGGGATCGTCAGTCCCGAAGCCAGGATCTTACCTTTGAGGTCTGCGATCTCCTGTGCATCGATCAGCTGATGATCGACGGCGGGCACCGGGTCCTGCCAGATCAATTCTTCTTCCGGCACTTCAGCGCCGAGATAGCGCGCGCGGGGTCCCATGTCGCGGTGGGTCAGTTTGAACCACGCCCGTGCAAAGGCGTCCTTGAATTCCGCGGGGTTCTCCAGGTAGTGTTTTGCGATGGGCGCGTAGATCGGGTCCTCGCGAAGGGAGAGGTCTGCCGTGGTCATCATCGGCCGATGCTTCTTCGACGGATCGTGGGCGTCGACGATCATGTCCTTTTCGTCGACGTCTTTGGCATGCCATTGGTGTGCGCCGGCCGGGCTCTTGACCAGTTCCCACTCGTATTTGAACAGAATCCTCAGGTAGCCCAAGTCCCATTTGGTGGGATTCGGCTTCCAGGCGCCCTCGATGCCGCTGCCGATAGCATCGCCGCCTTTGCCGGTGCCGAAGCTGCTCTTCCAGCCCAGGCCCTGCTCCTCGATGCCGGCCGCTTCGGGTTCCGGACCGACCAGCTCCGCATCGCCCGCGCCGTGACATTTGCCGAAGGTGTGGCCGCCGGCGACCAGCGCTACGGTCTCATGGTCCCCCATGGCCATGCGCCCGAAGGTCTCGCGGACGTCGCGGCCGGAGGCGACCGGATCCGGGTTTCCGTCGGGGCCTTCCGGGTTCACGTAGATCAGGCCCATCTGCACGGCGGCGAGCGGATTCTCCAGATCCCGTTCACCGGAGTAGCGCTTATCGTCAAGCCACTCGTTCTCTTTCCCCCAATAGATATCCTCTTCCGGCTCCCAGACGTCCTCGCGCCCGCCGGCAAAGCCGAAGGTCTCGAATCCCATGGACTCCAGGGCGCAGTTGCCGGCGAGAATCATCAAATCGGCCCAGGAGATCTTGTGGCCGTATTTCTGCTTGATGGGCCAGAGCAGCCGGCGTGCCTTGTCAAGGTTCACGTTGTCCGGCCAGCTGTTGAGAGGCGCAAAGCGTTGGGTGCCGGATCCGCCGCCTCCGCGGCCGTCGCTGGTGCGGTAGGTGCCCGCGCTGTGCCACGCCATGCGGATGAAGAGCGGCCCGTAGTGGCCGTAATCAGCCGGCCACCAATCCTTGGAATCGGTCATCAGCGCATAAAGGTCCTTTTTCACCGCCTTGAGGTCGAGTTTCTTGAATTCCTCGGCATAATTGAACTTTTCGCCCATGGGGCTGCTCATTTGCGAATTCTGGTGAAGTATCCTGAGGTTCAACTGGTTCGGCCACCAGTCGCGGTTGGACGTGCCACCGCCGGCGATGGGTTTGCTGGCCCTGCCCGTTACCGGGCATTTGCTATCTTCATTCATAAAGCTTCCTCCCTTTCCGGTTAGAATAGAAAGAAAATATTACATGATAACGACTATCAATTACCGGCAAAAAAATATATTACACTTTTTCCGCCATGCAATCGCTGCATATGCCGAAAAAGTCCAACCTGTGGTTCAGAATTTTAAAATTGGTATCTGAAGCGACCTCTTCCTTCAATTCATCCAGGCTATCCAGATTCGGATCGACAATTTTTTTACACTTGATACAAATGGCATGTGGATGGGGAAGTGGCTTGTTTCCATCATATCGGTTGCTCCCATCCGGGAACCCCAGCTCAAGAACCTCACCAAGTGATTTAATGATTACAATATTTCGGTAAACCGTAGCAAGACTCATCGTCGGAAAATCGCCTTTGATGTGATCATAGATGGTCTCAACACTGGGATGTCCCTCGCTTTTGGCAAGGATCCGAACGATGGCCAGCCGCTGGGGCGTTATCTTGTGGCCATTATCCCTCAATTTCTGGATGATGGTTTCGAATCTTTTGTTATGGTCGACCATTGATCGTCCCCCAATCCTAAATAATAACTATTATCAAATAACATCGTTTTTCTTTTAAGTCAACCGCTATTTTGAGAGTTTGGATGGATCAAATCTGTCCACGCCTTGTTCATGGAAGGCACCAGAGGGCAGGCTTTATTTTACACTGTCATTTTGGCTGGTGGGAATCGCGACGGCAAGCGATATGGCGCCGCGGCTACGGTCCTTCGGAACAGCCGCACAAAATTGCTGGCAGGCCCGGACGATAGATCCCGAGCCTGTCCTATCGTCGGAAAGATTGACCCGCCGCTGGTGTGCGTCAACGCCTTAAACAATCAGCGGTGGCCAAGATTCAGGACCTTGCGCCGTAATCAAACCACACGCTGATATCATTGATCAGCTTCTGATGGTTCATGTCCAGATGGCTGTACATACGGGCATTTTCTATGGCGATGGAGCTCATATCCGCCAAACCGGCTGCGAACTCCGCCTCGATCTCCTCATAGTTGCGGGGACCGGCGGTGTAAATGCGCAAGACCCCGATGATTTGCCCCCTCACCGACATGGGAATGGACAGGATCGTTCCAATACCTTCCTGGCGCGCCATTTCCGGATACTGAAGCCGGTCGTCTTTTGCGGCGTCACAGATAAAAACCATCTCTCCCTGCAAAGAGGCCATGATGCTTTTATCGGCATCCACCGGTCCCTTCTCAATGTAGGCGTCGCTCAAACCGTAATGGGCGCTGATTTTCAGCTTCTTGTCGCGCCTGTCCAGCAGGTAAATGATGCAGCCTTTGGCAACGAGCGCCTTGGTGGCGTTTTCGGTAATGAGCGTCAGAATCTTGCTCAAGTCCAATGTGGAGTTGATTTGACGGCAAACCTCGCGAAACAGCCGGAAATACGTCATCTCCTTGCTCTCCATGGCATCACCTCATCGATTGAAATTGCTGTTGAACTAATGGATTGAACAAACGAGCTGACGGCAACGACTCTTGCAGGGGCGGGAACTATCCAGTCAATGGATCAAACGAACCATCAGAATAAAAATGTGCTGCTCCGGATCGGGTATGAATGACGCGCTGCCGCCTACGCACCAAATAAAAAAGCTGCTGGATGTGATTGAGAGATATATTTATATGGTATGGGATGTGGCGCCAATAATCAAGAACCTATCTCAAAAAAGCCTTTTGGCCCGATCCGGGTGTTGGTGCCGGGTTTACATCCTCGACATACGACAGTATGTCACGCCGATGGCGTGATTTAAAACCCGATCCCGCCTACACCTTGGACCAGAATTCGTTTTGTAGATAAAGATAGGTCCAAGTCATTTTCATAGGTGGTTTAAATGAAGTTTCTTAAACCATTTCTAAGGATTGTAAACCAGATCCCGCTCCAGTTGGTAGGTCCAAGGCGCACCGGAATTCTTCCATCCATTGATGATGCGCTTGCCGTTTTGGTAGCTGTCGGGATCCTTCAATTTATCGCCTTCGAATCCGTCAACGATGTTGTAGACATTACGATAGCCTGCCTTGGCCATCAAGTTGACAGCGACAGCGCTCCTAGACCCGGATCGGCAGATCACAAGGATGGTGTCGTTCTCCTTGAATCTTTGTTTGACCGATTCGATGAAACGATCGTTTTTCGGCATGCCCGGGTGGAGTGTTATGGGATTCAGGGTATCGCCTAAAAACCGGATGGGGATATTGACGGCCATGGACGGATGGCCGATGAAGATATATTCTGCCTGGGTCCTGACATCAAGAATATGAACGGTGCCGGGGCTGGCGGACCATTTCTCCCAGGCCTGCCTGGCATTCACATAGAGCTTGAGTGTGGTCTGTTTTTTTCCGGGAATATTCGAATCCGCCCGGATGGGCGATGTAAAACCGACCAAAAATAATAACGTCAGTATCCATAAACAGCATCGGAATCTTTTGGCGTTAGCGCCCGGCTCGAAAATCAGCATAAGACCTCCTGTTCGCGGCAGATGGTTAGTAGTGCCAATGATGTAGCGGATATCTTCCGCAGCAGCAAGTTGATATTATCGATTCGATTGAAGCGTGCGATGGAATATATCAATACGGAAATTAAGACACCCCATCTGATGCTTTTTTACGTCATCACACGGGGTGCCGCATTCCGCCGAAATTATGGATCTGCTGGAAGCCTTTAAATATCCATATTGGCCGGCTCGAAATATTGCTTGGGATGTTTGCATGAAGGACAATTATTCGGCGGCTCCGTGCCTTCATGAACATGGCCGCATTTGCTGCATTTCCATTTAATCGTCTGTTCACGCTTGAACGCATTGCCGGACGACACCAGTTCCAGCAATTTTCGGTAACGCTCCCGATGGTGCCCTTCGATTTCGGCGATCCGTCTGAAGGCCTCTGCTGCCTCTTTTTCGCCCTCTTCTTCGGCTTCTTTTGCAAACTGCGGGTACATGTTCTCGACTTCGTAGTCTTCACCCCCCATCGCCTCTTTCAGGTTGGCGATGGTGTCTCCGATGCCGCCCAGCATCTTGAGATGGTCTTTGGCATGCTGTCTTTCGTTTTCCGCGGTTTCCTCGAAGATCTTGGCAATGTAATGATAGCCTTCTTTTCTGGCGACCTTGGCAAAAAAAGTGTATTTGTTGCGCGCCTGGGACTCACCGGCAAATGCAGCCTTCAGATTTTCCTTTGTTTTACTCACCTTTTTCTCCTTTCTCTATAGTGTAATGAATTAGGATTTTATTTTTGACACGATTCACATATTCCCGTGAGAACGACGCGTTTGCTTAACACCTGGAATTGTTCAATGATGCTTTCAGGAACCATCAGATCATCATAGTCTTGGCTGTAAAAGTCGATCACCTGGCCGCATTGGGTGCAATGCAAATGATGATGGGGTATCACTTGCGGATCGAAGCGTTTGGCGCCGCCGAAGGTTTCGACAACATCCACCACGCCGATATCTGCAAAAGTCAAAAGGGTGCGGTTCACCGTATCATAGGAAATATTGGGAAATTCTCTTTTAACAACCCGATAAATGGTGTCGGCCGAAGGATGGGCACCCGAATTGAGCAGTTCGTTATATATCACCATTCGCTGCGGTGTCACCTTGAGCTGATATTGCCGGCATATTTCCAGGAAAGCCTTTTTTTGACCGGAATTGTGATCTTGACAGCTCTGGTGGTTATCCGTAGATTTTTAGTTATATCACCGGATGTTATCTGTGATCGGTCACAAACTCCAATAGCAGAAAGGATACGCCTCGGTACATGGATACAAAGTCGAAAGCGGCCTGCCCGCAGTGCAGTGAACCGATAAAACCCTCCTGGCGCATATGCCCGGTGTGCGAAACCCGGCTGGACGCCCTGATCTGCCCCCAATGCGGCGGCGACGTACGGGAAAACTGGCGGCGCTGTCCCGCATGTGAAGCCCTGCTGGTATGCAGTCAGTGCGGGATTCGGCTGATGCGGGGCCAAAGCGGCTGTCCCCGATGTCAATCGCCCCAACCTCAAGATCGTGAAAAAAAGGCCGTCAAAAAGGAGGCAGTTTGCGGACTCGAATTCGTACTTGTGCGCGGTGGCCGTTTCGCCATGGGCGACACCTTGGCTCAGGGAGTGGAGAACGAACAGCCGGTGCACCAGGTGGACCTGGACGATTTTTATATCTCCCGCTGCCCGGTCACCCAGATGCAATGGTCGGTGTTGATGGCCGAGAATCCATCCGGATTCCAGCACCCCGAACATCCGGTGGAACAGGTAACATGGTCGGATGCCGGCGAATTTGCCGAAAAACTCTCCCAAGCGTCCAAAGCCGATCTTCGATTCATGCTGCCAACCGAAGCCCAGTGGGAGTACGCCGCCCGCTGCGGCGGAGTGGACGATCTCTACGCCGGCGGCGATGATATCGATGCCGTGGCCTGGTATGAGGCCAACAGTCAGGGCACGCCCCACCCGGTGGGCCAAAAAAAGCCCACCGCTTCAGGGCTGTACGATATGAGCGGCAACGTATGGGAATGGTGCCGGGACACCTATCGGTCCGATGCTTATGACCGCCACGGCCGTCGCAATCCGGTTCTGGAATCGAACGGTTCTGACCGCGTCATACGCGGCGGCAGCTGGAACCTGGATGCCTGGAGCGCCCGATGCGCCCGCCGCTTTAATTTCAGGTCTGATTTTTATGGCCCCGGACTGGGGTTCAGGCTGGTCATGGCCGCCGATTAGGGTTTGCGAAAAAATATAAACGCGCTTATCCGGTAAGATTAAGTAGAGTGGTGTTGCTTTCAACCCCGGCGGAGCGAGGGGCTTGGGCTGCCGGATGCAAATGGGTTCCATGGACGTCTTTTCGAAAGCGATTCCGATACCGACCCCGATTTGCCGCGACCTTGGAGTCGGGATCGATTTTTTCCTTGCTGAACCGTGTTCAGTTAGAATTGCTGGTGCGTGCCGGTAAGAATTGGCTTCACAACAAATATGGTGTATTATTGGAGGTATCTTGAAAAGCGCCGTGAAATCGGTGAATCCGGAATTGGAAGAACAGGAGGCCGAAATGATAGGAAATATGTCAGTGCTGCATATCGTTCGGGCAGGCAGCGATATCACCTTCAGCAGCCTGAAGGTGATCGGCAACCGGATTCTGGACGCCTTTCGCGGCACTATCCGAGAGTTTGAGCTCGATCGGCATAAGGCTCCTGTGGTGGACAGCATCGATGCGTATTTTCTTACGCGGATCCTTCACGAGGAATACGGCGGCCATGTTTTGGGAATCACGGATGCGGATTTGACAACCGATGATGCGGACGCGTTTTACAATTCCATTTTCGGCGGCAAAAATCCCCAGAACGATGTAGCGGTCGTCTCCACCAAGAAACTGTGCACCGATCCATTGGATTCCCGGAAAGCCTATGAAGTGTGCCTCGAGCGCACCGTAAAGGTCTCCCTTCACGAAGTCGGCCACAACCTGGGACTGACGGATCATGTCACCTACAAAACAGCATCGGATGGTTACCTGTGTCCCATGAGCCGAGGGGAAACCAACAAGTTCGGACACCACGGATACGTAAGGGCCATCATCGACGGCCGCGGTGTGAACTTCTGTGACGAGTGCCTCTATTTTCTGCGCAGAATGACCTATCCCAGACATCGGCTGTCGAAAATGGTAAAAGACTGCCTTGCCGTACCCACGGGCATCAGAAAGTGGCTCGGTTCATCCTGAACCCTTTGTTCGTCCCATAAAAAAAGGATGGCAAAAGCGAGGGAAAGGCCATATCCACCGCTTAATCAGCTTTGAAAACTTGCAGAAAATCGAGACTGATGGCTTTAACGAAAAAAATGCCATTTTCATTGAGGCGTGCCAGGCATTCGTATTCGATCTGCTCCAGCTTCATCTTGTAAGCTTCCGCCGCTTTCTCTTCACCCGTCTCCGGGATAACAGATTCGGGGTCATAGACCGTTTTATCGAAGGCAGCGAGATAACTGGCAATTATCGGCCAGGTAAGCTGCGTTTGGCTGGCGGCGGACATCTCCTCCTCATCGATGCAGAGGGTGGCCGTCACATACAAGGAGTGGCGGCCGTCGCCAAGTTGGATCTTCTGCCTTTCTGCAACCTGGGCCTTTAAGGACGCGTCACAAACGGGAAAGGTCCTGGTTTTTGAAAAAGTGGAAACCGGAATGGGGCCATGGCCTCCAGGATGAGGAACAGCGACCTGTCCGGGATTGGCGATGTCCTTATTTTCAGGATTGAAATTCAAGTAGAAAATCAGGAAAGTGATAAGCGCTGATGAAACGAGAACCGCAACCATCAAACGATGGCCGGCAAGGGTTGCCGCCCTCTTTTTTCTGCCCGCAGTGTGCCGGTCGCGTATGGTCACTGAAGCGGATCTACTGGCTTTAAAACCGCCCCTGAGTACCCGATGAATATCCACGGCGTTTTGTGTTCAAGCACAGCATCTTGGGGATTTTCAGGGTTGTAGTATACCATCACCCTGCTGCCCACAGGGAATCGGCGGGCTTCTTTCACAGCATGTCGAGCACTGCTCGATCCATACTGGGATAGCGAGATGGTATCGTTCTGATACGCTACCCCATCGACGACGAAGCGGTACCAGACATCGGCGATCGTAGTCGGTGCGCCGCTGCCGCCGGGTTCGTGCTGTTGCCTGGTGTCCGACTTTGTCACCACGCCTTCAACGGCCGGCCAGTTGCGGGTGTTCTGGCTTTTCGAATAAAAATAACCGCCAACGATCACTGCGCCAGAAGCCACCAAAAGCACAATAATCCCGACAATCTTTTCAATGATTCGATGTCTTGATCCGGTCGACAAACCTTTCAACTCCCAAAATTAGACCTGAGGCGATCTGTATGGCAGATTTTCCAATGCACAATATCCGCCCGCAAAACGAGTAGTTTGTACCTGTGCTGTACAATTTTACGCTTTCCGCCAAATTGCCTCAATAACAAATTAGCGTTTACTTGTTTCAAATCAGAGCATGGCGACAGATGCCTTGCCAATCCATGTCACTTAACCTGCCGCGAATCGTCAGATCTTTGTCAGGGCAGAACGCCATTTCACTATAACCTACCATTATTATTCATTATTTATATTTTACCAATCTTGGCATGGGCATTGCTGTTACCTATCATTGCCCAACGGAACTTCCTTGGACCCGCACGAAGGGGAATCAGGAAGCCGAATCAACACACATCATCATCCTTCTCTTCTCACCGGCAAGGCCCTTTCGGGGGCCTTGCTCCTTTTTTGAAGCAGCAGGGTATTGCAGACGCGGGGATGGATTTGAAACAGCTTTCTCGGTATAATAAGATTCAATGTTGTGGAAGGTGTCGGACCTGCGATGATCAACGATACCCTTATACGGACCGCCCAACCCGGTGACGCCAGAACCATTGCGAGGATTCATGTGGACAGCTGGCGTTCGGTGTACAAGTCTATCCTGCCGGGATTCTATCTGACCCGTCTGAACCATGGCCAAATATTTCAGGCCGTTCGAAGAGGGTTGATGGCCCCTGAATTCATCTACCTGATGGCAGAGGATTCCCGCGGCACGCCCATGGGGTATATTTGCGGCGGACCTGAACGCTCCGGGCACCAGATCTATCACAGCGAAGTCTACGAATTGTATATCTCCCCGGCATTTCAACGCAGGGGCGCTGGTCGGCAGCTGCTTTCGACCCTGGCATCCCGCCTGTATGAACGCGATTATTACGCGTTATTGGTGTGGGTGCTGGCCAGCAATCCCAACCATCGTTTTTATGAAAAGACCGGCGGCCTCTACCTGGGGGCGAGAACCATCTCCTTTGCCGGCAAAAAGCTCAAGGCCGCCGCCTATGGGTGGATCGATATCACGATGGCGTTTATGGACGACAGGGCGTGATCTTTCCATTTAATCATCACAACATGGTTTCCAGGGAAGAACGACGAATTGCTGCGTCCTGCCATTCATATTCTAAAAGGCAGAATACATTACTTTGACATTCTGCGGTTCCTTGTTCGATATTCTGCGGTTCTTTTCCCCGGATGCATTACCGGATTGGATTGGAAATAGACTGATCAAGGACCTTATCGACGAAAGTCGGGTCAGTGAGGGCGTGGAGGAAGGCGATGAGGTGCTGCTTTTCTTCCGCTGTCAGCGTGAACCCGGTCATCAGCGAATCGGTGTTGGGGCCGGGGGCAGCGGTTTGCGGGTTGGTTCGGGAACGGCCGCCGGCGGCATAGTGGTCCAGAACCGCTTCCAAAGTAGCGATGCTGCCATCGTGCATATAGGGGGCTGTGAGGGCGATATTGCGAAGGGTGGGCGCACGGAATTTGCCCATATCGCTGTCCAATCCGGTAATGCGGTGGACGCCGGTATTGGGCGCCGGATAGGCACCAGTCCCGTTTTCGTTGTATAGCGCTGTGTTGTGAAAGCGCCCTGCGGTCGATGCAGCGCCGCTATACCGCACCGGTCCCGACAGGTTAAATCCGGCGTGACAGCGGAAACAACTCAACCGGTTGGAGAAAAACAACCGGGCGCCGGCGCGCTGCTCCTTGTCCAGGGCACCCGGATCGGCGCCGTAGGCCCACCGGTCATAGGGTGAGTTTCCCGAAATCAGCGTCCGTTCGAAAGAGGCAATGGCATAGATCGCATTTTGCAGGGTTACCGGGGATGGGTCCTTGGGAAATGCTCCTCGGAAAAGCCTGCGCATGCAGCGGTCTTTTTCTAATCGGGCGACGATCTCTTCCTCGTGTCCAGTCACCCCCATTTCCGGTGGATGGGTGTTGAACATGGGAACGGGGATCTGGTCCTCGAGACGGGTCAAGGTGGGATCATCCCATCCCAAGGTGGCGTTGTAGGCCACGTTGGTCAGCGACATGGCGGAACGGGGGTGGCGGTTGCCCCGGATGCCTTTGGCCCTGCTCCTGCCGTCCGTGAAAGCCAGCGCCGGCCGGTGGCAGGTGGCGCAGGCCACACGGCCGTCGCCGGAGAGGCGGGAGTCGTAGAACAATTGACGGCCAAGTTCGACTTTTTCCCAGGTCATGGGATTGTCGGCAGGCACTGCAGGAATCGGAAAGCCCTGTGGTATCTGCCAGACATATTCGCCCCGGCGCCCGGAATTGGCCGAATATGGGGCTTTATAGCAATAGTCGCAGCCGGCCGCCATTAGTATCATGGCCGCGGCCGCCGCAAGGATGGATCGCATCACCATGCTTTGGCAAGGCCCTCCAATCCGGCCGGTTCTTCACCCGAGGCGATGACAGCCTGAAGTGCATCGGCCAGCTTTCGGTTGAACTGGGTTAGTTTGGTGTGATCTTGCAACGCCTTTTCCTCATTGCCCATCAAGGTATGGAGGACACCACGATACATATAGGCTTCGGCCAGGTTCGGATTGAGCTCGATGGCTCGGTTGTAATGGCTCAGCGCCTGATCGAAATTCCCGGCACCCTGCTTTCGCAGCGAGTAAGCCAGGTTGTTATGGGCCTCGGCCATTTTGGGGTTCTTTTCCAAAGCCGCCTCGAACTTTTTGGCGGCCATTTCGAATTTACCCTTTTTCATCAATTTGACGCCGTCGTTATACAGTGAGACGCCGGGACGCGTATCACTGGCCGGCGCTGAACTGCTGCCGGCTGCAAAAGCTTCAGCGCCCAGAAGCAGCAATCCTGCGCTTATGGCGATAAGTCCAATTCGCATCTTTTTCATCATATCTTTCTCCCTCGGTTGGGTGGCACTGGTTAGACAAAACCTGTTGATCGGAAATCCAGGTATTTAAGATAATAAATAGCCAATGGGCCTCTTGCAAGGGATGAGCTGCCCCAAATATGCTGACCGGAAAAGTGCCTGCTGCTTGACATGGACAGCCCCGATGACAAAGTTAACATAGTGTTTCCCTATGGTTTCGATCATGGGTGTTAAGCAAATGCTTACAGCGTTCAGGCGCTGATCGGATTAGCGAGGTTGATATGATCCGTATATCATTAAAGACAACCACCTATGCCGTCGCTGTCACCCTAGTCGCTCTGATGCTGATCATCTTTTCGCAATATGCTCATGCAGTGGATCCGGTAAATTCAACAATCTTCGGCGTGGCGATCAAAGGTTATGACACCGTCGCCTATCACACAGAAGGCCGCGCTGTTAAGGGCAGCAGAAAATTCTCTTACAAGTGGAACGATGCGGAGTGGCATTTCATCAACAGCGAAAATAGAGATCTCTTTGCCTCTGACCCGGAACGTTATGCACCGCAATATGGTGGATACTGAGCAGCTAGTCTCTCGACGACCGGCAAGGCTGCCGGTGCAGACCCGAAAGTTTTCAAGGTTATTGACGGCAAGCTGTATCTAAATTGGAGTGCGGAAGCGTCCAATAAATTTGAGGCGAATGCTGCAGAGAATATCAGTAGAGCGGACATCAACTGGAAAAAACTGACCACGGGCAAATAGGGTTCACGTCTGCCGGAGGCTGACCGCATGCGTACCGGATCCAGCTCTTTTCAAAGTTGATTCGGTCCGGCAGCATGAAGGTTTTTTTATTACTTCAGCCCCGCCTTTCGAAGCCCTTGAATTATTCTTTCGCGGTCTGCCTCGTTTTTAAAAACAGTGCCATAATTTTCAATCTTGAAAAATGGCTGGAGCCGAAGTATCTTCTGCGCTGCACGTCGGGCGTTGTCTTGATTACCGGATTCGGCATATGCGGCAGCGAGGAGGATATGGTTGCCAACCCAATCCGGTCTACGACTCGTACCCTCCTCCAGGATATCGATCGCCTTGCGGTACTGCCCTTTCAGGTAATAGGCGATGCCCAGAAACATGGGCAGCCCGGTTTGCATATTGGGATCGAATCGGCGCGACCGTTCCAAGGACTCGAGGGCCTCATCAACCCTGCCGGACCATAGCAGTATCTGGCCCCGCATGCGATACGAGAGGGCATCGTTGGGATTGAGGGCGATGGCGCGATCCAGCCGGCTGATGGCAAGATCATATCGTCGAAAATAGACGTGCACATGCCCAAGCAATGCATAGGCTTCTGCCTTTGATTCATCCAGGCGCAGTGCCGTGAGAGCGAGTTCTTCCGCACGTTTCAATGCCTGGACTGGAAATTCGGTCCAACCGTACCCGACCTGCCTTCGGTAGTAGTTCCCGAGGCCGACATAGGCCAACGCAAATTCCGGATCTAGCGCAATCGCTTTTTCGAACATCTGGCGGGCTTTTCTGCTGTCCGCGCGGCTTCGGCCGCGATTATATTCCAAACCACGCAATAAATAATCATACGCCTCCAAATTTTGCGTGTCCTTGTGCATGGCCCGGTTTCTCTCAACCGTATCGATCTGGACA
>JARRKU010000152.1:0-12063 GCA_037387725.1 Desulfobacteraceae bacterium
AATACCAATGATGATGAAGTGGCCGGGATCATGCATTTCCCGCCGGATGCGCCACCCATGCCGCCCAACTGGGGAATCTATATTACCGTGGACGATGTGGATGCAGCTGCGGAAAAAGCGCATCAAAAATGCTGATATGGGAAGGCCGTTCCTTTTCACATGTTTTGGACAGAAAGCTAATGCTTTACTGAACGTCGAACATCGTACGCCCAACGTCCAACGCAGAATAAGGTATCCAGCCGATTTTTATAAATGATGGAGCGAAGCGACTTCCTTAATTCGATGTTCGACGTTGGATGTTCGATGTTCAGCGTTCAATCATCCTCCTGATGGTGGTCGATCAGGATACGGCAGTGCTCCCTGAGCCGCTCCTTCAGCGGCTCGGGAGAGACCACGGTTACACTATCGGTGAAAGTGAGCAGCCAGCGGGCGAGGTAGTCATAGGAGACGGTGAGAAAATCCATTTCGATCCAATGGCCATCGGTCCGTTCTTCGACGAAGCCGAAAAAGTGTTTCTGATCGCGCACGAATGCGGCCGTGCGGCGCTCGAACCGAACGCAGGCCGGCTTGGGATCGGTGGCATAGACGATGCGGCGGATGATCTCCTTGAGGCTGCCATGGCGGTGGCGGTCGAATGTATCTTTGAGGTGGCGGATGGTCTCGATGCGGTCCACCCGAAAATCGCGATAATCCCTGCGCAGTTGGCAATAGGCCAGCAAATGCCAGTGCGCACCGTAAAAACAGAGTCCCAGCGGTTCGATGGTGCGGGTGGTGGTCTCTTCCTTGTAGCCGGAGGTGTATCGGATGCATACCAGCCTGTGCTGGGCAAGTACCGACTGGATCTCCGGCAATAGGTTGCTGGGAAAGCCGCCCTGGCCTCCCGGCGCCGTTTTCAGCACTTCAATATACGATGTCAGGGTGTCGATGTGCTCTTTCTCGCGCTTGTCCAGGACCGCCTTGATCTTGTCCAGGGCCATGGAAAAATGGCGGTTCACAGCCTGGTCGCTGTATTTTTCGATGAGCTTGCCGCCGAGCATCAGGGCGGCGGCTTCGTCCCGGGTAAAGACCACCGGCGGCAGGTGAAATCCTTCGGCCAGAAAATAGCCCAGACCCGCTTCTGCACCGATGGGCACTCCTGCATCTTCCAGAGCGCGAATATCGCGATAGACGGTGCGAATGCTGATGCCGAAGCGCTGGGCGATCTCCTTGCCGCCGACGATCCGTTTGGTCTGGAGCTGGATCAGGATAGCCGTGAGGCGGTCGATGCGGTTCATACCGGCTGTCTCTCAATTAAGCAAACGGGGAAACGGTTCAGTGTTTGGGCCAGATATCTTTTAGATAGGCGATACCGCCAAGCTGAGCCATCTGTCCCCTGATTTCGAAGGCTCGCTGATAGACGTAATCAGAGGGGCTTCGGGCCTTGAGCCTGCGGGGATTGGGCAGCACAGCCGCCAGAATAGCGGCATCGCCCTGGTGGAGCCGGCTGGCCGGTTTGTGGAAATAAACCTGACCGGCGGCCTCGGCGCCAAAGACGCCGGGGCCGAATTGGGCGATATTCAAATAGACCTCCAGGATGCGCTGCTTGGGCCAGACCAGCTCTATCATCACCGTGAGATAAGCTTCCAGTCCCTTGCGCAGCCAGCTGCGGCCCGACCAGAGAAAGAGGTTTTTGGCCACTTGCTGGGTGATGGTACTGGCACCCCTGGGTCGCACGCGGTATTTGTTTTCTTTGATGGCCTTGCCGATGGACTCGAAATCGAATCCGTTATGTTCAGGGAATTTCTGATCCTCGGCCGCTACCACCGCAACGGGGAGGTGGGGGGAGATACGATCCCACGATACCCAATGATAGCGGAGGCCCGACTTCGGTATCGAGGCCTGGAGCATAAAAGCGGTGGTGGGGGGCGGAAACCAGCGGAGCAGCAACAGTACCAGGATATTGGCCAGTAGAAGCCCGACAGGAATTTTCCACCACCATCCCTTTGAGCGCCAGCGGTACTTTATCCGTTGCCGCGCCGGGTCGGGTCGATAATCGGTCCAGAATAAAGGTGATTTAAGCATGGATGGGTTACCTGTTTTGAACGTCCTGATATCCTCAGGTCGATTAACCCTGTGCAGGGGTGTTCGTCAACCTTCTTCCTGAGAAATGGAAAAGCCCCTTCCCCCAAACAGGAGAAGGGGCCTCTCGGAGGAACGCCTGTATTGCAGTCACAGCGCGTTGGTGTAGCCCTCGCAGGAGGGATAATGAAGAACCGTAGTTGGCTTGCTAAAGGTTATGGATCCAATGCGGCGGCCATCATCGGTTTGAGCGACTTATCCGCTGGCTATCCCTGGGTTTATCAGCGCGACCACATCCTGGATGGCATGGCAGACCACCGGCGTGCATTTGGTTGAAAATGTGGAGACATCCTCCACCTGAACCATGATTATTTTCAGTTTTTTTGGCATCCTATCTGGAAAATGGCGCCGCCCGGTCTGGAGGGTGGCCGCCAGATTGAAGACGTGTGCGTTGATCAGAATATGGCGATCGGACAACTCCTCGGGGGTGGTCTCTAAAATCGTTCCGGGCGTCATGCCAATCTGGCAGGCATCCACAATCACCGCCTCGTCATAGCCCATGATGGCTTCAATAAGGTCGAAGCCCGCTGAATAGAGGATGGCGGTTTCCACAGCCGTACCTTTGGCTTGCAGGGCTTCCACCACCTCGATGCCCACCCGGTCGTCCTTGAGCAGCGGGTTTCCGATGCCCACTACGATGGATCTTTTGCAGGCCATCTCCACGGGGGCGGTGATCTTTTCCACTCAAACCTCCATTTCAGCATCAAGGCATCACAGTTTCTGTGCCGATCCTTTTCTTATGCAAAGCATAGCGGGCTGTCCGCGCCGGAGCAGGCGGTTTCTAACCTCCCATCCTTCAAAAGAGCGCATAATTCCAGGCTGGGTGTCCAGCAGGCGTTGTCCGCTCCGCTGCCGGCCGCCTGCCCTCCACGACCATCATGACCGCCTGGGTCGTAAAGTCATGAAGGGGAGGGCAGTCGCCGACCAGGTCATCCACCTGGACCAAAACCATCGCTCAGCAGTTTCAAACCATTGATAATTCCCGTGGCGATGGATGGTAATCTCCTTAGTCCGTATTTGTAAGGGACGGCATCTCCGCGCCAGGGCAGCAGCGGTGAAATCAATCCCACAGCTGCGGGCTGTCGATCACATCTTGGGCGCGACAGGCGATGGATATGGCGTCCTGCAGTTTGTAAGCAGAGAGGGCGGGGACGGCCCCCCGGACGTCCCCGCCACTCTGCACCCTTTCAGTGCAGCACCATCAAACTCTGCCCCCCGGCAGTTGATGGTGCGGCACAGGGATTAAACCATTTTGATAAGGCCCTTGCCTTGCAGCCGTGCCCCCAAGACCTGTGTCGTCAGTGCTGGGACGTCCCGGCTGCTGCTCTCCGGGCATGCGGTGTGGTCTGACGCAAAACACCGGGCAATCATAATGACCGCAAGTGTCGTGCCAATTTCTGAATGGCGATTTAGTCAGTTGATATTTATACAGAATGTACTTTTCGGGCATTGTGCGACAGGCTTGCACATTATGGGGATATTATTCCCCAAAATAGCTGTGTGCTTGTCCCATAGGGCTGGTTTTGTTGCGTATTGTGGGGTATGGGAATAATTATACCCTTAACGGGTAATTATTTCCCCGTTTTGTTTGGGCTGAGAAGCCCATGGCGCTTCATCTTGTTGAACAGCGTCTTGCGGTCGATGCTCAATGCCCGGGCTACCTTTTGGCGGTGCCACTGGTTTTGATTCAAAGTGGTCAGAATCAGCAGCTTCTCATACTTGGCCAGCATCGCGTGCAGATTCTTTGGCGCGATACCTTCGGTATCGGGGTAGGACATCTGGTCGGGGGGAGCTTCGGGTTTGGTCGCGGCGCCCGTCAAATCCAGGGTCTTTTGATTGCAATAGCGCACGATCACATTTTGAAGCTCCCGGACATTGCCGGGCCAATCGTGGTGGTGGAGTTTTTCCATGAGTTTGCCGGTGAGCGGCGGTACGCTGCGTTTTTGGCCGTAAAGGCGCATGAAATGCTCGACCAGCAGCGGCAGATCGTCCTTGCGGTCGCGCAGGGGCGGCAAATGGATGGGCAGGATATGGATACGGTAAAAGAAATCTTCACGCATCAGACCGTTTTTGACCAGCAATTGAAGGTCGCGGTTGGTGGCGGCAATGATGCGTACGTCCGCGGTTTTATTCTGATTGCTGCCGACCGGTGTATATTCGCCGCCTTCTATGACCCGCAACAATTTGACCTGCATGTGGATGCTGACTTCGCCCACTTCGTCCAGAAAGAGGGTGCCGCCGTCGGCGTACTCCAGATAGCCCGGTCTGTCCGTCAGAGCTCCGGTGAAAGCACCCTTTTTATACCCAAAGAATTCGCTTTCGATGAGATTCTCCGGGATAGCGCCACAGTGGACCGGGACGAAACGTTTGTTGCGCCGCTCGCTCATGTCGTGGATGGCGTGGGCCACCAGCTCTTTTCCTGTACCGGCTTCCCCGAAAATCACCGCCGTGGCGTCGGTGGCGCCGGCATTGAGGATGTGTTCGTAAATTTGCTGCATGGCGGCGCTCTGACCGACGATATTGCCGAACTTTTTGCGTTCCTTGATCTGGGTGCGCAGGAAGATGTTCTCCTGCAAGAGGTGGATCTCGCTCTCCCGCAGGGCTTGTTCGGCATTTTTCCGGTTGTTGATGTCGGTAATCATGGCCAGCAGGGAGACAGTGCCGTCCACATGCCGGATGGGAGCGTTCATGCTGTAGTACCAATGCTGATCCCGAGGATTTTTTACCTCGAATCGAACGGTTTGTCCGGCGGTTACCTGATCGATGACGCAGAAAGGGCAAGGGGTTTTGCGTCCATGAACAACCTCATAGCAGTACTGACCGATCGCCTCTTCCCCGATCCTGGAGATGAGGTGCGCGTTAGCGTAAGTGAGTTTGTAATCGGTGTTGCTTGCGTAGATCTCACCCTCGAAGGCGTTCAGGATGGCCGCAAGCTGGGCTTTTTGCTCCTTCAACGCCACTTCACTCGCCGGTGCTGGCCACCAGATCGAGCTTAAGCAGGACCTCCTTGAGGACACCGCGGCTGTCCAGGATGGTCAGGGCCAGATCCTCCGGATCGTTGCGGGATCTCCTGCGATCGGTATAATATCGCATGAGGTTTTCCCGTTCCGATGCCGGTACGATATCCATCAGTTTGTAGCGGTGTTCGACGGCGGATTTGGACAGGCCGGTGAGGCGTTCGAAGCTGGAGTTCACCATGGTGACGGTCTGGGTTTCCGAGATAACGAGGGTGGCGGTTCCGGTGTGTTCCACCACTGTGCGGTAGCGGTCCTGACTCTGCTGCAGTGAGCGCTGCATGCCTTCCTGGCCCAACAGGCGCTTTTCATAGGCCTTGATGCGGCTCTCAAGGGCTTCGATATCCGGGCGCTCGTCGATCGGGTCCTTTTCCATTACACAACGGTCCTCGTTAAGCAAAGCCCCAATTTACTATAGAATGAGGGCAAATAACAGCGATTATTGGCGTTCCACCAGCGGGTTGGCCGGTCCGGCCTGCACCTGGCCGCAACTCGGCAAATGGTGCTCATCTCGTGGCTTGTACAGAGGAACCCGTGCTTGGTCTGAAACGGTAGGCAACGATTTTTATACCGATCCAGCCGTTCTTGACGCTCGTAGGGTACTGGGGTATCTAACACTTGAATCGACCTGTCCACATCTTCCGGGAGGAGATCATGCCGGCATCCCATCCGCCCACAGGGCATCGCCATCCCCCATTGGAAACCTTGCTGCAAATCCTTAAGGTGCCGTTTTTAAGAAATATTTTTCTGGCATGTCTAGTGGTGGCGCTGTTGTTGCCCCTCTACTACTGGATCTACATCTCCCCATCCTATCGCCGGATGGTTTCAAAATCCAGTGAAGTGGATGCCCGGAAAATTACCACCCATATCGCGCGGAGGTTGAATGCCCACGGCGATCCGCTGTCCGCCGATACCGTCCACGATGGCAACCGGGAAACCCTGCGGCAACTTAAAACCGATTTCGGCCTCGATCATCTGAAAATCTACGATCCTCAAGGGATCATCGTCTATTCGAGTCGACCGGAGGAGATCGGCCGCGTCAACAACGCAGTATACTTCACGCAGGAGGTGGCCAAAGGAGAGGTCTACTCCCAGCTCGTTTCCAAGGGGTCGGCCACGTTGGAAGGGCGGCCCTCACGGATGGACGTGGTTGAGGTTTATGTGCCCGTAATGGAAGGGAAAACCTTCCTTGGGGCCTTTGAGATTTACTATGATATCAGCTTGTCCTACAGACGGCTCAACACGATCCTGCATCGCAGCAATATGGTGGTCGGGCTGATCGCTCTTGGGATGATGGCCATCGTGGTCATCGCCTTGTTCAGAGCCGGCAGCGCCATCCTCTCCCACAGTGAGATGGATCGCGCCCTTCGGGATCACCACGATCTTCTGGAGCAGCGGATCCGCGAGCGGACCCATGAGCTGATCGAATCCAACAAAGAGCTCCAGATGGAGATCATGGAGCGCCGCATTGCCGAGACCAACCTGAGCGAGAGTGAAAAGCGCTTCCGTACCCTGGTGGATACCATCCCCCACGGCATCCAGGAGATCGATCCGGACGGTACCATCACGTTTGCCAATCCGGCCCATGCGCAGATATATGGATGCGAATCCAACGAATTGGTGGGCACCTCTATCTTCGATCTGGCGGCCGGAGACAATGAAAAGGCGCAACTCAGAGCCCATCTGGCCTATCTTTTCGAAGATCAACCCCATCCCCATCCATGGTTCGGCACGGACAGGACCAAGGACGGACGCACGATCAGCACCCAGGTGGACTGGGACTACAAGCGCGATGTCCAGGGGCGCGTTCTGGGGCTGATCACCGTCATCTCCGACATCACCCACCGCAAGCAGGCGGAAAAGGCCCT
Source organism: Desulfobacteraceae bacterium (assembly GCA_037387725.1). GTDB lineage: Bacteria > Desulfobacterota > Desulfobacteria > Desulfobacterales > Desulfosarcinaceae > JARRKU01. The sequence goes on from JARRKU010000152.1 coordinate 7,001, forward strand.
GCTCGACAATCTGAATTTCATGAACACCCTGATCGACACCATCCCCAATCCGGTTTTTTATAAGGATAAAGAAGGACTCTATCTGGGCTGCAACGTGGCCTATGCCCGAACCCTGGGATTGGAAAAAGATGAGATCCTGGGACGCCGGCTGGTGGAGCTGGAATCCACGGTGAGCAGCGAAATGGCCGATTACTACCACCGCCAGGATCTGGGGCTGCTAGAGAATCCAGGTGTCCAGCGCCATATAGAGCGTGTCCTTTGCGCTGACGGGGCCAAGCGCGATTTTATCCTTTCCAAGGCCACCTTCAGCGATGCCGACGACCAGGTGGCGGGCATGGTGGGCATCATGCTCGACATCACCGAACATAAAAAAGTGGAAAAAGCCTTGAAAGAGAGCAAAAATCTCTTTGACGCCTTCATGCGTCATCTGCCCGGCCTGGCCTTCATGAAAGACCCTGAAGGGCGATATCTTTATGTTAATGACGCCTTTGACCAGCTGACCGGCGTCATGGCCGGCGAGAATATCGGCCGCAAGACTGACGAGGTCTGGGATCCCCTGACCGCCGGTATTCTCGAGCTCAACGATGCGGAGGTGATGCAAAGCCGGGCGGCCGGCAACCGGATGGAAGACGTGCGTCTGCCCGACGGAAGGGAGCGTCATCTGCTCACCGCACGTTTTCCCATCTTCCAGGATGGAAACCTCTTTGCCCTTGGCGGCATCTCCATCGATATTACGGATCGCACCATCGCCCAGCGGGAGCGGCGGCAGCTGGAGCTGCAACTGCAGCAGACCCAGAAGATGGAGGCGCTAGGCACCCTTGCCGGCGGCATTGCCCATGATTTTAACAACATACTGGCTGCCATCATCGGTTACACCGAGATTGCCGTTGCCGATAGCGACAAGGAGAGCGCCATTCATGGCTATCTTACCCGCGTACTCGAATCAGGGGAACGGGCAAGGAGCCTGATTAAACAGATCCTCGCTTTCAGCCGCCAGGGGGATATGGAGCCCAAGCCGGTTCAGCTCAAGCTGATCGTCAAAGAGGTGCTCAAGCTGCTGCGCGCCTCTCTGCCGGCCACCATCGACATTGTTCAGGAGATCCACACGGACGGCGCCGTCATGGCCGACCCCACCCAGCTCCACCAGGTGATGATGAACCTGGGCACCAATGCCGGATACGCCATCGGCCGGGAAGGCGGTACCCTTACCACGCGGTTGGAGGCGTTTAAGGCGGACGGCGACTTCGCGCGCATGCACGGCGACCTGCCCATCGGCGATTACCTGAAACTCTCCGTCAGCGATACCGGCAAAGGCATTTCCGCCGAAAACCTGGCCAAGATCTTCGATCCTTTTTTCACCACCAAGCCCAAGGGCGAGGGCACCGGCATGGGCCTTTCAGTGGTCCACGGTATCGTCACAGGATTGGGAGGGCGCATCCTGGTCGACTCCGTCCCAGGCCAGGGCACGCGCTTCGACGTCTTTCTGCCGGCTCTGCCCGAAGAGACGGTTGTCGCTGCGGACGAAGAGAAGGTGCTGCCCACAGGCAGCGAACGCATCCTCTTCGTGGACGATGAGCCCTTTCAAACGGATATGCTTAAACACCTGCTGGGCCTGCTGGGCTACAAAGTGGAGACGCGCAACAACGGTCCCGATGCCATCGAATTGTTTGAAAAAGATCCGCATGCCTTCGACCTGGTGATCACCGACATGATCATGCCCAAGATGACCGGTGATCAGCTGTCGGAAAAGCTGCTCGCTATCCGACCCGACCTGCCCATCATCCTGGCCACCGGCTACAGCGAAGGTTTCTCCGAAGCCAAGGCCAAAGCCCTGGGTTTGAAGGCCTACGCCCTCAAACCCCTGGTCATGGAAGAGCTCTCCAAGCTGATCCGCCAGGTTTTGGATGATCAGGATTAACCGCAGACGCACGAGGATGGATATCGACAGTTCGCAGCAATTCGGATTGAACGTTTTTTCGAAAGCGATAGCGACCCCGACGCCGAAGTGCTTTAGCCTCGGAGTCGGGGTCGCTATCGGAATCGGTATCGATTTTTTGTTGCAGACATATTGTTCAGCTATAATTGCTGGACAGCTCGCCGAAACGTTGACCCCACCCTTTAGGTTTGATAATAATAGATAAATTATTTCAAATCGTTGCGCAGCTCCATCCCCAAAATTTATATGTTGATCAAATAACCCTTTTGCGGACACCAGGCTTCGGAGTTAATCGATGAGAGATATCTTCATTAGCTATGCAAGAGAAGACAAAGCGCGTGCCGCCGCATTGGCAAAGGCCCTGGAGAAGAGCGGCTGGTCGGTGTGGTGGGACCGCAAAATCCCTCCAGGCAAGACCTTTTCCAGTGTTATCGAGGCGGAAATCGAAGCCGCAAAATGTGTCGTCGTCCTCTGGTCCGAAGATTCCATTGAATCGGATTGGGTGCAAAACGAAGCCTCGGAAGGCGCCCGTAAAAGGATCCTGGTGCCCGCCCTTATCGACGAGGTCAAGATCCCCTTCGAGTTCCGGCGAATCCAGGCCGCCGATCTCACCGATTGGCAAGCGCAACCCAACCATCCCGGCTTCACCAACCTGATGAACGCCATATCCCAGCACGTCGGTCCTCCAAAGGCAATCGAAGAAAAAGAGACGCCGATAGCAATATCCGAAGCCCGCACAGAGACTGATCGCGAGTCTAAAAAAGAAAAGATTGCGCCCGGCGGTCAAAGACCCGACAGCGGCCGAAGAAAGATCTTCATAGCCTGTGCCTTACTGGGCGTTATTGTGGCGGTTGTCGGCATATGGATTTACACATTCGAAACTCAAAAATCAGAAGTAAAGGAATTAAATAGAAAAATCAAAGTCATCGTATCGAAATTGGACAGATTGGTTCAATCTGCAGCAGAAGTCAAGAGCATGGACGAATTGAATCGCCTGGATCAAGTCATCCACGAAAACTACATGCCCCGATGGAACAAGTTGCACACCCAGGCTGAAGGGCAAAACATCAACGTGGACGCCTGGACCGAAAGGGTAGACTTGATCAACAGGCGCTGGCAGGAATTATTCGCTGCCAAACAGCAAGAATTATCTATAAGCGACCAAGATTCAAAGGCAAAAGAGTTGTCGCGAAAATTCGATTCCCTTATTTCCGAGCTGAGAAGCCAGATAGCGAATGGTTCGAAAACCACAAGTATCAGTGAACTCGAACGGTTGAATAAACTGGTTTACGGCAAATACGAGCCCACCTGGAAGGAACTGCAGACCGATGCTAAAAGTCAAAACATCAACGTGGATGCCTGGATGAGAAAAATCGTCCTTCTGGAAAGACGATGGCAAGATACTTACAAGGCCAAACGAAAAGAATTATCTGCAACACGAATTCGTCCGCCTGGCGCCATCCGCGTGGAATGATCGTTGCTAAACCGCAGGCGGTTTGTTGATCCCAAAGTTAATCTCGGTCAACGATCATTTTACGCTTGAAAAAGCGGATAACTATTTCATTCAACCGCAGCCCTGCGCAGACGGACGCCCACAATGAACAGCGGTGGCCATGAAACGATGGATAAAATGGACGTTAATAATATCCAGCAGCATACTTGTTGTGGTTATGGCTGCAACGGCCTGGTATCTGACGCAGGCCTGGCCGGCGGGAAGCGGGTTCGTGGCCAAATACCTCTGCTCCAGCACCTTTGTTTCCCACCGGAATCCCACAACCGTGTTCGAGCAGGATATAGCGCCGGTAAACCCGATCACATCCTATTTCGGCTATTCCATTGATAAGAAGAAGCAAAAGGTGGCCGCAGGTTGGCATGGCGTCTTTCCCCGAACGGCCATTTATCGGGAGGGATGCGGCTGCACTCTGGTGATCGGCATAACCGAGGAGAAGATGCGCCGGCAGCCCCTTGTTTCGCAGGGCTTTGATCGAAATAGATCCCGGCATCGAAAAGATCTTCCCTGGCCCCGGAGCAATGGCGGTCCAGTCAATCCCGACAAATTGGGCATCGACCTGCCCAAGCTGAACGCGGCGCTGGACAATGCCTTTTCCGAATCTTTTCCGGACACGCGGCGCAATACCCGCGCGGTGGTCGTCGTCTACAAAGGACAATTGGTTGCCGAGCGCTACGCCCAAGGAGTTGACCGCGACACACCGCTGATGGGATGGTCGATGAGCAAAAGCATCACCAACGCCCTGACCGGCATTCTGGTCCGGGAAGGCAAGCTGGACATCCGGCAGCCTGCTCCGGTGCCCCAATGGCAGGATGACAAAGAAAAATCCAAGATCACCATTGACCATCTGCTGCGCATGACCAGCGGGTTGGAATTTGACGAAATCTACCAGCCGCTCTCCGACACCGTTCATATGCTTTACAACAGCCATAGTGTTGCGGCGTATGCGGCTTCCAAGCCCATGGCGGCGCAGCCCGGCAGCAAATGGCGGTACTCCTCCGGCACCTCCAATATTCTGGCGGAAATACTTCGCCGGCAAATGGAGACGGCATCTTCTTCTTATTTTGATTTTATCTACGCCGAATTGTTTCACAGGATCGGCATGTACAGCGCGATAGTGGAACCCGATGCCTCCGGGACCTTCGTAGGATCATCCTACACCCTGGCCACCGCCCTGGACTGGGCGCGCTTCGGCCAGCTCTATCTCCAGGACGGCGTATGGCAGGGCGAGCGCATCCTACCCGCCGGCTGGGTCGAATACACCACCAGCCCCACCGCCGGCGCGCCCAAAGGCCAATACGGGGCCCACTTCTGGCTCAACGCCGGCTCGGCCGATGACCCAAACCACCGCCGCTGGCCCCATGCCCCCCGCGACACCTTCGCCGCCCTGGGCTATCAAGGCCAGAACCTCATCATCATCCCCTCCCGCAAAGCCGTACTGGTCCGCCTCGGCGCCACCGCAAATTCAGATGCATGGAATACGGATCAATTCATTCACCAGATGCTTGCCGCCCTGCCCACGGAGGAACCTGGTTGAATTTCGATTTAATTAACCGCAGACCTACGCGGACGGACACGGACAAAATCAGGTTCTAATGGCATCGGATTGAGAAGCAA
>JARRKU010000153.1:0-6833 GCA_037387725.1 Desulfobacteraceae bacterium
TTGGCGGAGAACCGACCCTTGAACCTCTTCTCATAGAACGCGCTGTATACCGATCCCTGAATTGGCAGCGTCACAGCGGCAAACGATTCAATTTTAACATGACGACCAATGCACTCAATATCGACGAGAAGCTGGCCGCCAGTCTGGCCGGATGGGGTATAAAGTATTTGTTCTCCATCGATGGGGATGTAGTGCGGGCACAGGCCGATATTCAATAGATCCGCTTGGCAAAATATTCGGTTGCGGACGATTGACAAGCCTCAGCGATGAACAAGGATTGCCGTTCGGTGACATCTTTTCCGGAATCGACCCAAAAGGCAACATCACCCTGTTCCAGGATGAGAACTATGCAAGTCGTTTGGAATGTCTCGATTGTTTTTTGCGCGAAAAATGTATTGGAGGATGTGCTGCGGTGAATTTTGAAACAACGGGGAGCCTCGTGACCCCTGCCCCCGACCAATGCCGGTTCGCAAAGGCGTTTGAATCAATCAAAATGGAAACGCAACAAGGCAGGAGGGCTTTGAGAAATGTTGTGAAACCACAATCAATGGGAGGAAAAAAATGAAAAAAGAAGATCTGAATGCTATCTTGGCCGATGAAAATGCGATGAAACAAATTGCCGCCAAGGTTCTCGACATTGCCAGGCAAATCCCCCGGGAAGGCGTTGTCTGTCAGGGATACTACTGCGACATGAGCGATCAATTGCTCGACAGGCAGAAAACCCAATGGATCAGAGAGTTGAAAACCCATGAACTGGTTGTCGACGAGGCGATTCTTCCGAAGGTGATAAAGGCGATTCCCCTCTCGGAAGAAGAAATCACTCAAGCGGCTATCGAATTAAAGACCGGTGCAAAAGATACGTTAAACGAAGAGGTTGTGCTCGAAGCGGCCTGAAAAGTACTCGCAGATAACGTTAGGACCCGGGCAAAAATGGCCTGAAGCCGGGATGCATAGATGTGGAAATTATTTTTGCCCGGGTCCTTATTATGGCTCGCAAAGGAAGCGCGGCTCTCAAATCTCAGGAGCCAGTCTATTGCACGATCGGCGGACCCACATCAACCTCTCAATACAGCGTCTGTATTGCATGTGGTCCATCAAGCTCGAACAACCCGGCGTTGTTCACTTTGCAGTGCGCTCCCTGTGCGCCGAACCGGCCTATGATTGGCGGGCCAGGGGGCGGGGTGTGTCCGGTATGTGGACCTCATAATTACAGGAATTTCGCACAGCCGAAATGCTCAGCTGTATTCAGCAATCAAGGCTGTATAGCAGCGTTTGATCCCATCCCGGATTGGGGCAGACCAGACGACTTGGCACAGCAAGTCTCAAACCTGCAACTGCAACTGCAGGCCCTTCAGGAAAAATTGGCAGGCAGGTAGATTACCTGCAGGAACTCGTTAAAACCCTATGAAAAACGGGCTCCTTTCCTTTTGTTAAGCAGGTATGCCAATTGGATGTTACCCCCTTCAATAAGGACGATCAGTATCCGGCCCGTATTTGTCAAGGTGAATCGCTCGCAAGCGCTCAATAAGCACAGGGAAATGCGCCGTTGTGAGCGGCGTTGGCAGTCCGGAGATGAACGAAGCCGGAATCCGATCGGTACTGACATGGGTTTCAAGGCGATAATAGCCGCTCAATGGGCTGCCGCCGGGATCCTCGTCGGGTACCCGAATCGGTGTGGCTGCAACGGGATGGCCGCACGCCGTCCGTAATGAATCGCGGCTCGCATTTTTTCCTGTAACATCGAAATCCGTTACCAACCACGGTTCGACGACGCCATATGCGTCAAAATGCCGCCTCAGCAACTCCAGGTGCACCTCGGAGCGCAAGGGAGCCGTAACCAACCAAGGCGAATAATCCGGAAAGTGGGCGCTTGGCATTTCTTCGACGTTGAAATTCGGATCATAACGGTACCACTGGTTCTCTACGTAATCGACGGCATCGATCGTGACGTCCTTTGGCTGATATTGAAGGCGAAGGAGCGCCAGGTCCAGTGAAATATTGACCCCCATATCATAATCGTTTTTAGGCTCCGTGAAGAGTGAATTGAAACCAACCCAGCAACCAAGCAAATTAGAAAAGTTGTCCTCTGGTGAAAAGGCCGAATATTGCTCCCATGTGAAAAAGGTCACGATCTCGTGCCATACGGCTGTCTCGTATGCCAGCCGCGCTCCGATCAGTGCGGCCAGATACGGATCAGGATCGGGGATGGCCTGGGTCAAGTAAACCATTCGAGTCCCCTTTTCACTATAGATTGGGAACTCTCCGCCACTGGGAAGATGGAGAAGCACCTGGCTGGCAATATACCGGGTACGATCAGCGAGGCCTCTCACGTGGCCAATGTCAATCAGACCTCCCCTCGACGTATAGACATAGCCGACCGGATCTTCCGACACCATTTGACGCGGGATCCCTTGCTCGAAGTAGTACTCCGGCGCCGTGTCCGTAATCCATGCGACAAATTCAGCCAGTTTGGCATTCGCCATGTTTTCAGGCACGCCCGTGTACCCCGTTCCCCCGTAGAGATGTCCCAAGGTTTCCTGTTTGCTCAGCGGTACAGTCGATCCCGGTGCGTCTTTCAGCGCTGATTGCCAGCCGATGGCACAGCACCAGCGCGGCACAGGTTGCTCGATATTGGGCGCCAGAGCCGGGAAATCCGCAGCCGAACCAGAATCTTCCGGTGGATAAAAAGAGAGTTGATCCAGTGCATATGGCGACCGTCCCTCAATGAGATCGGCAAATTTCGCAAAGTGATGTCGGAGGTTTAAATTCATTGTTTCATTCCCAGGCAATGTCGACAGTCATGATTTGGTCACCGGTCTTGCGATATCACGCTTCGGCAATTCCGGGCGTAGCGCTTTCCCGGAAACAAGTCGGTGATACTCTTTGATTCGTCCGTTGACGGCCTGTATCCGTTTTCGCTCACCGGACCAGTGTCGACTCAGTGATTGTCGCCTTCTTTCCCGGGGCGGTATCCAGAGCGGATCGCCGTCTTTCTTGGGCAGGTTCCCCAGGGCCGACGGATTGGCCGCTGTTCCGTTATCTGCCTGTAGATTCATGAGGCTGCGAATTGTATCAGGTAGCCGGTAGATATCGATTTCAATTCGAGGCGGTATTTTGAGCATCGGGCTGTCTGAGTCGGTATCGGGCGGAGCTGCGACAAATGTGGTTGTTTGTTCATAGCGCTGTTGGTATCCGTCGAATACACATACCGTCAGTGTGTTGATGCCATGCCGTAGCTCACCGAGAGGAATTCGTAGTGACAGACGGATTCCGGAATCTACCGAATCTCGAACCTGCCTGCGCTGTTCATCCGAAAGTTTCCTGCCGACATCCCTTAACGGGATCGGGGCAAAACTATTCTTCGGTTGATTTGGCTGCGCATCCGGAATTGTTTTCTTTTGGAGTCGGTTATACTTCATTGAGTTGCGCTGATGGAGCTGCCGGGCTCGTTCCTCACTGGATCCTCGTTTTGCCGCAGCCGTTTGCCGCCGTTGCGTCGCTCGTTTCGTCGAAGTTTTGAGCGACTGCCCCCGGAAGAAGAAGTCTCGAGGCGTTTGCTCAGAATCCCTATCTTTGCTTTCAGCCTGCGAGGAGACGGCATTGCCCCATGCATCGGTTTTCGTTTCTCGATCAAACAGTTGGTCCGGTTTGGATAAATTTGCATTCGGCCTGTGCCGATCGACCGTAAATCCGGACAAGTCCAAGGGCTGCTGGTTAAGGAAAACAAATATCCGTTGAGGCACAAGTTCCCCCCTGCCGATGAAGCTCTCCGGTACTCCCGCAAGCAAAACCTCCAGATCGAGGTCATGGGTGTACAGTGACGATGTCGACGGTTCGATAATTGCGATGTCAACGTGGCTCAAATGGGACTCTTCTATTCGTTGGGTTGCAGAAGTATGCTGGGACTTGACGAGTCCAAGCTCAAATTCAGCAGCAGCCAACTCGTCTTCGGCGACCAACCCGGCAACCAGTTTGCTGGCGATTCCATGTATACGATCTTCGAAAAACGCTGCCCCGCCAATCGCGGTGCGGACGGCGCCAACCACTCTATCGCTTGAGATCTCGAAAGTGCCAAGATCGAACGAAACCGTTTGGGCTACCGCCGGCGGTTGGTAATAGGTCGTAATCCAGTTTCCGCGCGAATCAAAGTACCCACCGGTTGGCACCTTTGGCGGCTTGAATGTATAGGTGGTGTCAAATGCAATTGTTATCGCCATCGAGTCGCCTATGGTCGCCCGTATCTCATCCTCAAAGTAGTCGAGCAGAATGTCGGCGATTTGATGAATGGCATTGTCATCAGCATTGACCAGGCGCAATTCTGTAAGCAGTGCTTTCAGGTCGGCTGAAACCTCTTGGGATTGGTTCACCAGCGGCGACAAGATGTCATCCAATACGACATTGACGACGTTGTCGGTGACAAGGGTTTCAACTGTGCTTCTCAGTCGGTTTCGGACTTTCTGCCGCACGGTTCCCGGCAAAAGGCTATATGCGATATCATTCTCCAGTGGCAGCATCGCCAAATTAATGAGGTGGTTCTGTATATCCGTCGCGAATACCGTCCGAACCGCCGATGAATCAACGGACATGAGCAAAGCTTCAAGATCTTCATAGGCCGCGGAGAAATGGTCGACCGCCGATTTGGCGAGCGCGAGAATCTCTCCCGGCAATTCCATGAGACGATCGAACAATTGCTGGATCAGATCCTGGAGCCCCTTGAGCCAATCCGCCACCTCTTCGATGTATTCATTGACTTGCTCACGGATTTCATCTGCGACCTTCTCTCCAATGCGGAGCAGGACACGCGTGAAAAACTCAACCATTATGTCCGCAAGTGACCACGCCAACTCCTCTGCGAGCCCATTCAAATCCGATCGTGTCTGCTCGTCCGGAATGAATGCATCCTGTTGTAATTGATCCACCCACCCGGTACCCGATCCCGGCGGCATCGGGTCCAGAAGGTTGTAAAGCACATGGCGGATCCGATTTCGTTTGGCATCATCGAGGGGGCGAAAAACATCGGCCGCGATCAACAGCGTCTCTTCGATGAGTTCGCTGACGAATTCGGGATCCTGGTCGATTTCATACGCAAGGCGTGTCCCCAGACCATCGGGCTCGTCAACCGTTTGGGCCAATTCGATCAATTCGGCACTCACATGTTGCATCGCATGGTACATGAGAATATCGGCACTGACCACGGCACTCCTGCCGAGGAATTTCATCAGGATGCTTGAGCATGCCTCCCGTATTGCATCCCGGTAACCGATATTGCCAAAACTCCAGGTGAGCACTCGGTCAAATACGGTGCCGGTAACGAAGTCGAATGACTCAACCAGGACTTCATCGAAATAGAGTTTCAGGACTGCTTGATCACCCAATTGGTCGCGGACCAATGGAGCCAACTCGTTCTGGACGCGGACATCGAGATACCGGCGTAATCCGAGGGATAGCGCTCGCAGCGAAGCTTCAGCATCGGGAAGCCCGCTGTTTGGGTCGGGAGCGAATGAACCGATGTTGCGCATGATCGTTTGCGCAGCCGCGACGAGTGCTCCGCTATCGGGCCCGGCAACGATCTCCAGGGCAGGTTTTAGATCGGGATTCTGCCGAACAAGGGCATCCAACAATTGATCGCGCAGCAGGAAATCAACCAAGTGGTCCTGGTTCAGGGGTATGCCGGCGGGAGCTGAAACGGCATGAGCGATAAAATCGCGGATTTTTGTCGGCGGCGGAGAGTCGACGGCCAAAGGTCCTTGAAACGAAGGTGTTGCAGCCGAGATCGAAATCGCCCCAAGCACTGAAGCCCGCACAGACCCATCGGTCAATTGCCGTACGCTGGAGAACAGCAATTGGGTTGCAGCCCATACCACTGCCAGTGGTTCGATACAGTCGTCGGAGATCACTTCGTCGCCGAGTTCAAAACTAACCGATAATCCACTTTCGATAAGTTCTCCCCAGTAAAGAGCATTTTGAACATTTGGCTCAAACGGCTCGTCGGGGAAGTCCCGCAGCTTCTGCGCGAAGGCGCGTCTTTGCGGTTCGGAGCGATCCCATGCACCGGCGTCCAGGCCAATTGCCACCAGACCTTGCTTGAACAGCTCAACGGCCAGCTCCGTGAGCTTCTCTAGTATAAATCGTTGCAGTTCTTCAAGTGCGACCTGCACGCAACGTTTCGCAAGTTCAGGGCCAGAGTCGGCAAAAGTCGGGGAGGACTCCGCGATCGACAAACCCAATTCGAACGCTGAGCGCAGAGCGATTTTCGCCGGAGCGCGGAGCTCACCCAGGAGATTTCGCGACGATTGATCGTGATACTGCTCACCGATTTGATAGACGGCTTCATCGACCACCGCGTCAACCATTCGTCTGATCAATCTCCGAGTATCTTTAAATCCGAGATGAGCGAATAACTGCCAAGAAGTGCCACCTTTCAGACCAACGCCCCACTCTCCGGCAATGGTGAAGCCGGGTGGCGCCTGCATCGCGGGGTCTTCGACAAGCCTGCCCGTAATACTCAGTCGCGCGAAGGCCATGGCTGAGAAGGCCGCACTCGCCCGAATGCCTGCTCCGATAGCGAGCTCTTCCATAAAAATGGTGAATAACCGCAGCCAGATGCCTTCGATTCGGGGATCCTGCTCGGCCAGAGCGATGAAATCCCCTATGCTCAGGCCGATTCCGAGCCTGGCACTGATACTGGCCCGGGCAATGGCTGCCAATCGAACGGCGACTCCAGCCTCACCGAACAAATCAATAGGTGCCTGGATTTGTCCTTTGAGCCCAGCCTCGGCCTCCGCCCGAACCTCAGCATCCGCTGCCAGGAATTTGTGGAAATGCGCTTCGAG
>JARRKU010000154.1:0-13219 GCA_037387725.1 Desulfobacteraceae bacterium
TTTCTCATTTTCCCTTTTCCTCGATGTTGTAAAAGTCGGAGGGCTCCAGAGCCAAGGCGCCAAAGGCGCAGCCGTAGCGCGTCTACTGCAAGCCTTTGGCAACGCAGGATATGGAGTCCTCCGGCTTTTACAACATTGGGATTTATCCGTTGGGGAGGAAGACCAGTGTGCCGACCCCTAACCTACTGAAGTCCTCGATCATATTTCCACCCAACAGCTTTTTGGAGGGAAGGTAGTAAATGGTTTTGCGATCATTGTAGCGCCTGCCTGCAATGCGAAAGGCGGAGCGATCCCTGCGGAGTTCGTAGGGCCCCTTATACCCGATGATCATATGGGTCTTCATCGGCAGGTCATCCCAATCGGAAATCATGGAGCCGATTTTGATGCGCCCGGACGGCAGAAAATAAATGGTATTCTTATCATTGTACGAGTGTCCGGCAAGCGACCATGCGGTGATATCGTGTGTGATGGTTTTAACAGGGCCCTGGTTTTTCACCAACGCGACTGTAATTTCCTGGTTCAGCAGCACCACCGTTTTGGCCGGTATCCGGTTCCAGCCATTGTTCGAAGCGATTTGCGCGCCGCTATACAGACGCCCGTCCGGGAATTTGTAAACCGTGGTGGCGCTGTCAAAATCCTCTCCGGCGATATTCCAGGCGGTGTTCTTTTTGGAAATGACGTTCTCTTCACCAGATGAGGCAACCGGTTGGCGACGGCTGTATAAGACGTCGGACAGCTGGGCATCGGCGATAAGGCGGCCGGCCTTTACGTCGGGATCGTATGACCAGCCGGGGCCCAGCCCGGCTTTGGAGCGGATGAAGTTTTTGGCACAACGCTTACGGCCGCGATGGTCTCGACGAAACCACCGGTTGGGTGGCCCGTAGGCGATCTGGCTGTGCGTGAGAACCGCCCGGTCGTCAAGGTGGTAAGCGTCCTTCAGTATGTCGATCAGAATGCCCACCGCTCGATACTGCTGTTCAGTGATAGAGGCATAATGATACCCCGCCAATTCGATTCCAATGGAAATTTTGCTCAGATCCGTCTCCCCCTTCCACATGCTGATGCCGGCATGGTCGGCCGTGTATTTTTTGTCCATAATGCGATAGGTGCGCCCGTTGCGGGCGATCACGTAGTGGGTGTGGCCGCCGTAGGTGCGCTTCCCGCTGCGAAATTGTTTACCACGGGAGACGACTTTCAGGGTTGACTGCAGCCCCAGTTCCGAAGTGTGGACGATGATGTATTTCGTGCCGGTCCTTTTGATTTTTTCGAATCCCGGATTCAAACGCGGGCGGTAGTCCACGATGGCGCGTTGGAATTTTTGCCGATCAGCCCTGCTGAAAGCATTGGAAACAGCCGGCAGCGCCAGAAAACCGGTAACAACCAGCGTTCCGAAAACCATCAGCCGTTTAGCGGCCCACCCCCTTGCGGCATTCATGGCACCATCCCAGCCCTGGAAACATGCGTTTCAATGGGCGATAGACATTAGATTCAGCAGCAGTATAATCGGATGGAATTTATCAGAGCCGGCCCAATATATCAAACAGGTGAGAGAAATAGCGATATATGTACCGTTAGCGGTTTACCACCATGCGGCAACGATCGCCAAGGCCGCGGCCAGCAACAGGACGGACTGATACCGGTAATTGCGATACCAGGCGACTGTTGCAAGTTGCCGGGATTCGGACCGCCAATGATCGCTGCTCCAGGTGATGGCCGCCACCTGATCGGGAGATGGTTTGGCGCTCAGAAAGCTTGTGGTCACGAATACAATGCTGCAAATCACGGTCATCAATCCGCAGGCGTAAAGGAACTGAATCTGATACAGATCCGCTATCTCGTTAAGAATCCATCCCACGATACCGATGGGAATGCCCACAGCCAGTGTCGTTGTTGCGGCTGCGGCCGTTCCCCGGCGCCAGAAGATACCCAGGATGAAAACGACCACTACCGGCGGGGTGACATAAGAGAGAATCGACTGCAAATATTGCCACAGGGATGGGAACCGGGTAATCTGAGGCGCCCAAATGGTCGCCAGCACCATAAATCCGATGGTGGCCGCCTTTCCGGTGCGGACCAGATTCGACTCGGACCAGCCGGGTCGGAAATGTTTGACGAAATCCATGGTAAACAGCGTAGCAGCCGAATTAAAAATCGATTCCAGGCTGGACAGAATGGCAGCGGCAAGGGCGGCCAGCATGAGGCCGCGCAGGCCGACGGGCAACACATCAAAGGCCAGCAGGGGAAAAACCATATCCGGATTATCCAGCTCGCGGTAGAGCATCCTGGCCATCACACCCGGTAGGATCAGGATGAAGAGATTGGGCAGTTTGAGCAAACCGGCCAATAGCGATCCCCATCGGCCATGTTCGAGGGACCGGGCGCCCAATGCGCGTTGGATGATAAATTGATTGGTGCACCAGAAATAGAGTCCCACGATAAAAACACCGGTGAGAATGCCGGGCCACGGCAGCACCGGATCGGCGACCGGTTGGATCAGGCTGAGATGAGACGGCGCAACCGATTGCCGCAACGCCTGCCAGGAAGGTATACGAAGATAAGTCATGACGGCGATGACCGATCCGCCCACCAGAATCAGCAGCGCCTGGACCGTATCGTTAAGCACCACCGCATCCAACCCCCCGAAAAAGATATACACCCCGGCGACCAGCGAAGCGGCGGCCACAATCTGCCACAGGGGAATATCCGGGAAAAGCACCTGCATGACCATGGCCCCTGCATAGAGGGCCGCGGCGGCATCGATGAAGATGTTGGCCAGGAGTAAAAAACCGGAGAACAGGAGCTTGGCGCGATGATCATAGCGCTTTTCAAGGAATTGGGGTGCCGTGTACACCTTGGCCCCCAGATAAAACGGCAGGATGAACGTTACGAACACGATCAATATCACCACCGGCAGCCATTCATAATGGTAGACGGCAATACCGTTCAAATAGCCGCTTCCGGGCAACCCCACAAAGGTGCTGCCGCTCATATTGGACACATAGAACGAGAGGCCGATGAGCACCCAGTGGATGTTGCGTCCCCCCAGGAAATAGGCCTCAGAATCGGTCATACGACGCTTGCGGGCTATGTACCAGCCAAATACCAGACGGCTGCCGAGGACATAAATCATCAAAATCGACACATCGAGCGGTGCAACCGTCAAATCAGGCATTAATGCCTCCCCCTGCCGGACCGGCCATGGACCGGAACAGGTTATTTATTCATTCGATCCTTAAGGCCTTCCAATCGATCTTTATCAAGCGGGATCAGTTTGTCGGCAGCGACCTGGTACATCTTCGACTCGTAAGCCGGCAGAGAACCGCCTTCGCCCTTGCCATCGCCATTGCAGTCAAGGTAGATGCCATCGGCGCTTTTTATGGTGCCCCTTAGGTGCATGATATAGATGCCCGGCACAAGGGGGGCGCCCGATACCCATGTGACGAAGTTGGGCCTGATATTGACCTTGTTGTTCTGGGTAGCGGCATCGACCCAGAAATGGTTCTCATTTTTCCTGAGCAGCCGTATATTGTTGTTCGGATGAACCGTAGAAGCATTCACATTTCGGTTAAATATCACCGCCACAACCAGCCGCTTTTGATTACCAATGGTCATCTCTTTAAAAGTGACGGATTTTACCCTGAATGGCCCGGGCTTGATTTTGACGCCTTTCGTGGTCACGGGAGTGGATGGTTTTACATCGGCGGCTCTCTTTGAGCTATTGGGCACGGGCTGGCTTTTACCAAAAGCCAGAGCAGTCCACAGCAGGATAGAACATATCAGCATCACATAAGCAATTTTTGATCTCATCGGCTCCTCCGTCGGGATAATTCACTTTCATTGTAAAATAGGTCGCCTGAACCATCCAAAAGGTTCATATAGTTCGATCGATGCTCATGGCAAAATAACCCCGGAGCGGACCTTTTCTGTCTGTGAAAACAGGAGGCATCTTTGATTTTTAGCGTCGTGATGAAAACGGATACCATTATGTCTAGAACCCATCTGCAAAACGGATTTTGGTCCAAGATGCAGGCGGGGCCGGTTTCCAAACCGCAGGCATACTGCAGTATGTCGAGGATTTGGAAACCGGCACCAACCCCAGATTGGGCCAAAAGACTTTTGTAGATGGGTTCTAATATATCTTCCATTATAATGTCCATAAGTTAAAGGCAAAGCCCAAGTGCCTGGAGATGCCCCCTCCCATCTGAACAGGTGCAAACATCCCGCCTGTCTCCTCACATTGTAAGGCCGAAATTTACGCCCATGGGTTAACAGCAAGCTTGGAATAAACAACAAGAGGGCTATCGTGAATTTTAATCCAACATTCGATGCCCTCCAGGGGGATACGCCAATGGCCGCAGAATATTTCATGAACCGGAAAATCGCCGCCCCAAAACTGAAGCGGGCAACCTTCTATTTTCGCCTTTTTTTAGTCATTTCACTTTTGTTTATCATTGCAACCTGGGCGGACCATTGGATCCGGGGCGAGCTGGGGGTTGGGGAAAAAATGATCGAAATGGCCAAAGGCCAAATGGGGTATTATGCCTTGGCAATTGGCGGCTTGCTCTATGTTGTGCTGCTGAGCTTGCCATTTGTGCCCGGGGTGGAACTGGGGATTTTGCTCATGTGCGCTTTTGGAAAAGAAGGAATTGTCTTTGTTTATATCGCCACCGTTGTCGGTTTGATGTTGGCTTTCTTGATGGGGCGCATGCTTCCGAAAAAGCGGGTGGAATCCCTTTTGGACAAGATGGGCCTTCCCCGACCAAACGGCGACGCGTCCGATGAGGTGATATCCTTCCTGGACGGCTTTCTCCGCAAGAAAAGACGGCTCAGAACCTTATTTTTAAACTATCGCTATCCGGTCATCGGCGTCTTGTTCAACATGCCCGGAGTCTACCTCCTTGGCGGAGGGGGAGGGATTTCCCTGGCCTGCGGCATGAGCCGAAACATCTCATTTAATTTGTTTTTGCTGACCGTCGTGCTGGCCGTCTCTCCGGTGCCGCTGCTTGCCTATTGTGGTGTCATCCAACTAGAAGCCTTATTCTGATCACAAAGCCATACGCGGATGGTCCTTAAACCAATTCCATATTCGCGTCACATCGACATATTTTTTGGATGCCGTCGAATAGTTGGCATGATTCATTGCCCCGTCGCGGTAGACCGTGACTTCCGGATTTACGGCGCCACTCGCCTGGTGAAAAACGTATTGGCGGGCATCGGTGCCGCCAATCATGTCTTCCTTGCCCGAACCGGAAACGGGCGCGACCGGCTCTGGCTCACAGTCGTTGTAGCGCCGGAACTCCTCGACGGCAGCCGCCAGCGTCCGGTACGCATTGTTGTGAATAGGGGCATCGCCTGCCGGAATTCCGGCTTCATCGTATATATCAAATACGATGCCTGGTGTTACTTCGAACGCGGTATCCGGTTGAACACGGCCCGTAGGGTCCTGTCGGGGCCCCGGAGGAACCACGGTATCGTCTTCGCCATGATGTGCGAACAGGGATACGCTCGAGGCGCCCTGCGGATCGTTGGTTACGGTGGCGGTCAGCCCCTCATGGGCGCGCCCGCCGTATGCACCAGCCATTACCCACAATGCACCAAAGTAATCCGGAATCTCGTGTGCCAGCTTATAGGCCATCATGCCTCCGGCCGAATAGCCGAATACGTACCGGCGATCCGGATCGATGGCCGGGCGGGAGATACCCAGCCCGTGGAGTTTGTGCCGCAGCATCTCTTCTAAGGCATCGATCGCGGCCCTGATAAACGACACGTCGCTTTGAACCGGAAGGTATTCGCCGGCAAAGCCGACATTCCAGGAACGCTTTAAATTGAGCGCTCCGAACGCGGTGTTGGAATCAAACCCGTATGGATAAAGCACAAAGAACCGGTCTTGCCAGTTGTTTTCATCGGACACATTGATCAAAGAATAAAAATCCCATGTGTTCATGAAATTCGTCAGATCCTGTCCGCCCCCATGCAGTGCGACCACGAGCGGAAGGCCCGATCGCCCGTCTTCTGCAAAGGCTCTCTCATGCCAATAATGCCAGGCAAACGGCGCATGAAAATCGAACTCACGCACCACGCCCTTATGGACGAATTGATAGGCCATGGTGTATCCCTCCTTCAAAATAGTTTGGATGCATTGAATACCTACCGGATGAATTCAGACACAGCCGTTATACTTCAGCGGGCATCAGGAGATTATTCCAACATAGGAAGCATTACAGATACGAATGCAGGTGCAATAAAAAGTATGGTAGAAAACCGCATATTTCACATCGTCCTGCAAAAATACACACATAGCTGATTATCTACCTGTGTGATACTTGTTTAATGGAGTTTTTATGCAGCATTAAATGCTGTCACATAGAGGATAGCGCAAGATAAAGAAGTGTCAATGTGTGACAGACGTCACACTTCCGCATGGCAGAAGAAGAGTGTTCAGGATATTGAGCAACTGATTATCGGCAGGGAAGAGCCCAGGCCGCAGCCCTTCCTTGCCAATTTTCTATTTTAGTTCATATTCTGATTAGCACCACCCGATACGCTTACGGGTATCATCCAAGCTATTAATTCCGGTGCCGCTGGCCCCAAGAACGTCATTTATGGTGACATTTACATTGGCAACGGCCCTGGCTCTTCCATATACCGCAGCGTAGGTAAACTGATCGTTGCCAACAACATCATGATAAGGTACGTATTCCAAGTTGGGCATTGTACCGATCAGGTCGCCCTCCGTTGGGGGCATGACAATTTCGAAACTGATGCTGCCACCATTGCCGACGGTTCCTTCCAAGGTGATGGGTGCAATGCCATTTTTATCTACAGATAAATTGGCGTCATTGGTCGCAAGGGCAGCATACATTCTCAAGTATCGCACGCCTCCGTCAACCGTGACCATGAGAAGTGAACCATCGCGGGAAATTTTCGATCTTCCCGCAACAAAGGCACTGTTACCCGTATGAACAAAGGCATTCTCAAAATCAAATGAACCGACAGAAGTGTTTGTATTTGTGTCATATATATAGACCAATTGTGAACCTGACCAAGGGTAATAAGCCAGATCCTCCACCGGATGATAGACAACGCCGATAGGCTGCGGTCCGGCATACGTGCCCAATACGCCTAAGCTGTTCCACGCATTGTCGAAGAGGAAAGTCCCGCCATAAGTTGGCACAGATATGTGCGTTCCGTTTCTATTCGAAGCGACTTCGAATGTGAACCAACCGATCGTCGTCCCGGGTGAAAATGACCGGCTTGCCACATCGTAGCTACCGACAGGGCCAGAGGAGCTGTTATCTTCTGCGTAAAGTATTTTTGTCGCATCTCCACTGGCTGAGAGCATGGTGTTTTGACGCACATCGGGCAATATGTCGTAAGTGTCAGCAGCACGATCGTATCGACGCATCGGCACCCACCCCGACCCATTGTACATTGATGTAATCAGCAAAAGCCCATCATCTCCATATGTAACCGTCCAGGTACCCCCTTCGCTAAGATCCAGCGGAAATTCTACGATCTCAGAAAGCCCAGATTGAAGATCAACAAGATACACATGATTCGTTGTCGCTCCAGCCACTGTATCTGCTACGGCCAAAACGTTACCGTCAGGAGATAAACTCATACCATTGAGATTCCCTCCCAAAGTAAAAGAGGGGAGAAAAGCATCTGTACTGGTGCTATACCTTAGCACTTCCGGGCCATCACTGATGTATATAATCTCTCGAATATCATCGTAAACCATATCCTTCCGATTAGGCGCTGAGATAAAAACGCCTTCCGCTTGAACAATCGTTGTGGCAGCGAACAAAAGCAAAAGCACATAATTGAAGATCCGCATCAGGTTCCGCTCCTCTCTCTTTTCTGGATGCATGTGTAGAAAGCATTCATCCCCCAACCAAAGGGTTAGAATATCAATACTCGGCAAAGACGCCTGATTTATTATGTTATCTTTATTGGCGTGGTGTGGGTGGTTTTTAACCACCATTTAATCATTCGCGATGCTAAACCATATTCAGAAAAGAAAATCAAGACGAATGCATCAAAAGCAGGATTGACCCTCAGCCTTGATCGTCATCGTGACCTTGGGCGGACGCCCAGCACGTTAGGAATTACCCAGGACGCCGCATCATCGTCGTTCTCTTTGGACGAGGTTTCGTAGGTGCCGAACATTTCAAGCTGCTCATCGCCAATCTTCAGGTAGAGCTGTGCCTCGGGGCCTCCCTCCAAGTGCTGCGCGGCCACAATGCCGATTCCCAAGGAGAGCAGCGCCTGGTTGAAGTCGTGCATGGTGAAAGGAGAGCGGGTCAATATGAAAAGCACCCGGCCGGCGCCGTCCTCGCCCAAGGCCGCCTCGCTCCACACTTTGTCCTGCGGCTCCCATCGGTTCTCACCCGGCCGCCTGATCAGGCGCAGATTCTGCACCACTGAAAAATAGGCGCCGATGATCCGCTTCATTGTGACCTCGGGGTCATCCAGGTCGAAAATCCTGAATCCAGGGAGCGCTTTTCCCCCTTTGGGGTCGAAGGCGGCAACCGACTTGTACTTATTCACATGGCTGCTGTTCACATGGCCTTTGACGCCAAGGTAGCCGACATGGGTCGTATAGTCGGTGGCGAACATGCCGGCATTGATGGCCGCCGTGAAGTTGTGTTTTTCGCACCACCCTTTGGCCGTCATATTTTTCAACTCGCCTGTCCAGCTTTTGCCGGCCATGGCAAATTGCCAGTGTTTCGGATCAATCCGCAGGATAACGATCTTCGCATTTTCATTGGCTCGGGGGTTCTTAGCCGTAAATGAATTCAGATCCATGCCAGGGCCGAGCTGTTTCCAGCCGCCATATGCTTGAGGCGTCAAAAACCCCATCATAAAAAAGAGAATTATGAATCTGCGCATCAAAAGAAGCTCCAAAAGTCTCAAAAGGCTTAAAGGGGCAAGCAGCGACGATAGCGCTTACCGCCTCATTGCCCAAATGGGCAATACCTCCCTGATTTCAATTTATCGCAAGGATTCTGTATCACGATCAGGATCTTCACAAAAGGCTTTAGAGGACGCTGAACCAAGGCCATAGCCCTTACCTGTAGATTATCCAGCGAACCAATAATTCCATAAGCGACCATTAAAATAAGAAACAGGCAACGATCGGTCTGTGTGTTCTCCAGATGAGAGAGACGCTCACAATAGACTGTTCTAACGCCCTACAGATGCGCCTTGAAGATAAACCTTTACAACCCGCGGTTGCCTTATTTTTATCTAAAACCAGTTTTATTCTTGATTAAAAGAGTATAGAATATCCCCCTGATAAACATTCATACGCACCCATCAGAGTGATCAAAACCGGTGGCCCGGGGGATGATATTACCCCCTAAGGACCAATTGCGAAACGCGGACATGGTTTGATTTTGGGAACGAGGAACCAATATACACTATAAGGCAGCGTAAAGGCTCAGATGCAAACCTCTCAGCAAATCAGATAAAGGCCATAATATCAAAGATGTATCGTATTCGGACGGCAATCATGGTTTTTCTGACGGCTTGGCTGGCCGCAACACCGACAGTCGCCCATTGTAAAGAAAAGCGCATCCTCGTTGTGCACAGCTACCATCGCGAACATGTTTCCATGCCCAAACGCAATAACGGCCTGCATCTTGTGCTGGACGATGTTTCCGGAGTGATCACCCAATTCTTTTACATGGACACCAAGCGCAAAAGCTCCCTTGCCTGGAAAACGGAAATTGGAATGGCCGCACAGCGCCGGATCAAGGCCTTTAAACCCGATGTGGTCATTGCCTTTGACGACAATGCACAGGAATTTGTGACCAGGAAATACCTGGGTGCCGCCACGCCACAGTTCGTATTTGCCGGCGTCAACGGCGAACCTGAGGATTACGGTTTCCCGGCAGACAATGTAACCGGTATCCTGGAAAGGGTCTATCCCGATCAGAGCCTGGCCATGCTTGCGATGATCAACCCGAAAATCAAAAGGGTGGTTTGCATTTCCGATGACAGCGCCACCAGCGACGGTGTGATTGCCTACATCAAAGCCAACGAGATGCCGCTTGAAATCCTGGCATACGAACGACCCGCCACCTTTTCAGACTGGAAGCGGATCATCCGCGCGTACAAAAATGACCCGGCTGTGGACGCCTTCTTGATTCCCCTGTACCAGACGGTCAAATCAGCCGCAGGCGGCGATCGGGTGAAACCGAGCACGGTGATGCAATGGACAGTGAAAACCCTCACCAAGCCTGTCGCCGGGCTATGGCCATTTGCAACCCAGGACGGCGCGTTGTGCGCCGTGACAGTGGATTTAACGGAGCATGGCGTGGCAGCCGCCCATTTGGCACTGCAGATCTTGGATGGCAAAAAAGCCGGAGAGATCCCCATCGTAAAGAATCAAGATGGCTATGTCATCCTCAATATCAAGACAGCCAAGCGGCTCGGCGTGCAAGTCCCCTATGAGATCGTGCAAGCGGCTGACAGGCTTATCGAGTAGACAGGGCTGCTCTCTGAACCATAAGGCTGGAGGAAGATGATCCGTCTATCGTTTTAAGTGGCTTTACCGCTTTTGAAAACTGGTAGGTTACGACAAATCCAAATCGATCTTGGAAACGAAATCCTGTATCATATCGGGCCACCTTTCAACGTCTGAAAATTCTTTTGCAACAACAAGTTTGGATTGCGGCAGCAGACGATTCAATTCGACCGCAATTTCGACCGGATGAGTGGGGTCTCCCGTCCAAGCCAGAATAAGCGCCGGCACATCGATGGATTGAACGACCTCTCTGGGCGGCAAGTCAGTTAGGGCCGCACCTTTGAACACGGTGGACAAGGTTTTTCGATCCATTCTCTTCAAACCTTCCACTGTGCTTGCCACGATCTCTTCGGGAGCGCCTTTGAGCCAGTCCGGAAGATCACGCCTCAAACTTTTGCCTGCTAACTTTGCAAGCAACTTTCCGCCCAACAGATGGCCTGCTTTCGCCATCTTTTTGTAAGCATCCGTTTGACTTTTTCTCATCTCCCAGGCATTGGGCGGATTTACCAATATCAATCCTTTGATTCGATGAGGAACTTTAATCGCCGTATGGATCGACGTCGCGCATCCCATGGATTGCCCGCCAGCCAGATAGGCTTCAAGATGCAAGGTATCAGCGATAGCCGCCATATCTTCGGCAAGGGACTGCCAGCGATAATCCTCCGGCCCATAAGTCGATTCTGTTTCCCCATGACCTCGAGCGTCGTAGCGAACAAGCTGAACGTTTTTCGGAAACGCATTCCATCTGAAAATATCAAGGGCATCCTCACCAGCCATGCTGGAGGTCAAACCATGTCCCCAGATCAGTGCTTTTCCCTGGCCGGTCATTTGAATATTGAACGCTATATCCTTGATTTTCACTTTGCCCATATTATGCATATGGTCCGTTCATTAATCAGAGGACCTTTTCTATTTCCTTGGTTTGCCAACCATTTTGTGTATTAATCCGTCTTTCAGCCCGATCTCGAGAGTGCCTGATGCCTTTGAATCTTGGCGGCCATAAAAGAATAGCTCTCCTCCCATTCTACGTCTAAGGCCTTCATCACCCTCAAAACCGTAGTCAATTCGTTTGTCTCCTACGGCATCAATATGGAAGCTTCTTTGTTCGCCTGGCCTCAGCCGATCGATCATTAATTTTTCATTATCGATAGAAAACCACAGATTTATAAAATCCGTTTTACCGACATTGGAAATAATGAGTTCAGTTTCCAGTGCCTTTTCTCCTTGGCAACCAAAAACAACCAGGACGAGCAGCGTAATGATGAGTTTTTTCATATCATATGATCTATCAAACTTGGGGTCAGGTCTCAACGGGCTGTTGCACCTGACGGATCAAACAAATTATGCTTTTTGCACATTAATAGAAGAATTATCAATTAGACGCCAGCGAGGCCAATTACTAGGAATAACCAAGTATAAAAAAATAGAAAAGATCGATAATGCGATTAATGTGCAAAAAAATAGCCATGTCCAAATTGTATTAAAAGTTCCGTTTTTAACTGAAATCTCAAAAATTTTATCTAAGATAAATATTATTCCCATAGGTAGAAATATTTTATTAATCCTTGCCTCATTTAAATGAGAATTATACTCTAATTCCGATCCACATTTGGAGCATTGTTTCATATAAGTAGCTTGCCATCGCTTAAGCTTCATTTTAGCTGGCGGCAATTCCCACCTCAAATTAGACTTGCATACGGGGCAATTGTGATCCATTACAATCTCCAAAAAACCAATTATAGCGGCCGGTGTCACCGGGCGCGTGGTTCTTGCGCTCCGGTGGACACCCCTGTTCGCGTTTTATCATTACCATTGTCTGATGGTTCTAAATATCCTGCTACTCGCCCTTCTTTATCAAAATATACAATATAGGTTTTCCTCGGAGATCCAAAAGGATAGAATGGTATAATGCTACTTAATATGCTCGGATCTTTTCCATAATACCATTTCTCATACCATCCATCAAACATTGCATTTATAAAGAATTTGCCAATTAAACTTGCGCCATCTTCATATCTAATAGCTGATTTAATGGAGTTTGGTTTCCCCAGAGTTTCCTCTATTTCATCCTTTGTCATATCTATTTTTACTGATGACCAGTTCTTAACATGCTTTGGAGTACCAAAGGAGGAACATCCCACTAATATAATGAGAAATAAAATTATGAGAAATGTAGATTTAATATGCATAGCTTTTTAGGTAGCGGCTTGCGTCTGCGGTCGAGTAGCCCGGGGATACCCCTAAGCCCTCACAGAACCGTACGTGAAGTTCTCACTTCATACGGCTCTTGCTGTCCAACCATTTAAGAGGTCCTCGTTTCCCAATGGGGAAATAATGATGGATCTCTTTCTGCTAGGCGGCTTAACCACTTTCTCGCCCGCTTCAGTCTCCCACGGAATCGCTTATACTTCTTGCAGGCCCAGCGGGCCAAGGCCATATTAATATACGATAGTAGAGAGTGAAATTCCCTGGTATAATATCGGCTATAATACTGCATCCAACCACGAATGGTCGCGCTATAAGCAGCAGAAATTTCGTTGATATCTCGATGACTCCAGCTGCACAGCTTCCACTTAAGGACTTCTCGGCGCATGCGCTTCAAGGCACGTTTGCTTACCGCAGGAAGAAAGCCGGTAAATCGGCCTTTGTTGCGGTTTGCGGCCTCTCTCGGTCGGAAACTATAGCCCA
>JARRKU010000155.1:0-6549 GCA_037387725.1 Desulfobacteraceae bacterium
TCATGTGATGATCACTCCCCCCGTTAGACGCCGCTATAGATAGAAAATAATGGAGATAAATGCATTAATGACTAGACAATAGAGGAAACATTCCACCGACGAACGCGAGGTCGCTACCGGTACATCCGTAATCCGGCGCTTCATTTGAAATCCGCGATACAGGCTGGTAACGGTGATGGTGATTCCAAACAGGATCGCTTTGATAATCCCGACGGCAATGTCCGAGACGGTGATCGCCTTGGCGATCTGATGTAGAAAATTGCCCGCGTGGATGTATCTCGTCAGCCAGACCAGCGTATAGCCCCCTAGTATGGACACCAGGTCAAATACGATGAACAGCCCCAGCAGGGCGGATGTGATGCCCACCAGCCGCGGCAGGCAGACGACGCGCACCGGGTCCAATCCGTTCATCTCCATGGCATCCAACTCATGGAGAACACGCATGTAGCTCACATCAATGGTCACCGCGGTGGCGGATCTGAGGATCACCAGCATGGCGGTCACAACCGGGCCGATTTCACGGACGATCAAGAGCACGGAGATACGCCCGAAATTGTACTGGCCGGATAAGGTCGCAAATTGAAGGATTACGGCGCTGCCGATCAGCAGGGCGATGGGAACGATCACGGGGAGGGCTTGCACAGCGGTAAAGTAAAGTTGTTGGACAATCACTCGGGCGATCAGGGTGCGTCCTGCTTTTGGGCGGGAAAAGGCCAGGACGAGAATTCGAAAGGCAAAGGCGAACAAATCCAGGATGTGGTTGATGGAGCCAATGGTCTTGCGCCCAATATAACCGGTCACACGTTCCATAAGATGAGACTCGATTCGTTTCTGCCACCCATCGGGTGAGTTGACTTACTCGTAGTCTTACAATATATTGAAGCCCACGGTCAACCGATTAGGATAACTACCTAAGATTAAAAGATGAAAATATGTTGCTGGTTCACTCTTTTGTCCGTTTGTCTTTGGCTCGACCCTCTTTTGGCTGATACCGCCTCCGGTGTGGACCTGATCGAGCATTTCAACTCCGGGCAGATCAACTGGACGCAGGGTTCGGTGACAGCCAGTGGTACGATATCGGCTCATGAAGCCGATGACATGAACCTGCATCCGCACGGTACCGAATTGGCCTTCCAGAGAGCCGTTGAAAATATTTATAATACGCTGCTTCAATTGCGTATTGACGATCAGCGGTGTGGGTCGTTGCTCTTCGTTGAAAATCGATATCCCCAATCCAAAATAAGGGCCATGGCGGCCACATCCAAGATATTGCATATGGATAAGGCGCCTTCCGGAGGGGGTACCCTATATGTGCAAATGAGCCTTTATGGCGGATTCTCCCAGTTTGTGCTGCCATCCGACATCCGTCAGGTTCAGCCCATAACGCCGCTTAACGGGGCGGCCGGTCCCCGGGAATTCCCAGCACAGCCCTCTGAAATACAGGAAGATAAGGACGGCCCGGGGGGATATACCGGTCTGATTGTCGACGCCCGGGGAACCGGTGCCAAACCCTCCATGGTGCCTTTGTTGCTCAATGAAAACGGCGTCGAAGTGTACGGGCCCGCCTATATAAGTCGAGAATACGCTGTACAATATGGCGTATGCCAATATATCCATCTGGCGACCAGTGCTTGGTCAGACCTTCCGCGCGTGGCGCCCAAGCCATTGGTCGTCAAGGGGTTGAAAACCGATCCGCAGGGCAGTTGCCGCATTGTCATCAGCAACACAGATGCTTCCAGACTTCTTGGATCCTATTCCCATTTGGGTTTCTTAAAGCGATGTCGCGTCGTAATTGTGTTGGATTGAGGGGACGTTTTCAAGTCGGGTGCCATGTACCCGGCTGAAATCGCAAAGATCAAAAGACGAATGTGTTTTGACGCATGGAGGTTTTGCCATGATCAAAATCAAATGGATGGTTCCTCTGATGATGGGTTTTCTCTTGGCAGGATGCGGACCGGACACCATCTTTGTTCGTCCGGGTTTGGACACGCCCTCCCTGCATGTTGCCAACGGGTATCGATTGCTTGAAAGGGGAAAAGTGGACGATGCTTACCGTGAATTTGAACGGGCCAAGGAACTCGAGCCCTATTGCGTCAAGGCATATGTGGGGCTTGGCCTTACATTGGGAAAAATGGGAGATATCGATGCCGGAATGAAAACCTTGGCAACGGCAGAAAGAATAGCCGGCAGTGCGCAGGAGCACGAAGCCGTTCAAGATGGTTATGCACAACTCAACGCATTAAAGCGCACCGGGCAATCAGGAATCCAGAGAGATCGCATCCATCCGAAAAACCCACTACGGGATATGAAATAGATCTATCCCCGGGTATTTTCGTTTTCGTATGCAAGAAAGGCCGCCTACGCAAGCGAAGGTGGCCTTTGATTTTTTGTAAAGGTACGACGGCAGTGCTAATAGCGGTAATGCTCCGGCTTAAACGGTCCGTCCACCGATATGCCGAGATAGTCGGCCTGTTTTTGGGTGAGGGGGGTTAGTTTTGCACCCAGTCGATCCAGATGGAGGCGCGCCACTTCTTCATCCAGTTTCTTCGGCAATGTATAAACCCTTTTTTCATGGGACTCTGTGGCCAATGCGATTTGGGCCAGGGCCTGGTTGGTGAAGCTGTTGCTCATCACGAAGCTGGGGTGACCGGTGGCGCAACCGAGATTTACGAGGCGGCCTTCGGCCAGCACGATGATGGATCGATTGGAGGCCAGGGTCCATTGGTCCACCTGGGGCTTGATGTTTTCTTTGGTGCAGTCGGGATTGTTCTCCAGGTAACTCATCTCGATCTCACTGTCGAAGTGGCCGATGTTGCAAATGATCGCTTCGTTTTTCATCATCTCCATGTGCGCTCCGGTAATGACGTCACAATTGCCGGTGGCGGTGACGAAGATATCGCCCATGGTTGCGGCTTCATCCATGGTGGTGACTTCATAACCCTCCATGGCCGCCTGCAGGGCGCAGATCGGATCAATTTCCGTGATCAACACGCGGGCGCCGTAGCCGCGCATGGAATGGGCACACCCTTTTCCGACGTCGCCGTAACCGGCAATAACCACAACCTTGCCGGCGACCATCACATCGGTGGCGCGTTTGATGCCGTCGGCCAGGGACTCACGGCACCCGTACAAATTATCGAATTTTGATTTGGTGACCGAATCGTTGACATTAAATGCCGGAAATAACAGTTCCTTGCTGTTTTGAAGCTGGTATAGGCGATGAACGCCGGTGGTGGTTTCTTCAGATACGCCCTTTACGGCCGTGGCCACCCGGGTCCAGAACCGGGGATCGCGGGCATAGCTGACTTTCAACCGGTCCATCAGGCATCGCATATCTTCGCTGTCATATGTCTTATCCAGCAATGCCGGATCTTTTTCTATGGCCACTCCTTGGTGGATGTACATGGTGGCGTCACCGCCATCGTCGACGATCAGATCCGGACCGCTGCCGTCCGGCCAGATCAACGCCTGTTCGGTACACCACCAGTATTGGGAAAGTGTCTCACCCTTCCAGGCAAATACGGCGGCCGATTCCTTTTGGGCAATGGCGGCCGCTGCATGGTCCTGGGTGCTGAAAATATTGCATGAAGCCCATCGGACATTTGCGCCCAGGGCTTTGAGCGTATCTATAAGCATGGCGGTTTGGATGGTCATATGCAGGCTGCCCATCACTTTCAGGCCTTTCAATGGCTGCTGAGACCCGTATTTTTCACGGATGGCCATGAGGCCCGGCATCTCTCTTTCCGCCAATGCCATCTCTTTAAGACCGAATTCGGCCAAGGCCATATCAGCCACCTTGTATGGCAGATTGGGATCGACTTCGATGAATCCCTGCTGCGGTTCAATTTTCGGTGCTACCGGCATGAAATCCTCCTAATATATCCAAAAGGTTTTTTTGGACTCGTTTTTTCGTATGGGGTAAGCTAACACCACCCGTGGTGTTTGTCACCAATGCTCTGAAAATATAAGGATTAAATCCCGGCTTTCTGCCGGATGACTTCGGCCATATCCGTTTTTTCCCAGGAAAAATCGGGATCATTACGCCCAAAATGCCCATAAGCGGACGTTTTTCGATAGATGGGGCGTAACAGGTCCAGTTTTTCGATAATGGCTGCCGGCCGCAGGTCAAAAACTTCGTCTACGATTTGGCGTGCCTGGCTTTCCGGTATCTTTCCAGTTCCCATGAAATCCACCATGATGGATACAGGTTCGGCCACGCCGATGGCGTAAGCGATCTGAATCTCACATTTTTTGCCAAGCCCGGCAGCGACCAGGTTTTTGGCCACATAGCGCCCCATATAGGAGGCGCTGCGGTCGACTTTGGAGGGGTCTTTTCCTGAAAAGCACCCACCGCCATGACTGCCTTG
Organism: Desulfobacteraceae bacterium; assembly: GCA_037387725.1. Lineage (GTDB taxonomy): Bacteria > Desulfobacterota > Desulfobacteria > Desulfobacterales > Desulfosarcinaceae > JARRKU01. Next base: position 4,368 of record JARRKU010000155.1, read on the forward strand.
TCCGCCATAAGTGTCCACGATGATCTTGCGTCCTGTCAGCCCGCAATCACCCATGGGGCCGCCCACCACAAATCGACCGGTGGGATTGATAAACAGGCGCGTATCGCCGTCTATCATCTCCTTCGGGATGACCTTTTTGATCACTTCATCAATAACGGCTTCCCGCAACTGCTCGTAAGTGACATCCGAGTTGTGCTGGGTGGAGACCACCACGGCGTCAACGCGCAGCGGCGTACCGTTACTATATTCGATGGTGACCTGTGATTTGCCATCCGGACGCAGAAAATCAAGGGCGCCGTTCTTTCGAACCTTGGTAAGTCGTTTCGTCAGTTTATGGGCATACATGATAGGCATGGGCATCAATTCAGGGGTTTCATCGGTGGCATATCCGAACATCAGGCCCTGATCGCCGGCACCCTGGTCTTTGAACAGCCCTTCACCCGTATTGACGCCTTGGGCAATGTCCGGGGATTGGTGGTCGATGCTGGTGATCACCGAGCAGGTACGCCAGTCAAAACCCATTTGGGATGAGCTGTAACCAATATCGGCAATGGTGGAGCGAACTATTTCAGGCATGTCCACATAACAGTCGGTGGTGATTTCTCCGGCGATAAAGGCGAGTCCTGTGGTTACCAGGGTCTCACAAGCGACACGGCAGCTTGTGTCCTGCGCCATGATGGCATCCAGAACCGAATCGGATATCGCATCGGCGACCTTGTCGGGATGTCCTTCTGTTACTGACTCTGAGGTAAACAGAAACCGTTCTTTGCCCATGATTTATCTCCTTGGTGTGCGATTGGGGAATGGATCGTATGGGTTGTTTTCAAACCGGGTGCGATGCACCCGGTCACAACCGCACCGATGGATGCGCTAATCATGATCTTATCTTTCCGGCCTACTAAAAAAGACAAGCCACCCGCTTTGCGGGTGGTCGTTGACGCGTGTGATAAAATGAAAATACCAATCCATTCCTTTGGTTTAATGGTGCTTACATATTGAACTTGACCGAAGGGCTTCTATTTAACGGATGGGCCTTTCTCGTCAATCGTTCAAAATAGCTTACCAAATAACCAAAAGTCAAGGATGGGAAATGAATCCGGCCTTATCCATCGGCCCGTTGTTCATATGGCACCGCATGTGCGGGGCGACCTTATTTTATGAATGATGCCGCTGATCGAATAATGGTATCGACCGCATCTTCAAGGTCCACTCTCGCCATGTTGATGACCATGTGGTAGAGTTCCGGGTGGTCATAGTCTTGCTTGCCGATTTTCCGATACAAATTGGTGCGTCGTTTTTCCTCGCTTTTCACGACTTGTGTGGCTTTGGGCTGCGGTAAATCATAATGGTCCATCATAAAGGTCACGCGGTTTTCAAAGGAGTTGATCAACAGCACATGAAATGCATCCGGGTGGTCATTGAGGATGTATTGGCTGCCCCGATCCAGAAAAACCACATTCCCCTCTTCCGCCATCTGGGCGATAATGACGACGAGATAGTCGATGTAAGTCTGCTCATCGATATAGCCGTACTCATCTTTAAGAACCCGCTCCACCAAGGGTTTGGAGACCATTCTTGTAACGAGACGCGACAATCGGCCGCCAGCCTCTTTTTCCACAGATTCGACCCATCCAGGTGAAACCCTGGCCTTTTCGGCGATAATCTGAATGATATCTTCGTCCGCGAAGGTATACCCCAATCGATCAGACACCATCGCTCCGATGGTTTTGCCTCCGGCACCAAATTGCCTGGATATGGTAATGACGGCCATTTCCGCCTCCTTTGTACTGTAAATGGTTAGCTTTTATCCGGGTCCGATTCGGACGCTTTCAGTGTCGGCACCACTGGCGTCTGATAGTCCGATGTTTCCCTCCGGAAGAACGGGTGTCCACGGTTTTGTCAATGCCGCGGACCCAGAGCGGTTCACGCTGCACAGCCCCTACTGAAGTGCGGCCTGAATGGCCGCTGCGAGGTCTTCCGGCTCCACCGGCTTTTCCAGATAGGTCTGGGGTTCGGGCACAGGATCGCCACCAAATTCGGTCAAGGCCTTCTGGGAGCGCAAAAATGAATTCAGCGCGATGCCTGACATAATAATGATGGGGATCGATTTGAGTTTGGCATCGGTCTGCAGGTCGCGATAGAGGCGGATGCCACTTTCCCTTGGCATGAGTACGTCCAGGAT
>JARRKU010000156.1:0-13179 GCA_037387725.1 Desulfobacteraceae bacterium
GATGCGCAAATCAGGGTTGTTCCAAAAAGCGGACCAGCGCATTTTAGGGGACGGAGATTTCGTCGAGCGGGTCCTAAAACAAAGCGATGAGCGATTGGAACCCACGTATGCATTGAAAATACAAGGATATGATTTTGATAAGATCGTTCAACGTGTGGCTGAATTGCTGGATATGCCCAAGGCAGAGGTTGTCAGTGCGGGCAAGCGCCGCTCAGTGGTCAAGGCGCGCAGTATCGTCTGTTACTGGGCCCATAGAAAGCTTGGCATAAACCAGACGAAACTGGCTCGAAAGTTCGGGTTATCTCAGCCTGCTGTTTGCGCCGCAGTGCGAAAGGGTCAAAAGATTGTTCAAGAGCTTCAATTTGAACTCGCTAAAGATAAATTATAATCCGATATGCGTCCCTGAACACATATTTGATATCCGATCCGTGTCCCCCTCAGCCTGTTTGAGAAGGGATTAACTTATCGGATGCACGATAACGGCCTAAGGCCGCATAGCAAAAATAAGCCACCAGTGCGCACTGGGTTATCCAGACGACGGGGTAGTAGGGGAAATGTTCATGCCCGCCCCAGATTATGATGACCTTGGCAAGGATATTAATGCCACTTGCAACTATGCCGATGACCAGGCCGGCTTTCAGATGCGCCATGCACAGAATAAAGGCAAGAATATAAATCGAAGCCAGGATATAATTCCCCATGACAGCGGGTGTGCCCGACGATTGCTGGACGAGTTGGGCGCACTCATGCTCGATGATCAGCAGGCAAAGAATACGCAGCAGAAGGTGGGCCAGCGCATTTCGGATTGGTAAGGGGTATGCTTGGATAGCGTTCATTGGTCATTCCTCCATTGCCAAGAATTCGGATAAGAATTTCATTTCACCCTTGTTGCCACAGCTTCCTATGCGGTTGGCAAGTTTTTTTAGCAGGTGTTCCAATCGTTTGAGGGCTGCAATCTTTTGCCCTACGGTGGACAGTTTTTGATCGATCATGCCCGACGCCGTGGTGCAATCCATCTCCTGGCCGTCCATCAAATCAAGGATGGCGCGGATTTCATTCAACGTAAATCCCAGGGACTGGTTGTTTCTAATGAAAAGAATACGCTCCAGGGTTGTCTGCGGGTATTGTCGATAACCGCAATCCGGCTTGGAAGGCTGAACGATCAGCCCGCAGCGTTCGTAATAGCGGATGGTCTCCACGCCAACCTTGGCAGCCCTGGCCAAACGCCCAATGGTAAAATTGCCCATATCCCATTCCCCCAAAGTAGGTTCCGTTGCAGGCTACAATAGCGCCTGTACCATGGTACGGAGTCAAGCCCTTTTTTGATTACCAAATAACCTTGAGACAAAAAATAAGGCTTAGGAGCCTTCTCGGAGTTTGGGAATGGCAAGCACAAAAACAATAGGATGGCTCTAACCTTTCTGAAAAACACAAAAAGATCAGCAGGAAAAAAGGGCTATCAAGTCTGCTCTTGCCCCCTATTTCAATGCGGCGCCAATGGTTTTCATGCACCGGAGCTCTGGGCGTTTAGCGGCTTTGCGAGGGCCTGCTTTTGGTTTTTGGAAATGCATCAATAGGTTTTACCTACCATAATGCTCGTCCGTCTTTCCCATTGCAGGTTTTTCGACGGTGCGTATCTTAATTGTGAACGTGAGGCAGAAACGAAGCGTGCCGGCCAACAACGGTGCAGGTGGCGTTGGATGGAAAACCGCCTTGGTATGATACAAAAGGAGACCGATTAATGGATAATCGCATCGATCAACTGCTAAAACATGTGGAAGAGACCTATGACGGCAAAATTCAGCGCGGCGCCCGCCACTACCTTGAAGTGAACCTTGCCGAGCAAGCCCGCAGACTGGGATTCGCGGAATTAGGGGATAAGTACAAAAGCGCTTGTGCGATCATCCCACTAAAAGCTCCCCAACACGGCATGAAAGTCCGCATCGACGGGCGCTCCTTCGCCAACTATGCCGAGTATGATTCCGGTATGGCCGTTCCGGTATACCTGGCCAGGGCTTCCGGCAGAAAATTTCGGACCTTTGTGCCCAACGACAGCATGATCTGCAACTTTTGCTGAGCCTCCCACCGGCCAAACCGACTCTTTGCCATCGGAGTCCTTGACTCCCCTGACATCAACCTGGCAACAGCAGGAAATGCCATGGCTAAACGAATAGAAATCAATACTTCAGCCCCAGACTTTGAATTGCCCGATTTTTCCGGACGTCGGGTACGACTTTCCGACTATCGAGACCAGCGCCATGTTGTGCTGGTCTTCAACCGGGGCTTTTTATGACATTTTTGCCGGCGGCACATGGCGCAGTTGCGCGATGAATATGAGCGTTTTGCAGGCTATGGCGGTGAAATCATCGTGGTCGGGCCGGAAGGGCCTGCGGCCTTCAAGACTTACTGGCAAAAAAATGGACTTCCGTTTGTGGGGCTGCCTGATCCGAAACATCAGGTACTCAAACGATACGGACAACAAGTCAACCTTTTCAAGTTTGGACGCATGCCAGCCCAGGTCATTGTGGATCTTCGGGGCCGGGTTCGGTTCGTGCACTATGGCCATTCCATGATGGACATTCCGGCCAATGGCGAAATATTCGCCTTGCTTGACAAACTCAACACCATTGAGGTCGACTGATGCAAACGCGAGAGACCGTCGAACATGATATACGGCAACTGCTGCAAAACGAGCAATTGGCGGTGCTCTCAACCGAACAACAAGGTCAACCCTACGCCAGCCTGGTGGCTTTTGCCGTCACGGCAGGACTGGGTAACCTTGTATTTTGCACACCCAAAACCACCCGCAAATTCAGCAATTTGGCCAATAACCCGCGCGCGGCGATGCTGATCAACAACTGCCGCAATCAGGCTTCCGATATTAACAATGCCGTCTGCGTTACCGCCGTCGGAAAAGCGGCTGAGGTTGTGGGCACTTCCAAGGAAGATCTAAGCGCTCTCTATCTGCAAAAACATCCCCATCTAAAGGAATTCCTGCAAGCCGAATCCACGGCGTTGGTGCGGATCCGGGTACAGCGCTACTTCATGGTCCGCAATTTCCAGGAGGTTTATGAATACGAGGTCAAATCATGCAATCATTAATGCCAATGCCATTAAAACAAGTTATTTCAGCTTTTGGGGAACTCGTTGAACTCTTTCAATATCGTAATCCTGTGAGGCCAGGAAATGGTGCCGTCGTCATCAAGACGATAGCTTTCCATGGCATTATAAGCGTCTTTTTCAATGAACGTCGGAATACTCGCAATGACAAATCAGTATCCCATGAACCGGTCAATCTCAATCTGGGGCACGGTCTGTATCGGCTTCACGGACTGGCAACCCATCAATAGCAAACAGCAAATCACAAGGCGTATTATTTCAAAATCTTTGTGCTCCTGGACCTGGCGCACCATGGTTCACTGACCGGCATCCAACCCCTGTGGCCCGGAACCGGTGTAAACCTGGCCTATTTCAGGCGCCGCGATCATATGGGCGCGATCATATGGGCGACCCCAACGTTTTTTGCTTTTTTTGAAATGGGTTTCATGGGAATTTATGGGTTAAATCGTTCTCCCGAAATGTTTGCACACTTCCAAGGCGCCGTTGACCCCGTCCTCGTGAAAGCCGTAAAAAGGAGGGAAAAATCAACGATGCCATCATCGAGAACATGCTGTCATGGCACCACAGCGGATTTCATGTCTATGTGGGAAGCAGGATCTGGCCCGATGATCAAACCGGGTTGGAAAATCTGGCAAGATACATTGTGCGCGCCTGATCCAAAAAATCTATGCAGTCGACCCCTTGGTTTGTCCAAAGTGAGACCTTTGGGGACGCTCCGCATATGAGACCTTTGGGGACGCTCCGCATATTTACACATTTGATATAAAAGCACCTACAGACGGCGGTTTACGAAGATTAACCTTCTTCATAAATCGCCGTTTTGTTTTAGAGCTTTGAACAGAGAATGGAGAAGCTGAGGAGGGGGAAAGGGTTTTTTCGATGTAGAAAGGATGGGGCCTATTGTATGGACCTACATCGAAAAAACTCAAAAAATTGTTCGCTTAAAAGCGATGGCCGGGCCTGATTTTAGGCTCACGAATTTTTTGACTTTTTTGCCCGAACCCACAGGATACGCGATTCGAAAAAGTGGTCCACCACTTGCGAGTGGGGACCACTCAGGGGCTACATGGTCAAATCGCTCGATTTCATGTCTATTGTGATCATGAAGCCGGTGGTGCCTTGGAACTCAAAAGCCTCGTCGCCCACTTTCCAGGTCTCAATCTCGTTGGGCATCATCTTGAAACCCGAATTTCGCGACGCGCCGAAATAGGCAATGTTCTTGAGCATGCCGGTCTTGCCTTCCGCGCCTTGCCACTTTTTCAGAACCGTGTGCGCCTTGGCGCCGCCGGCCAGCTTGGCTTCGGCGCGATCTTCGGTGGCCGTCCATTCAATTTCGGCATCTTCGGCAACCTTGAATGAATTCCACTTCACCGGGAAAATATGGCTCAAGGCTGTGGTTACGCCGGCCTTCTGCTCATCAGTGGTGCCGGGCTGAAAGGTGACGATAGCCCACTCGGTGGTCCCGTCTCTCCAGGTATCCCCCAAATCTCCGGCGACCCAGAACTTCACACCGGACAGGTCGGTGTCTCCATAGTGCCCCTTGTTGATCTTGTAGGCCATGTTGAACTTGCAAAAGTGCTTTGCGCCGTGCTTGGTGTGCCTGAGTGCCGGTTCGGTGTTGAAGTAACACGGGCAGAACATCGGGCAGCTGCAGGCTTCGATCACAGTGCCGTTGAAATGCCAGTCTTTATGTTCCTCTGCGAAGGACATCGGCGCGGCCATGAGTAAAACGGCGGCGGCCATTATCGCGAAAGCCATAATCTTAAAGGGTTTAAAGTTGTCCATGATATTCCCCCTTGTTCTGTTCAGGTTTTTCCTGACGCCTTGCCTCCCGTGACGGGTTTCTTGGGTCAAGGCAATTAAAACAAGTCGGATCGAAGCCCTTCCTTTGATCCGACTAGAATATGAGAATCGTCAGGTATTATTTAGAAATTAGCCACCCGCCGGACGCTGTCAACTCAGGGCCGGCCGATTTAGATTGGACTGGAGCGGGCAATGGATCAAGCGATCAGGGTGCCGGCGCTACCCTTGACACCTTCAATGATCCTGGCAATGGAGGTGATCACCGCGCGGCGGCCGCCGCTTTTTAGAAACTGAACCGCCGCCTCCAGTTTCGGCGCAATGGACCCACGCCCGGCGGCGCCGCTTTGCAGAAAGGCCTCGGCCCGGCCGATATCCAGCTTTTGGCCAGCCGCTGCCGCGGCGTGTTAAAGTCGGCCATGACGCCATCCACATCCGTGGCGATGACCAGCAGGTCGGCGTTAACTTCCACGGCCAGCAGGGCGCTGGCCAGATCCTTGTCGATGACCGCATCGACCCCGGCGAAGGCCCGGCTTTTGCGGACCACGGGAATGCCGCCCCCACCGCAGCAAATCACAACGAAACCCGAATGAATCAAACGGTCGATCTCCCGCTTCTCGATAATGGTGACAGGCTTGGGCGAGGCCACCACCCGCCGGTATCCCTTGGGGGTCTGGATGACGGGATAGTCCAGCCCGGCCGCCTCGGCCCCTGAAAATCCCGGACCGATGGGCTTGGACGGGTCGGTGAAGGCCGGGTCTTCCTTGTCCACCACCACGTAGGTGATCAGCGAAACCAGGGGGGTGAAGCCGGCGCCCTGATCCATCAGGGCTTCGTCCAGCACCGATTCGATCATGTACCCGATCTGGCCCTGGCTATATACCCGTGGAGAAATCAGCCGATGGCGTGGCCAAGGTGATCTATGCTTCCAAAGACGGCCGGGTCAAAAAGGCCTTTGATGCTTTGGACTGGCTGGCCCTGTTGGTGACCCACATCCCGGCGCGCTATGAACAAACGGTCCGTTATTATGGCTATTATTCCAAAAAATCACGAGGCCTGCGCAAAAAAGCCGATACCGATAATCAATTGCCGACCATTATTGCCGGCGAAATGTCATCCAAGCAATTTCGCCAAAATTGGGCCCGCTTGATCCAAAAAGTCTATGCAGTCGACCCCTTGGTTTGTCCAAAGTGCCAGGGCGTGATGAAAGTCATCGCGTTTATTGAACAAAGGCCGGTCATCGAAGAAATATTGCGCCATCTAAAGATATGGGATACCCACAACCACGATCCGCCGTCGCACAACTCGCCTTATATATCCGAATTGACCTATGACGATTCACACTGCCAAATTCCAGCCTATGACGATTGGCTCTGAGACTTTTTCAATATCATACCAAGGGATGAATGGTCATCTGTCTCCAAAAACAGTCCGCAGATGACAAATTCCGGCCATGACGATTGGCTCTGAGACTTTTTCAATATCATACCAAGGGATGAATGGTCATCTGTCTCCAAAAACAGTCCGCAGATGACAAATTCCGGCCATCTTGCCACACCAGGCCCCATACCCTCATACCATCTATCAGCGCCTCATGTCCGGGCCGTGGATGAAAACAGAACCTCCTTCAGGTGTATCTCCTCAGAAAACACATCTATCCTTCCGGCTTCAATTTTTGAGATGTCAATGACATCAATAATCAGGGATAGAAGATGTTTGGCGGCCTGGTAGGATCTGGACAGGTTGTCTTTCTGCCCGTCGTTTAGCTCTCCGGACAACCCCTGCAAGAAGCATATGCTGATTTATTATGGCGCGCTTGGCGAGTCTGTCAATACGCATCTGCTCGTGGTTTCTAATTTTAATATAAATGGACTCATGTGCGCGCGAGAGCACCAGAATCAACCAATTTCCAGGAAAATCATTGGCAAGAGATACCCGCAAATCAACTCGATCCATGACGGGGTCATGTCATCGCCAGGTTAACGACCACGAAATTTATGGCAGGTTCACGACCATTCACCGTCCAAGTCATGCCCGACCTGTGAATGTCGCTATCATGCGATTTCTGAGGAAGGAATTATGAAGGTTCAGATATATCCGAAGCAAATACTGGCAACCGGAGCCGAAATCATCGTCGGCCCGGTTGGTTCGAATGTAACAATCATTCCCTGACTACGCCGGAATCAACCAGTGCTTAGTTGCAGCATGCTCTATCATAAATTGAATGCGGGAATGAATTAACGCTGCGGTTTCAAGTTAGCCCCATTTTTTCCCCAGTTCATTGAGGCCAGCGTTTCTCAAGTCTTCGGGCGACATCGCAATTCTGAACTCGCAATCTGCGTTGAAGTTCAGGAAAAATGGTTCGGCGAAATTCGGAATGCGCGAGGAATTTTCTATCTCAAATAACGCAACAGCGCCACGGGTGCCGTTATGCTCAGTAAAATGAATTGACTCCGGTCTCAAATCTTCGATGATTCTGCCGATTATTTCGCCTGCCCTACCGTTTCTCACCAAAGTGTTGAACGGTTCGTGAGGGAATTTTATAAATGCAAACATTTTCATTTTTGTTACCTCTCATATTTGGTTGACCACATAAAATCAGTCAGTGTCCTTTCGAATATGATGAGAGGGTATATATTTATTTAATCAAGTCAAGCTGCGAAATAGCCCATTATCAACCCGGCAATTAAATGCCTCGGCGGTGGTTCCGGTAAAAGATTGAATTCAAGCGCTCAAAGCTGGAATCCGGATCGAACAAATCCAACCCAAATCCGGGCGCCTAAAATGCGATTTTGGGAAATAAAGGGACGCCCATAATATTATAATTTTATGCCATCAGGGTTGCGATCTTTGCAGCAGGAGTGGGCGCAAGGCCTTTGCCTGGCTGGGCGATATGGCGATGCCGGCTTGTTCGAGCAGGCGCCGGATCGCGGTGGTGCCGGAGTGGGTGCCCAGGACGAATCGGCGGTCGGCGTGTCCGACCCGGTGGGGAGAGAACGGTTCGTAGGCGCGGGTTTCGTGGAACATGGCGTGGCAGTGGATGCCGGACTCGTGGGTGAACACATCATCCCCCACCACCGGTTGATCCGCGGGCAGCGCTCGTCCGGCGCTACGGGCCACCAGCTGACTGAGGGCAAACAGCCGGGTGGTATCCACCCGACTTCGAATGCGGCTATGGCCGTCGATGGCCATGACGATCTGCTCCAGGGCCGCGTTTCCGGCCCTTTCACCGATGCCGTTGACGGTGACGCTGACGGCATGGGCGCCCACTTCCAGGGCGGTCAAGGCGTTGGCGGTGGCCATGCCCAGGTCGTTGTGGCCGTGGAATTCGATCTCCAGATCCGGCACGGCGCGCTTTATATCGCTGATGCATTCCGCAATGGCGCTGGGGCACCCCAGGCCGACGGTGTCGGCGATGCGCAGGCGATGCACACCCAGGTCATGGGCTTGCGCGGCGAACGCCTTTAAAAAATCCTTATCGGCCCGGGTGGCGTCCAGTGCGCCCACCGATACGCGGTCGAAATCATTTCGGGCGCTGCGCACCAGGGAATGCATTTGCGAAAGCGCCCAGGCCCGGTCCTTGTTCAGGGCAGATAACTGGATAGACGATACCGGCAGGCTGAAGTGGATACCGCCGACACGACATCTGGCCGCCGCCTTCAAATCGTCCGGGTGCGCGCGGCACCACACCGACAATCGGCTTTTCAGGCCCAAGGCGGAGATTTGCCGGATATCTTCCCGGACGTCCGGCCCCATGGCCGGGATGCCGATCTCCAACTCGTCGACGCCGGCGGCATCCAGGCTGCGCGCAATGGCCAGCTTGGATCGGCGGTCGAAGGAGACCCCCGGCGCCTGTTCGCCGTCCCGCAGGGTGGTATCGACGATCCAGGCATTCCTGCCATTCGATATCGTGTCTAGACTTTCCATCGCCGCCTCAGACAGATCAAACGGGTGGGGTACCATCCCATGCGGTCATAAAAATCCAATGCGGAGAAGTTGGTGCGGTCGGCCAGCAGTTGCAGGCGTGTCAAGCCGCGCGCACGGGCCCAGTGGACGATGGCGTCCATGAGCTGCCGGCCGATGCCTTCGCCGCGATGGGCGGCCGCCACCACCATGTCTTCCACCATGGCGCCCCATCCGCCCATGGCGGTAGAGATGAGCATCTGGGCGCTGCACATGCCCACCACCCGGCCATCGGCTTCGGCCACCTTGACACAGCGATGTTTCCCGCAGCCATCCAGCAGCATCGAAAGGCCGCGGCGCTGGCGCGTTTCATCCACGTCGAAGTCGTCTTCGATGGAAAAAAGCACTTTGAGCAAGGCCACCAAGGCGTCCAGGTCTTCGGGCCGGGCATCACGAATCATTGCCTTCTCAGGCAGTAAAGCCTCTTGGTCAGATGCGGAAGACATCATAATACCCCCCGGAATTTATCGTCAGGTTGATCGTCATCTTAATGGATCGATCGATTATCGTGTTTTTTAGACGGCGTTCGGGTCGATTTCTGCGAGGCCGCCTTTAAAAACCACCGGCTGGATTCCCAACGCCTTGAGTTCGGCGGCCGGCTTTTCACCGATTTGCGTTACATAAACCTTGGTGCAATCCTTCAGCAGCGATGCGATGCGTCCGAATTTCTCCGCATCGAAGGGGTGACCGGGATCACCGACGGAGAGGGTCTCCGTCGGCCGGTCTTCGACCCAGGAAATTTGATCGCCCACGTCATAGATCGAAAACCTTTCGGCTTTGCCGAAATGTCCGTCGACATGGATGCCGTCCGAGGATACGGCCGCAATCCTCTGTTGTGCCATGGTGTTCCTCCCTATGCTTCTGCGCTATAAGTCCGTATGGACGTTATGCCGTCAAGATCGACGTAGGTATTGATATTGCCCGTTTTGCTGTCGCTTTCGGTCAAACGCACAAATTTGTCACTGATAAAAATGACTGCCTTTTCGTAGACCTTGCCTTCGTTGATCTGCAAATGAACGCCCTTGCGCAGCTTGCGGGACATGGTACCGTGCAGGGGGCTTGATGCATACTCCAGTATTTTGATCCATGTGGGAATCATATGCCAATTATCCTTTTCTCGTTAAAGCGCTTTTATGGCGGCCGTTTGATCGGACGCTTGTTGTGCGAAGCCGACCACTTGCCGGCCGGTCACCAGCATCGTTTCGATCTCCATGTCATCGGGCACGCGCGGGTTCACCGGCAGGAGCGGGCACATATCGTCGAATCGGCCGACGCCTTTAATGTTTTCCGCCAGGCCGGCGGGCATCACTCCCATGGACAGTAATCCTTCAACCAACCCATCCAGGGTATGATCTTCGGGCATCTGTCCATGGTATTGGTAGACGCTCACCAACAAGTGTTCGATGGCCATGGCCGTCAACTGGTAGACCAGCGGATTGTTGAACACCGATTTTCGGCCCCGGCCGTTGATTGCCGTCCTTAAATACCGTTGCCCGGTAACCATGTGTTCTTGCCAACTGCTGATTGGGTGGGTTTCCATTCGCGTTCGATCCCGTTATATGGCGGGTTAAGAAATGACCCTGCCCTGCGCCACTTCTCCGTCTTCGAGGGCATCCAAAATCTCGTCCACCGCCTCTTCGCTGTCCACGTTGCCGTACCACACACCCTGGGAGTGAATCACCATCACGGGCCCATCGTCGCAAACCTTCATGCAGCCCGTGCTGGTCACCTGGGCGTCCAGCCCGCGATCCAGAATTTCATTCTCGATATACGGCAGCAAATCGACAGACCCCTTTTTATGACAGACCCCTTTGGGATCACCACCGGCCCGAAAACTGGCACAGACAAAGATATGATGTTCGGGTTTTTCCATTTGATCTGACTCCTTTCACAATTTCAAAGTTTCGGTCGCACTTACGATATCTACAGGTTCGCCCGCGGCGGTCGTCCGACTTAACCGTATGCTCAGATCCACTTCTACAATTTCGGTTATTTAAGTCTCGACAGGCTACGGAGGCGCAGGACGCCCCGCCACCAGGCCAACCGTGTTACGTTTTCTTTGGCAACATCTCCATCTAAAGTCTCTGCGCCTTTTACATCCAGGGGCCGATGGCGCAGCCGTCGAACAAAGCTTCGGTCTCCGATCGGCTGCGGTGTCCTCCATATTCCTGTCTTGCCACCCGCAGGAGTCGGAGTGCTCCCTATCCAATACTACTGAGTGAAAAGACTCCGGCCTTAGATCGGCTTCGTGGGCCGGAGGGCTTCGCAGCCAAGGCGTCCAAGAGCGCAGCCGTAGTCAGACCTACTGCAAGCTCTTGGCAACACAGGCTGCGGAGCCCTCCGGCCCACGAAGTCAGCAGCCTAGGGCGTTGCCGCCACACCCCGACCCGCAGGAAAACGGCTGGGCCGGCATGTGCTTCAAGCTCTCGCCGGCAAAGACCGCCCTGACGGCCTCGTCGATGACCCCTTCGCACTCGATCACTTCGATGCCGCTGTCGCTGAGCACCTTTTTCGGGCTGCCGCCGATGCCGCTGACGAGCAATGCGCGGCAATCGGATAAGATCCGGGCCAGTTCTTTCCAACGCTCTGCGCCGCCCCCCGGTTCCGGGGCCGGTCTGGCTTCGATCAACCCGATGCGGCCTTGTTTTTCTCCGTAGATCATCACCTGGCAGGCTTCGCCCAGGTGTTGATTGACCAGGACGCCTTCCAGACTGGTGACGGCCACATACGGCTTGCGGGAAACACTTTTCTTCTTTGTTTCCAGCACTTCCAGGTGCTGGCAATTCTTCAGCATGTTCATCAAGTCGGTGGAGGGCATCTCCCCCAGCATGCCGACCGCATCGGACCGGCAGCGGGTGCAGTGGCGCATCTGTTTGACGTGACGGCCGGCCGCCTTGCGGATGGCGTTGACCGTTGCGGTGGAAGGTTCTTCCAGGTGCTCGAAGTCGCTGCCGGGATTCGGATAGTAGGGCATACTGTTAAAGAGATCCACACCCATCTCCGCCATCTTTTTGGCGACATCTTCGATGTGGTCCTCATTAATACCCGGAATGATGATGCTGTTCACCTTGACGATGATGCCGCGTTCCTTGAGCCCCCGGATGGCTTCCATCTGGCGACCGAGCAGAATTGCCGCGCCCTCTTCGGCCCGCCGGATCCGCTTATCGACGCGCATCCAAGAGTAAATCTGGGCGCCGATCGCCGGATCCACCGCGTTGACCGTAACGGTGACATGGCTCACCTTCAGCTGGGCCAGGTCATCCAGGTAGGGCGTCAGGTTGAGACCATTGGTGGCCACGCAGAGCATCATATCGGGATAGCGTTCACGCACCCGCCGGCAGGTCTCCAACGTCTCCTGGGCATTGGCAAAGGGATCTCCGGGACCGGCGATGCCGACCACGCGGATATTCGGTTTCTGCTTCAGCACCTCTTCCAGGTAGACCATGGCCTGGGCCGGGCTGAGCACGGCGCTGGTCACCCCGGGACGACTCTCATTGACGCAGTCGAACTGCCGGTTGCAGAACTTGCACTGAACATTGCAGCGCGGCGCCACAGGCAGGTGTACACGTCCGAATTGGTGATGGGCCTCTTTATTGAAACATGGGTGGTCGTTAATGTTCATGACGAAATTCCCCGTATTGAATAGATTGGCAAGTAATCAACTGGTATAGCTTATGGTTCATAGTTCTTGGTTCTTGGTTCATGGTTGAAGGACCTTATTGAACTGATGATGCGATGCTTTGTTTGTATTCCCTCTGCACTATTGAATTCTTCACTGCATTCCCGGACTCAAACTTTGAACCATGAACGAGGAACCATGAACCAATAACTATAAATACGTATACCCGACATCCGAGGCGGCCTGGCGTCTTTCCAGCAAGGTGTTGGCGATTCGGTCGAAGAGCATTTGAGTGCCTTGATATCCCAGGTGCTGGATACGGCTGCCGCCCACCCGATCGTGGATCGGAAACCCGATGCGCACCAGGGGAATGTCCAGCTTGCGGGCCAAGCTGTAGCCTTTGCTGTGCCCGATCAGCAGGTCCGGCTTGGCCTCGCGCACGGCCGCCTCGATGTCGACGAAGTCGACGCCTTCGATGATCTCGATGCGGTCATGGTGCTTCTCATCCAATGCCGCTTTCACGGCCGGTGCCAGATGGCCGCCGTCGTCGCCCGTGGCGCAGATCACCGGCAAAATGCCGATCTCCGACAGAAAGTCCACCACGCCGGCCACCAGGTCGGCCTCACCGTAAACGACGGCGCGCCGCCCGTTGACATGCTTGTGGCCGTCCACCAGGG
>JARRKU010000157.1:0-6378 GCA_037387725.1 Desulfobacteraceae bacterium
AAAGGTGCGATGTCAAATTTCTTCGGCATGGGCAGAACTCCTTATTCAAAATTGCGGATCAAGCTTTAAATCGATACATCCAAAGGACCGACCCTTACCATGGTTGGGGCATTATTTCAAGGGCGGCGTATTCGGTGAGTTGCCCGGGCATCGGTCGTTCATTGGATCTTGGCCGTTGTCCAGCAATGACTGGATGGTGGTGGAGGAACAGATGTGTTCGATCGCCTCCTGCATCCTGGTCCATACCGGCTTAAAGGCGCATGCCCCGTAAAACGGGCAGTCGGTCTCGGTAATGCAGTTCACGCATACCATTGGATCATCCACATTTTCCAATGATTTGAAGATATCCTCAACGGTTATGTCGCCGGGGGCGCGATTAAGCTGAAACCCGCCGGTATATCCGCGTTTGGCTGAAACCAACCCGGCATGTTTCAAGCGATTCAGGATTATTTCAAGAAATCGTTGTGGTATGGCCTGGGCTTCGGCGATCTGAGCTGATTTGATGGGGCCTTTCTTGCGGTGTTTCGCCAGCTCGTAAATGGCCCGCAAGGCATACTGCTTTTTTTGGGTAATCAGCATTGTTCTTGTATTTTCCGGTTCATTCTGTAGAAACGGTTTATCTTCTCCCCTTGAGCTTTCTCCCTGAATTTGAGCAAGGATTGCAGTCCATCATATGCACCATGGTTGTCGAAGATCATACCGTTCTTCGACAGGATAAGGCTGCAAACAACTGCTATCCGGTTTTTTGGGGTGGTGAAGATTAAAAAATCCATATTAGCGCGTTTTCCGGGCAAAGGCAAGGCGCTGGATTCCAAATGGGACATTGCCCTGCCCGGAGCGATCCAAACGGGAGATCTCGCCTGTTGCGAATTACCGCCATCATGAACGCCTGCAAGATGGCGGGTATCATGGCCCCCTTGTTCAACCCAATTATTATGGGGGTATGTGATCGGGAAATCGCGTAATTATGGTCGGTTAAATTCCTACTTAATTGGTAGTATATTGAAATTCTTATGTTTTTTGAAAAAAACGATTGACTTTGATATAAAAATCTTGACAATAGGGGTCAGCAAGTTTTCCGACCTATAGAGTCGAGATGTAATTATGTTGATACCGCACAAAAGAGGACAATACGCGCTAAGGGCCATTTACGAGCTGGCCAAACGCATGGGTGAGGGGCCGATCAAGATATCGGATATTGCCACCGCGCAAGCCATCCCCCGCCGATTTTTAGAAGTTATTCTCAACCAGCTGAAGGGCAGCGGCATCGTAAAGTCCAAGCGTGGTTTTTATGGCGGATATACGCTGGCCAAACCGCCGGATCAAGTCACCGTCGGAGATGTGTTCAGATATCTGCAAAAGGATCAGGACCGATCAAGTTGTATTGCCTGCGTAGCGCAAAAAGCCTGCCCCTTTCTCGAGCGGTGTGTCTTCTCAGATCTTTGGCACCAAGTCAAGGAGGCGGCCTTCAACATATATGACAAAACCACCATGCAAGACCTGCTCGATGCAACTGAAGCCGTCGGGGCGGGAGTAAATTAGCGCAATGGAGATCGCGCCCAGGGCGCAAGGAGTTTTAATGCGAGGATTTGGAAAAATGGGTATGAAGAGAAGCTGCCAATTCGGAATCGGCATTTTACTTTGCACCGTATTTGTCCTGTCTGGTGTGTCGACCGCAGCGGCGCCTGTCAAGCCGGCGGCGCCCACCGATGGAAGAGCGGATGTCATCACTATTGACGGGTTGAAAGCATTCGGCCCTTTGGAACGGCCGGCGGTCAGGTTCTATCATGACAAGCACACCGAGGCCTTGGCCAAACAGGACAAAGATTGCTCGACCTGTCATGCGACGGTCAAAGACAAACTGGCCACCACTTTCAAGCGGATTCAGGACAAAGACAAAAAAACGGTAATGGAGATTTACCATGACCAGTGTATCGGCTGCCACAAGGAAAGCGGTGCGGCGGAAAACACGGTTAGACCGATCACTTGTGGTGGGTGCCATGTCAAAGAAATTTCGATGCACAGCACTTGGAAACCCATCGGCATGGATAAATCGCTCCACTATCGCCATGTCAAAGCCAATGCCGAAAAATGTGAAAACTGCCACCACGCTTACAACGACAAGACCAAATCCCTCTACTATGCCAAAGGAGAAGAAGGGGCTTGCATTTACTGCCACAAGGAGCAGCCCGAACAGAACCGCATCTCCAGCCGCCTGGCGTCGCATCAAGCCTGTGTGGACTGTCATGTGAAATTGACGGCCGGCGGAAAAGATGCAGGCCCGGTTCAATGCAGCGGCTGCCATGATTCCAGACAGCAGGCGATCATTGAAAAGGTGGCCGATGTGCCGCGCCTGGATCGCAAACAGCCCGATGCCGTCCTTGTCAAAACAGGAATAAAAAACGACCATGCCGACTTGCCCACCGGCCGCATGCTACCGGTACCTTTTGATCATAAAGCCCATGAAGGGTACAGCGACAGTTGCCGTCAGTGTCACCATGCGGCCTTGACCAGTTGTTCTGAGTGCCACACTGTTCAAGGTGCCAAAGAGGGACAACTGGTAAAACTGGCCCAGGCCATGCACGACAAAAACTCAAGGCAGAGCTGTGTCGGCTGCCACGATCAGCAACAGGCAGCCCCTCAGTGCGCCGGCTGTCACAGCAGCATTACAGAAAACCGCGTTCTGGCCAATGAGGCATCGTGCAAAACCTGCCATATGGCATCTGCTGTTGAAAATCCATACCCAGAGGAAGGATCTGACGATAGCAAAGCGTTGGCAGTGAAGCTGCTGAATGCCAGAACCCAGGGTACCGACAAGATCTCCATGGAGGAAGTTCCGGAGACGGTTATCCTTAAAGGCTTGGCCGATGAATATGATGGTGCGATCCTGCCGCATCGAAGGATGGTGGAAAAATTAGCCCAAGGCGTACAGGACAGCCATCTGGCCGCCGCTTTCCACAGCGACCCGACCACGCTGTGCCAGGGATGCCATCATCATAGCCCCGCCTTGGCCAAGCCGCCCCAATGCGGCAGTTGTCACGGTCGGTCGTCCGAAGCGCTCAACCTGACACGTCCCGGTTTGAAGGCGGCCTACCATCAACAATGTATCCAGTGCCATAGCAAGATGGGACTTGAAAAACCCGCATCCCGGGACTGCACGGCCTGTCATGCCAAACGCAAATAACAGCAAGCAGCATTTGAGGTAAAGCGTATGTCGATTTCACGTAGAAAATTCTTGGGCTGGTTGAGTGCTGCCGGCTTGGCCAGCACTGTGGGAACTTCAGCACGGGCGGCCTCCAACCACGAGTTCCCCGGCTATAAAGACAGCATGGCGGTGTTGCACGACACCACCCGGTGCATCGGCTGTCGCAAGTGTGAAGAGGCCTGCAACACGGTCAACGAGCTGCCGGCCCCGGATAAACCCTTCGACGATTTGTCGGTACTGGAAG
Source organism: Desulfobacteraceae bacterium (assembly GCA_037387725.1). Lineage (GTDB taxonomy): Bacteria > Desulfobacterota > Desulfobacteria > Desulfobacterales > Desulfosarcinaceae > JARRKU01. The sequence goes on from JARRKU010000157.1 coordinate 3,450, forward strand.
AAAAACGCCGGACCACATCCAAAGCCTACACGGTGGTCAATCAGTTCGGCGCCGAAGCGCCGACCTTTGTCAAAAAGCAGTGCAATCACTGCCTGGAGCCGGCCTGCGCTTCAGCCTGCTTCGTCAAAGCCTTTACCAAAACCCCCGGTGGCGCCGTGATCTATAATGAGGACGTCTGTGTGGGATGCCGGTACTGCATGATCGCCTGCCCCTTTGAAATACCGACCTATGAGTATGACGAACCCTTTACCCCCCGGGTGAGGAAATGCACCCTGTGTTATCCCCGCACCGCTAAAGGTTTGCTGCCGGGATGCGTCGAAGCGTGTCCCACCGAGGCATTGGTTTACGGAAAGCGAAAAGCGCTGCTCAAGGTCGCCAACCAGCGCATCGCCCAATATCCCGATCGCTATATTGATCACATCTATGGCGAAAAGGAGATGGGCGGCACCAGCTGGCTCTATCTTACCAGCACACCTTTCTCCGAAATCGGCATGCGCGAAGACCTGGGCAACACCCCGGCCCCCAAGCTCACCAAGGGTGCTCTGGGCGCAGTGCCCATGGTGGTCGGCCTCTGGCCGGTGCTGCTCACCGGTATCTATGCCGTCAACAAACGCAAAGAAAAAATCGCTGCCCAGGAACGCCAGGACGCCGTAGCGGAAGCCATCACCCAAACCCAGAGCGCCGCGGATGAAAAACTGACGTCTGCCATGGATAAAGCAGCCAAGGATCAGGCTGCTGCGGTGGAGCGTGAAGTGAAAAAAGCCTTGGAAGAAGCCGCCAAGGCAGCTGCAGAAGCAGAAGCCGCCAAAGATGAAAAAGATGCCGACGCCTCGGACGGCGACTCGGAAGACGCATAAGATTTAGGAGGATTTCCATGTCCCAGCAAGCAGCCTCAGACCAAAATACCCTCTTTACGCCATTCAACGTAATTGCGGGCATAATTGTCATCATGGGTCTGATCTTATCGGTGATTCGTTTTACCAAAGGCCTGGACGCCACCACCAACCTCTCCGATTATAATCCTTGGGGGCTATGGATCGGATTTGACCTGCTGGTGGGTGTGGCGCTGGCCGCCGGAGGCTATGTGACATCCGCCGCCGTTTATATCTTCGGCATGAAGCGCTATCACAGCGCGGTACGACCGGCGATTCTGACCGCATTTTTAGGATATGCCCTGGTGGTGTTCGCCCTGCACTACGATCTGGGACGGCCGTTGCGCCTGCCGTACCCGTTTGTGGTCTCCCAGGGCACGACCTCGCTGCTCTTTGAAGTGGGTGCCTGTGTGGCCACCTATCTGACGGTGCTCTTCATCGAATTTTCGCCGGCCGCCATGGAGTGGCTGGGGCTGAAGAAAGCCCGGAGTCTGGTCATCAAGCTCACCATGGTATTGACCATCTTCGGCGTTATTCTTTCCACCCTGCACCAATCGTCCCTGGGCGCGCTTTTCCTCATCGTGCCTTCCAAGCTGCACCCGCTGTGGTACTCTTCCTATCTGCCCATTTATTTCTTTGTCAGCAGCACCATCGCCGGGCTTTCCATGGTGATCTTCGAAGGGACGCTCTCCCATCGCTATCTGCACCATAAAATGGACGACGCCCATCTTGCCCAGAACGAAGGCGTGGTCCTGGGATTCGGAAAAGCGTGCGCATGGGTGCTGGCCGGTTATTTTATGATCAAAGTGATCGGGGTGGCCGCAGACAACAACTGGCACTACCTGGGCACCGGTTACGGCGCCTGGTTTCTGGTGGAATTGCTCGGTTTCGTGGCCCTGCCGGCCTTTTTATATGCCGTCGGCGTGCGGGACAAAAACACCACGCTCATTCGCTGGACCGCCGCTTGGACAGTGCTGGGCATCATCGTCAACCGTTTCAATATTTCGATGGTCGCCTTCAACTATCATCTGCCGTCCAGTGAACGCTATTTCCCTCACTGGATGGAGATCGGCATATCCGTTTTCATCGTGACCGTCGGCATCCTGGTCTATCGCTTTATCTGCACTCGTATGCCGATTTTGTATGAACACCCGGATTACGAGCCGCATTAATCGCATCGCAAGAAAATCGCGGGTGGATAATCACCCGCACAATTGGGAGCCGTTCGCCATGGATACCATCAATACGTTGCAAGAATTTATGCTGCACACCAAAAACATCATCTACATTATTGTCGTCATGGTGTTACTGGCCATGCCGGCTTTCTGGAAGTTTTTAACCGGTGGAGACGATAAATAGCACCTATTCCCGGCCCCGTGGGCTGTGGTTGGATGAGATAGAAGAATTAGGAGTTCGCCATGTATGAGTTTGTCGCCGGCCCATTGGCCAAGATTGCCTTTCTAATTTTCCTCGTTGGGTTGATTTGGCGGTTTATCGGCTATGTCCGTGGCCTTAACTGGCAGGCGGATCGCGTAGCCTACACCCAAAACGTCGGCCCTGGTATCAAAGGGGCGATACGTTCCATCGTGGCCTGGCTGATTCCCTTCGGAACCCACAGCTGGCGGTTCTATCCCGGTTTTACGGTGCTGGTGTTTGTCTTTCACATCGGGCTGCTGGTGACCCCGATTTTCCTGCTGGGCCACAACCTGATGATGAAAGCGGCCTGGGGCTTCAGTTTTCCGACCCTACCCGAAGCGCTGGCCGATACCTTGACCGTGGCCATGCTGATCGCCGGGTTGTTTATCCTGCTGCGCCGGATCGCGCTGCCGGCGGTCCGGATTTTGACCAAGCCCTATGACCTGGTAGTTTTGGTGATTGCCATCGCTCCCTTCCTCACCGGCTTTCTGGCCCGCATGCAGGTGGGGGATTATCAAACCTGGTTGACCATCCATATTCTTTGTGGAGAGATCATGCTGGTGGCCATTCCCTTTACCAAGCTCTCCCACTTCCTGCTGTTTTTCCTCTCCCGGGCGCAGCTGGGGATGGACTTCGGCATC
>JARRKU010000158.1:0-11406 GCA_037387725.1 Desulfobacteraceae bacterium
GCCGAGCGCATCGCCGGGCGCTCGAGCACTGCGGCCGTGGCCTTCATCCAAATGGGACACCATGCGTGCCTGTTGTTGGACGACGAGGAAACCAGCCGATGGGTGGAAACGGGGCTGGCCGATGGTCAAACCGACGAACATTTGGTCAACTACTTCAGCGGCACTTCACAATCTGCGCTGGCCAAACGCGATGATATTGCCAGCGGTGAGGCATTCAAGGATCACAGCAATACCCTGGCCCTGATCTGCGAGGCGATGGCAGGCCAACCGGTGCGTCTGCGTTCCAACAAAAATCTCTTCGGACAACCGGGCTTTTCCGGCGGCCCGGCCAATGACGGGAAAACAGTCTTTCTACCCGAAGTCGTGCCCGCCTTTGGATTGTTCAAACTCATGGCCCTGCACCAGGTTGTGCTGATGCAAGCCGCATCCTTACCGGTGCCCAAAATCAACCCACTGGCATTGCAGTCGGCCCATGTGGATTTCTCGTATATGCATATTGAGGCGGACCAGCATTTGGTCGAAAAATTACCGGGTCTCAAATCCGAAATGCTTTCGCATACCAAGCAAGCGCTCCCGCAGGGGTATCCGGCCATCCAAAGCCACCACTGGACCACCCCTCTGCCCTGGTGGGGAGATATTATGCCGGCGCTGACCCAGGAAACGGCCATGACCATCCAGACGCTGACCGAAAAAGCCGAGGCCCAATTCAACCATCTGCCACCGGAGTTGATCGAGACCTTGCTGTCCGGATTGATGGCCGACGGACCGCGCGATAAGGATGCTTTATGGGAGCTGCTGGCGGAGATGATGGAAGGCATGGAGTTTATCTCTCCGGAGGCCGAAGAGCTGCAGGAAAACGTGAAAACCTTCTATTACAAAGAGTGGGACTGCAACCTGTCGGATTACAAACTCGACTGGTGCCTGGTGCGGCAGCGATTGCCCAAAGACGATCCGCATCCCTTTGTCAGCGAACTGCGTGAGCAAAAACAGGGCTTAATCAAATTGATCCGCAGGCAGTTCACGCGTCTTAAACCCGAGCGCCTGCGCAAATACCGCGCCCAGCCCTATGGTGACGGGCTGGATATCGACGCCCTGATCCAGGCGGTGGTGGACCAGCGTTGCGGATCGATTCTGTCCGAAAATGTTTATATCCGCCGGGACAAGCGCATCCGGGATGTGGCCGTCCTGTTTTTGATGGACCTGAGCGGATCGACTGAAGAGCAAGTGAACGGCCGGCGTGTGATCGATATCCAGAAAGAGGCGCTGATCTTAATGGCCGAAGCCCTGGATGCCCTGGAAGATCCGTATGCCATATACGGTTTCAGTTCCGAAGGCCGATTTCGGGTTGATCTGTTCAGCATCAAAGACTTTGGCGAACCATACGATGAAACCGTCCAGTATCGGCTCGGAAACCTGGGACCCATCGGACTGACCCGCATGGGCGCAGTGATTCGCCACGCCACCGCCAAGTTAGAGGCGACGTCGGCCGCCATCAAACTGATGGTGATTCTCACGGACGGTCGGCCCTACGATTTGGAGTACGGCACCCTCGACTATGCCGAGGCCGACACCCACAAAGCGATTCAGGAAGCCCGCTACAAAAGTGTCCATCCATTTATCATAACGACCGACAAAAAGAGCGTGTCATACATCAAGCGGATCGCTCCCCAGACCCAAAGCATTATCGTGCCGAAGGTCGAACTGCTGCCCACGTTGCTTCCGGCGCTCTACAAACGATTGACGACCTAGGCACCGTGAACCGGAAAACGCAATGCGAAGGATGCTCCCATGACGACAAAATACGAACAACTGGCTGAAAAAGCACTGGCCTTGGGCGCTTCGGAGGCCAAACCGGTGCGTACCGAACAGGTCGTATTCGACCCGCGTTCTTTTTTAAAATGCCGCTTCGGTTGTAACCGCTGGGGTAAATACTGGACCTGCCCGCCCCATATGGACATTTCCGGAGAAAAGTTTATGGCGGCTTTCGATCAATACGAGAACGCCATCCTTTTGCAATGCACTGATCCCAAGGTGGGCCAAAAAGCAACCCTGGCCATTGAAAAAGAGGCTATGCTGACCCATGGCGCTATGTTTGCCATGGCTTTGGTGCTGTGCGTCAAATGTGACCCGTGCGCCTACCCTGAGCCGTGCAAATTTCCACACCTGGCGCGGCCCTCCATGGATGCATATGGTATCGATATCGGCAAAACCGTAGAACCGTTGGGCTTCAAGGTAAAATTGGACCCCGAAGGCAACCTGCTGCCGGCGTGGTACAGTATGGTTCTGATAGACTGACCGGATTGAGGAGCGGACTGATGGTTTGCATCATCGGCTGTCAGGTAATGGAGCAGGAATTGCGCGCTCTAGCGCAACGCTACCCGCAGGTGACCCGCATTGAGATTTTACCATGGGGGCTGCACATCGAGCCGGATCGCCTGCTTCAGGAAATCACCCGGCAAATACGGGCCGTGGAAAAAGAGCACCGTGCGATCATGCTGGGCTACGGCCGTTGCCAAACCCTGGACCGTTTGGGCGATGATTTCAAAATTCCGGTCTACTATCCAGAAGGGGAAGACTGTATCGGGGTATTACTGGGACAAGACCGCTATGGCAAAGAGCTGATGAAAAACGCCGGCACCTGGTTTCTGACACCCGGCTGGGCACGCTTGGGCATGGATTTCATCTTTCGCGAACTGCAGGTGCAATCCATGGCACAACGCGGTATAGAGCCCCGTGAGGCGGCGCGCCGTGCACTGAAGGACTTCAACCGCACGCTGCTGATCAAAACCGGCTGCGGTGATCTGAACCGGCAACGTGTCCAAGCCAGGGCCATAGCCGAGCAATTCGGGTGGCGGGTGGACGAAGCCTCGGGATCACTGAAAGCGCTACGGGGGTGCCTGTGCCGGGCCATCGATAGCGACTGCCCTTGAGCCCGAGCAGCACGGCGCCGGCGTCGTCAGAGGACGCAGCCGGGCCCGAATCGATAACCCGGTCACTGTATGTTCAAGGTGGTATACCCTTTTCGGATGGCGTACTTGATCAATTCAGCCGCTTTACGGATTTCCAATTTGCGCATCATGTTGGCGCGGTGATGTTGAACGGTGCGGATACTGATATTGAATAAGTCCGCAATCTCCTTGCTGGTTTTGCCATCCGCAATCAGTTTGAGAACTTCTTTTTCGCGGGTCGTCAACAGGTCCTCCGGCTTTTCTCCGGCGGCAGTGCCGGACCTGAATACTTTTCCTGTCAACTCCTTGGTTAATAGGGGCGACAGGTAAACCTTGCCGCTTCTAATGGTTTTAATGGCGTTGACCAATTCTTCATCTGCATCTTGTTTCAATAAAAAACCGGTCGCTCCGGCGGCGATGGCGTGGTCGAAGTATTCCATGTCACGGTGCATGGTCAGTATGAGAATTTTGATGCCGGGATAGAGGGATGTAATTTCTTTGGTGGCTTCGATACCCCGCATGCTGGGCATAGAAATGTCCATGATCACCATGTCGGCCTGGATTCTGTTGAGCAGTTTTAAAAGCGTTACACCATCGCCGGTTTCTCCCACCACGGCCAAGCCTTCCATCTCCTCAACGATACGTTTGATTCCTTGACGAAACATGGCATGATCATCGGCCAATACAATTCGATAGGCGTCCATTTCCGCTCCCAAAGGTCCCGATAGAACCCAATTTTTATTTATAGTTTCAATTTGTTGCTCATTGGCGAACCGGCATGAGCATGAAACAGAATATATGGGTATCGAATCATTTACGCGTTACACGGCACTCATGCTTTGGGTACCGGCGAGTCCGATTTAGCTGCAATTTTCAAGCGAAGCTGCGTGCCTGAGCCAGGGCTGCTCTGCAAGTCCAATTTGCCCCCCAGCATGCGTACGCGTTCGTCCATCGCCGCCAGACCCAAACCGCGCTCCGGCGTCTTTCGTCCCAAAACGCTTTCGACGTCAAAGCCGACGCCCATGTCGGCAATCAATATGGAGACGCCGTTACGGTCTTTTCGGGCCAATATACTCGCTTTGCGGGTGCGGGCGTGTTTTACCATATTGGTCAGCGCCTCCTGAACCACCCGAAACAGCAAAAGTTCCGCTTTCTGATCCAGCAATCCATTCAGATAGCTGACATCGCAGGATATATCGATATAATGACGTTTGCCGGTGCTTTTGGCCAACCAGTTGATCGCCGCCACCAACCCCAGATCCTCCAGGATGGAAGGGCTCAGGTCTTTGGACAGGCGGCGCACGTTTTCAGTGACCATGTCAATGTGTTTGAAAATATATTCAAAATCCGATTTTATCTCTTTCTGGTCATCACGCAACCGGCGCTGCAGCGCGCGCAGTTGCAGTTTCAGGGTAAGCAGCGCTTGCCCGAGTTCGTCGTGGAGTTCATTTGAAACGCGTTTGCGTTCTTTCTCCTGGGCGTTCAGCAACCGGGTGGTTAAAAAACGGAGCGTTCTCTCAGATTCTTCCAGTGCTTCCTGGGCACGTTTGCGTTGAATATGGCGCCACATGCTTTTCATCAGCAGCTGTAGTTGGCGGACATCCGTCTCTACATAATCCTCTTTTTTATTGGCCACACCGGCTACAGCCACAATACGTGATCCCTCAAATACAGGGATGTTCATATGCCGTTGAATCGGTACGTGCCCATCGGGAGTGCCTTTGATGTAAGGATTGGGTGCTGCGTAATCATTGGTGATGACCGGTTTTCGTTGGCGTACGGCTTCGCCCCACAGCCCGGTGTGTTCGACCTGGTATATTTCAGGTTGTCCGGGAACCGTGCAGATCGCCATGGCTGCGCCGGACCACGCGTGCACAGTTAATACTTTTTCGTCGGCACTGGTAAAGAAAAGATATCCATAGACGCTTTGCGTCAACTTCACCCCCTCTTCGACCACAAAGTCACAAATTTCCTTTAACGTCGCTTGACCCATCTGGCTGAGGGTGTGCAAGGTCTCCAAACGGGCCTCGTTGAGTTTGAGGGCCGCTTCGGTACGTTTGCGATCTTCGATCTCCTGGCGCAATTGCGCGTTGGCCAAGGTCAGTTCCGCCGTTCTTTCTTTGACCCGCACTTCCAGGCCCTCATAGGCCCTGCGCTGGGCTTCCTCTGCCTTAATGCGGGTGATGGCGGCCCCCAATTGCATCGCCGTGCCTTCAAGTTGCTTGACGAGAACCTCCGGTATCATATCAGGCTTCCGGTCCGCCACGTGGATCAGTCCCAGAACGCTTTTCCCCAATTTAATGGGTACCAACGCCACCGACTCGTAGCCGAATCTGTTACACGCGTTGCGCATATTCTGCCGCTCGATGGCCGGTAGCGTATCAAAAAATGCGGAGGTGTTATTCAATAACAGCGAACCTTCAGAATAGAAGGGAAAGTGTGATTTGGTTTTTCCTTTGATCACCCGAACACACATGCACTTGTCGGAGAAAATACATAATGCATTTTCACTTTCGTAAAAAGCCTCACTAAATCCCTGGTAGGACTGGTAGGGAATTTTTCCGTCCGGTTCCAAGACACGAATCCCGACCGCTTCACAGGCCGTAGTCTGAAGGACCTCGGAAACAAACTCATCCAAAAGCGGTTTCATGGCGGTGTGGCGGTTGGCAATTTCCAGAAACCGGTGGGAGGATTTGAGGGCAGCCTCAGCCTGTGTACGGGCCGTTATATCGGTTGTCATGGCCAAGGCTCCGACGATCCTACCATCGGCATTATTCACCGGGTAACCTTTGATCAAAAATTTGCGCCCATTTTGGGTCGATCGTTCGATCTCTGCGGGTTGACCGCTTTTCAACGCTTCGGTCACCGGACAGCCCTGACAGGGTTTATTCTCGCGAAACCAAAGTTCGTAACAGTTGCAGCCTTTCAACTCCGCATCGGTCATATGCGCCTTTTTACGGGCTGCTTGGTTGGCCCATACCACCCGTTGATGGGTGTCCAGATAGATGACATGCTCCTGCATGCTGTCTAAAATAGCTTTTTTCTCTTGTTCCAAACGGAACAGCTTTTCGTCGGCCCAGGCGTGATCAGCCGCCTCTTGTTCTAAGATATTAATTTTTTCTTATCAGTCTCTACGCGCTTGTTCAAGATATAGACGTCGTTTTCGCCAAATCAGCTGCTTATATGACGCAATGACAAAACAATACCAGACGGCGACAGCGAATCCGGCATCCGAACCAGATCGAATGATCAACCGCCCGTGCCAAAATCATCTTTTCGACGATTGCCATACGCATTTAGGCTTTATATATAATATACGTCAGTATCTAACAATGTAGCAGATCCACATCCCGGCAGTCGGTAGTGTATCTCCATTTGAACCCGCCGGGAATTCTGTTTTGCTGGAGTACGAACGAAAAGCGATAATGTAAAAATTGGCGGATCATATAAAAAGACACTTTTCATATTGCTTTGGTGAGTTTTTTGGGACCTTTCTGCTGGTTTTCATAGGCATATCCACGGTAGCGGTCTCCGTTCTTTTCGATGCCCCTTCAGGGCAGATGCAAGGGGCCTTTATGTGGGGTATGGGGGTCACGCTTGCCATTTACGCCACGCGGCATCTCTCCTGTGCGCATCTAAACCCGGCGGTATCCCTCGGTATGGTCCTTGCCGGCAGGATGCGGCCACAACTATTGCTGCCTTACTGGACCTGTCAGCTCTTGGGGAGCGTTGTCGCCGGGGGATGTGTGCTGATCCTTTTTTACACCCCGATAGCCGGATACGAGACGGCCCATTCGATAGTACGCGGTAGCCCGGAATCCGTGAAGACAGCAATGCTGTTCGGAGAATATTTCCCAAATCCGGTTTTTTCTACACCTTGGTTTAAAATTCCGTTGCCGACGGCCATGGCTGCGGAAGGATTGGGAACTTTTATATTGGTGACGATGATATTTCTGCTGACCGATGGGTGCAATGTGGGACGGCCCGCAGAGACCCTGTCACCCGCTTTCATCGGCGGGACAGTGGCCGTATTAATCACTGTTTTGGCGCCCTTGACCCAGGCCGGTATCAACCCGGCTCGTGATTTTGGACCACGTTTCATCGCATTTCTCTTCGGCTGGGGACCCATCGCCATACCGGGGCCTCGGGAGGGTTTTTTATGGGTCTATGTTGCAGCGCCTCTATCGGGTGGTGCCATGGCGGCTATTGTATTTCGCTTCTTCATCGTACCGCTGATGTCCGCAAAAAAATTGGCGAATGGATGTAATTGTGATCGAGAGGTTTAGGGTCAATGAATACTTGAACCCCACAAAATTGTAGATCCGATGCCGGAAAATGGATGTGTAACGATTGATGGGAACTTCAAAACAAATTTTAATCGAAGTGATGTATAAAGCCGATTATTGTCTTCCTTGTGTATACATGGATGCCGCGGTACAGGAAGTTCTGCCGCGATATAAAGATCGTGTGGCGTATCGGCGAGTGGATATCATGACCGGGAAAGGGAAATATCGTTACCTTCAGCTTTCCTATGAACTGTTCGGAGAAGAAGCGGTTAGAAAATATGCCCGAATCGCGCCGGTTCCGTCCCTTCTGATCAACGGTGAGCTCGTATTTGACCAGATACCGCCGGAGTTCGAACTCGTTAACGCCATCGAAGAAACCCTTGAAGAAATCGCCAAGACCCAATGAGCTTTGCATCTGAGATTTAATGGGTTAGGCGGGTATGATGCTTTTGACAAATTGTGCCGCAAAATGGTAGTATAGATGAAGTAAAGGATATTGATATTCGGTGGTCCGAGCTGTGTTCCATCAGCCGGGCATAATAGGGAAGCCGGTGCAAATCCGGCGCGGACCCGCCGCTGTAAGCGAGGACGAAACCCGCAAGCGCCACTCTGCCGTAAACGCTGACGAAACGGCAGGGGAAGGCGCGGGTCGTAGGATGATTCGCAAGCCAGAAGACCTGCCGAGTATTGTAAGCATTTGGTGGAGAAGGTAAATCCCCAAGCTAATTACGACTGGCTTGGGGATTTTTTATCCCCGGCCGAATAGAAAGGATACAAATGAAGACTCAGGTTGAACTGGCGGTTGAGGGACTCATTACCCAGGAAATGGAAATCGTTGCCGATTCTGAGAAGTTGGAGCCTGAATTGGTCAGGGAACGAATCGCCGAGGGGCAGATCGTCATCCCGCTGAATGCCAATCGTCCCGTTCGCCCGGTGGGCATCGGACGAGGACTCTCCACCAAAATCAATGCTTCCATAGGCACCTCCACCGATATCGCGGATGTAGAGGCGGAAGTTCGAAAAGCCGTCGCAGCACAGCAGGCCGGCGCCGACACCTTGATGGAGCTCTCTGTGGGCGGCGACCTGGACCGCATCCGCCGCGAAGTATTAGACAGCGTGAAACTGCCGGTCGGCAACGTTCCCCTCTACCAGGCCTTTTGCGAAGCCACGAAAAAATATGGCGATCCAAACAAACTGGATGAAGAGATGCTCTTCGAAATGATTGAGCAACAATGCGAGGACGGCATCTCCTTTATGGCCATCCACTGCGGAATCAATTTATACACCATCGAAAGGCTCGAAAAACAAGGCTATCGCTATGGGGGACTGGTGAGCAAAGGGGGGGCTACCATGGTGGCCTGGATGAAGGCAAATCACAGCGAGAATCCCCTTTACGAAAAGTTCGATCGGGTGGTGTCGATTTTAAAAAAATACGATGTGGTTCTCTCGCTCGGCAACGGCCTGCGCGCCGGCTCCATCGGCGATTCCTTTGACCGGGCCATGATCCAGGAGTTACTGATCAATTGCGAACTGTCGGAAGAAGGACGCAAGATGGGCTGTCAGATGATGGTGGAGGGCCCCGGGCATGTCCCTATGGATGAGATCGAGGCCAACATCATTTTACAAAAGCGCATGAGCAACCATGCGCCATATTACATGCTTGGCCCCTTGCCCACGGATGTCGGTGCAGCATACGATCATGTAGTGGCTGCCATCGGTGCGTCCCAGTCCGCCCGCTACGGTGCAGATCTGGTGTGTTACATCACGCCGGCCGAACATTTGGCCCTGCCCACCGAGCAGGACGTGATCGAGGGCGTCAAAGTTGCCAAGCTGGCCGCCCATATCGGAGATCTTGGGAAATACCCCGAAAGGACCCGTCCGCGAGACCTGGCCATGAGCAAGGCGCGACGGGATTTGGATTGGGAAGGACAGTTTCGCTACGCCTTGTTTCCCGAAGACGCACAGCGCATTCGAACGGAACGGTCGCCGTCGTGTGATCCCGATGTGTGCACGATGTGCGGCGACTATTGCGCCAATCGGGCATCTTCGGCGCTTTTTCAAGAGACGCTGAAAAACAGCATAAAGGCGTAAGAGCAATGGGAATCGATGGGCGCGGCGACCATGGCGCGGGTATGCGCCGGCTTGCCTTTCAAGATGCCGATCCGGCCCATGACGACTTTCAGTACCTGGAAGATCTGTCCACGGCTTACTGGTATTCCGAAGTGTTGTTCGCGGCAATGGATCTGGGGATTTTCGACCTTCTCAATCAAGGGGACCAAGATCTCCACTTCCTTGCGCAGGAGACGGAATGTGAGCCGGATGCCTTGTCGCGCCTGATGCAAGTACTGCTGAGGCTGGAGATTGTGGGGCAGGCAGGCAAGCGATGGTTCAACAGCCAGGTGACCAGCCGCTACCTGACAACCGACAGTCCCCGCTACCTGGGAGAATTTCTCTACTACCGCCGTTATATGCAATCCGGCTGGAAGAATTTGTTGCAACGGTTGACCCCGGCCAAGCGATCATCAACCGCACAAATTACGCCACGGGCGCCTTACAAGGTCCGTAATTTTCATTACGTCCGGGCCCTGGATGCCCTGTTGAAGGAGAAGGCACGGGAGATCGAGCGCCGGCTGGCGCCGATCCCCTGGCAACCCCCCATTCTCGATATCGGAGGTGGCGCGGGTGCGCTTTGCCGGAGGATCATCCATAATGCGCCCTCTGGTGAAGCCCACCTGCTGGAACTGTCCGAGGTCCTGTCGGTCGCCCGCCAGCTATATCCCCAGGACTCGGATTGGCAGCGCATCCGGCCGGTCGCCGGCGACTTTCGGACCTGTGACATTGACGCCGGACAGCGCTACGGCCTGATCCTCATGAGCAACTTTCTCCATGCCTACGGGGCTACAGAAGCCCGCCGCCTTTTGAAAAAAGCCCATGCACATCTCAAACCAGACGGTTGGATACTAGTGCACGATTATTTTCCGGACCGCGTCGGTCGATCGCCCCATAAAGGCGTAATGTATGACTTGAGTATGATGCTAAACACCTATGACGGCGCATGTCATGCCAGCCGGGAGGTGGCCGAATGGCTTCGACATGCCGGTATGAACACCGTCTCGATTCAGGACTTGTCAACCGATTCGTCCCTCATCCTGGCAGGACCGTTCGGGGCCGAAGACGGATCCGATGCAGAATCGGATAAACTCGCCGCCACCAGTCAAGAGTGGGCCTACATGGCCCGGATCATGGGTTTCCGCAACGCCTTGGTCCTGTCGGCCGATCAGGTGGCTATCGCCCCTTGGGTGCCGCTGAAATGCCGTTACGGGTGCGGCACCTATGGCCGGAATCGACAGTGCCCGCCCCATGCCTTGCCTCCTGAGCAGACCCGGGAGCTGCTGAAATCCTATCAACATGTCCTGCTGGTGGAAGGAACACCGCCGGGCCGCCGATTCCATGATCAGTTGATCGGGTTGGAGCGCAAGGCTTTTCTGGCCGGCTGCCATAAAGCGTTTGCTCTGGGGGCTGGTCCCTGTCCCGTATGTGAGGCCTGCCCGGAAGATGGAACCTGCCGCCAACCGGAAAAAGCACGCCCCTCCATGGAGGCTCTTGGGATCGATGTTTATGAAACCGCCCGACGCGCGGGAATCATTCTGAAACCCGTAACGGAAAAAGGCCGGTATATTAAGTATATCGGGCTGGTGCTGCTCTTATGACCCTCCGCGCCCTAATGGTTCAAACCCCCACTTCCCATTTGGGTGCCGGGGAGCGCGTCTTTCCGTTGGGGCTGTCACGCCTGGCCGGTTTGACGGCGGAAGGGGACGATGTCTGCGGTCTGGATATGAACCTGCATCCGGACCCGTGGCCGCTCCTTGGGCAAACCTTGTTGGAAGTGCAGCCGGCGGTGGTGATGCTTTCGTTTCGCAACCTGGACCCGTTGGCCGGCCATCATGCCTCCTATCTATCCGGTTTAAGAACATCCGCGCGCCTGGTGCGACGGTTAACGCCCGATGCCCGGATACTTGCCGGGGGGCCTGCCTTTACCCTTTTTGCCGAGCGGCTTATGCAAGCGGTCCCTGAACTGGATGGCGGCGTTATCGGCGAAGGCGAAGGCGCAATGCCCTACCTGCTCGCCGATGCCTGGCAGCCTCGAATCATTCCGGGCCTGATCTGGCGAA
>JARRKU010000159.1:0-7054 GCA_037387725.1 Desulfobacteraceae bacterium
GCCCGTGTGCCGGTTGGCTGCTTGGCGCGGTTCTCGTGAAGTGACAGCAGGGTGCATTCCCTGGACCGCGCACAACAATCGATTTGGCAGCAACATCATAATTGCCGATGAAAATCGCTGCCTGTGGCGGCATACTTTTGGTGTGTAAAACGCACCCTGCGATGTTTCAACCGATTGCCTCGGTGGTGCCTGTGACCTGCGGTGTACCACTAAACCGGCTAACGGGCATACGGGCCAACCGGCTAACGGGCCAACGGATCAACGGGCCAACCTGGTATATTCCGCCAGCAGGCTGTCTTTCCAATAGTCGACGCCGGGTCGAGAAAAAAAGGCCTTGAACAGCGCCAGGCTTTCCTGCCGGCAGACCCCGGCAATGATCTCCACGCCGCTGTCCTTATACAAGGACGGTAATTGTGTCCGATCGCACACCGTGGCGCCTCCCATGGCATCCTCATAGGCATAGACGATTTTTTCGATGCCGCTGATTAATAAAGCGCCGTAGCACATCAGACAAGGCTCCATGGTGGAATAGACCGTTATCCGTTTGCGCTCGACCGGTTCCGACACGGTCTCCAGCTCCCTCAAGGCGATGATCTCGGCGTGATCCAACTCGCTGGGGATTTTTTTCCGGGTTCCCCGGCGGGCGCCGCCGGCGATCACCCTTCCTTTATATACTATGACGCAGCCCACGGGAAATTCATCCCGCTCCAGGGCGGATCGGGCAAGATCCAGGGCCGCTTGCATGTATTTTATATGATCCATGGCTGTTATTTCATAATCTCGCAAGTACTGTCATCGCAAGGGCAGCGTCCGTCGATCTCGTAAGCCATGAGAATCCTGGCTTCCATTTCCCGTCGCCGGGGGAGGATGACCGGCCATTTCCGGCCGCCGGCTACTGCGGCAAGTTGCTCCCTGTGGGGGATCCCCTCCAACCCCGCGGCAATGATATTTCCCGATTCGCCGTCCAGAATATCGGCATCCTCTCCGTTGGTGACCACGGCCAGGGGAACCTGGCGGGCCTGCACCAGGCGGGACATGGCCAGGATCGGGCGGTGACGGGTTACCAGCGATCCCGGGCCATAATGTATGACCATGACGATAAATTGGTCCCAGTTCACGGTATAGCTGACCCGAATCCTGGCGCATCTGCCATCCACATCAATTTTCAGCTCATACCGGGGCGTGATGTCCGATTTCCGGTACCCTTTCTGATTCACCAGCAAGCGCGCGATCTTCTGACGATGGCGTTCGTCCAGTGTGTCGTCCAGGGTTTCACCGCTGATGACATCGGTCAACTGCCCCAAGATGAGATGATGTCCACCCATGATGCGTCCACGCTGCAGGATTCAATGGGCCCCGCGGCTCCTTTTGAACCGGATCTGTGAATTTCAAGTTGCCTGGCCGATCGGAATAGGATACCGTATCCTGATATTCGATGCCTGGGGCCTGGGTTTCGCCTTTGCACCCCCGTTTGGTTCATGCGCGAGATCTAAATTATCACACCCCAAGTTGATCCGCAAATGGAGAGATTCCAAACGTTGAATCCAGTTTGTCATGACGCTGCGAGAAAAGTTTGAAAAACGCGAATCCAATTTCATCTCGCCCTTCGGGTGCCTGAGCGGCAGCTCGCGCGGTCGTTCCAAACCCGAGCCGGCCTGTCCCATCCGCACCGCGTTCCAGGTAGACAAGGATCGTATTCTTTTCAGCAATGCGTTTCGGCGGTTGAAACACAAGACCCAGGTATTTCTCAATCCTTCGGGAGATGAATACCGCACCCGGCTGACCCATACCCTGGAGGTGGCCCAGATTGCGCGTACCATTTCCCGGGCCATGTTTTTGAATGAAGATCTGGCCGAGGCCATCTCCCTTGGTCATGATCTGGGCCATACGCCCTTCGGCCACGGCGGAGAGACGGTTCTCAAGGAGATTTTCTCATCGGCCTTCTCCCATCAGGCCCAGAGCCTGCGCGTGGTTCAAGTCCTTGAAAATTACGGCCAGGGGCTCAATCTCACCTATGAGGTTCGCGACGGCATATTGCGGCACTCCAAAGGGTTCGGCAAAATCATGCCCGACGACCCCCGGGAACTGCCCGCCACCATGGAAGGCCGCGTGGTGCGGGTGGCGGATATCATGGCCTATCTGAACCACGACCTGGACGATGCCATCCGCAGCGGGGTCGTCACCCGCTCCGAAATCCCGAAGCAATGCACCCAGGTGCTGGGAAGGGCTCATGACGAACGGGTCAATACCATGATGACCGACCTGATCACCCACAGCCAACCGGAAAACGGTCAAATGGTGCTGAACATGAGCGACCGGGTGTCCGGCGCCATGGCTGAGTTGCGCGAGTTTCTTTACGAGAGGGTCTACCGGTCGCCGCGGGTGCACAACGAGTTCATCAAAGCCAAGAAGATCATGTCGGAATTGTTCACCCATTTTCTGGATGACGAGGCGCTTTTGTCCAAAGAGCTCGAAAAGATGCGGCTGCCGGCCATCGGCGCCAACGGCGCATCAAAGGAGCGTTTGGTATGCGACCTGTTGGCCTGCATGACCGACCGCTATGCCCTTTCGGTTTACGCGCGCACATTTTTCCCCTCGCCGAACTTTTAACCGTTGGATCGTTCTATTGTTCACCATGTTGAAAATACCCGAAGAATTTGAAATGGAGATTGCCCGGCTGTTCGCGCACATGGATGCGGCGTACGACAGCGCGGCAAAAAAGGCGGGTTTCCTCTGCAACGGCTGCAAGGACAACTGTTGCCGCACCCGTTTTTACCACCACACGTTGGTGGAATTGCTCTATTTTCAATCCGGGCTGGCTGCTGTGCCTTTGTTGCAGCAGCAGCGGATCAGGGACCGGGCCCGGGACGCGGCCCGGCGGATGGAAGCGCTTGAAGACGACCGTCGGCCGGTGCGGGTGATGTGTCCGCTGAACGAACAGGAACGCTGCATGCTCTACGCCCATCGACCCATGATTTGCCGTCTGCACGGCATACCCAACGTCCTGCGCCGTCCGGACGGTCGATCCCTGACCGGGCCGGGTTGTGATGATTATTATCTTCAGTGCGGGCCGACAGGGGGCGACCCGCTGGACCGCACGCCGCTATACACCGCCATGGCCGACCTTGAGCGGCGGTTGCGGGCCCGACTCGGGATCACTTCGAAAATCAAACTGACCGTGGCCCAGATGATATTGAAAGACAGCGTGACCCTATGAAATACATCGATTCCGAGAACCTGGATCATGTCCCCGGCCGAAAACTGACAGCCGACGACACGTTCTGTTTCCGCTGCCATCCGGAAATTGCCTGCTTTAACCGGTGCTGCCGCAATTTGAATCTTTTTTTATATCCCTACGACGTGATGCGTCTGAAAAATTGCCTGCAGATCGACTCCGATGAATTTATCGAACGGCACGTGGACGTGGTGCTCCGGGAGGGCCACTTCTTCCCGGAGGTTCTGCTGCGCATGGCCGACAACGAAGAGCGCACCTGTCCCTTCCTGTCCGCAGAGGGTTGTCGCGTGTACGTCCACCGCCCCGATACCTGCCGCACCTTTCCGGTGGAGCAGGGGGCTTTGTTCGATGCCATTTCGGGCAAGAGCACACCGGTCTATTTTTTCCGGCCGCCCGATTTTTGCCTGGGGCCCGAGGAAGATCAGCAGTGGACCGTCGCTTCCTGGACACAGGACCAGGAGGCGGAGCGCTACCACCGGATGACCCAACGCTGGGCGGAGATCCGGCGGCTCTTCCAGAACGATCCCTGGGGAGTCGAAGGTCCCGGGGGTGCCAAGGCCCGGATGGCCTTCATGGCCGCTTACAACCTGGACCGTTTCCGCGATTTCCTGTTCACCAGCACGTTTTTCAAGCGCTACCATGTCAAGCCGGATTTAAAACGGAAACTGCGCACCAGCGACCAGGAACTGATGCTGTTCGGCTTCGAATGGATCAAGTTCTTTGTCTGGCAGATCCCCAGCAAGCAGATCCGGGTCACAAAGTAGGTATCCACGTTCGCCCAGATCGCCCAGCATAATCGAATGTTAAAAGCCGGCGCGGAAAGTTGGCCACAGACACACACAGACATTCACAGGCGTTTAACGAGCAGGGTGCGTTTTGCGCACCAACGTATCAGCCAAGAGGCTCCGGAAAGCCGGCTTTTGCAGCAAGCCTGTACTTGCTGAAGACAAATGGTTCGTATACGGTGGGCTTTTCCTGCAATTCCTCCAGTTGGGCATCGAGGGTTTTTCTCTCCTCGCTCTCTTTCCAGCTGATCCAATCTTCCATTTTATGCCATGTGCTGATCACGATTAATTCACAGTCATCATCCGCGCTGACCAATGTCTCGCCGGAAATGTATCCCCGTCGATTCATAGCGTTATGACGGATCTTTTTTAACAATTGAAATGCCTCCATGGCGCTTTCCTGCCTTAGCTTTCTTCTAATAAAGACCTTGACGATCATGCCCGTCTCCTTTTTATGCCGATTCAATATTGTATGGATGCGGCGTTCAATGTGTCAATGGCAAACACAGTTACCAAAAGGCAGGCAGTTATGGAATTAAGGAAACAGGCACCTGCGTTCGCCCTATATCCCCCGCCGCCATGGATTTTTCTTGAATTCAACCGCAAAAGGTGAATAATAGAGGGATCGTATGTATGCAAACTAAATGGAGGGGCATGATGAAACATTGGGGCATTCTGATTGCCGTGGCGGGATTGCTGCTGGGAAGCCGGGCGGTGATGGCGGCCGACTCGGTTGACGTACTCGGTGTCAAGTTTCCCAAAGAGAAAGTTGTGGAGGGCAAGACCCTCATCCTCAACGGGGTCGCCTTTCGCAAGGCCCTGGGTTTTATCAATGTCTATGCGGTGGGCTTGTACCTTGAGACGCCGACCCGGGATGCCGCCGTGGCGATCGCATCCGAGCAGATCAAGCACCTCTCCTTCCACTACCTTACCCACAGGGCCACGGCTAAAAAGTTGAGAGAGGGATTCCTTGAGGCATTCAAAAAAGCCAATCCCGCCGATAAGGTGGCGCGCAACATCTCCGATGCCGAGCGCTACGCATCCTGGTATGACAAGGACATGGCCCCCGGCCTTACGGCCGAGACCACCTATGTCCCGGGAAAGGGCCTGACCCTGGTCTACCAGGGCGAGACCCGCGGGACCATCGCCAATCCCGAATTCATCAACATGTACTATGTCTACAATTTCGGTGAAAAGGCCAATGCCAAGATCCGGGATAGACTTCTGGGCAAGCGTTAAAGTACCCTTGTTCAGCGATCGCGTCTGCAAATATAAAAAACGGATCGAAACCTACGCCGGTTGGCGCAGCTTTAAGGCACCCACTGGACACGCTTCGATGCAACGGCGGCAGTCCTGGCATGTTTGCCGGGTATGGCCGCCCAAGGCGTAGTGACGGATCACGGTATCGATGCCGCGGCCGGCGAAGCTGAGGGCCGGCTGTCCGTGTTGATCGCGGCAGATCCGGACGCATTTGCCGCACAAAACACAGCGGTGGGGATAGTGGTCGATGCAGGGATGGCGTGCGTCCACTTCCACAGGCCGTGCAATGTGCGCCAGAGGGTCGGGCTTCAGGCCCATTTTGAGGAACCGGGCGATGTTCTGCAGTTCGCAAGCTCGGTTGGCATGGCAATGCTTACAATCGATATCGTGGGCGGAGAGCAGCAAGCGCAAAGCGGAACGCTGCAGGCGGCGAACGGCCGGCGTGTCCGTCCATACCTGCAGTCCGGGGGAGATGGTGACAGTGCAGGCCGCCACCGGCGCTCCCTGGATCTCCACAAAACAAAGCCGGCATGAGGCTGTCGGGTGGCGGTCCTCTTCAAAAAAACAGAGATGCGGAATATAAATGCCGTTTTCCAGACAAACGGATAGCAAATTTCGTCCCTGGCGGGCAGTGATCTTTAGATCGTTTACTTGCAATGCCACCATGACAGCCTTCCTCTTTGGGCTCAAACTTGATGAACCCGTCAATCTTTGGGCGGTTTCGCCGGCTCAATGCCTTTTTGGCGTGTGCTGGTGGTAAAGACGGCTTCCACCGGACAACTGCCAACGCAGGCGTCACAACCTCTGGCGCACTTTGCCAAATCGATATAATAGGCGGTCAAGGCTCGGCAAGTGAGCCCCGGACAGCGTTTTTGCGCCAGATGAGCGCGGTACTCTTGTTTAAAATACTTCAGCGACGTCAGCACAGGATTGGGAGCGGTTTTACCGAGACCGCAAAACGATCCGGCTTTAACGTCTTCACTGATCTGCAGCAGCAGGTCCATCTCTTCGGGAGCAGCTTCTCCCCGGGTCAGCTTATTCAGAATCGTGAGCATATGGCGTGTGCCGATGCGGCAGAAGGTGCATTTGCCGCAGGACTCCTTCTGGGTGAAATCGAGAAAGTAACGTGCCACGTCCACTGTGCAGTTGGTTTCGTCCAAAACCACCAGGCCGCCGGAGCCCATCATGGCGCCGGCGTCCGCCAAAGCGTCGAAATCAACCGGAATATCCAGAAAGTCTTCTGGAAGGCACCCGCCGGAGGGTCCGCCGATCTGCACGGCCTTAATTTGCTTCTTATGGGGTATGCCGCCGCATACGTCGAAAATAAGATGGCGCAGGGTTACCCCCATGGGGATCTCCACCAGACCGGGATGGTGGACATCGCCGACGACGGAAAAAATGGCCGTGCCCGGGCTCTGCGGGGTGCCGATGCCGCGGAACCATTGGACACCCTTGGAGACGATGGGGGGGATGGTGGACAAGGTCTTGACGTTGTTAATCACCGTGGGGCGACCAAACAGACCGCAGCTGGCAGGATAGGGTGGGCGGTAACGCGGCATGCCCCGAAAACCTTCGATGGAGTGGATCAGGGCCGTCTCTTCGCCACACACAAAGGCCCCCGATCCCCTGAAAATTTCGATTTCAAGGTCGAAACCGCTCTTCAGAATGGACCGGCCCAAAAGGCCTGCCGCTTTTGCCTGGTCAATGGCCTTTCCCAACGTCGCCACGGCCAATGGATATTCGGCGCGCACGTAGATGATGGCGTGGTTTGCGG
>JARRKU010000160.1:0-5943 GCA_037387725.1 Desulfobacteraceae bacterium
AATTGTTATGGCCATAGACGAGACCATGCCGGCCCTGGAGTAGGTACTTATACCCACGCCGGGGGGAAAAAACTGGGCGGTTTTGCCAATTGTATCCGGCACAAGTTTACTGATAAAAGGAATGATAGCTTCCGGTCTCTTCTCCTGGCCAAGGCAGTGTGACCGGCGGGCTTCTGATTGCAGCAGCCCAATGACATCCAGTTCAAACCAATCAATAGATGAGGTTGGCCATTCTTCACACCATCAAGTCATTAGGTAATTTTCCACCGAAAACCCGAATAATAAAAATAATTGATGAACTACGCTCAAAACGTTCGGCACGCAACAGCTTTAGGCAACCACCGGCGCATCTACGGGGCAGGCTGCGATAACACGACCGCCCATGGGTTGACAGCCCTGGTGGTGGACGACGATCCGATTACGCTCAAACTGGCGGGCGCCATGCTGGCGGACATGGGCTACATGGTGCGTACAGCCGACGAAGGCACCCAGGGGATGATAGATTTCAGCAGGACCCCCTGCGACTTTGTGCTGACCGACTATGTAATGCCGGCCATCAATGGCTATCAACTGGGTCGCAGGATCAAGTCCCGGCATCCCGAAACCCGGGTGGTGATCATGACCGGCTTGAGCCGAATCGAGGTGGCCGGGATGATGAGTGATGGCAGCATCGACGGATGGTTGTTCAAGCCATTTGACCCGGCCGATCTCAAATCTCTGCTGGAACAGCTGGGGCTGCCCGTCAAGGGTTCTGCTGAATAACTGCCCACCTAATTGATAGAGATAGTAGAGGGATCAAGTCTGCTCTTGACGCATAAGCTTTGTCATATTAGCGATTCTGTCGTCCTCGCTTACAGAAGAAAAAGGGGTCAGGTCTGCTCTTGACTCATTTAAGAAACGATAATGAGTCAAGAGCAGACCTGACCCCTAAATCCTGCTGGTTCAAAGTACCGATTATCATGGGTAACTTCCTAACCCGTCCAGGCGTGGGCATTCATATGATTCAGCTTTCGAGTTCAGACCAATGGTTTTTCCATGGGCCTTTTTGACATTTCGCGCCCCATTTTCGATCAGCTCAATCTTTTCAAGATATTTAGATAGGGGTGTAAGCAGCCGAGAAAGTGGGGACAGAGTCCCCACAATCGCGATACTGAAAAAAGATAGTATGTGGAGGTGCAGCTATTTTTCTACCGGACATTTTTAGGCAACGAAAAGCTTCTCGGCTTGTTCGAAGCCATTGTCCATTTGCTGTTTGAAGTTCTTGCGCCCGTCTTTAAAGGCCTCTGACCAATTTTCAATGGTTTTGCGTCCTTCAACCGGCAACCCGGTGGCTTGATCCAATACTGCATAGGCAGCCTTTTCGCACTGATCCTGAACCAGTACCATCGCATTGTAGGCGTTGTTGAATGTGGTGCGATTGAATTCAATCATTTGTTTGAAAGTTTGTTTTTGATCCATGGTGGTTTTTCTTTCTAGGTAAAGGGTTATTGTGTGGCTTTCTTTGTTTCTTGAGCAGGCGCAGCCTTGATCTCTTCGGCGGCGGGCTTTTTAGCTTTGGCAGGCGCGGCATTTATCTCTGGAACAAGGCACTTTTCAAGACTGGAAAGGCTTTCTTCCATATAAGCCTTGAAGCGATCACGCTCTGTCTTGCAGGTGCTAACCCAAGCCAATATATCCTGGCGCCATTGGTCAGGAACGGGAATCCAGCTTGCTTGGTTGAACATCGCGTCCACTGTCGAGGCGGCTTGGTCCTGCAAGATGCCCGCAGCGCCATACCAGCTGGAAAAGGCGCCCTTTTGAAAAGCGAGGACCTGTTTTGTAATTTGATTGGCTTGCATCATCATTGTTCTCCTTTTAAAATACCCGATAAATTGTTGCGTTGCAGCATTTACACAAAATTGTTTTATCCGTTAAGATAATTGCATTTATATGGTTTGTCAATAGATTGATTTGTGCATTGCACAAATTCTGTCTATAGTGGTGTCACTCAAGAGGAGGTGCCGCTGAAAAAAGCGGCATAACTCCCCCGGTTTTTTCACTCTCCTATTTGGCAGGCCCTTTTAGCCTGGCCAACTATTCAGTCTATGGATATTAAACTTGACAGAAAGCAAGTTTCTATCTGGTCCGGATGGCAGACAACGGCCCTGCTGCAAAAGTCCTGGTACTGTTGTCAGCCGCCAGCCAGGCGGCCAACGGCTCACACCGCGGCTGCGTTGGCCACGCACGCCGGCGCTTGGGGTTTTGAGCAGATGGCAGCCAGATGATATTCTGTTTGGAGCATGGTCATCAACTCCTTCACCGAGACGATTTTATCAATCCGGTAGGCGTTTTGACCGGCAAACGCAAACCCGTGTTTCAGTTTGCCCTTGCGCGCATTGCCCAGAGCCATGGCGATGCAATAGGGGCTCTTTTCCGGTTCGCAGGTTTTGAGGCAGTGATACGGGCATTTAAACGGCGTTTTATGCCCCTGGTTAGCCGCGTCGATGAAGGCATTGCGGACCGCCCGACCCGGCAACCCCACCGGGCTTTTGATGATCACCATATCCTCCCGGCAGGCATCGATATAGGCCTGTTTAAAGGCGTCATCCGCATCACACTCGTGGGTGGCCACAAACCGCGTGCCCATCTGCACGCCGGCAGCGCCCTGATGGATGAGGTCGTAAATGTCCCCGCCGGTGTAGATGCCACCGGCCGCAATGACCGGGATCGGTCGATCATGCTGCGTTTCAATGGGTTTGATGATCTCGATAACCTCGGTTACGAGCTGTTCGATGGAAAATCTAGGGTCGTCGATCTGATCCGGCTTGAATCCAATATGGCCCCCGGCCTTGGGGCCTTCAACCACCAGGGCGTCGGGCAGGTAGTTGAACCGCGCCATCCATTTTTTACAGATAATTTGGGCCGCCCTGGCCGAAGAAACGATGGGCACCAGCTTGGTCTTGGATCCGGGTGTCAGAAAACCCGGCAAATCCAGCGGCAGGCCCGCACCGCAGAAGATGATGTCGATCCCTTCGGTAATGGCTGTGCGCGCCATATCGGCGTAGTTGGTCAGCGCCACCATGATGTTGACGCCGAGGACGCCCCGGGTCAATTGCTGGGCATTTCTGATCTCTCTGGTCAATACCCGGATGTTGGCCGCATCGCTGTTGGTCGCAATATCCGGCTCGTGAATGCCCGGCATGGCGGCCGAAATGACCCCCACACCGCCTTGATTGGCCACGGCCGATGACAGGCCCGACAGGGAGATGCCCACTCCCATGCCTCCCTGGATAATGGGAACTTGGATGGTCAGGTCTCCAATGACAAGTTTTGGCAATTGCATATTTCATTTACTCCTGGACAATAGCAGGTGTCCGTACGCCATCTGAAGGAATCGGCTTTAGCAGATACCGCACCGCGCTGATCTGCTTCAGTCGGGAACAGGCGGCCCGCCGCATTCATAGGTCGTCTCGCATGTGACCTGAGTTGGGTGCCATAAGCGGTGCTTCAGATGGCACGCCGCATCATAGAAAACCAATGGCCGGATAACAAGGCAGACATTTGTATTTACAAAAGTTTTACAAAAAGGGGGTGTAAACCGGAACCCCCGACATGGACCCCAAGCCGCTCTCGGCGAACGATCCTCAGTGGACTCCTTGCTTGACAAGGGAAATTTATGGTATAGATTATCATCTGAGTGGATGGTAAATAGATGGTAGGAGGATGGTAATGAGTGTTCATGAGTTTCGACCGAAGGCTGGCGACACCACCGAAAAAATCACCATCAACCTGGGAGTGGTTGACCTGGGGCAGATCGATTTGCTGGTGCGTGAAGGGTTTTATTCCAACCGCACCGACTTGATCCGAACTGCGATCCGCAACCAGTTGGCGACCCATTCAGAGGTAGTCAGGGAAACGGTGGCGCGCAAAACCTTGGTCCTCGGCCTGCAGCATTACAGTCGCCGCGATCTCGAGGCGGTGCAGGCGGCCGGACAGACCCTTCAGATCCAGGTGCTGGGCCTGGCCAGCATTGCCGAGGATGTATCCCCCGAACTCGCCCGCGCCACCATCGATTCCGTGGTCGTGCTGGGCGTCTTGCATGCCAGTCCGGCGGTCAAGGCCGCCTTGGTGGATCGAATCCACTGACCGGCATTGAGATGAAAAGGAGACTATAGATGATGAACGCAACGATGGCGGCGCAAATGCGCGAAGCGACCCGCTTGACTCGCGCGGGGCAACTGCATGAGGCGGTTGCGGTCATTCAACGCACGCTGCAAGGCGTGTTGGGGCCGGAACCTGCGGCCGACGCCCCCCGTGCAGCAGCGCAGACGACGATACAGGGGCGCTGCCGTGACTTCGATGGCGAAATGGGGATGTACACACACGAGTCGCAGCGGCGTTTTTCACTCGGCCCTGCGGCGAGTTCCGGGTCTACGGAGGCCAGCCCCGGGCCCACGGCGGCGAGCCACGAGCGCACGGCCATGCCGCCGCCCTTCGGCGCCGGCCTGCTCGAACAATGGCGTGGCTACCGCGGGCCAATGCCCTGGTCTGAGCCCATCCCGGACCGATCCCCCGACATCGTTCCGGACGGAGGTCGTTTTACCACCGGGTCGTACACCAACCACGCCGGCACGCGCAGCTACAAGCTGTATATTCCTAGCGGCTATCACGGTCAGCCGCTACCCCTGGTCGTCATGCTTCACGGCTGTACGCAGAACCCTGACGATTTCGCCGCCGGTACCCGCATGAACGTGCTCGCCGAAGAGCATCAATGCTTGGTCGCCTATCCGGCCCAGTCCCCCGCCGCCAACGGCTCGAAATGCTGGAACTGGTTCGAGGCGGCCGACCAGCAGCGCGACCGCGGCGAACCGTCCATCATTGCCGGGCTTACCCGCCAGATCTGTGACAGCCATCGGGTTGACGTGCGCCGGATCTACGTGGCCGGGCTATCGGCCGGCGGCGCGATGGCGTTGACGCTGGCGATGACCTACCCGGATCTGTACGCGGCGGTTGGCATCCATTCCGGGCTTCCCTATGCGGTCGCCCAGGATCTACCTTCCGCGTTCACCGCAATGCACTGCAGCGAAGGGGCCTCGGCTCGCTGGCACACTGCGGGCGCGCCCGTTCCCGCCATCGTGTTCCACGGTGACCGGGATACGACGGTGCATCCGTGCAATGGCGACCAGGTGATCGCCCAATGTGCGCCTTCTCATGCCGGGCGGGGAGCACCGGCCGAGGGCGGCCCCGCTCCGCGCGTGAACGTGGAGCGGGGCCAGGTCCCGCATGGCCATGCCTATACGCGCACCACCTACCACAACGCGAGCGGACAGCCCGTCGTGGAACATTGGCTGGTGCACGGCGCCGGACACGCTTGGTCGGGCGGAAGCTCCCGCGGCTCTTATACCGATCCCAAAGGGCCAGATGCCACGCAGGAGATGCTCCGCTTTTTCTACGACCATCCGCAGATTTCGGTATGTCTTTCTTAGCCAGTTCATGCTCGGGCGCCCCGAACAGGGGCGCCCTGGATTCGCTCGATCATCGCGGGACAAGCAACAGCCCGATCACCCCAAAGGCGGAAAAGACCGATACCAACTGGCAATGGCGTCAACTTTTTTATTGCCCTAAGCTGCTGACTTGGTAAGAATTAATAATCCATCGATAACGTTAAACAATAGTTCTAAATATCCGCATTCAATTATTATGTAAATTTAATGTCCAATCTGATGCCTTCACCCGAAATTCGGCTTCTCAGCAGGCCCATTGCTTGATCCTCATTTAAACGGATTGCAGATACTTAATTGATTGTCGATCAGCAATCCGTCTTGCATATCTTCAGAGTATAAGGTGTCGCACCCTCCGATAAGCGCAGCTGCGACGATCATAGCATCGTAAATACTGAGCATATAACGTTCGGCGATCGATATGCCTTTTTCGTGCGTTTCGACAGTCAATGGCTCGGCCGGA
>JARRKU010000161.1:0-5919 GCA_037387725.1 Desulfobacteraceae bacterium
GCGGCCAAATCGAGTTTGCGCACGAGCTGCTGCAGCATGATGCGGTAGGCATCCCCATGGGACTCCAAAATTTGCGGATGCGTCGCCCCCAGGACAATATAGACCACATCCGGGTGCTTTTCGATAACCGCCGGAAGCGCCCGGAGCACATTCTCGATGCCTTTGTTCGGAGAAAGCAATCCAAAGGTGAGCAGTACTTTTTTGCCTTCCACATCGAACTTGTCCTTGTTGAAACTGGGATCGATAAACGGCGTGTCGACAATGCCGTGGTGTATAAAAGCGATTTTATCCTCGGGCACGGCGTAGATGTCCTTGAGGAAGACGGATGCCTCATGGCTCATCACGACCAGCTTGTCGGACAGCTCGGACAGCCGGCACATGACGTCATGATAATCCGGGGCGGGGTCCTTCAGTACTGTATGCAGCGTGGTCACCACCGGCATGCGCAGATCCCCCAACAGTTTCAGCAGGTGACCGCCGGCCGGACCGCCGAAAAGTCCGTATTCATGCTGAACGCTGACAATGTCCGTCTGACTGATATTGAGAAATTGAGACGCCATGCCGTAGTCGCTCAATTTGTTTTGACTGATCTCGAAGCGTACCTTATCGGGATAAAGGTACCCTTCGGGCCTGTCGTTCATCGCCGCAGCCCAGATGTCAATATCGGGTGCCTGGGCGGACAGGCCTTCAACCAAGTCCGTCGTGAATGTCGCGATACCGCACCGGCGGGGAAGGTAGTTGCCGATGACGGCTACCGAATTGATCCCCGGATATTGTTTTAGTGCAGATGCCATGTTTGGTGCCTTTTTCGATCTACTCACTTTGCATTTATTCCAAGCGGAGTCGCCTTGCCGTTTTTTGTCCTGCGTTTCTCCTTCACCGTGCGCTGGCTCTTTTTCTGCTCTTCGCGCTTGCCTTTATCTTTTTTTCCCTTGTCGCCCATTTTGGCCCCTTCTCGTTAGTGGGTTTTTCGAAAGGTGGTTATGATTTCTCCTGCCAATCGATCAGAAGCGTTATTTTCTTTCAGCTTCCAGGTTTATCATTTTCATCTGTATCAAGTGTTCAACCATTTTTTGTTCGAACTTGCCGCGCGCCTCGGAGATCTCTTTCTGAAAACCGAGCGCTGTACCGATATTCGGCTGCCTTTTGACAAGCTCGGCTTTCAGATAAAGCTCCTTTTCGTAAATCGTCTGTCTGAGCGCTTCAGTGGCTCGGATAAATGACTCTTGCTCGGTGTTGAGCTTCTTGATGGTTGCATCGTTTAAATGCCCGTCATATCCGGGGTACTTGCTGGATCCGCCCGACATCCCGGTTTCGCGAAAGCCGTATCGCATCATGGCGCGACCGTATGCCAGGATTTCATCCGGGTTCTGACCCATCGTTCCGTAGGCGCCGTATCCATCCTTGTGGCCGCCGGACCTCATCATATCCTGCCCAAAGGCATTCGAAACCGATAAGAAAAGCAATACCATTGCCGGGATTACCGATAGACTGCAAATTGTTTTATTACGCATAGCCATATAGCCTCCTTGCCGGATATTAGGCGTTTAGCGTGCTTATTGCCCAATTCAGACGCCATTTTTTCTACCGTTCCCGCCTTCGGCAACGATGCGCCAACGAAAATCATCACACTGATATGCTCCTAATCAGATCAATTTTCATGCCAACCTTCTAAAGCTCACCATCATAGCTACATTATTCTGATTTATCAGTACAAATCGATGAAACGAAAAGTACGGGGGACCCATTGGCAACTCTTTAAAAAAGGTCATATACAACCAGTGGTCAGATATGACCTTTTGTGCGGCTTTCTAAGGGGGGAGACGTTAAAGATAAACAAGGTTAGGTTCGATCAAAGGTTTGCCTGAGGAGCGGCGTCCCTGGCCCAAGACAGGCGTCACACCCGCACGACATGAGGCAAGATAACGGGACGGCACTGGGTTTGATTGTAGAAGAAGTCCTGCAGGTTCTTGCGTATGCTGTCCTGGTGCTGACAGCCGGTTTCCTTTAAAGTGCGCTTCAGGTTATGCCGGGCTTTTTCCATCAGGCTTTTGGAAGTGTCCATCTGTAGAAAACCCTGACTGACCAGCCGGACTTCACCCGCCAAGCGGCGCTGCTTGTCAACGGGCACGTAACACAAGACAAAGCCGTTTTGCGACAGGCGCTCCCGGTCGCGCACCACCCGATTGCCGATTTCACCGATCAGGGAGCCATCCACGTAGACATCTTGCGCACGCACCGGTTCTCCCAGCCAGGCGGATTTGCCGTCGCTGACCCAGGTCGATCCGTTTTTCAGAATGAAGATTTTATCGGCGCCGATACCGTGTTGTTGCGCCAAACGGGCATGCAGGTGCAGATGGCGGCTGTGGCCGTGAACGGGGATCAAAAAACGCGGCTGGACGGCTTCCAGCATGATGCGCATGTCTTCACGGCTGCCGTGACCGGAAACGTGCACCTGGGCCAGCCCTCCATAAATGACGTTGGCACCGCGTTCAAACAGGTGGTTGAGCATCCGACCCACATCTTCTTCGTTGCCCTCGATGGCGCCGCCGGAGACGATGATCGTGTCGCCGGCATGCACTTGCACGTCACGGTGTTCGCCGTGGGCCATGCGGTTGAGGGCCGAATTGGGCTCGCCCTGGGAACCAGTGGACAGAATCACCAGTTCGCCTTCCGGCACCTTGGTTTTGATGTCCACGAGCAAGCCCTTGGGAATTTTGAGGTAACCCAGTTCCCGCGCAAGTTCGGCATTCTGGATGAGACTGCGCCCGGTCAGGGCGATCTTGCGGTGATGTTTTTGCGCCAGGTTGACGATTTCCTGAAAGCGCGCCAGCACCGAAGCGAAAGTGGCGATAATGATGCGGCCGGCGCCGGCTTCGGCAAACAGAACGTCCAGCGTCGCGGTCACCAACTGCTCAGTGGGCGTGCGGCCCGGTCGATCGGCATTGGTGCTGTCCGCCAGCAAGGCGAGCACGCCGTTGGGCGTCAATTCCCCAAGCCGCTTTAAATCCGTGGTGCGACCACCGGCCGGTGTTTCGTCCAGCTTGTAATCCCCGGTGTGCACCACCGCGCCCACGGGGGTGTCGATGACCAGGCCGACCGAGGCCGGAATCGAATGGGCCACCGCAAAGGGGCTCACCCCAAAAGGACCTATATGGATGGTACGGGTATCGTCGATCCGTTCCAGGGCCGACCGTTCCAGGCCGGCTTCCGCCAACTGGCGGCGCACGATTCCCAGGGTCAAATCCGTGCCGTACACCGTTGCGTTCACATGCTTGAGCAGGTAGGCAAGTCCGCCGACATGGTCCATGTGACCGTGGGTCAGCACGATCCCGCGCAACAGCTTCTTGTTTTTAATGATGTAATCAAAATCGGGCAGCACCAGATCGATGCCGTGCAAGTCGTTTTCGGGGAACATGACCCCGCAATCGACAATGATCATGTTGCGGCCGTATTGCAGCAGGGTCATGTTCTTGCCGATTTCGCCCAAGCCGCCGATAGGAATGATCTTCAAACGTTTAATCATAATTTTTTGTAACTTCTCTCTTTGCTATGTTGAATACTGGATACTGCAATCGTTTAGCCTGTCGCACCTGAGACGAGAATGATGCCGCGCTATGGATCCCTCCGCGCGACCCGAAACGTCATACCCCTCACCCAATCTCCACGGCAGAGGCTGTCCCATCACATGTGCACTCGATGTCAGGATTGTACGCTGTGTCCTGGATTATTTTTCAGAAGGCGGATTGAAAGAGGAGGGAAACTCATGCAACGCTTTCTAAGTAACGGCCATGTCTATCAGATCGATATTCGTATGTCAACATCCAAGAGCTGGGGTGGTGAAGATACATGTGGTTTGAAAGTGAAAGGAGGATTTATGGCTTGCGGATATTGAGTTTGCGCATGCGGGCGCGCAAGGTGCTGCGCTCCAGACCCAGTATTTCAGCCGCACTGTTTTTGCCGCTGACTTTCCAGCCGGTCTGTTCAAGCACGCGCTTGATATAGTCGCGTTCGACATGTTCCAGGGTTTGGTCGGGCCTGGGGGCATCTTTCCGCGGGTTTTTCAGTTCATCCACCAACCGCAGCTTGGGGCCCGAGGAGTTGATTACCGCCCGCTCGAGGACATTTTCCAGTTCGCGAACATTGCCAGGCCAATGGTATTGTCGCAGTGCGTCCATCACGCCCGCCGGGACCATCTTGATGGCTTTGCCCAGCCTTCTTGAAATCCGGTCAATATAAAAATTGACCAGCAGTGGGATGTCCTTCAGGCGATCGCGCAGGGGCGGCATGGTGATCGGGAAGATATTCAGACGGTACCACAGGTCTTCCCGGAAAACGCCCTTTTGGACCTCCGCCTGCAGGTCGCGATTGGTGGCGGCGATGATGCGCACATCCACCTTTCGGGTTTCAGAGCTGCCCAGGCGTTCGAACTCCCCGTCTTCGATCACCCGGAGCAGCTTGGGCTGCAGTTCCAGCGGCAGTTCGCCGATCTCGTCCAAAAACAGGGTCGCGCCGTCGGCCACTTCAAAGCGTCCCAACCGTCTGGATTGCGCGCCGGTGAAGGCGCCTTTTTCATGGCCGAAGAGTTCGCTTTCGATCAGGTTCGAAGGCAGCGCGGCGCAATTCATTTTGACCAGGGTGCGTTTCTTGCGCAGGCTTGTGCCGTGAATGGCGCGCGCCACCAATTCCTTGCCGGTTCCGGTTTCTCCGAGAATCAGAACGCTTGTATCGGTGCCGGCGATTTGTTCCACCTTGAAAAACACGTAATTGATGGCATCGCTCTTACCAACGATGTCCTCATGGTTGTAGACCAGTTTGATTTCTTCCTGAAGATAGGCTCTCTCGGCTTCGAGCTGCTCCTTGAGCTTGATTATTTCGGCCGTTCGTTCTTCAACAATCTCTTCGAGGTGCTTTTTATAATATTCACGTTCGGTCACATCCTCGATGGCCAATAGAATCAACTGGGTCTGGTTGCCTTGGTCGTAGATCCGCCGGGCATTCAGATGCATGATCTTGCGTCCAATGGTTTCAAAGTCATGCTCCACCTCAAAATCATGAAAACTGGTGTTTTGAGAAAGGATATCTTCCAGCAATTTCCGTAAGCCGGGGATGTCCCATTGCCGGTTACCCAGATCGTATATCACCACGCCCTCGGTTTTGGCGGGCTTGACATTAAAAGTCCGGTAAAAGGAGGGATTGGCCGTAACGACTTTCAAACCCGAATCTAAAAGGATCAAGGGTTCGCGAATCGACCCCAGGATGTTGTTGTGAGTTTCCAGAAAGCTTTTTAACATTTAACGTTTCCATGGTTATCGGCATAGATGTAACTGCTGATAAAATATCATAAAATCCGAATCATATCAATTTTTTCACGATCCGGTTCAGTGTTGCAACTCAAGCCCTGAACATCCCTTATAGCCGTTTTCGCTTTTTGGAAGGTCAATTCTCGCGCACGAGCGCATTGAGCCCGGCTGCCTTTAAGGCATGATTCAACAGCTGGTGGGTATCGGCTTCATTGTTGATCTTGAGCGCTTTGTCGGCAAGACCACGCGCCTGCTGCATGGTAAAGCTTCGGATGCTCCATTTGACGCGCGGCAGGCTGGATGGGGTCATGCTCAGCGAATCGACCCCGAGGCCAATGAGCAGAAGGGCGGATGCCGGATCCCCGGCCATTTCACCGCACACGCCGACCGGCTTGTGCCGGCGATGGGCTCTTTGAACGATGTCACCCACGAAATGGACGACGGCAGGATGCAGATTGTCATGGCGGCCCTGCACCAACGGGTTGCTTCTGTCCACGGCCAACAAATATTGGGTAAGATCATTGGTCCCGATGGAGAAAAAATCAACCCGTTTGGCCAGCTCGGCGATAATATAGGCTGCCGAAGGCACTTCGATCATGGCGCCGATGTGCGGTTT
>JARRKU010000162.1:0-5889 GCA_037387725.1 Desulfobacteraceae bacterium
GATCGGCCGCCTGAGCCGCTTCTATTTCAAGTGAATTGTGCAGCGCTTTCAAATTGCTGTTATTTTGCTCTAGCTCCTGAATTTGGGCAGTAAGCGCTTCTTTCTCCAGTTGGATCCGGCTTTTCTCCTCCTTTAGTCCGGAAAGCTGTTCGTCCAACGCTTTGATGCGGTTTTTAGCCTCACGAAAATCGTGGTCACTGTCGTTCAGCTTTTCGGTGATCCGGGTGATCTCCCAATCCTTTTGGACATTGGCTTCCCGGAGCTTTAGGAACTCGCTTGAAAAGGGCGAAGACCTGGCATCCCGGTGCGCCTCTTCCAACTGACGTTGCAGCTGAAAGATTTCAGCCTGACGTTCTGAAAGAAGACGTTCAAGGTCGCTGTCACCGTCGTCCGGATTATTCAACACGGGCTGATCCAGCGACAGGTCCTGTTCATTCGTAAGGGAAGCGGCGGTATCACCAGGGGCTGGTGTTGTCGGCGCGTCAGGCACAGAGGGTGTATCCTCTTGCCCTCCCATGGATTCTTCATGGTCGGATGCTGCCGGCTTCTCGGGCGAACCGTGGTGATATGTTTGAATGGCATCAGATTCATTCTGATCCGCCATCTCCGGTTCGCGGTCCGAACCGGAGTCCTCCGTCCTGGGTTTTACCCGCGGGCCCAATCCGATTGTTTCATTGAGTCTGTCGAGCAGGTCACCGCCGGAAAGATCTCTTTTGTCGATGTATAGATTCGCATGCAGCCTCATCTTGGCATGCAGGGAAAGCTCATCCGATGAGAGTGTTGCAGTGGTGAAGACGATAAATATCTTTTTCCCCACCGCCTTTCTTGTCTTGCTGCAAAGCGTATAGCCCGCCCTATCCGGCAGATCAGCGGAGATGAATACGAGTTCAGGATCGATCGCTTTTAATGTTTGGATATTCTCCGGGCCTGGATCCAAGGGCGCTACTTCAAAGTCGTATGCTCCCAGAGAGCTTTGCAAAAGCGAAAGAAAGGCGCTATCGTCATCAAAAACTAATGCGTGGCGTCTGGCCATATGTTCACTCCCGTCGGAATTAAACCTGGATTAGCCTTTGGCTCAGGAATTGGATGCAGACACCTTTTTTCGCTTCTTTTTGGAGGATTGCTTCTTCTTTGGTCCGGCAGCCGCCCGTTTGAGATCCCGCGGGGCTATCTCTACCCGATCCTCCATGGCTAACAGCAGCACCGGCGGTATAACCTCATCCATCTGCTTGCGGTTGTCAAAAAAAGCGTTCCGAATGGCCGAAGCCTGGATTGCGACCTCTTCTGCATCCGTATTGCCCAGACCTTCCAGTCTGGATATTTGATCCAATATTTCCAGAATGACTCTGTTCTGCGGATCATCCTGGCCTTTCTCCTTTTCCAGATGCTTGCCGAGTGCATTCACATCTGCGATGTTGAGCGGATAGATCCGGTATCCGTCCCGCGGCGAACTGTATACCGACTGCAGGACACCCAGAATCACCGAAAGATTTTTGGAATAAATGCCGCCTTTATGCCACTTGGTTATCATTGCGAAAATGCGGTTCACAATGTACGTATTGGGCTGCACGGGAGACAGCATCAAATACGGATCCCGTTCTCCGATAAGCGCATCGATAACCCAATGGTTTTCGATTTCCAGCATTTTTAAAAATACAGGATAGTTCTCGGCCGTTATGCCGATACTGCTGAGAAAATTGGCATAGGTGACCGCTGCCTCGACGGATTCGGGCGTACGGCACCCGAATATCCCCTGCAGCAGGCTGTTTTCAATCTCGATGATCCGAGCGCCATCCCATTGTTCTTCGCATTCCGCTATCGTCATGTTGCCTCCCTTAAAAGCAGTCCGATATGGATCTGGTATACCGGCTTATCGTAGATTGTCCCAACACCGGAACAGGGATATCCGAAGATCGCTCGAAGTAAAGTAGCCTTTCACCGGATACCAAGCCAACGGCTGTCCGGATAGGGCGTCAGGCTAAGAAAGCTTGCTTACGATAGCATCAAGCGTCTCGGCCTCGGCCTGTTTTGACTGGATATACGCCGGAATCGTGTAGCGATATTTCAGGCACGCTTTCAGCAGAAGCTCCCGTTCAACCTGCGTCAAAACAATGCGCACGGATCGGGTATCGATTTGCTTGTCCTTTTCGGGCCGTGACGCTTTGGACCGCCGAGGCTTTTTGCTGGTCGCCTTCATCAAGAAACCTTAATTGAAAATCCCTGAATAATCCATTCAGCCGGCGCTCCTGTCAGCACGCGAACTTGTGCATCTAGGCCGCCTTGCTTCTCGGCTTTTCGGCTTTCTTTGGATCATTCTTCGCCTGTTCTTTCTTCGCTGGCGCCGCAGCGACTCGTTCAGTTTTCCTTGGAGAAATTTCCTTGCGGTCATCCATGGTCACAAGCAGCACCGGAGGTATGACATCTTCCATCTGCTTGCGATTATCAAAAAAAGCATTCCGGATGGCGGAAGCATGGATGGCGACCTCTTCTGTATCCGTATTGCCTTCACCTTCCAACTCGGATAAATGATCCAGAATTTCCAGGATAACTCTGTTCAGCGGATCATCTTGGCCTCTTTCCTTTTCCAGATGCTTGCCAAGCGCATTCAGATCCGCGATGCTGAGCGGATAGATCCGGTATCCATCCCGCGGCGAACTGTAAACCGACTGCAGGACGCCCAGGATCACCGAAAGATTCTTGGAATAAATGCCGCCTTTATGGCGCTTGGTCATCATAGCGAAAATGCGGTTTACAATATACTTATTGGGCTGAACGGGGGACATCATCAAAAATGGATCCCGCGCACCGATGAGGGCATCGATAACCCAATGGTTTTCGATTTCCAGCATTTTCAAAAATACAGGATAGTTTTCGGCCGTTATACCGATGCTGCTGAGAAACTTGGCGTAGGTGATCGCAGCTTCCACCGATTCGGGCGTGCGGCACCCGAATATTCCCTGCAGCAGGCTGTTTTCTATCTCGATGATTCGATCATCATCCCATTGTTCTTCATATTCTGCTATCGTCATGTCGTCTCCCTTCAATGCAATCATACCTTATATAACTGGTTTGGAGCCTATCACCCCACAAACAGCTCTTTCGGCGGTGTTTCCGATTCAAGATAATCCCCTCTCACCATGAGGACCTGGGGAATACAGTCTTCCAACATTTTTGTATTGTCGAAGAAGTTCCCTCTTATCTGTATGGCCTGACGGGCAACGCCCTCCATCAGTTCGTCCAGCTGCAACCCCTCTAACTGGCCCACCTTTTCGAGGATATCCAGAATGCATCGGTTTTGGGGATCATTCTGGCCCTTTTCCTGCTCAAGATGCTTGCCCAGATTATCCACATCCGCAATGCTCAACGGGTAGATTCTGTATCCGTCTTTCGGAGAGCTGTAGGCATTCTGAAGCACGCCCAGCACAATCGCTCTGGTTTTCGGGTAGATGCCGCCTGCGCGCCATTTGGTCAGCAATTTGAACGACCGCGAAACGATGTAGCGATTCGGCGGAATCGTCGACAGGAGCAAAAACGGATCCCGGTCTCCAATCAGTTCATCCAGCACCCAATGGTTTTCGATCTCCAGCATTTTAAGAAACAACGGATAATTTTCAGAAGTCAATCCCGACATTCTGAGAAACCTTGCATAGCTTACAGCCGCTTCCACCGCCTCTGGTGTACGAGCGGCCATCAGTTGCTGAAGGATTCTGTTCTCCACTGCCAAAATATTCTCCCGTGTCCAAACTTCTTCTTTTTGGTCTGCCATGATTATTTCCTCTTAATCGGTAAGGTTTTCAGTAGCTCCCTGGATCCAACGCATTCAGGGCATGCTCATCCACCAGCTATCCGGACAATCCATCGATGCAATGCAACTGCTTGGCTTTGATCCCATGCCACCATTGTTCCGCATTGCTCGAATCATCGGCTATTTTTTCAATTCCTTTAGATTTTTTTGTTCGGATCGAAGCACCAAGTCGCAGGAACGAGGCCCATAATCGGCTGTTTTTGATAAACATCCGTAACCATGGGCAAAAAAGGGCGACTATTTCGCATAAACGCTCGGACGGGTTCAGGCGGTCCTATAGAACCAATGAACCCATAGGGTCCAATAGGGCCTTCTCCCTGCTTGTGCGTTTTCCGCTCTATCTGGGGATTTTCTTAAAGCAAGAGATTATCCATCGGTTTCAAGCGGAAGCTGGGGTGCGATTTTATCACGATACAGGGATTCCTGTTCGTCAAGGATGGCTTGCAGGATCTGCGGTGTGGTGCGCAAATTCATAATCACCGATCTTAAAACAACGGTATCCGGTCGACCGGAACGCCTGAGCGTCGTGCGGGAAACAAAGCTGTTGCCAGCCTCACGTTGCAGCCGCTGCAGCCGGACATTGATGCGATTCAGCTGTTGCCGGCGTTCAGTTTCGTCCAAGGTACCGCTCAACTGATGCGGTGCGATGCGATAGGTCAGGATGTTGAGTTCCGGTGGTGTCACAAGTTCGAAAAGCGGGCGGCGCCGAATCTCATCGGCAAAAGCCCGGGCGGTATCGATGCCATGGTCGATGAGCAGCTCATAGCCGCCTGCTCCCATAATATCGAGTGCGCTACCCAGCACCAGGGATGTCGCACAGCGCGATCCCGACAGGGATCGGATACCCAGATCCACCGATCCGGGCCGATTGATGTACGCAGCATGATAGGCCACCGAATCCATCGCCCGGGGATCTTTGAAAAAAACCATACCGTTGCTCATCGGCAGATAGAACTGCTTGTGGCCGTCGACAGTCACCGAATCGGCTCTTTGAATGCCTTCCAGCAGGCCGCAATGTTTTTTGGATAACCGCACCGGGCCCCCCCAGGCCGCATCCACATGAAAATGGATGCCATATGCGTCGCATAAATCCGCAATGGCCGACAGCGGGTCCACGGAACCGGTTTCAGTGGTACCGGCAATACCGATGACGCACAGCACCGCTGTTCCGGGCTCTTTTTCCAAGTCCTGCAAGGTTTGGCGCAACACCTTCAGGTCCATCCGGTTGTCGCGATCCACTGCAATCGGAATGACGGCCCGATTGCCCAATCCCAGTACACCGGCTGCTTTGCGGATAGAGTAATGGGCAAGTTCCGACACCAATACCACAATGCGCTGCAGGCCACGCTCCATCATGGCTGAGGCCAGACCGTCTTCTTCAACGCTGGCGCCGCCGGCCGAGGGGCCCAATAGACGGTTGCGGGCGACCCATAGGGCGGACAGATTAGCCAGCGTACCGTCCTCCACAAACGAGCCCAATGTGCTGTCGGGATCCTGAACATGACGATCGTAAAACGCCGGGTCGAAATCAAAAACCATGCGGTGCACTTTGGCCAGCACTTGACGCTCGTAGACACTGACGACCTTGGACGTCTCAAGTTTGACGGGATTCTGGTTCAACGCCGTGACGATGGTGTTCAAGTGGACCATGAAGAACGGGATTGCGGATGTCATATGCCCGATAAAGTAGGGCGATGAAACATTTACGGCGTGGGGTGCAATACGCTCGATGATCTCGGAAATGACATCCGCCAGTTTTTTTACCGGCGTCGGTGCGATGGTGGAGGCGGTAAAGCTCTCGGCAAGCGTTTTTAGCGACCGCTCTTCCGTGATGCCGACATTTTCCCGCAGAAAGTCATGGAGCCCGAAAAGGATTTGCTCCATGTATTTGGTGAGCACCAGTCTGGAGTGGTCGCTTTCGGGACGATGGAAAATGCGTTCCAACGTCTCTCTGTCGGCGACCAGATCCTGCCGGTTTCCGGATGTGGGCATCATTCGCGAATTGTTTATCGTCTGGTTTTTCATAGCGCCGCCACAATAGCCTATTTTTATGGCCATGACAATCAAAGGCCAAAGCGCAAGCA
>JARRKU010000163.1:0-5887 GCA_037387725.1 Desulfobacteraceae bacterium
AATCCGAAGGTTCTCCATACCGTGGGGGACGCCTACGAGTATATCGGTGATTTCGAATCCGTCGTTCAGTGTCGCTCGGTTGCCTTCCGGGCCGATAATTCCTTTCAGAATCAAACGAAACTGGGGGTCAGTCTCCTGCATCTGAACAGGCCCAAAGAGGCCCGTCCTTACCTGGAACATATCATCAGCAGCAAAGATAAGGATAACCTTCCGGTCCTCTATCTTCTGGTTGAAGCCTACCAGGACAAGGGACTTCACAAAGAAGCCCTGGATGTGCTTCGACAAATGGAAACTATGGATCCCGAACTACAAAACGATGAGAGGCATAAGGAAACTGTGCAATCGTCCGAATGCCGGCTTGACAACGGTGATGACGTCCCCTCTTCGTATTTGAATACCCCTCGCGGTATTGAACCCCTGCAAGGAGGAACGCCGCTATGGGTACCTTATGCCCTGCCTATAGCTATTCTATGCTTTGTTGTGGGCAGTTACTTGTATTCGGCCTTTTCCAAAGGTATGGCCAGGGACATGGTTCTCTTAA
Organism: Desulfobacteraceae bacterium; assembly: GCA_037387725.1. Classification (GTDB taxonomy): domain Bacteria; phylum Desulfobacterota; class Desulfobacteria; order Desulfobacterales; family Desulfosarcinaceae; genus JARRKU01. The sequence continues at coordinate 542 of JARRKU010000163.1, forward strand.
GCGGCTCTCCCGTTGCCTATACCGCCATGATCAATGACAAAACCTATCAATTACAGCCTTACGAATTCAAGCATATCACCCTCCCGGAAGGCGAATTGGCCATACAAATCAAGGGGACCAAACTTCCCATCCCCGGGCTGACGGTGCTGTGTCGATCGCCATTTTTTTCAAGACCGTTCGAATCTAAAATTTTCGTTATCAATCCGGATGGACTGGGGCTGCTGATCAATGAAAGCGTGGCGTATACGACTTACACGACTCGGAATGATGATAATTCCTATAAGCTTTATCACAGCAAAGTCCTTCATGAATTTTCGGATATCGACTACCCGTTTAAGGAGTTTCCCAAAGAAATACAGATGAGTTCAAAAGCGAGCAGGGAGTATCGCACCGGGTTGTCCAGTTTTCATCCTGAATCCTTGTCCCAACTGTTACAAGTGCTTATGAACCATCTGTCACGGGAGGAAATGATTCGGTACCTGGAAAAATACGTGGCCATAGCACCTGAAAACTCACCGTTGTTGTGGCATTTATCAGACATATCCAGCCCTGAACGGTTTTTGGCCTTTGTCAAACAGGGGTTGGGCCAAGGGTCGGTGATGGTCGATTGGCACAGGGCGTATCAGAGCGTGATGGAAACCTATCGTCCCGATTATGATCTGGTGGGCGAATACACATCCTATCACAAAGCACATCCATCAGACCCGTATTTTACATATCTTCTGGGGCGTGTTGTTCCTGATTATAAGTCCGCCGAATCCATCTATCTTCAATCTGAATCCCTGGGAAGCCCCATCGGTTTTGGGTATCATGCCGCAGCTTATCATTGCCTGTGTTCCGGCCGTTACGATAAAGCCCTGGACCTGGCCCAAAAGGCCGTCGCTGTCCAAAGTGACTACAACCAATATTTCCAATCGACCCTTTACGTAAGCCTTCTAGCCAAAAGACGCTATGACTCATTGCTTGAGACTGTGAAAAAGGAACGAATCCTGAATGATACAGACAAGCTTCTGGCAACTCGGGAAATCAAGCTTTTGATGCTGAAGAACCAGCGAAAAGAAGCCGAAAATGTCAAATCAAGCTATCTTGACACTCTGAAGCGTTTGGCTCCAGAACAGGATTTAAGTGAGCTCAACAATGATTTCGAAGCTCTGATCGCTTACTTGAGCGGGAACTACAAACGCTACGCCACCGCGGTGGAAGGATCCTCAGACGGATTGGGGCCGGTATATTCCGCCTTACAGAAAAACGATGCGGCCCATGCCGCCGATCTACTCAATCAATTGGAAAACTCTCCATACGAAATCTATCTCTTGACATATTGTGTGGCAAAAGTGAATGGGGATAAGGCCGTTGCGGATCAAATGCTCGCCAAGAGCATTCAACTCGTAAGCAGTGGAGACTCGGATAGACGTCTTGCAGCGAAAATGTTGAACGGTGATATTCATGAAATCAAGTCTCATTTGCAGGATATCTGTATTAGACCCCAAGAAAAGCGTATTCTCGCTTTGAGTCTGGGCCTGACCTTCCCCTCCGTCAAGGATCACTGTTTCAAGATGGCCAAGAAGCTTAATTTCGACAGGGGATTTCCCCACCAAACCATAAACAACATCGTTTCAAAAAATATGTAAGCTTTTAAACAAAATTATATTGGGAGAAATGTAATTATCAAAAGATTCCTCATAATTGGTTTGTTCGGTTTGTTATTCAAAGGAATTACTATCCGGTGGCCGGAGCCACCGGATAGGTTGGTTGTCCTTTTAATGATCGCCCCAGGACCGGGCTTCAGGTCGTCGCATTAAATCAAGCCGGTTGCTATTATCTTATCATCCGGGACTGGGTCGGCCGATTCGATAAATCCTGGGCGAAAGATGAACGCCAGATAACTTCATGCATAGCTGTACCCCAACGCCATGGTGTCACGGGTATCCTCTTCGGTTTCGGACCATGGATCCATAATGGCGGCCGTTCCGACGAGATTGGGATTCTGTCCGGGATGGTCTGCCTGCCACTTCGCCCAAATGCGGTCGATTTCGCAGTGATGCATCCAGAAGACAGGATCGGCGGGAGCCGTCGGGACACTGCCCATGGAGCCGCCGACCCAGACGTGACCGGAATTATGAATACCTTCGAGGGCGGGTGCAAAAGTGTTGAAGGTGGCATTCGACATGGCGCCCGTCACGGCAGCCGCATTGGGGAGTACTGCGAAGGCCCCGATATTGCGGGTTACATTGTGCGGACCGGTCATCAAATTCACTGTTGGCGTAAAGCCCAGCAGCCACGCAGGAAAACCTTGCTCTTCGCTGGATTTCCAATAGGGGATACAGACGGTGGGATCGACAGACTGCAAAAGCTCCTCCATCCGCAGCAGGTAGATGCGGTGCCAGGGCAGAAATCGCGGGTTGGCGTGCATCTGATGCGTCGCGTTGGCGTGGATGTCCACCAACGGACCGAGGGCGCCAATGGCATTGATTTGGCTGAAGGCATTGAGGAACCGGTTCTGCTGGTCCGCCGTCAGCGTGCGGTGATCACGTCGAACGCATCCGCCGCCTTTGTCGTCGTCGCAGGCAGCCGGCGGCTTGTAGTCCTCTTCGCGCGGTTTAAAACAGGTGTGTCCGTATGGGTGAGGGACATAGGCCGGCGGATTTTTTGACGCATAAGTTCCGTAGATGCGAGGGTCGGGATAGCTTGGATTGTCCGGTGGCCGCTTGTACTCGTCGTCATCATAGGGGCGGTCGTAGTCGATATGCCCGCAGGATTTTTTCTTCCCATGTCGGTGGTGTTTTTTATCTTTGCTGTTTGGCCTATATTGATTTGATTCATTATTTTTTGTTGTCATGACAATACTCCTTTGCTTCAGGAATCAGGCCCTAAAGCGTATTTGAATTGTGATTACCCAATTACATGGAGTGCGCCAAGGTGCGGTCGGGTGCTAATGCCGAGTATCGGCAGCGGTCGGCATCAAGCGGGGCAGGGATTTACAGGAGGTGGATTTAGGGCATCCAATTAGACCTTTCTGGTCATTTAAATTATAGTGATGCCTTCAGACTCGATATGACTGCAATACAGACCGCCCAAATCAACACCCTGGCAATGGCCGGAAATTTCGCACCCATTTCATGCCTTTAGCAAATGAAAAGCAGCCATGTTCCATGTCCTGCGCTTGAAGGCAATTTCTCATTTCCCGGCTTAAAGATCATGACCGGCAGTAAAAGTCTGTGATCCGCATCACATACAAAGGAACCATTCAAACCACCACGCAACATCGCCATCCTGCTGTTACGAGAGCCAGGCTGAGGCTTGATGCGCGGCCGTCCGGCAGCCGTGCGTTGCGATATAAAACCATTTATCGATAGGAGGTCTTCATGCAATGCCATCTTAAATCTGTCGCCCGCCTTGATTTAGGGCCCGGATGAAAGTGCGGTAATCACGGCTATTTTGATGAGGAGGGAAAATGTCACGGGCAGCATCCTTTCTTCTCGCCCATTAATATCTTTGAGATGTAAATTTTTCTTCTATTAGCTGGCCACAAATGCCGTCATTCCTTGTATAGACAAGGCCGGTGGAAAAAGTCAGTTGATGGTCAGCCTCTGCGCAACGTAGATACCCGGTCTGTTCAACGAATGCTTGTACGCGGGCAGCTATGAGGAAAGCGCTTGCCATTAGAACAATGAGCAGGATGAAAAACGAGTAATTAAACAGCGCACTTTTACGTTCAACCACCTTTGGATAAAAGTTAGAAAATATAGAAAATAGATGGGCTATCGGTAGGCCGACACCAATAAAAAGAAAACCGACCCTGTTATTGAATTCAATCGAATCAGCATCATGAAGTATTCCACCTGCTTTTTGTTCCAGCTCTTCGCAGTGTTTTTCTATCACTGCCACCTGTTTGTCGGTTAATCCGTACTGTGTATCGATTGCTTCTAATCCAGCCCCGATAACCACGCCGCACAGTATGGTAACGAAAATGGGTACAGCCGCCACAGTAACAAATGAACCGACAGCTAGTCCCGCCATAGCTGATATTAGTGAACGAATTCCCACCTTGATCAAATCTGTGGCAACGTGACCGATTATCTGCGACATGGTTGTATGATCTTTTAAAGTGCATTCCAGGATGGTCAAGGGAACCGTCAGGCAAATGGTCAGGCGGGCGCCGTTTTTGACCATGTTTTTCAGGCCCAGCTCTCCGATGGCCATCTGGATGATTTTGCGGTTTTGGGCGGTATAGATGGTGCCCATCATTTCACCCTTTGTTTGGGTGCATCTATTTTAAAATGGTACAAGTTTAAAAGGCACAAGCGTGTACCGGCATGATTTTTTAAAGAAACTGGAGATGGAAATATTAGAGATAGAGCAAAGAACTTGCTAAAATGATGGGCCAATGTGTCAGAAATGCAATTGCGTGTCAACCCTGTTGAACGCGTAAAAAGCCGGTCATCTCTTCTTCCGTCCCGTAAACGATTTCATAGCCGTCGAATACACCGGCGCGATAAGGGATGATGCGCGCATAGGTTTTCAAAGGGTCGAAGAAAAAGGAAAAGAGACTTTTTATGCAACATTAGGGTTAATCTGAATATCAATGCGGCAGGAATTTTTCTATCATTTGAGCTTAATAAACCGGCAAAAGATGAACTGCTGTTTTGTTTCTGATGGCGTCACATGGTCTTCCACCAATGCTTCTTCCAAATGAAAATTATCTCCCAACTCATTTTGCAAGGTCTCTCGGCTGTACCTTACAACAGGAAGCCCGCTGCATTTCGCCGGACCATCAATGCCAAAGGTTGCAATGATCAGGTGTCCGTTTCGCATCAAGGCTTGGTTCAGCGAGTGAACATATCCTTTTCTGTCATCGCGTTTGGTGAGAAAATGAAATACCGCCCGATCATGCCAAATGTCAAAATACGCTCTAAAGCGATGCTTTGTTATATCGGCCTTGATCCAATCAATTCTGTTGGAAAGTTCACCAAGCTGCAATTTGGCTTTTTCAATGGCGTTTTCTGAAATATCCAGGACCGCTATCTTTTTATACCCCTGATGAAGTAGATATTGGGGAAGCTTTGATGTTCCTCCGCCAACATCGATAATGCGGCTGTCTTTACCTGCCCCTGTCTTGTGGATAAGGTGCAGGGATTTTACAGGATTGGCCTGGTGCCAACCGACTTCAGCGGGTGCGTGTTTTCGATAAATACGCTCCCAGTGATCCTTTCGATTTCTTTTAAATAGCCTCACATCGGATACCTGTCCTTTTGGGCAGGCGCACTTGAAGAACACGCCGGCATCGTCCTATCCAACCCCATAGGCTTTCAGTTTGTTGTGCAGCGTTTTGCGGGTGATCCCCAA
>JARRKU010000164.1:0-13122 GCA_037387725.1 Desulfobacteraceae bacterium
GCGGACAATCCGCTGGTCCTGTGGGAAGACTGCTTCTCCGAAGCGATGAAGATCGGGCTCAACTACTATCGGGACATGCGAGATATCTCCCAGGAATTCTTGTTTAAAACCCTCTACGGTAACCCCTGGATCAAGATGGCGTTTGGGGGGCAGGCCTTGCCGCCATCTAAGGACAGCGCTCGAAGACGCAATCGGGAGAAAAAACGGACCCGGGCGCTGACGCGAAAAGGGGGATATGTCGAAGCCTGCGTTCGTGTCATGATCGCCATGTCGGGCGCTGACCGAATCATGAATGCAAAAGAATTTGAAGCAGCCGAGAAAATCGTTCAAAAGGACCGCCGGCTGAGAGCCGTTCCACCGGACACCATTAAGGCAATGATCAAAGAACAATCCCGGGTGCTCGACCTCAACCCCCAAACGGCGATCAGCGACCTGGCGATGATGGTGCCATCGGCAAAAGACCAGCGGCAACTCCTGAACATTGCCCGCAAACTGGCGTCGGCCGATGGCCGACCCAGTGAACACGAAAAGGGCATGCTGAAAGCCATCACCCATGCGCTTGAACTCGCAAGCCGGAAATAATTTTTCGATCCCAATCTATTGACGCCGGCCTGGTCTGAACTATTCTTTTAAGGGTGGATCCGGTCAGGGCAGTGGACGTGTTTCCCGCAAAAGCGAAGTCATGACGGTCGCCATGAAGCCGGATTCACACGAAAAGAATGTGCCAGAACGTAATGCGATAGCAAAAGGGTTATGATCATGTTCCACTATAATGACGATAAGGTGCCTAAAATGCTGACCGTCAGCCAGGCGGCTAAATATCTGGGCGTCGGCAAGCCCATCGTCTACCAACTCATCGATTTTAATGAAATACATGCGGTTCGAAAACGAGGCGCCGTCCTGGTCGAAAAAAAGAGCCTGGAAGCTTTCCGTGCCAGCGGTAAATTGACCTGAGAGGGCCACTGGAGATGCGGCGCCGATGTATAAGATCCCGATCGTCTATAAAAACAGGAATCTCGAAATTCTGACCAAGCTGCTCAATTCCGTGGCGAAAAAATATGGATGCCATGTCGAATATGTGGCCGAAGAGGAGAGTATTCGTTTTTTCGGTGACATGGATTGCTGCCAACATGTTACCGAGGAGACCCTGGCGCTGTTTCCAAAAACACTGGAAAAAGATCGTCTGCCGTTGAATTGTTCCCTGAATGAAACCGTTACCGACCCAAGCCAGGAGGGTCGGTCGTAAACGCTTCGCAGGCGGTGATGCCGATACAGATACAGCCATGCGGAATGAGGGTTGCTGTCCGGCATCCGCCGCCGCGCATAGAATCCACCCCGTATTGAGACAACCATGGATTAATTGTCGCTGTTTTTTCGGCTTTGCCCTGCATTATCCTTCAACAGCGGTTCGATGATGCGGACCGGTGCCTTGAACGTACGCTTTAAAATACCACCCAAGCGCGCCCCGACGGCCTTTGGCGACAGTGGCAAAATGTCTGGATCGGCGCCTGGGCCTTTGACCCGGACCGGTATCGCCACCAATGTCCCTTGGAGGATATTGCCAACGATGGGAATGTGTTCGACGATCCAATCCACTGTGGTCAAGGGCGAAACCAGCACCACCAGATCCAGCTCTTTGGACAAGAGATCATACCGGCCTTCCGCCACCATATTCACAGCGTTGGACTTCAGAACGCCCTCTTCGATGCGCATGGCGCCATTGTCGAACACGCAACGGGAATTAATACGGTTGTATACAAAATCGTCCTTTCTCAAATCGGGCAGATCCCCCTGGACATACTGGTTGACTGAAAGATAAGAGAGCAAGTTGGTGAAAACCCCGGCAGATCCGACATTGGAGATCCGTCCCTTCTCCACAGTGAGATTGAGCACCCCCTTGAGGTTGGCAAGCAATGCTTCCCGGCTGCCGCCCTGGGTGGTGAAGCGACCATTGAGATTCAGTGTACCCATCAGTTTTTCCGAGTTTTGACGGTCGGCCACACAGCTGCCCGTCTCTTTCAGAGACGAGCCTTGGGCGTGGGGAGCAAACTCCAGGCGGGTCATTCCGTCGGAAACCTGAATCTGACCCGGCATCTGAATACCGCATAAATCGGCAGAGACGACTTCGATTTCGGTACGGCGGTCCCGGACTTCAACGAAGGCCTGCACGGCGGAAAAACGATAGCGCCCGTGGATCAAGCTGTCCACTGCCACCGACAGCCGCCCGCCCAACGGCAGGGCCGGACCATCCGCCCGGGATTCTTTTGAGGAGGTTTGGTCCGGACCCGCCCCAAAGACCGTCATGATCTTTTGGGTATGCAGCGTATCAGCTTGAAGCGTCCCATTCAGATCGATCCCCTGGGGGGTAAAAAGGCCGCGTGCAGAGAGCGCAATCGTGCTCCCGTCCCAGGTAAACAAAGCGCTTGGCAGATCGAACCGCCCCTTTTGGCCGCTGATGGATCCCTCAATGATATGGATGACGCCCGCCTCGTCAGGATAATACGCTAAATCCCGGACGAACAACACCCCGTTCAGAAAAGACGCCCCGCGATTTTCCCGGTCGATATGCATCCGGCATCTTCCCTGCACGGAGCCGGACCGGAGCCGTTGATCGTCCACCAACCGCACAAGGGAGGATGTTTGCAGACGCCCGGAAAACCGCAGGTCCAGCGCCCGGCCGGACCGCATTCTGTGGAATGATATCCTTGCATCGGATACCGCATCCCGGATGCGCAACTGCTGCAGATGAAAATCGTCCCCGGAGGAGGTGACCACCACTCCTATACGCGCCCCGTCATCCCATTCAAAATCGCCGCTGAGACGTATCCGGCCCGATGGCGCCAACGCGATATCGACACCGGAAACCATCAAAGGGGTCTTTGGCGCGATCGCCGGCGTCGCCTTTCCCAGCCGCAGCAGCCAATCCGATATCGCCGCTCCCATACGACCTTTGATGAAAAAATGGGCAGATGATGCCTGGTCCGGGGGAATCTCGAAATCGCCGACAAGGTCGAGAGCGGTTTCGCCGGTGTCGATCCGGGCTTTGGCCATGACCTTAACGGACAGCCGGCCCAAATGATCACCCACCATCAGCCGGCCGGAGGCGCGGCCGGTGACACCGGGAAGCCGTTCCAGATGGGTCAGAACCGCTCCGCTACGAACCAGTTTTCTCATGTGCTTTGGAATTTCAGCCGCATCTGCATCGATAAGGGTGTCCAGTGAGAAGACCCGGCTGCCATCGTAGAGACCGATGACCAGCTCGCCTTGATTGGCAAACGCATCACCTTGGCGGGCTGATATACCGTCTGCCGTCAGCCGCCCGCCGGCGACAACCAGATGACCGCTCACTTGCTCCAGATCAAACAAATCGTTGGGGACGACAATGCGCCCCCCGGTCAAATCCCCTTCTGCATGGAGGTGCTGCATCCCTTTCAGCTCCATCCAATCGGAAGCCGACAACTTCAAGGCCAAAGCGGGGATCTTGCCCTCCCGGACAATGTCCAACACCTGCTCAAGTTTGGATTGCCCTTTGAACAGTGTTAGCAAACGGTCCCGGATGGGGGATATCTCCAGATCGCTGCCTTTAAGAAAAAATTGGATGGGAGCGTGCCCCAAAGATCGGTCGCGATTCCAGGAAAAGGATCCACTCCAATTCATCTTAGGCGCCGCCGACTGGAGCGTTGACACCGCAATGCCGATATGCCGGGCATCCCATTCGGCACGACCGCTCATCGAAATGCTCTCAATCGTTGCCCGATGCGCCTCCTGTCCCACAATGATTTGGGGTGTCTTGGCGCTGAAACGCGATTGAAATCGTTCCAGGCCAAAGGTGCGGATATCCGCCTTGAGATCCACTGCCGTCTGAAAATAATCGTTGATGGGGCGAATGCGCCCAATGGCCGGCAGGCGTTGATATTGAAGCCCTGCGACGTTGAGGCGTCCATGGCCGTTCAGGCTGTCCAGATCCAATTCGGCCTCGCAGGCCAGGTCACCAGACAAGTTGGAGCGCCCCTGCAACTTCAGGCGGATTCGTCTATCTGAAGCGGCGATGCGGGTGGTTAATTCGGTAATTTGAACGACGGAACGGCCATCCCGATGCAGGTCGAAACGGCCGTTTACGATACGGGCCTCGGCACTGCCCAGGAATGCAATAAATGGTAGCAGAATACCTGGACGGGACGCATCAATTGAGGCGGACTTTGCTTTCCCGGCCGCCGGGGTATCGAACGACCCCAAATCCACTCTCCACAACGGTTTGATCAATGTTATGCGATGGACTCGCAGTCTTCCGGCCAGCAGCGGCCATATTTTCATGTATATCGCAGCTTCAGGAATCTGCAGGGCAATGCGTTTGCCATCGAAGAATCTTGCCCGGGTGACCCTGACATGGGGCCAAGGCAGCAGAGCCGGTTTGAACGTTGAAAATTCAATCGATCCCCCATACGCTTTTGAGGCACGGGCGACCAACATGCGTTGGACCCTCTTCGTATTGACCACATAGGGCAGCAGCAAATGCACGCCCAGCAGCATCCCTGAAAACAGCACTACTGCCAGGGCAATCTTCCGGCGTCGCGATGGTTTAGCAATAAGGGTCATCTCTCTTGTTTTTGGAGTGGCTAAACGTTGACGACGGCATCAGGCCGAATACCGGCTATGGGCGTCCGCCATGTTCGGGTAACATGATCATTTGATCATCAGATCGATATCATGTCGCCAAATTCTTGTGTTCACTCGTCATACCATATAATGACCTATTCACCTTGACTGTATTGACAAAAACGGCAAACAGGGGCATTTTTTCCCACAGAACGACTGTTTACCAAAGATTTTTGATGATTTAAAGCGGGCAACCCGAATGACAATGAAAGATCACAGCACAATCGTCATCATCTCGCTGATCATCGGCTGGTCGCTTTCGGCATGCGCCCCATTTGACCCGGAGCCGAGGGCGCCGGATGAGGGGATCTTGCCGGGCACCTATTCCAACCAGTCCACCAGGTCCGATATCTTGCAACGGTGGTGGGAAACCTTTGATGACGATCAGCTCAACGAATTGGTGGAAGAGGCATTGGCCGCCAACCATTCCCTGCAGCAAAACTGGGCACGCCTGAAACAGTCCCGGGCCCTGGCCGTGAGAAGCGGGGCCGCGCTTTACCCGGATCTTTCTCTGGGAGGGACCGCATCAGCGGGCCGCCGCAGGACAGACGACGGCAGCAGCGCGGCGGAGGGCCGCGTTGAAGATTACAAAATCGGCCTCTCCAGCAGTTATGAAATTGATTTATGGGGACGCGTTCGTTCCGAAAAGGAAGCCGCCGCCCTTGCAGCCGCAGCGACCAGGGAAGAGTTGAACACCGCTGCCATGACATTGACCGCCAACGTGACCAGCCGGTGGATCGGTATTCTCTCCCAAAGGATGCAAAAGCGACTGCTCCAACAACAATTGGAAGCCAACCAGACCTTGGAAGAATTGATGGAATTGCGATTTCGCAAATCCCTGGCATCAGCGCTGGATGTATTCCAGCAGCGCCAGCTGGTCGCCCAATCGCGTGCGCAGATACCGCTGGTGGAACGAAACGAACGCCAGTTGCTGAACGAGTTGGCTGTTCTGTTGGGCCGATATCCAGGCAGCCCTGCGGCGGCTGGAAGGGTCGGACTGGGATGCGGCGGCAGCCAGGGCCGACCGGCTCCCCGCCCTTCGCTTGACGGCTGGCGCAGCCTACCAGGCGGACGAGTTGAATCTTTTGTTCGATAACTGGCTCATTAATCTGGCCGCTAACATTTCGGCGCCGCTGGTGGACGGCCGTCGACGAAAGGCCGAAGTCGATCGCCGGATGGCTGTGGTGGAAGAAAACCTGGCGGCCTATCGCCAAACCGTTCTGACGGCCATCCGGGAAGTCGAAGATGCGCTGGTTGGAGAGGAAAAACTGCAGGCGCATCTGAAAGGACTGAGCGAACAGCTGAGCGCCGCCCAAAATGCACTCAATGAAGCCCGGTCACGGTATCGCAACGGATTGAGTGATTATCTTCCTGTACTGACCCAGTTGTTGACGGTACAAAATCTGGAGCGGACCATTATTCAAAGAAAGGCTGAGTTGCTTGTCTCCAGGGTTGATTTATACCGGGCTCTGGGAGGAACCTGGATGGAATCGTTACAACCATAAAAAAAGGCGCCTGCTAAACGGGCGCTTTTAAACCGAAATCACAGGATTGCACAATGGAATCGGAGTCCACGTCATCATCAAACATCGCGCCGGCCACTGGCTCCACCGCCCATACCGGTGGCATATCCGCATGGGTCATCGCCCTGCTCTGCCTTGCCGTCATCAGCATGGGGTGCATCGGATACCTGATGCTGGTGAAATCCGCCCCCAATGCACGCAAACGACCGCCTGTAAAGATGGTCCCTTTGGTCAAAGTCCAGGAAATCTTTCCTGAAACGCAACAGGTCACCATTCAAGCCATGGGGACGGTGGTGCCGGCCAAAGAGCTGACACTGAAATCCCGTGTTTCCGGAGAAATCATCGACATCCATCCGGAATTTACCGAAGGCGGCACCATCCGCAAGGGCGAGACGATCATTCGGATCGACGATCTGGATTACCAGTTGATCGCCGCTCAAAAACAGAGCGCCGTGGCAGACGCCGACTACCAGCTGAAGCTGGAGCTGGGCCGCCAGGATGTGGCCCAGAGAGAGTGGAAGCTGCTCAACGGCGATAATCCGGCCCCGCAAGCGGATTCCGATCTGGCATTGCGGAAACCGCATCTGGAAAAGGCGCGCTCAGATATCAAAGCCGCCAATGCAGAGCTTGAGGCGGCGCGTCTGCAATTGTCCCGGACCAGAATCTCGGCGCCGTTTAACTGCATCATCCGCACCACCCATGTGGAGAAAGGCTCCCAGGTTGCCCTTCAGGAAAACCTGGCGACATTGGTGGGGACCGATGAATATTGGGTCCAGGTTTCGGTACCGGTGGATCGCCTTAAATGGATTGAAATTCCCAAAAACCGCCAACAAAAGGGTGCAACGGTCAAAATTGCTTACCAGGGAGAAGCCGTCCGCACCGGCCGCGTCATCAAGCTGCTCAGCGATCTGGAATCAGAAGGACGCATGGCGCGATTGATCGTCTCGATAAAAGACCCCCTGGGGCTGGCATCACCGTCCGAAAAGAAACCGGCCATCCTGATCGGCGAATATGTGCGGGTCGAGATTCAGGGAAGCCGCATTGAAAGCGCTTTTCGCATTCCCCGTTCGGCCCTGAGGGACAACACCCATATCTGGCTGGCCGATGCACAGGGCAAACTGGATATTCGAACTGTCCGCACTCTTTGGCGGGACAGCCAAACCGTTTTTATTAAAGATGGCCTCAAGCCGGGGGCCCGGCTTATTGTCTCCGATCTGGCCACCCCTGTCCCCGGAATGGAGATCAATGTGGACAGTGGCGGAAAGCAGACCATGACATCGTCGGCCGCCGCCCCATCCCAATGAGGCAACCTGAGCTTTCCTGAAACCGTATAAAGGGATAACCCCATGGCGTCCCCTCCTCGACAAAGTTCCACAGATCGCGGCCCCATCCATTGGATGGCCGGCCACTCGGTGACGGCCAATCTGCTGATGCTGGTATTGCTCATCGGCGGCCTGATGATGAGCCTGACCATAAAAAAAGAGGTATTCCCCGATTTTGAGCTCGACAGGGTCACCATCAGCGTCGCCTATCCCGGCGCCAGTCCGGAGGAGGTGGAGCGCGGGGTGGTGTTGGGCATCGAAGAGGCTGTCCAGGATATAGACGGCATCAAAGAGGTTTCGTCAACAGCCAATGAAGGTGTCGGTACGGTCAGGGTCGAAGTGCTGGAGGGCGAAGATGCCCAACAAGTGGCCCAGGATATCAAAAATGAGGTGGACCGCATCTCCACCCTGCCGGAGGAAGCCGAGGAGCCAAAGGTCACCGTGGCGCGGCGCAAACGCTACGTGGTCTCCCTGGCCCTGTTTGGGCAGCAGAGCGAGTGGGTACTGCGCGAGGTGGCTGAAACCGTGCGGGACCGATTGCTCCAGGACCCTGACATCACCCAGGTGGAGCTGACCGGTGTTCGGGATTATGAAATCGGCATCGAAATCCCACAGAGCAAGCTCAGGGCTTATAACCTGACCTTGTCATCGGTGGCACAAACCCTGCGCCAGGCCGCCATCGAAGTGCCGGGGGGCGCCATCCGGACCGAATCCGGCGATGTGTTGGTCCGGATAAAGGAGCGTCGCGACTATGCCGATCAATTTGCCAGGATTCCTATCATCACCGCCAACGACGGCACCCAGGTGCTGCTGGAAGAGATCGCTGTCATCCGGGATGGCTTCGAAGAGACGGACAGATCCGCAACCTTCAATGGTCAACCGGCGGTACTGCTGGAGGTCTACCGGGTGGGGGATCAAACCCCCGTAACCGTATCCGCAGCTGTACACCGCAAAATTGACGAAATCAAACAGATCCTGCCCAACGGCCTCAGCATCGAACCACGAAACGACCGCTCCACCATCTACCGCCAGCGGATGGATCTAATGCTGCGCAACGGGTTTCTCGGCCTGGGGTTGGTGTTCATCCTTCTGGCGATATTCCTGGAAGCACGGTTGGCGTTTTGGGTCATGCTGGGTATTCCCATCTCCTTTCTTGGTTCCTTTCTGATCCTGCCCAACATGGGCATCAGCGTCAACCTGATCTCCATGTTCGCCTTCATCGTCACCCTCGGCATCGTGGTGGATGACGCCATCGTGGTGGGCGAAAATATCTTCTTTCATCGACAGAGCGGTTTGAGCTGGTTCCAGGCGGCTGTACGAGGTGCCAGGGAAATTACCATGCCGGTCTGCTTTTCCGTCCTGACAAACATGGTGGCCTTCATGCCCATGTTGTTTATACCGGGATTCATGGGCAAGGTATTCCGCCAGATACCGTTGGTTGTCGTCAGTGTTTTCACCATCTCCCTGATCGAGAGCCTTCTCATTCTGCCGGCTCACCTGGGGCATCGACGCCACCTGCAACAAGGCGGCTTTTTTTATAATCTCGCCAGGCGGCAGCAAAGGTTCAGTGAATTTTTCAGCCGTATGATCCGGTCCCGGTACGGCCCTCTGCTCAGTATCGTCCTGCGGTATCGATATCTGACCGTCTCCATAGGCGCGGCCATTTTGCTGATCGCCGTGGGTTTCGTCAAAAGCGGCCGCATGGGATTCGAACTCTTTCCGAAAGTCGAGTCTGACTACGCCAAGGTCACCGCTACACTTCCCTTTGGCAGCGCGACGCAGCAAGCGGATGAAATTCAGCAGATCTTAGTAAAGGCGGCCCAGGATGTGGTGGCGCGAAATGGCAGTGACCAGCTCAGTGAAGGCATATTTGCCTGGTTGAACGGTAATGTGACCACTGTTCAGATCTACCTGACACCTCCCGAAAAACGCCCCATTTCCACGGCCAAAGTAACCCAGATATGGAGAGAAAAAGTTGGAAACCTTCCCGGTCTCGAATCCCTGAAATTTGAATCCGACGCCGGCGGTCCCGGCCGTGGCGCCGCCCTTGCCGTTGAACTGCGCCATCGCGATATCAAGGTTCTGGAACAGGCCAGCGCTGAAGTGGCTTCCGCATTGGCGTTCTACCCGGAGGCGGTGGATGTGGATGATGGGTTTTCTCCGGGCAAGGAACAGATCGATTTCAAGATCAGGCCCGAAGCCCAGAGCCTGGGATTGCGGGCAAGGGATGTGGCCCGACAGGTGCGCGACGCCTATTATGGCGCGGAAGTATTGCGGCAGCTAAGGGGGCGTTTTGAGGTCAAAGTGATGGTTCGGCTGCCCAAGGCAGAGCGCGGAACCGAATACAGCCTGGAGGAGATGATCCTCCGAACCCCGACCGGCACCGAAGTGCCGCTGCGGGAGGCTGTGACCTTCGACAGGGGACGGGCCTATACCAACATCAACCGGCGCTTGGGACGCCGCATTGTGACGGTCAGCGCCGATGCCAGGCCGCGCAGCAAATCGGGGCAAATTCTCAATGGGCTGAAAAGAGACATCCTGCCGGCCATACAGAAAAAATACGACGGCCTGACCTATAGTTTTGAAGGCCGCCAGGCGGACCGCCGCGAAAGCCTGCAGGCGCTCTTCAGAGGCTTGGGGATCGCCCTGATCGTCATTTTCGCCATGCTGGCCATCCCGTTCAACAGCTATATTCAGCCGCTCATTATCATGCTGGCCATCCCTTTCGGTATGGTGGGCGCCGTTGTCGGCCATTTGATCATGGGGTACAGTCTCAGCGTCATGAGCATGTTCGGCGTGGTCGCCCTGTCCGGCGTGGTGGTTAATGATTCGCTGGTGCTGGTGGATTTTGCCAACCGGAGAAAAAAGCGGGACATGCCGGCTTTCGAGGCGGTTCATGATGCGGCCATCCACCGATTTCGCCCCATCATGCTGACCACCTTGACCACCTTCGGCGGATTGGCCCCCATGATATTCGAAACCTCCCGCCAGGCACGCTTCCTGATCCCCATGGCGATCTCTCTCGGCTACGGTATCCTGTTTGCCACGGTGATCACCCTGGCCCTGGTACCGGCGTTCTACGTTATCATGGATGATGTGAAACGGTGGGCATCGGCGATCTATAGTAGACGTAACCCGGTCCGGGACGAAGAAACAGCCCCCCCGCCCGCAAACTGATCAATATTCCGATATCCTACCCATACCGCTTTCGGATATCTAAAGATCCCATTATTGATGCGGATAATAGAGTTATTAAGGATATGCGTATCAATCCGAATTGAATGAGAGGGTATTAAGGATATGCGTATCAATCCGAATTGAATGAGAGGGCAATGAAACCGCAAGGACCGATGGCCGACGAGCCGGCTGAAAGCAGATCGAAACGGCAGCCCTCTTTTTTCCAAGGGTTCGCCGCCAAGATCTCATCCTTGACGTCCTCGGCACCGGTATCATCGGAAGATGATCGGATCCGACTCCGGTATTACAAGATCTTCTTTCTTGTCAGCCTGCCCACGATAGCGACGTTTGCCATCAATAACGTCATTTTTGGAGATTACGTTATGGTGGGCATCGCCACCTTCGTAGCCGTGTGCTTGGTATCGGGGTGGTTCTGGTTGCGCAAATTCCCCGGCGGACAATTGGTTTATCGATGCAACAGTTTTATCTTCGGAAGTTTTTTCCTCTATATGCTTCAAATCGGAGGCAATGCCGGCTCCAAGAGCCTGTGGATGTTCACTTTTCCGCTCATCGTCTACTTTTTGTTCGGAAAGAGGGAAGGGGCCTGGTGGAGCGGTACGGTATTGGCGGCCACCATCATGGTGTTCTGGAAGCCGATCCCGGGTTTGCCGGCCTATGCCTATGATTTTGACTTCAAGGTTCGGTTTGTTACCACTTACAGCCTTGTATCGGTGATCACCCTCTGGTTCGAGGTCACCCGTACCCACTATCGCATTGATAAGAATGTCCTGAAAGAGAGGGTGGATCAACGCACGGCCGAATTGGTGCAAGTCAACCGGAAGCTACAGGAGGCCATCGACAAGGCCAACCAGCTGGCCGAGCGGTCTGAATCGGCCAACATCGCCAAAAGCAATTTCCTGGCCACCATGAGCCATGAAATCCGGACCCCCATGAACTCCATCGTCGGTATGAGCTATCTGGCGTTGCAAAACAAACAGCTGGACCAGGAAACCACCGATTACCTGAAAGGCGTACATCGTTCAGCGCTCTCCCTGCTGGGGATTATCGACGGTATCCTGGATTTTTCCAAGATCGAGGCCAACAAGCTTTTTTTAGAGCAAGTGGCGTTCAGCCTGGAAGAGGTGCTGGCCAATACCGCCACCATGCTGGAAGGAAAAGCAGACGAAAAGGGACTGGAACTGGTTTTCTTTTACGGCAGCGATATACCGGTCGATCTGATCGGCGACCCGTTGAGAATCGGACAGGTTTTCATCAATCTGGTTTCCAACGCCATCAAGTTCACCGATTCGGGCGAGGTGGTCCTCTCCATCAAAGTGACGGAAAAGCGTCCCAAAGCGGTTTGCCTGCGGTTTTCCATAAAGGACTCCGGCATCGGCATGACAGAGAAGCAAATGGAAGGGTTGTTCGAACCCTTCTCCCAGGCCGACAGCTCCACGACGCGACGATTTGGCGGCTCTGGACTCGGCCTGGCCATTTCCTCGCGACTGGTCCGACTGATGGATGGCCAGATCAGCGTGCAAAGCCGTTTCAAGGAGGGAAGCACCTTTTCATTCAACGTTTGTTTTCCATTGGCATCCGGTCAAAAACACACCCCATCAGCACATTCCCGACGTCTCTTTGATGGAAAAACCGTGCTGGTCGTTGGAGGCCACCCCACGAGCCGGTCCGCACTGCGCTATATGCTTCGATCGTTAGGATGCAACGTCTTCACGTCCGAATCGGCTGAAAAAGCCGGCGCTGCTATCAAAAAAGTAGATGCCCATGGCGGCGCTGCCGACCTGGTGATGGTGGACATCCAAGAGTGGCAGAGGGGTCAAAGGCAATGGGCCGATCACCTGAAGCGCATCGGGTCGGTCCCCATCATCCAGATCGGCAGACGGTTGCAAGAGCCGATCGGCAAAGAAAACACCAGCAATCAGGAGGCGCTCTTGCAAAAGCCGATATTGTTGTCTGCGCTCGTCTCCCGCCTTTCGGCCTGTTTTGGGCTACAGGGGAACAAAGCGGAATCTGGAGAAGGAAAAGAAGCCCCGGAATCCTGCGGTCTCTCCCCACTCCATGGTCTCAGGGTATTGGTGGTCGATGATAAAAAGATAAACCAGAAAATCGTATCGAATCTCCTCCAGAAGAAGGGAGTCCGCATCTCAACAGCGGACAATGGACGTGAAGCCCTGGCCGCCCTGGACAGGGAGACCTTCGATATGGTGCTGATGGATATTCAAATGCCGGAGATGGATGGACTTGAGGCCACCCGGGCCATTCGCAAGGATGACCGGTTTAACAGCCTCACCGTTATCGCCATGACAGCCCATGCCCTGGCTGGCGATCGCGAAAAGTGTTTTCAGGCAGGCATGAACGACTATCTGTCCAAGCCCATAATTCCCGACCGGTTATACGCCGTGATGTCCGGATGGATACCGTCCGCA
>JARRKU010000165.1:0-5564 GCA_037387725.1 Desulfobacteraceae bacterium
GGCGGTCCATCGGTTCTTTTCGAGGAACCGGCCGAGTTCGTCGGGCTGGATGCTCCACAGCCAGGGCTCGCCAACGGACTGAAGCATCCACAGCACCCATCCGGTGCACGGCCCGGCGTCCGGCCGCCCGTTTTCCAAGGTGCCGATATAGGTAAATGCCAGGCGGCTGCCCGTGCTGCAGACTTCGGCGCACTGCTTCAGCAAATCTTCCACCGCCTTGACCGGCAGGTACATCAGCAAGCCTTCCGCCACGATCACCGATGATGCCTCCGGACGCCAACGGCCGTTAGCGCTCAGCACCTCTCCAAGACCTCTTTTTCCAAGGTCCTCTGCGATAAGTTCAAGGTTCTCCCTCGCCCCCATTTGAGCGATACCCTTGGCTTTAAGCCGTGCGGTGGCCGGATGGTCGATCTCGAAAAACGTGACATCGGGAAATTCCGGAGCCAGTCGCCACCCCAGGGTATCGTAGCCGGCGCCCAGCACAAGCACTTGTCCTGCGCCGCGGGCAAGGCCCTCTCGCACCTGACGTTCGCAGAATGCCTTACGGTGGGCAAACGCTTCGAATTGTCCCGGCATCATCCAGTCAAACCCGGTGTAGATCCACAAAGCCATTTTCGACTGGTAAAACCACACACCGCTCCAATTGACCACGCCGCTGGCCACCAGGAGCTGCGCCGTAGCGTCCTCGATGCCCGGCGGCAGGATCTTCTCCATGCCCTTTCTGGATCCGAGGGCCACGATGTTCAGGGCCACCTTGCGGGCGGTCCCGCTGGGTTTGGCATTCATCATGGCCGCCTCCAGGCCGCAATCATTTGGCGTCGTATTGCCGGACGACCTCCACAATCCGGACCTGGTAAGATTTATACCATTTGGATTTGCCGAGCGCCTGCGCGCGCAGGTGCTCGGGGTTTGTTTTCCAGGCGCGAATCTGCTCCAGGCTATTCCAGTAGGAGATGGCGATTTCCCGGCTGCCTTCCGTGCAGGCAATGAATTCGACGCAGCCATATCGGCTTGTGGCCAGCTTGCGCATCCTTTCTGCCGTGGCCGCATATTCCGCGTCCAGTTCATTTATCTGTGCATTGAAAATGACAGCAAACATGCTTCATTTGCCCCTTTAAAAGCACCCTTGTTGGCGTATTCTGTCCCCGCCCACCGGCCGGCGGGGCGATTCGTCATCGGTCAGGTATCCATTGCCGTTGGTGTCGTGGAAATCGAATCGATCCGAGGGACCGCAGTCGTTATGGTTCCAGGCTTCGGGAGGATTGGACCGTGGCGCACGCGCCTTGTCCTGTGGAAACCGGGTGCGGCGTGCGCCTTTGTGGGGCAGCGTCGCACCCGGTTTGAAAACAACTAATCATGCAATAGCCGTGGCAGGTCTTCTTAAATTGTCGTGTTAAAAACACTATCCGCATCCGGTGGATTCCATCAGCCAATCGGTCCGCCACGAAGCCGATCAACCGTACGCTGGTTTTCCGCCGTGGCAGACCGATGCAAAGTCTCTTTGCTTGACCGCAACCGGTTCGATCTATCGGCGGAATCCGTACTCCAGGGTGAAAAACTGGGGATTCAGATTGGCCAGCGGCCCGCGCATCTTGGCCAGTTCCTCTTCCGGGCCGTGGATCTCTAAACGTGTGAGCTCTGATATGGTCAGCGCCTCCTCGAGCAGTTTCCCGACATTGTCGAGGTGCGCCAGTGCAGCATCGGCATCTTCATATCCCTCCCGGCAATGCGCCTGATCTCCGTCGAAACAGAAACCGTAGTAGAGACATTTTGACTCGGTTTGGGTTTTCTCTACAAATTTTTCGCACAACGATTTGAAAGCATCCAGTTTACCGTTCGCTACTTTGAAATAGGGAACGATTGAACAACATTTGTCTTGGGTTGCCATATCTTCCTCCTTGTCTAAGTCCTGTCGAAACTATTGTTTCATGCCCGATGACCAATCTTCAGCACCGGTTGAAACGGACGGTTTTTGACATACGGGTCCAGCGGCATGCTGGAACATGGTGTCGCATCATCATGGCAAAGATTTTGCCCACGGTCTTAACGATGTGGTTTTTTAGGCAACGTCAATTAAAATGAAGGTATCATGGCTGGCCGGTGGTTACAATGAATTAACCTCCTTCAGACGAAAACATCATTCACGATTTGCGGCTCCCGCGCCAAAACAGGGGCATGACGCGATTCCTCTTCCGTATTTATTTTTCGCGGGATAGTTGCTAAAAATGAGAGGCCAAGCAAGCCGGCGCCGGTATAGCGCTCGGGACAGCGTTGATATCATGGCGGCGCCGATCTTCACGCAATAAAATTGTCTTCAATGGAGAAAGGCCCATGAACATCACATCCGAGATATTCCAGATCGGCGGAGAGGGCTTTACCAGCCCTTCGGACGCGGCTGCATACCTGATCAATTTTGACGGCCATGCGGCGATCGTCGATGCGGGATGCGGCGATCGGGCGGACCGGCTCATCGACAACGTGCTCCGCCATGGTGTGTCGCCCGAACAGGTGGCTTATCTGCTGATTACCCACTGCCATTTCGACCACACCGGCGGTATCCGGGCGGTGACAGGGTATTTTTCCTGTCCGGCGGTCTGCCATGAACTGGATGCGGTCTATCTTGAAAGCGGCGATAGTGCGGCCACGGCCGCCACATGGTACGGTGCAAGCCTTGAGCCCCTTTCGGTGGATATCAAGCTGTCCGGACCTAGGCAGATCCTCGCGTTGGGCGAGCGGACCATCGAGGCGATTCACGTGCCCGGTCACTCTCCCGGATCCGTGGTGTATCTGGTGGAATCCGACGGCAACCGCGTGCTCTTCGGTCAGGATGTGCACGGCCCCCTGCATCCGGACTTCCACTCCAATCAACGCGATTATGCAAACTCCTTACAAAAAATGCTGGACCTGGATGCGGATATCCTCTGCGAGGGCCATTACGGCATCATCAAGGGCAAGGATGAGGTGACATCCTTTATCCAATCCTTTTTATGAAATTTGGGTCACCTTCCGTATATTATACTTTTTCATCTTTTTGATCAGCGCCGGGTGGGAAATTTTCAGGATCCGCCCGCACTGGCGGATCGTTTTCGCGGTTTTCAAGGTGTTGATGATGATCTTTTTTTCCAGATCAGCCACCTGATCCTTGAGGGAGGATTGGTTTGTCACGGATCCGAATGACATGGACGAAGGGGTGTGCCCCATCTCATGGCTGAACACGATGCTGTCGACATCAATGGTCCCATGTTCGCAGAGGATGGCCGCCCGCTGTACGACATTCTTAAGCTCCCGGATATTTCCGGGCCAGTGATGCTGTTCGAGTTTCTCAAAGGCGTGCCGGGTCAGGGTCGGCATTCTTTCGCCCAGTTTGCTGGTGAGTTGAAACAGAAAATGGTCCACCAGAAACGGGATGTCATCCAACCGCTGACTCAACGGGGGAATGTGGATGGGCAGCACGCTGACGCGGTAGTATAAATCCTTGCGAAAGGTCTTCTCCTCCACAAGCTGTTCAAGGTTTTTATTGGTTGCCGTGATTATACGCGTGTTGATGGGGATCTCCTTGGTGCCGCCGATCCTGCGCACGGCCCCCTCCTGAATCAGCCGGAGCAGCTTGGCCTGTGAAGCCATGGACATCTCCCCGATTTCGTCCAGAAAGACAGTGCCGTCCTTGGCCGTTTCAAATAAACCGGCCTTTCCGGAGGCCTTCCCACCGGTAAAAGCCCCGCCCACATACCCGAACAACTCGCTCTCCAGCAATGGATCCGGAAGCGCGGCGCAGTTGATGGGGACAAAGGATCCGCTCCGGTTGCTGGCCATATGGATGGCCCTGGCAAAAAGCTCCTTGCCGGTTCCGCTGGCCCCCCGGAGGGCCACCGGAGCTTCCGTGGCCGCGATTTTCTGGGCAAAGGCGATGGCCGCCTTGATGGTCGGATTTTTCCCGATAATGTCGCTGAAGCTGATCAGCTCGGGATCGGAGTAGGTCCGGCACATCTGTTGAATCTCCCGCAGGTCTTTGGCGATCTCCACAGCCCCCACGATCATGCCGGAGGTATCCCGTATGGGCCGGCAGGTGGAGATATACTGGTATCGGCCCTGGGGGGTAATGAGGTTTTGCTTCACGTTTTTCAAGCTTCGGCCTTTGAGGCACTCCAGAATGGCGTATTGGGGCAGGTCGATGTTTTTAATGCCCCGGCCGACAATCTCTTCGGGTTTGCACCGGTAAGCCCGGCTGGCCACCCGATTGATGGTGGTGACCTTGCCCTCCCGGTCGATGGAGACAACGCCGTCGCTGATGTTGTCCAGCACCACCCGGAAACGGTCTTCCCGTTCCTCCTGGGGCAGGGTGTCGATGAGATTGATCTCCTGGAGACCCTTTGTGTTTTTTATGCTGTCGATAATCGGAGCGATGTCATCGGCCCGGACCCGGCCTTCAATCTCCATATAGACGATGGCATTGCCGCTTTTACGCACTACTTCCATAAAGACGATATTCAGGCCGTTGTCCGCGACATCCTTGGAAATATCGGCCACGATACCGATACGATCCTTGTAGCAAAGCCTCATTTTTACATTCATGGCCGTCTCCTTCGGACAAGGCACCGGGGTGAGATTTTTGGGTTTGGCAATAGAGGATCTGTTGGGCTGGTAACATATTTTACCATTTGTGTCCACGAGCTGTCTCTTTATTAATGCGGTTGTAGGGCGATTGGTTTATATTATTACCGGTGCTGTGGCGTTTTTTTGGTCTAAGCTGGAGATGGAATGAACCTTATCGCAATGTAAGTCGGAGGGCGCCGGAGTAAGGCGCGGGGGGCGAACGCATCGGTATGCAGATGATGCCTGACGTTGATTGCCGGAGCAATGTCAACGCCAGGCATCCATAATCAGCCTGCCTACTTAACTGGAATGCACTATCATGCAGTCTCTTCGGCGACTGTTTCCCGGGCCTTGAACGGCTCCACCCGGCTGGGATCCGCAAAATATTCTTTGGTCATCTGAACCACAACAGGGCTCAGGAAGATCAACCCGATCAGGTTGGGCCAGGCCATGAGCGCATTGAAGATGTCGGATATGGTCCACACCAGGGAGAGCTTTACGGTGGCGCCCACCGGAATGATCAGGCAGTAGATGACGCGATACGGCATGACAGCTTTTTGGCCGAACAGGTAGTCGATGCAGCGGTCTCCGTAGTAGGACCACCCGATGACCGTGGAAAAAGCGAAAAAGATAATGCCGATGGTTACGATATATTCTCCGCCGAAAAACGGCACGCCGGTTTGGAAACCGGTCTTGGTCAGCACCGCACCGGTAAGCCCGGCGCCATCGGCGCCTTTCAGCGTGAATGCACCGGTGAGGATGATCACCAGGCCGGTCATGGTGCAGATCACCAAGGTGTCGATAAACGGTCCCAGCATGGCCACCAGGCCCTCGCGGACCGGTTCCTTTGTCTGGGCGGCGCCATGGGCGATGGGTGCGCTTCCCAAGCCTGCCTCGTTGGAGAAGACCCCCCTGGCCACGCCGAACCGAATAGCCTGCGCGATTCCTGCGCCGATAAAACCGCCGGTGGC
>JARRKU010000166.1:0-5375 GCA_037387725.1 Desulfobacteraceae bacterium
CTGGGGCTTGGCATACGGGCTCCAGTCATTGGCCACATGCTCGTCCTTGCAGGCAATCTGGCAGCAGTAGCAGCCGTTGCAGACCGACAGATCGATGGCAAATACTTTCATTATTGGTCCCCTCTCTCGATCCAGGCGTCAAACCGCAGGCCGGCGGCCGGATCGTATTTGCGCTGAAATGCTTCGGGATATTCCCTTCTCCATTGGTCCATCTCCGCGCCGGTCACCTTGCCGACCTGCACCAGATATCCGCTGGTGGCCTGTCCGACACAATTGGCGGACGTAATGCCAGCCGGTGCGATGGTGTTGATGGCGCCGCCGCGCTCGATCTCACCGGTCTTGATGGGATCGTGCCGAGCGCCATGGTCTATATAACAGACACCGGGCCGCAGGCGCTCGGTCACATACGCACCACATAAAACGATCCCACGTTCGTTGAATACTTTGATGATATCGCCGGATTTGATGCCGCGCGCCTCGGCCTCCGACGTATGAATCCACAAGGGTTCGTATTTGTAGCCGTCCGGACCGGTCACCTTGCAGGTGGGCGCCTCCCGGGTCCAGGTGATATCGTCGCACTGGGCGTGCACCCGCCAGCGGCCGTGGTTGGACATCAGCAGCAGGGGAAACATCTTGGAGCGGTGGCTGGAGAGGCGCTCGTCGTGCATGGCGCTCCTTTCAACCCACTTGGGAATGGGGGCGCGCTCCTTGTCGTGTGGAAAATGTTTCTCCAGCGCAGCGGAGTAAAACTCCAGTTTGCCGGTGTCCGTGGGCAGCGGATTGCTGGCGGGATCTTCATAGAATTTCCGGAAGCCGGGTGGATCATCCTTCCAGTCCTCGGCGGTGTTGTAAATCCAATACTTCTTCTCCTGGAGCTGCTGCCAGGAGACCAGCTTGTCCCCGCCCATATAGCCCCATACCTTTTTCTGCATGTCGAATACCGTCAGGTTTTCGGTCAGCTTCTCTTCCAGTCCGAACCGTTTGGCGACCTCCACCACAGCTTCGAAATCGCTCCTGGATTCACCGATGGGCTCAATGGCTTTTTCGGCGATCATGATGTTGGGCTGCTGGGTGCCCTGGCGAATATTGGTGATGATATCGTCCACCTCCATATAGGTATTGATGGGCAGGATGATATCGGCGTAGATACAGTCGTTTTCCAGCCAGGGGTGCTGGGCCACGATGCACTCGATCTTCGGATTTCGCATGGCCAGGGCGGTTTCGTTGCCGCCGTTCCAGCAGGTGATGCGGCAGGGGGTGTCGGTCCACATCATGTGGATCTCGCTGCCGCCCTCTTCTTTGGAGATGGGATAGGTGTACTCCCGGAATTGATCCTGGACAAGGGCCTCAATGGCCCCGGTCCCCCGGAAGGTGATGGGCTCATCGGACTCGATGGCCTTGTGCACCAGGGTCTTGGGCAGGACCTGCTGCTGCCAGGCCGTTACCGAAGACATCACCGGTATGGAGAGGCGCTCCTCGATCTCCGGATTCCAGAAGAAGGTGCCGGCCAGGCCTTCCTTGCGGGGCATACCGAAATAGGTCAGCTGGTGATGGTGCACGCCGGGACCGCCCAGCCCCTGCATCCCCAGCAGGATGACTTCCATGCGTCCGGCCTCGTGTGAATAAGGGCCCCGGACATAGCCGCCGCCGAAGTAGTGGGCGATGGAGGTGGTCTTGTCGGCAAATTCGCGGGCCAGGGCCTTGATGGTCCACTCGGGCACGCCGCACTTTTTAGAGGCCCACTCAGGGGTTTTGGGCACGTTGTCTTCTTCACCCAGAACATAGGCGGCGAACTTGTCCATTCCCTCCACATGGGTCTCCACATAGGCCTTGTCATAAAGGTCTTCGGTGATCCAGACATAGGCGATGGCCAACTGCAGGGCCACGTCGGTGTTGGGCAGCACCGGTATCCACTTGTCGGCGTGGACAGCGGCGCCATAGTTCAGATCCGGGCAGACATAAACCTGTTTGATCCCCACCTCTTTCCAGAAATAGCAGAGCCGGCTTGGAAACTGCCCGGTGAACCCCCAGGGGGTGGTTTCCGGATCGCAGCCCCAGAAAAGCACCATCTCCGCATGCTCGGTGGTGTCATTGACGATATTGGCCGCCGGCCACATGTTGCCCTGCACCCCCTGCCCCCAGACATGTTTGGCGCCCCAGTACCACCCCTCCCAACTGTCGGGGTTGCGCACCTGGATGGTGAAACCGCCCAAGTGGTCCAGAAGGGTGCCGGAGTGGCCATGGGGGGTATTGATGGTCTTGCACTCGCCATGGCCGTCGCCCTGCATCAAAATGGCATGGTACCCGTAGGTATCGATGATACGCTTGATCTCGGCTGCGATGATATCGGCGGCTTCTTCCCAGGTGATGCGGACGTATTTGCTTTTACCGCGGTTCTGGGTGTTGCGCTCGCCGTTGGGATCCCAATCCACGCGCTTGACCGGATATTTAATCCGGTTGGGCGAATATACGCGCTTTTTATAGGAGAGGGAGAAGGGGCCGGGCAGGGATTTCCACGATGGCGCGATCGATTTTCCGTCGCGCGACATTTCCCATTGGCGGACCTCCTTTTTATCGTATTTCCAGCCGTATTTCATCGGCCGGACGCGGACGATTTTGCCGTCCTTGACATCCACCATGCCTTCGGCGCCGCCGCCGAAAAATCCGCCTAAGCCCAAAGACCTCAATACTGTCCTATCTTTGATTTTCAGTTTGGTCATGTTTCTCCACCTCTTGCTTTAAAGGCCGCGATTTTGTTTAAGACGGCCACAATGTTTTTCAATCATTTAGCTATCTTTCTTTTATGCAACATTGGATTGATACAACATTGGGGTTAAATGAAGCCAATACAGAGAGCATTGCCGCCATACCGTCGCTATTGTACTTTTGCCGCACCCTGCTGCTCTGGATGGGGGGAGGAGGATCGGGGTGCCGGTAACTAAAATAAACCTGAAACTAAAATGTATTACGTTTATAAAATCGGTCCGGCATCCATGTCAAGTATTTTTACATGCAATGATTCATAAAATAATTCATACACGCCTTGCCGCCATTGGCCTTGTTCCGGATTTTTATGCAGACATAACGGCTTATATATGATAAGTTTCCCCTTAAGATTTCTGATGGCCACGGTTCAAACTAGGTCTTTGCCGAAAAAAGACGGTATTTTGCATGTAATTTTGTATCATTTCTTCGAGTTGATTTAATCATCCACGTTGTCCCACTACGGAATCGCCGCAAGCTTGGAATTGAGGATCGCCATACCGTGAGAAAATTCAATAAAATAAAGAAGGATCGGAACCTTTATGAAGAAGTCATAAGGGAACTGAAAAACGCCATACTGGCCGGTACTTATCCAACCGGCGCCCTGCTGCCCAGCGAGACAGAACTGGCCAGGCAATTCGGCGTCAGCCGGCCCGTGGTGCGGGAGGCCCTGAGATCACTCCAGTCCGGTGGATTCGTGGAAATCAAACGCGGGATCAAAGGTGGGACGTTCGTATGCGATACACTGCGGCTCCCCCTCTTCGACGACTTTGCCAGCTTCATCCGCTATCGCATTTACAGGGTGGATCATCTCGCCCATGCCAGGCTGCTGGTGGAGCCCGAGGTTTGCCGCCTTGCAGCCATGAATGCCTCCCAAGAGCAGATCCAGGAGATGAAAGCGCTGGTGAGCGACTACAGCAGGATTAAAAATCCCGACGAGAAAGACACCTTATACGCCCTGTTTCACCGCCTGGTGGGACGTGCCTGCGGTAATCCCATCTACGCGGTCCTCATCGAAAACATCATGGATTTCACCGAGGGTTTCATCCGGACCATAAAGCCGGTCACGGAGTTTATTCACGAAGACCACGACCATGATGAAATTCTGATTGCATTGGAAAACCGTGATCCCGAAAGGGCGGCTGAAGTCGCCACTCAGCATGCACGACACATACTGGAGGGCATGCACAAGCTGGAGGCCGTCTACCTGGAATTGCTGGAAGAAGATGCCGCTGCCGGCAGTCGGGCCGCCGTGCATCGCCAATGATCAAAACCGGTTCAGGGAACGGCAATACATCCTGTGCAAAGTGTTGCCGGTTGCGGTGCCGCTGTCCATTGCCTCTTCTTATGGCGATAACCCTTAAGAACCGCCATTGAAAACCCATCAGGAATACATCTTTTTACCAAACCGGCCACGGTGAACCTTGTCAAAGTCAAGGCGCTCCTTTGCATGGGCAGCCTTGGTTTCGGCAGGATATCCGATGGCGATGACGCATTGGACCATGTAATGCGACGGCAGCCCCAACAATGACGCGATGTGCTCCTGTGCCGGCCGACCGTCCGGATGGGCCCGGTTTCGCATCTGAACCCAGCAGCTGCCCAGCCCCAGGTCCGCAGCCGCCAAATGGATGATCGTAGCAGCAATACTGGCGTCCTCAATAATCGTATCTGATTTCTCCCCATTGGCGCACACCACCATGCCCAGGGCAGCGCCTTTCAGGAATGCCGCCCCGTGCTGCTTTGCCTTTGATAGGCACGCGAGAGTCTCGCGATCTTCAACCAGAATGAACTCCCAGGGATTGATTCCCCTGCCGCTGGGAGATCTCAAGGCCGCCTCGACGAGGGTCTCGATTTTTTCCGGTTCGATGGCTTGGGACGTAAATTGGCGAATACTTCTTCTTTTCTCCAAAAGCTTCATGAACATGGGCCGTTCCTTTCTGTTGTGGATCTTTGTTAGCACAAAATCCATCCATCAGGCAACGAACAAAGACCGGGCAACCCATCGCATCGGGCGGCGCAGATAAAAATAGCGGCCCCCGTTTATTCCGAAGGCCGCCGTTTTATGCAATTCAAACTGCCATCTGTTTCAAGCAGCGAACGGATTATAATTTCATAGGGATATCCCCCAGGCTCAAGTCGATGGTGGTGGCGATATTCTTGATCGTCTTGCGCTTCTTGCCTTTGCTGATGGTCAAGGTAAAGGTGCGGTCGTCTTTGAGTCCGCGGAACCAAAAATCACCAAAGTTGTCCGTGACCGCCGAAAATTTCTCCCCGCTCTTGTTGTCTTCAAGCGTGCAGTCGGCGCCGATGATCACCTCTTTTTCCTTGGGATCGTACAGCGTGCCGGCCACGAACTTTCTGGGCAGGTGCTTGTAGTACACCCGCGACTTGGTGCCGGCGCCTGGATTGATCAGCTCGGCCTCCTTGATAAAGTCGGCGAACTCCTCCTCTTCACCGAATCGCAGGGCATCGGTAGGACACTGGTCCACGCAGCGCGGCACCGGCCACTCGTCCGGGTCGTTGTCGCGCAGATGTGCGCAAGAGGTGCACTTCTGGGCGATGTTGAGGTTGTCGTTGAAAAAGATGGCCTCGTGCGGGCAGGTGTCCGCGCA
>JARRKU010000167.1:0-5317 GCA_037387725.1 Desulfobacteraceae bacterium
GCCAGAAAAAAGCAGAAGAAATTTCAGAGTACAAAATTGGCGCTGTTTTTTCCGTTACCGGCCGTGCGTCGTTTCTGGGAGATCCTGAGAAAAAGACGGCTGAAATGGTTGTCGATCAGATCAACGCCGCCGGCGGCATCGACGGTAAGCCGATAAAGCTGATTGTTTACGATGATGAAGGCGATGCCACAAAATGTAACCTGCACGCTAAGAAGCTGATCGAGCAGGACAATGTCCTGGCTGTGATCGGTCCCTCCATCAGCGGTCTCTCGCTGGCCGTCATCCCGGTGTTCGAGCAGAATCAAACCCCGCTGATTTCATGTGCCGCCAGTTTTAAAATCGTGCACAATTCTGATACCGGCAAACCCTATCCATGGGTATTTAAAACGCCCCAGAGCGATAGCATGGCGGTGGAAGCTATCTATACCCATCTGCAAGCCAAGGGAATTAACAAAATTGCCATCATGAGTGTCACTTCCGGTTTCGGTGCCAGCGGTCGTCAGGAACTGCTCCGGCTGGCGCCCCAATACGGGATGGATGTCATAGCGGATGAAAAGTATGACCCCAAAGATACCGATATGACAGCCCAGCTGACGAAAATCAAAGGGCTCGATCCCCAGGCCATTGTCAACTGGTCGATCGGTCCCACCCAGGTCACTGTTGTGCGCAACTGGCGTGATCTGGGCATGGAAGCCATTCCTTTTTATCAGAGTCATGGCTTTGGCAGTCGCAAAAATATTGAATTGGCGGCCGGCGCGGCCGAAGGCGTTTTCTGTCCGCTGGGCGCCTGCAATATCGCTGAGCTGTTGCCTGACAGCCACCCGCAGAAAGCTGTGACCACACAATACGCCAAAAATTATCAGGCCAAATACAATGAACCGCTAAGCTCATTTGGCGGTCACGCCTGGGATGCCATGCACTTGCTGGCCGATGCCTTGAAAGAGGTGGGGGCCGATAAGGCCAAAATTCGGGACTATCTGGAAAATAAGAAGAATTTCGTCGGTCAGCACGGCGTGTTCAATTTTTCCCCTGAAGACCACAATGGATTGACCAAAGCGGCTTTTCAAATGGTGGTTGTCAAAGACGGCGATTGGGCACTGGCCGAATAACCCCTGAATTACGCTGTACGCCTGCGAGGGAGGTGAGGAACGCATTGCGCGCCGCCCTCGCTTGGCTGAACCTTACGGTACTGACCAGTGGTTGCGGTTTTTATTTTAACGGGGCTGGCCGGCACGGAGGCCGGCCCTGCCCTTTATGGTTCTTTTAAGAATATCGAGGGATTCGTAGGGCCGGGCTCTGTCCCGGCCGTTTTGCGTCACGTAATTATTGGTCAGGCGCAATGATGGTAGAGTAGCAGCGAGTAGATAAAAGAATTTGATTTTTCTGACGGAAAAAATAGGAACCGCCGGCTCCGGATGTTTTACTTATGGATCAAATAACGTTTAGCGGGCAGTTGCTCCAGTATGTGATTACCGGTGTGACCATCGGCAGCGTCTATGCCATGGTGGCCATTGGATTCAATATTATCTATAACGTCACCGAGATCATCAACCTGGCTCAGGGAGAGTTTGTGATGATGGGTGGCCTGGTGATGGTCTCTCTACATGTGGGGGCTGGACTGCCGCTGATCGTTGCATTTGCCGGAACCCTGCTGATCGTGACCATGGCAGGGGTACTCCTTGATCGCCTGGCGATCCGCCCCATCAAACGCCCGTCCGTACTGACATTGATCATTGCCACCATTGCGGCCTCCATTGTGCTCAAAGGCGGCGCCATGCTTATCTGGGGAAAAGATCCATATGATCTTCCCGCATTTTCAGGGCGCACCCCCATCCTGCTAGGTGGGGCCTCCATTCAACCCCAATATTTATGGGTGATCGGGTTCCTGTTGATAACGGCGGCAGGCCTTACCTTTTTCTTTAACAAGACCATCATCGGCAAAGCCATGAACGCTTGTGCCGACAACCCCGATGCCGCGCGCCTGGTGGGTATTAATGTGCAGCATATGGTGCTGCTGTCCTTTGCGCTTTCGGCGGCCATCGGAGCTGTGGCCGGACTGACGATGACACCCATCGCATTGATGGAGTACGACCGTGGCGCCATGTTGGCCGTCAAAGGATTTGGTGCGGCCATCCTCGGCGGACTGGGCAGTTTTTCAGGCGCCATCTTGGGAGGATTGATTCTGGGCCTCATTGAATCCCTGGGCGCTGGCTTGCTCTCTTCCGGGTATAAAGATGCCTACGCCCTGATTGTTCTGTTGGCTTTGCTCTTTTTCAGGCCCAGCGGCATCCTGGGCAACGTGGTGGCCGCCAAGCAGAAAAGGTTCTAAGCATGCTCAAGATTCGCAAAATGCCCATGACCCTCGCGGCGATGGCTGTTGTGGTATTCCCGCTGCTGATGGCACAGTTGCCGGCGATCAAACACTATACCGGGATCATGGTGTTTGCCGGTATCTACTGTCTGATTACCATCGGTTTGAGCCTTCTGATGGGCTATGCCGGCCAGATCTCATTGGGGCATGCCGCCTTCTTCGGGATTGGCGCTTACACTTCGGGTATTTTGACCACCCAATTTGGTCTCAATCCCTGGCTCTGTATGGTCCTGGGGGCCTTGCTGGCCGCCGTGGTGGCCGTCGCCGTCGGGGCGCCATCCTTAAAACTAAAGGGGCACTATCTGGCCATGGCGACACTGGCTTTTGGCATTATCATCAACATCATATTTCGTGAGGAAGTGGAGTGGACCGGCGGGCCGGATGGTATGATCAACATTCCGCGACTGCAGCTTTTCGGGTGGCGGATCAATACCACAACGGAGTTCTACTATCTGGTCTGGGCGATGGTGGCCGGCGCTTTTATCTTCACCGCCAATCTCCTTCAATCTCCTGCCGGAAGGGCGTTACGGGCCATCCATACCACCGAAGCAGCATCCAGCGCTATGGGCATTCATGTCGCCCACTACAAAATCGTCGTGTTTGTCTACTCGGCGGCGTTGGCATCGCTGGCCGGAAGCCTTTACGCCCACTATATGAATTTTATCAATCCTTCCACCTTTGATCTCTTTTTTTCCATCAAGCTGTTGATTATGATTGCTTTGGGGGGAATGCACAGCATCTGGGGCGCTATTGTCGGCACTGTCCTCATCGCGTTTCTCAGCCTCGAGTGGCTGCATTTTTTTGAAGATTTCGAGATTCTGGTTTATGGTGCGATTTTACTCGTCGTCACCATATTTCTTCCTGAAGGGCTGGTTGGACTGCCCCACATGGTTCTTAATCGTTTGAGGAGATAGCACTGGTGACACCGAAAACCGACATCCGGCCCCTGCTGCAGGTTGAAGCACTGGTGATGGCCTTTGGCGGTGTCACGGCCCTCATGGACGTACATTTTGATGTGCCCCAGGGGATCATCAAGGCGGTGATCGGACCTAACGGGGCAGGGAAAACCACCCTCTTCAATATCATTACCGGTGTCCTGACGCCCTCGGAGGGTCAGGTCAGATTCGACCGGCAGGTCATCAGCCGCCTCAAACCCTATCAAATTGCCGCCCTCGGGATATCGCGCACATTTCAAACCGTGGAGCTATTCGATAACCTTACGGTCCTTGAAAATATAATGGTCGGGCGGCATATGCACAGTCGTTCGCTGTTTATGGCATGCGGTTTGAGGCTGCCGGCCATTCGCCGCCAGGAGCGGCAATTGAAGACCGAAGCGCAGATGATTCTGGAATTCATCGGCCTGGGCGCCAAGGGTGATGTCATGGCCGACAACCTTCCATTAGGGGAGCGCAAAATTCTTGAAATCGGCCGCGCCCTGGCCACTGAACCCCGGTTGATCTGCCTGGATGAGCCGGCCGCCGGATTGAACGAAACCGAGACGGAAGCCGCCGCACAACTGATTCAAGCCATCAAAAAGAGAGGCATTACTGTCTTGTTGGTAGAGCATGACATGAATGTGATCATGAACATATCCGACGAGATAATGGTTCTCAACTACGGTGAGAAGATCGCCGAAGGCACCCCATCCCAGATACAGTGCCACCCCAAGGTGGTGGAAGCCTACTTGGGGGATAGCGAATGCCTCACGTAGCACTGAATTCTGGTCCACAGACCAGATAATGGGGCAGGGGCGATGCACAGGAATATTGAATATCGAAACGGAACCATGGGAATTTCGAATGTCGAATATTGAACCGTAGAATATCGAAGTAAGGTATTCTGCCATTTAAAATAGGAATGGCAGAGCGCAGCGATTCCTCACTTTGATATTGGACATTCCTTGTTCGATATTCTGCGGTTTTTTTAATCGACTCCTTTTCCGGTGGGTGAATAAAAGCCGGGGCTCTTGTTCCCGGAAACATAGCGCTGCTTTACGGGGAGCCATGCTGACGATTAAAAATCTGAACGTTGCCTACGGTAAAATACCGGCCCTTAAAGAGATCTCCCTCGATGTGCGTGACGGACAGGTGGTCTCCATCATCGGTGCCAACGGCGCCGGAAAGTCCACCCTGCTCAAAGCCATATCCGGTCTGATCAAAGACAAGCGCGGACAAATTATTTTTAACGGCCGGGAGATCGCCGGGATGCCGGCCAATCGGATCGTGGGACTGGGACTCTCCCAGGTGGCGGAAGGACGACAGATATTCGCCCATATGACCATTAAAGACAATATCGATCTGGGGGCCTATCTCTACTACAAACGACGAAACCGTGCCCAGATAGAGGAGCGCATTGATCAAATTTACACCCTGTTTCCGATCCTTAAACGGAGGGCAGGTCAAATCTCAGGTACCCTCTCCGGCGGTGAGCAGCAGATGTTGGCCATCGCCCGGGCACTGATGACCCGTCCCCGCCTTCTGCTGCTGGACGAACCTTCAATGGGCCTGGCCCCTTTAATCGTCAAGGAGATCTTCTCTGTTATTCGAGAGCTCAATACCATGGGCACCACCATCCTGCTGGTGGAGCAGAACGCCCGTGCAGCCCTGCAAATTGCGGACTATGGTTATGTATTGGAGACCGGGCGGATCGTTCTCGAAGGTGAGGCCGGGAAGTTGCTGGATGATCATAAGGTAAAGGCCGCCTACCTCGGCGATTGAAAGGGCCTGAGGACGCCATATCCTGTGTTGCCAAGGGCTTGCAGTAGTTGGACTACGGCTGCGCCCTTGGTCGCCTTGGCTATGGCGCCCTCAGGCCCTTTCAATTTGAGGTAGTGAGGACGCCATATCCTGTGTTGCCAAGGGCTTGCAGTAGTTGGACTACGGCTGCGCCCTTGGTCGCCTTGGCTATGGCGCCCTGTTCGATATTCTGCGGTTCATTTGTTTTTCC
>JARRKU010000168.1:0-5302 GCA_037387725.1 Desulfobacteraceae bacterium
ACGCTGGATATGGACCGCGTGCCGTCCCTGGGGCTGAAAATCGTCACCATGCTGGCGCAGGATCAATTGAACGGCCGAATCGTGGTCGAAAGAGAAAACGGAACGCGGTTCCGCATTCTATTCCCCTTGGAACCGGAAAAATAAGGATCTTCGAAATGGAAAGCGTTAAAATTCTGGTTGTGGAAGACAATCGTATTGTTGCCGAGGACATCAAAAACAACCTGGAGGAGATGGGGTACGCGGTTTCCGGGATCGCCACTTCCGGGGAAAAGGCGCTGGCCGAAGCGGAGAGGGCGTTGCCGGATATCGCCATCATGGATATCCGGTTGGGCAAAGGGATGAACGGCATCGATACCGCCACTGAGCTGCGTCAAAAATACCGGATTCCCATCATCTATCTGACCGCGCATGCCGATGAAAAAACGGTCTCACGCGCCAAAATAACCGAGCCGTATGCCTACCTGATTAAACCCTTTGATGTCGGAGAACTACAATCGGCGGTGGAGATCGCCATCTACCGCCACAAGATGGAGTATAAGGTGCGTGAGAGCGAGCAATGGCTTTTCACCACCCTCAAAAGCATCGGGGACGGGGTCATTGCCACCGATTGGGAAGGCCGCGTCAAGTTCATGAATCCCATGGCTGAAAAAATGACCGGCTGGCCCCAATCCGAAGCCATCGGAAAATCGCTGCCCGAGGTTTTTCACATCATCAATGAAAATACGCGCGAAATTGTCGAAGACCCGGCCACCAAGGTCATCGCCACCGGCCTTATCATCGGCCTGGCCAACCATACGCTCCTGGTTCGTCCCGACGGCACCGAAGTCCCCATAAAAGACAGCGGTGCCCCTATCGTCCTGCAAAACGGCGATGCCATCGGTGTCGTGATGGTATTCCAGGACGATTCGGAATCACGGGCTGTCGAAAACCGTCTGCGCGAGGGCAGGGAGCGGCTCTACCTGGCGATGGAGAGTGCCGACGAGGGATTGTGGCAGTGGGACATCGTCAATGATGAGATGACCTTTGACGACCTCTGTTTCAGAATGCTGGGATACGAACCGCAGATCGCGGACGGAGACCATCGCCGGTGGTGGGAGAAGGGCATTCATCCCGAAGATGCTCCCATGGTCCGGGAGATGATGGATGGCATGACGGGCCGCAACGGGGACCTGCCGGCCATGGATTATCGTATCGCCCGGGACCAGGGGCAGTACATCTGGGTGACGTCGCGGGCCAAAGTCATCCGGCGCAGCGCGAACGGAGAACCCGAAGTCATTATAGGGGTGCTCCGAAATATCGACGGGCGCAAGATCGCCGAACAGGAGAAAACGCAACTGGAGCAAAAGCTGAGGCAATCCCAGAAAATGGAGGCCATCGGAACCCTGGCCGGCGGGATTGCCCATGATTTCAACAATATTTTAGCCTCGGTCATCGGATATACCGAACTGGCACTGGAAGATGCGGCGCAAAACTCCCTCTTGCAACAGAATCTGAATGAAATCATGGTGGCGGGTTTGCGGGCCAGGGATCTGGTGCGGCAAATCCTGATGTTCAGCCGGCACGCGGACGCCCAGCTGAAAAAGGTCGATATCAATGCGTTGACCAGGGAGGCCATAAAACTGATGCGCGCCACCATTCCGACGTCCATCGCGATTCATGACAAACTTTCAGGCGACCCCCTGCATATCAAGGCCAATCCGTCCCAGATTCACCAGGTGATCGTCAACCTGTGTACCAATGCTTTCCACGCCATGGAAGCGGACGGCGGCACCATGCGGGTGGCGTTGGAAATGGTTCGTTTCGAGGCGCATGTCCATCTACCGCATGCCGACATTCGTCCCGGCCGATATGCCTGTATCAGCATTGCCGACAGCGGCGATGGTATCGAAAGGGAATACCTCGAGCGGATTTTCGACCCCTATTTCACCACCAAGGATCAGGATAAGGGCACCGGACTCGGCCTGTCCATCGTCAGCGGTATCGTGAATCAACACGGCGGCTATATCACCGTGGACAGCCGGCCCGGAGATGGCAGCACCTTCAAGATCTACTTTCCCTTGCTCGATGAAACGGTGGAGGAGAAAACCAAGCCCAAAATGGATAATTTACCCACCGGAAAAGGGGAGCGTATCCTGCTGGTCGATGATGAACCCGCCATTGCAAACATGCAGAAACAAATTCTTGAACGATTGGGCTATGCGGTCGAGATCAGTACGGACAGCAACGAAGCCCTTGAGAGATTCACGGCCGCGCCGTCGAAATTCGATCTGCTCCTCACGGATATGACCATGCCGCAGATGACCGGTGACACCCTGGCCCATCGGATCCGTGAGATTGATCCGGATCTGCCGGTTATACTCTGCACCGGATTCAGCGAAAAAGTGGATTCGGTTCGCTCCAAAGATCTCAATATCAATTGTTTTTTGATGAAACCGATTCAGAGAAACAAGCTGGCGACCGCCATCAAAGATGCTTTGGCCCAATCCCCGCAGTCCGCCGATCATCTTTCCGAATAGGTTTGTCCACTTGAACGATGGGCGGAGCGTTGGGTGGAACTTTGGCGTGTTCAAATATTTATTACCACAATATATGGTATAAGAAATAGCAGAAAAATACCAAATGTGGTGGTTGTTCAGGGTCGGACCATTGGGCCGGTTTACTGGTCGGACCGGCCTGGCGAACCGTTGGCCGTTGAGAAAAAAATCGGTCAGACGCTTCCAATCTTGCCACATTGTCGCAGCCTATGGTAGGGGTGCAGATTCTAATGCCGAATTGACGTGATGATCGTATGGTTAGCGTAGAGAAGGAAGGAATCATGGGAAAGAGAAAGTATCCTATTGCCGCTGTGATGATCGCCCTGATGGTTTTTGCAGGTATTTTCGGTTGCCAGATGAACGCGGGTGACGAGGGGATCCATGTTATGTTTAAAGGCGTTCCGAGAATTGATCAAACGGAGGTCTATTACCACGGTCGCGTAGTGGGTTCGATCCTGGAACAGGCGTCGGAAAAAAACGGCGCTTCAAAGGTAACCATCCACATCGATCCTGATTACAGCCAGTATGCAGGGCACCATTGGGCGTTTTTTGCGCACATGGGCCGGTTGACCGCAGGAAGGTTGAAAAACGCCGGTAAACCTTTACAGCCCGGCGATATCATGTGCGGTTTTCATTCAAAAGCCGCGTTCAATTGGTTTAAGGTCAAGACACTGCTCAGCAACCGCGTCTCCGAAGCCGGACGGCGCGCTGAAAGGTTATATTCGCGGTTTAATCAAACCGGTTGATGGATGGGTGTTCACCATCCCATTCAACCTGGTGGCGGCCATTCACCCCCAATGGACTTTCAACTTTGCCTCGCGCCTTTAAAAGGCGTTACAGACGCGGTATTTCGAACCACCTATGCGGAATTTTTCGACGGCATCGATTGGGCTGTGACACCCTTTCTCAGCACGCCGAAGGGGGGGCGGATCAAGCCGTCGTATTTGAAGGACGTTCTGCCAGAAAACAACCGGCTGATGCCGATTATTCCTCAGGTGATAAGCAAACGCGCCGAAAATTTCATTCCCCTCGGTCTGGCGT
The DNA here is from genome assembly GCA_037387725.1 of Desulfobacteraceae bacterium. Lineage (GTDB taxonomy): Bacteria > Desulfobacterota > Desulfobacteria > Desulfobacterales > Desulfosarcinaceae > JARRKU01. The sequence goes on from JARRKU010000168.1 coordinate 3,576, forward strand.
TGTTGGATTTAGGGTACGACAGGGTGAACTGGAACCTGGGTTGCCCTTATCCCCGTGTGGCCAAAAAGGGCCGGGGGTCAGGCTTGTTGCCGGATACGGCAGCCATAGAGCGCTTTTTGGAACGCACATCTGCGGTGATGCCCAACCGAATTTGTATCAAGATGCGCCTGGGCCGCTATCGGACAGATGAAATTTTTCAATTGATGCCGGTTCTGAACAGCTATCCGATTGAGGCGATCGTTATTCACCCGCGAACTGGTGTTCAGATGTACCAGGGATCGCCGCATCTGGATGTGTTCGAGCGTTGCCTGTCATTATGCCGGCATCCGGTCATCTACAACGGAGACATCGTCGACCGGGGCGGCTTTGATGCCCTGCGGCGGCGGTTTCCGGAAGTTCGATCGTGGATGATCGGCAGGGCTGCCGTGGCCGATCCGTTTTTATGCGGCATGCTCAAAGGCCGGATACGGCAGGATTCTGAAAAAAATGAAATCTTCAAGGCATTTCATGACGCGCTTTATGGCCGGTATTCACAAAAGCTCTTCGGTCCGTCCCATTTGCTCGACCGCATGAAGGGATTGTGGGCCTATTTTTCAAGATCATTTGAGCAGGGGGATAAAGTGCGCAAAAAGATCAACAAGTCCCAGCAGGTGCTGCGTTATGAGCAGATCGTAGAAAATTTTTTCAAAAACGAACCTGTCTGGAAATGAAAAAGGGGAAAGATACGATGATCCCAAAACGGCCAATGACGCAAAAGATGTTGATTGTTTTGGTTGTCTGCGGTTTGGCGGTATTGTTGCTGCCAGCCGCCGATGCTTGGTGCCAGCCATCCGACCTGACCCATGGCGTATCGCTGCCGGACCAATTGACGTTATGCGGTGAGGCTGTCCCCATGGATCTTGCCCAGGTGCGGGAACGGTTCGAGAAGGAGATGTTGCTCTCTCTGTGGGACCGGCCTCAAGTCGTATTGTGGCTCAAACGCGCGCCACGCTATTTCCCCTATATCGAAGAGAAGCTCAAGGCGCTCAAGCTGCCTGACGATTTAAAGTATCTGGCTGTGGCCGAGAGCGCCTTGCGTCCCCATGCCGGTTCACCCACAGGCGCCATGGGGTTCTGGCAGCTCATGCCCCACACCGCCAGGAACCATGGTTTGGAAGTGGATACCTATGTGGACGAGCGGCGCAATCTCTATCTGGCCACACCGGCCGCGCTGACCTATTTGCAGACGCTCTATGACAAGTTCGATTCCTGGACCATGGCCCTGGCCGCCTACAATATGGGAGAGGACGGGCTGGCGGCGGAAGTGTTGGCCCAGGACACGAAGAATTACTACCAGCTCTATCTTCCATTGGAAACCCAGCGGTTTGTCTTCCGGGTGCTTTCGATTAAATAGAATATGAGCCCGCCCGAGGCCTATGGCTTCGCTATCGATGCAGGCCAGCAGTACAAACCGCAAGTCTTTGAGTCGGTTGAAGTCGATCTCTTTAAGGAAATTCCGATTCAACTCATTGCAAAGGCATCGCATACCCATTTCAAGACCATCAAAGATCTCAATCCTCACTTGAGGGGCCACTATGTCCGCAGCGGGCGTCTGCGGGTCAACCTGCCGGCCGGCAGCGCCAAAGGGTTCAAATCCCGAGTGAAAAAGCTGGTGGACCAGCTTAGCAGCTCGCTGCAACAGCGCATCTATGTGGTGCAGAACGGTGACTCCCTGTCCACCATCGCCG
>JARRKU010000169.1:0-8494 GCA_037387725.1 Desulfobacteraceae bacterium
GGATAGCCTTGGTTGCTTCATGGTGCTTTTGTCCCAAATATATTGTCTTTCAATAGACACAGATCCGCGATTGAAACAATTTGTAAGTTGATAGATGAAAGGTTGCAGCGAAGTAAATCAAATTGAAGCGATGTTGGTTGCAAGGCTTGCGTGTTGGGGTCCATCAGGTAGAGATTGGCAGGAGGGCGAGATGAAATATATGATATTTCCTTCAAAACGGCAATGGCAACGGTGGGCCGCACCAAGCAAGATTACAGCAGTCGGTGCTTGTCTTGGGACGATCGGCTTGGTGATTGCCATGATGACGCATTTTGCCGGTTCGAGGACTTCAGGGCAACAGGTTGTCAAATCCAATGTGCATATCGGTGAAGATCGGTTGGTTCGGTTCATTGCAGAAAAGGATAGATTCGAAACATTGAAATCCTCGGTGCATCAAAAAGTCCGTTCGATCGATGCGGAACAGCAGGATCTAAATCAGCAGTTGGATGCGTTGAACCGGCAAATGAATGTTGCCAGGACGAATATGATCAACGCGCGTGAAGATATCCGGGAAATTAAACAGCAAAGCAAGTGGCATCTGGAAGATGTCAATGTCAAGTATGAACTGATTCTAATGGACAGCCACACCTTATTCGAGCTCAACGAGAAACTGGGACTGATCAAAAAGCGTCAAGCCGAATTGGAGCAAGAGCGAAGGCGCCTTGAGGCTTCTGAAGAAAACGTTATTGCAAAGATTGAAGATATTACGAAACAGATGGAAATCGAAAAGTAGGCGGTGGTTCTTAGAGGCGGTTTCAAAACCTTCATTCTGGCCCAACACCATAGCTCGGGTTCGAAGGGAGGTTTTGGAACCGCTCCTTATGAGATGGGCGCGTCACCCATCCGTTGGATCATCTGAAAAATCCAGCGGTATCTGATCCGGAAGTTCGATCTCCACCGAATCCACATTGCGGAATCCTCTTGGCAGTTTTCTTCCCCGACGGCCGCGTTCTCCCATGAAATCGGAGAGATTGTTGGGGGTGAGCTTGAAGTATCGTTTGCCGGCATGGACAATCATGGTCGCGTCCTGCGGTATCAATGTCAGGGCCGTAACGAATTCTTCCCGGGCCTGCAGGCGTTTGGGCGGAATTTGGATAATCTTGTTCCCCTTGCCCTTGGGCAATACCGGCAATGCTTCGAGGGGGAAGACCAGCATGCGGCCTTCATTGGTAATGGCGGCCAGAAGAGTATTTTCAATCTTTTCCACCACAACCGGAGGCAGGGGCCGGGCCCCTTTGGGAAGGGAGAGAAAGGCCTTGCCCTTCTGGTTCTTGGTGTAAAGCTGCTTCAATTGGGTGACGAAGCCGTAGCCGGCGTCGCTGGCGGCCAGAATGGTCTGTTCGGGATTCCCGAAGAGCACCGCCATGAATATGGCTTGGGGTTGGGGGGAAAAGCGACTGGTCAACGGTTGTCCGAATCCTCTGGCCGACGGCAGGGTAAGCGCCTGGGTGGCATAGCTGCGGCCGGTGGAGTCCAGAAATACCGCGATCTGACTGCTCTTGCCCATTGCTGCGCTTAGAAATCCGTCCCCCGCTTTATAGCTCAAGCTGTCCGGATCGACCTCATGCCCCTTGGCGGCACGGACCCACCCGTTTTTGGAAAGGATCACCGTCATCGGTTCGGAAGGGGTCAAATCCGCTTTGGAGATGGCCTTGGCTTCCTCCCGCTCCACGATGGCCGTGCGCCGGGGGTCTTCGTATAGGGCGGCGGTCGATTTGAGCTCTTTTTTCACCAGGGTTTTCAGGCGTGCGTTGGAGCCGAGAATCTTTTCCAGTTCGGTCTTTTCTTTGCTGAGATCTTTCTGCTCGGTTTCGATCTTGATGCGTTCCAGGCGCGCCAGGTGCCTTAACCTGAGTTGAAGAATGGCTTCCGCCTGGATGTCGCTGAGGTTGAAGGTCTTCATCAGCACCGGTTTGGGTTCATCGTGGGTGCGAATGATCTTGATCACTTCATCGATGTTCAAATGGGCGACGAGCAGCCCCTCCAGAATGTGCAGCCGCTCGTTGACCTTGCCCAGCCGGAATTCCAACCGCTTTCGAACCGTTTCCGTGCGGAACGAAAGCCACTCTTTCAACAGGGAAACCAGGTCCTTGACGCGCGGTTTGCGATCCAGGCCGATGACGTTGAGGTTGAGCTTGTAACTCTGCTCCAGATCAGTGGTGGCGAAGAGATGGGCCATCAGCGCCGTCTTGTCCACCCGGTTGGATCGCGGCACCACCACCAGACGGATGGGGGCCTCGTGATCCGACTCGTCCCGCAGATCCGCCACCATGGGCAGCTGTTTCTTGGTCATCTGGGCGGCGATCTGTTCCAGCACCTTGGCCGGCGAAACCTGGTGGGGAAGGGCGGTGATGACGATGTCCCCGTTTTCCAGGTCATAAGCGGCCCGCATGCGGATCATGCCGCGGCCGGTGCGGTAGGCTTCTAATATGTCGGAGCGCGGGGTGATGATCTCAGCGCCACCGGGGTAATCGGGCCCCTGAATATAGTCGCATAGATCCTCCAGGGTCGCTTTCGGCTTTTCCAACAGGTGGATGCAGGCATCCACCACCTCTTTCAGGTTGTGGGGCGGGATGTCGGTGGCCATGCCCACGGCGATGCCGGTGGTGCCGTTGAGCAGGATGTTGGGCAGCCGGGACGGGAGGTAAAGTGGCTCTTTGAGGGTGCCGTCGAAATTGGGTCCCCACTCCACGGTCCCCATACCCAACTCGGTCAGCAGCACATCGGCGTAGGCTGAAAGGCGGGCTTCGGTGTACCGCATGGCGGCAAAGCTTTTGGGATCGTCCGGTGCACCCCAGTTGCCCTGCCCGTCGATAAGGGGATAGCGGTAGGAGAAAGGCTGGGCCATGAGCACCATGGCCTCATAGCAGGCCGAATCCCCATGGGGATGGAATTTGCCCAGCACATCGCCTACGGTGCGGGCCGATTTCTTGTATTTGGCCGTGGCCTTCAACCCCAATTCGGACATGGCATAGACAATCCGCCGCTGGACCGGTTTCAACCCATCGCCGATAAAGGGCAGGGCGCGGTCCAGCACCACGTACATGGAGTAATCCAGGTAGGCTTTGCGGGCGAATTGCCTTAATGGGACGATCTCGGCACCATTGGGACTGGTTTGCGAAGCTTTGTTGCTCATTGTAATGAATCCTTTATAGAACCATAACGATAAACTTTGAACCTTGAACTTATCCTATTGTATCTCCGCCATATCCCCCTCAATTTCGAGCCACTTCTTCCGATCGGCGCTGCGTTTTTTGCCCAGCATCATATCCATTGTTTCCATGGTCTCGGACTCCGAATCGACTTCCAGCTGGATCAATCGCCGTGTGTCGGCGGCCATGGTGGTTTCGCGCAGCTGCATGGGATTCATCTCCCCCAATCCCTTGAAACGCTGAACATTTATCTTAGCGCTTTTCTTCTTTTTTTTGCCCATGTCGATGCGATAGAGGGGCGGCATGGCCACGAAAATTCTTCTTTGTTCCACCAGCGGTTTGAAATGCCGTAAAAACAGGGCACAGAGCAAGGTGGCGATATGGGCACCATCGGAGTCGGCATCGGCCAGGATGCAGATCTTGCCGTAACGCAGGCCATCGGTATCTCTGGTTCCCGGGTCCACGCCAATGGCTACGGCAATATCGTGGACCTCTTTGGAGCTGAGGATGGCGCTCGAATCCGACTCCCAGGTGTTGAGGATCTTGCCCCGCAGGGGCATCACCGCCTGGGTCTGGCGGTCGCGGGCCTGTTTGGCGCTGCCACCGGCCGAATCGCCCTCCACCAGAAAGAGCTCGGTTTCCTGCAGGTCCTGGCTCACGCAATCAGAGAGTTTTCCAGGCAGCGCCGGTCCGCTGGTGATCTTCTTTCGGGTGACCTTTTTGCTCGCCCTGAGGCGACGACGGGCGCTTTCTATGGCCATTTCGGCCAATTTTTCCCCAAAATCGGTGTGGTGGTTGAGCCACAAGCTGAATTTGTCTTTGACCGCGCCAGATACAAAGGAGGCCGATTGACGTGAGCCTAACCGCTCTTTGGTTTGCCCGGAAAACTGAGGTTCGGACATCTTCAGCGACAGGATGTAACTGCACCGATCCCAGATGTCATCCGGTGCCAGCTTGATGCCTCGGGGCAGCAGGTTCCTGAATTCGCAGAACTCCCGCATGGAGGCCAGCAGGCCTGAGCGCAACCCGTTGACATGGGTGCCACCCTGGGGAGTGGGAATCAGATTGACATAGCTTTCGGTGATGGTTTCACCCCCCTCGGGCAGCCATGCCACAGCCCAGTTGACCATCTCGTCGCCACCCTCCATTTCACCCATGAACGGTTCATCGGGGACAACGGTCAGTCCGGAGAGTCCTTCCATCAGGTAGTCCTTAAGTCCGTCCTCAAAATACCAGGACACCTTCTCATCGGTGTTGAGGTCGGTAAAGTTCACCTGGAGCTTGGGGCAGAGCACCGCTTTCGCCCTGAGGCTGTGTTTAAGCCGCCGCACTGAGTATTTGGGGGTGTCGAAATACTGGGGATCGGGCCAGAAATGGATCCGGGTGCCGGTGTTGCGTTGGCCCACGCTGCCGGTGGCTTTGAGCTTCTCGACCAGGTGGCCGCTTTCAAAGGCAATGGCATATTTTTGGCCGTCCCGTTTGATCTCCACCTCCAGCCGTTTGGAGAGGGCATTGACCACCGATACCCCCACCCCATGCAGCCCGCCTGAAAAGTGGTAATCTTTTTTGGAAAACTTGGCGCCGGCATGCAACTTGAGCAGGATCACCTCCACACCGCTGGCACCTTTGACTTCCGGGTGTTCATCAATGGGCATGCCGCGGCCGTCATCGGCCACTTCGAGAGATCCATCCTTGTGCAACACCACATCGATGCGTTTGGCAAAACCGGCGATGGCCTCGTCCACGCTGTTGTCGATCACCTCCTGGGCCAGATGATTGGGCCGGGAGGTGTCGGTATACATGCCGGGGCGGCGCTTGACCGGCTCCAGGCCTTTGAGCACCTCGATGGAGGCGGCATTGTAATCGTTATTATTGCGGTTGGGGTTTTGTGTCCGTCGGGCCACGTTGTGAACCTCGCTGCGCTGGAATTTCCCCTTCATATCCTTTGATTGGCGAAAGGGCACGGTTTGGGATCACCCTATGGTTTCATAAAAAATGGCATACAATAGACCAGAGCCTAAAGTTTGCCAGCGGTTCATTCCTCGGAAACGGTTCTAAACCTTTGTCTGTTCAATGTCCAGACGGGAAATAGCGCTTTTTGCCATCTTTTTCATGCAACCATAGGGTTTTGCCGGTTTCCCTATTGGGTCCGTATCATTATCCCAAACCCGGTCCTTGTTCAAGGCGCAAAATGGAGGTTAAACCGGCAAGGTCAAAATGGCCCTTACCCCCTGGGGCGCCAGATTCTCGAGCGCGATGGTTCCGCTGTGCAGCAGGGCCACCTGACGGACCAGATTGAGTCCCAGACCGGTGCTCTTGCGGTCACTGTCGGGTCGCTTGAGAGAATAGAATTTTTCGAAGATTTTATCCAGTGCATAGGGTGGGATGGCGGCACCGTTGTCTTCGATGCACAGGCGGGAAGAACGGCCGTCCGTGGCGGCTGTCACGGTAATTGTACCCCGCTGACCGCTGAAGTCGATGGCGTTTTGGATCAGGTTGGCCACAGCCTGGTGCAGCCAGAACGGATCGCCCGTTACCTTAATCTTTTCGGAGATGTTGACTTTCACGGCAATCTCCTTGGTCGGAATTACGGATTGTTTGCTCTCGACCACTCCCTTCACCAATTCGTTCAGTCCCACTTTTTCGGTTTGGGTCAATTGTTTTTTGTTTTCCAGGGCGGCCAGGGTCAGCATGCGGTCGACGATATTTTGAATCCGGTTGGCTTCGGTGCGGATATGGGTCAGGAACCGCTTGCGCTTTTCCGGCGGGACATTTTCTTCCAGCAATTCGGCGGCCCCGCGTATGGCGGAAAGGGGGCTTTTAACCTCATGGGTGAGCTGTTGCACGTAACGTTCCACATATGCCTTGCCCTCCAATGCGGTCTGCATCTTTTTCAGCGCTTGCCCCATGGTTCCGATTTCGGTCCGATCGAGTTTGGGAAATTCCGCCTGGGTGCCGTTGTGTACGGCATGGGCATAGTCGGTAAGGCGCTGGATGGGGCGGGTGATCCATAGCGCCACCAGATACCCCAGCACCACGGCGGCTGCTATCGAGAGCGCCACCACCTTGATGAGTTGGGGCTTGGCCTGGCGCAGGAAGGTGTTGATGTTGGTGGTGGGCTTGGCCACGGTCAGGACGCCGGCCGTTTGACCGTCTATAATGATGGGCGCCGCCACAAACAGAACCGAAGATCGTTCGTCAGCCGGGTCGGCCAATGTGGTGCGCGCCCCGTAGCGGCCTTCCAATGTAAAACGGACATCGCGCCAGTGGGCGTAGTTTTGGCCGATCTGGCCGGGATCCCTGGAGTGGTAAATCACGTGACCGGCTCCATCAGTGATATAGACCGCCATGTCCACATTGGATTTGGCCAGATGATAGATCTGTGCGTTGAGATCGCGGGCATAGCTTTTCCGGAAGACGGCCGAGATGTCATCGGTGGAGAAATGGTCTTGTGCCATTTGTTGACCGATCCATTCGGCCAGGATATTGGCCTGGTCCACCAGGGGGTCCTCTACCCCCTCCAGGTAGCGGGTCCGCAGGGTGTCCAATACCCATCCCACCGGGTAGGCAAAGCAGATGCAGAAAATCACCAGATAGCATCCGAAGATTCTGAAACCCAGCTTCATAGATCCTCTTTCAGGGCATAACCGGTGCCGCGATGGGTGACGATGGGGTCGAGATCCGGCTTGGCGGCTTTGAGTTTGGCCCTCAGGTTTTTAATATGGGCGTCCACCGTGCGATCCATGCTCGCTTCGGGTTCATCCCAGGCCGCTGCCATGAGCTGATCCCGGGTGAAAACCTGACCCGGTCTTCGGATAAAGATGCACATCAGGTCGTATTCGGTGCGGGAAAGGTCCAGCAACTGGCCGAAATAGGTGATCTGCCGTTTGGCGCCGTCTATCTCCCAGACGCTGTCTTCGGTTGCCCGGGCATTATTGTTCTGATGGACACGCCGCAAAATGGCCTTAACCCTTGCGGTTAATTCCCGTGGGCTGAAGGGCTTGACCACGTAGTCGTCCCCGCCGATCTCCAGACCCACCACGCGATCCACCTCCTCGCTGCGGGCGGTGAGAAAAATTATAGGCACATCGCTTCGGCGTCGGATCTCTTTGCACAACTCAAAACCGTTGGTGTCGGGCAAGCCGATATCGAGGATGATCAGATCCACGGTGGAAGAATCAAATCGTTCGAGGGCCTCCTGGCCGGTGGCGGCCAGAATGGGAAAGAAGCCCTCCGTCTCCAGGGCATATTGAATGGTTTCGGCGATGGCGGTTTCGTCTTCAACGATTAAAACGGTTACCCGCATGATGGCAACTTCCCCTTGGGTATTCGATGTCCGGGTTCTGAAGTGTTTTTATAGTAAAGCAAACAGATAGCTGCAACGACAATCATGACCTCCAATCCGAAGGTCCAGTGCAGAATGTAATTCGATATCCACCAACTGTATCGGGGCGGCACATGGAACAGCCCCAAACCGGCATCGGATATTGGATAGAGCCAATGAACTTTACTTGCCACACTATCCAGCAAAAGGTGCAACAATACATTGGAAATCACAATGATGGTGCTTCGTATCACCCACAGCCGCCGCAGCATCGCCCCGCACGACCATACCAAGAGAGCGCCAGTCAACCAATAGACGGGGATGTGAGTGATGTACGAATGGTGCACATGCCGGCGATGGTCGATGAGATAGAAATAGATGAGGTCAAGATCAGGCAGCAGGCTGGCTCCCAGACCGATCCACAGGTCGCGGCGATACGACAAGGTGGTTTTCAGCCTCATGAACTTTGATAGCAGAAGCGTCGTGAGACAATAGCCAGCCGGCAGGTGTGCGATAAACATATTAATCCTAATGGAACGTGTTCAAATTGAGCCTGATGCAAGACATCCTGCGCCAGCGGGGTGAAGGAATGATGAATTCCAAATGAAAAAGAAGTGAAATCAAATCGGAAATATTTGCCACTTCAACATTGAGGACTGGAACGATATCCCGGATATCAATCTCCGCGGCGTGATGAACGGCATCCAGGCGACCTATCAAATTATGACCGTCCATGGATCCTGCTTTATTCGCCCGAAAGGCATTGAATGGTATCGCGAAGAATAAGACCGTGATCATGTTGCCCAAGATCTACCATCTGTTTGGTGGATCAACCGTCTATTTCCATCACTGGCCAGGTTTCTCGGACAACGGGCATTTCATAGCAAGCAAAAGCAGCTTGGCATCGAGCAAACTATTGAGCTTTGGATGGCGGCAGACACCACCGATCATTGATGGTGCAGAGCCGTTTCAGCAACTT
>JARRKU010000170.1:0-4856 GCA_037387725.1 Desulfobacteraceae bacterium
CCGACGGTCCTTTTATCTTCAGAAGACACCACCGCCAGGGATTGCGATCCCATATTCTGGAAGTGCTGCATCGCCGTGACGTGGATTGCGAAAAGACAGGGACCGTTATCGACGGCATTCGATGGTATCCCAAGGCCGAGCCAGCGCACGTTTTCAGAATATTCAGAACCCGCTTGAAAACCCTGGAAAGCGCCTTGCGCGAAATCGACCGGGTGAAAATCGTCGAGCGCTTCCTGGCGCCGCATTTTCTGGCCCGATCCAATGAGTTCATCGTCGATTACGATGGTCCTGCCGGCCGGGAACTCTTGCTCTGCGGTTTCCAGTGCTATGAGAGGGGGGAGATCGTCGACCCCTGGAGCCTGCTCGACCAGCGGACATTTGCCCATTCCCTGTTCGATGCCCTCCGGGCATCCCTGCGTGACCCGGCCATGACCCGGGAGCGATGGACGACCCGGGTGGGGCGCAAGGCCGCCGCATTCATCGACCGCGTCAGAGAGATGATTCTCCAGACGGGGTATGTACCGGATCTTGCCGGCATCGGCAATCTGGTCATCACGGCCAGCGGTGATATCAAACTGGTGGATATCAACAACATCTCCAGGGTCTGCTTCGATGCGCAGGTTGCCCTGGATGACCGCGGGTACCCGGTGGGGGACAAATCCATCGAGGCCCTTTACCTGCTTGAAGAAAAGCTGGCCGGACGCGCCGTGTCCAAAGCGGACCCGATTTACAGCCCCATTTTCGATCCCCAACGCCAAAAGGCCGTCCGGGCCCTTGAAACGCGATTCTATCGAGAGAAAAAACATCTCGACGGGTATCCGTCTCTTCAGAAATAGCCCTGTGCAAGGAGCGCCATGGCACCCACCGCACGCATACGAAACTGGCTTAAAGGCGTGGATCGATGGCTGGTCTTCGAACCGGCCCGCTGGCCCCATCGGGAGCTGATCAGTCGCGCCATGGCCCTGGTGATCATTATCGGGTTTCTTGTCCTGCGCATCTATCAGTTCGACCGTTTCCCACAGAGCCTGGATGCGGCCCGGGCATTCTATTCCGGGTTCAGAACGGCCGACGGCCAATTGGTGTACACTTCGGGTCAAATTGTCGCCTTGTGGGGCACGCGCTTTGCGGTTTGGATGATCGAGACGGCCATCTATCTCGGATATCTCGCGTCCTATGCCAGCCGGGCCCGGGCCAGGAGTATTGCCGCAGGATTCATGCAAACCGCCTTTCCCGTCATCGTGGCCGGTATCCCGGTCCTGCTCTCTTTCATGCCGTACAGTTTGCCCCGATGGGCGCCGTTCTCATCCCCTGCCCATCTCTATTACTACCTGGGCATCATGGCGTTGATCGTCGTGGGGGGAACGATCAACCTCATCGGGCTGCTGACCCTGCGGCGGGCCTTCACCATCATGAGCGAAGCCCGCGAGTTGGTGGTGCGGGGCATCTTCAGCCGCATTCGCCATCCCCTTTACACCGGCCACTTCATCATGTTCCTGGGCAGCCTGCTGCTGAGACTGCACCCGGCTTCGGTGCTCATGTATCTGCTCTTTTGCATCGGCCAGGTGATCCGCGCCGGCATCGAGGAGCGCAAACTCACCGCAGCCTTTCCCGCCTATGCAGACTACCGGAAACGCACCGGGATGTTCTTTCCCCGACGGATCCGCGGACGCAGGCAGTAAACATGATCCGATAACATGGTGCAGCGCATCTGGGGCGTCTATGCGGGCGTGGCAGGCTTTATGTCTATCACATCCACGCCATAATGATTTGAACCTTTTCTTGATCACCCCCTACTATTGTTACGAGATGGTATCGGTTACCCTGAATGGAGGAAATTAGATGTTCAAGAAACAATGGGTTGTATTTGCAGGTCTGGTGATGGCGATTGCATTGATGAATGCTTCGAATTTAAATGCAGCGGAAAATTTCAAACTCAGGAAGAGCCAGCCCCCCTCATTAAAGACCCCGGGGCCGGTCAAACTCCCGGATCTCTTTATCAAAACCCCATCCTGGTCTGCGCCGCCCAAAGAGGGCCAAACGGTGGGCACGGCTTCTATTTTAAATATTGTTGTTGCCAACAAAGGCATCGCTTCCGCCAAGGCACACAAATTGAGGGTTTCCTGCACCTCTCTTACGGGCAATAGCTGCCCGACATCATTGAGCGGCGTACTGGCTGTTGCACCTCTTAGTGCCGGTCATTCAATGGCATATGCATGGCCGTCCGCCTCCGCTGAAAAATGGAAGCCTGGAAAATACAGGCTGAAATTCATGGCAGATTATATGAATCGGGTTCAGGAATCCAGTGAGACGAACAACACCGCTTTTTTGACATTCACGGTTTTATCCAAAACCGGTCTCATTAAAAAAATGCGAGTAAAGCCGGCGCCAAAGCCCCAACTGAATACCGATCTCCAGGTCGTCTCAATCGCCATGAGTCCCACGAATCCGGTTGCCGGCCAGGCAGTGAAATTTGTCGCTGTTGTCAAAAACAGCGGGAAAATGAAAACGCCTCAAGTCGAATCACTGTTTACCTTCTGGGATACCCATGGCAGCACATCGGGCGGCAGATTTTACAGTTCTTCGCCCCCGGTGCCATCGCTAATGCCGGAGCAAACATTTAATATCGAAACAAATACAACCTTTATCACCCTTGGTGACGATGTCGCTGTCAGCATAAAAATAGACCGCTTCGACAAGCTTGACGAAATTAACGAAACCAACAATGAAAAAATTAAATATTTCAGCGTCCAATGTAAACCGGAGCTTGCGCTCTACGATTATACCAAACCAAAACCCGCCAATATATGGGTCGACGCGCATGCCGGAAAGGATGTCAAGGTGACGGTCTGGGTCTATAACAATGCGTGGTGCTTTTCAAAAGCTGCCAAGCTCAGTGTGACCGGCAACGACATTGCACCCATGACCATAAATATCCCCCCCATCAACCCCCATCAGCGGGTCGGCTTGCCGATAGCCTTGAAATGGGAAACCGCCGGCATCAGAAATTGCAAACTCAAGGTCGACGCCACCAACACCAACGACGAATCCATAGAGAACAACAATGAAATGGATTTAATCGTGAGCGTGCTGGGCGAGTGGCCGGGGACAGACTAAAATGCAACATGGCTAAATCGGCCAGGAGGACTATACCGGCACGGTGTTCGCCTCCTGGCCTCTTAAGAAGCCTATTGGATCAACAGCGATCCGCCCCCGCGACCTCGCAGGAGAATTGTTTAAGGATAAGAAGTTGCTTTTTTTGAGGACTTGGTATGCCTATCCGATGCTTGTGTAACAATCTCACTGTCGATACAGGAGGTTGTACAACATTCAATAAATCACCTTAGCCTGTCCATCCAAATTTCGATCGGCCGACGGTCAATTCGTATATTCTTCGGGTCAAATGGCGTTGATCGTCGTGGGGGCACGATCAACCGCATCGGGCTGCTAACCCTGCGGCGGGCCTTCACCATCATGATCCGATAAGCATCCTGCAATGCGCATCTTTTTTAAGCGAAATTGCAACTTTTTCTTCGGCCGGGTGTTTAAGCTTTCAAAGTCAGTGAAGAGGCCGTTCTTTTGACCGGGTGTCACCGGATCTGCTCTTGAGGCCATTGGAAACGAGCAGGTGTTCTCCTGCCATTCGCAATAATTAAGGAGCAAAGTGATGACGGCGGAAATCATGAAATTACCGGTGTGGATTATCTGTCTGGCGATATTGCTCGGCACAGCCGGCTGCGGTGTTGGCGGGGGCGGCGGTGGTGCTGGTGGGATTGACGGTGACAGCAATCAACCCACTTCGTCGTCGAGTGTGGACGATATCGAAGAGCAAATGCACGAAACACTTGATGCGCTGGTCACCGACACGGATTTTACGCTGGTGGTAGAGGCGGAAAACGGATACCAGTTTATCCACCGCACCAGGGCATCCACAGAGTTCACATCATATGAATCTGCGTCTACCAGCAAGTGGGTGACAGCGGCGGTCATTATGGATCTGGTGAATCGCGGGGTGCTGGACCTGGATGATCATCCCCAGGACGTCATAGATTTTTGGCCCACCACGGGCAATCACAGCCAGATTCAATTGCGGCACCTGTTGAGCTTTACCTCGGGGCTCAATGTGGAACCCCTATGCATCAATGCCGGCGCTTACGACTTTTCAGACTGTGTGGAACAGATTCTGAATCGCAATCCCACCATTGCCACGCCGGGGCAGGCGTTCTATTACGGTTCTGCCCACATGCAGGTCGCCGGCTTGATGGCGGTTGAGGCCTCGGGGGCGAGCAGTTGGGAGGAAGTGTTTGCCGAATTCCAACGCAACACCAACTTGTTCCCCAACGCCGCCTACGATTTACCCTCGACCGGCAATCCACGATTGGCCGGTGGTATGCACTGGACCGCCGTGGAGTACATGGAATTTCTGGAAGCGATCTACCGCGAAGAGATCTTGTCACCGAGCTTGATCAGCAACATGTCCAGCGACCAGATCGCCGGGGCGACCATTGTATCCTCACCGGCGGATGCCGCGGGATATGATTGGCACTATGGTTTTGGAAACTGGATTGAATGTGATCGCGTGCCCTTCGATTGTGTCGACGTCCAGAGGGTGTCGAGTCCGGGTGCCTATGGCGCATATCCTTTCATCGATTATGCGCACGGGTACTTCGGTATCGTGGCGCGGCAGGGCAGCCTGGGAACGTTTGTCCAGGGCTATTCGGTATATCTCAGTGTCGCGGATCTTTTGGAACAATGGGCCGCGGAAAATCAAAGCTAAGCCTTATTCCAAGAGGATGGAGAGAAAATTTGTGAAAGCACTAAAAAAAGCATCAATCAGGCGGCGCCACTTTTTTCCTGCG
>JARRKU010000171.1:0-4688 GCA_037387725.1 Desulfobacteraceae bacterium
CACCGACCGCCCCGGCCACGACCGCCGCCACGCCATCGACGCCACCAAAATATAAGACCAACTGGACTGGCAACCCAAATACACCTTCAAAACCGCCATAGAAGAAACCATTGACTGTTACTTGAACAACCCCCATTGGGTAAACACAATCCGAACCGGCCAATACCGCAACCGGATCAACCAAAACTACGCAAACCAAAAAGCGGCGGGTTCGAGGATTGGATTCTATATCTATTTAGAATCCATTCCTTATAAATGGAAATACTGACCAATCGGAGAAATCCAATGCCTGAAACAAATAAAGCACAAGTATCCACCAGCCCGGATGGCGAATCCTTCCCCTTGCCGGCTGAAAACGATTACATCGAAGAATTCAAAAAGCTCCAAACCATCGTCAAAGCGCAACGCCAAAAAGGCCGTGAGATTGTCGTCGTCATGGGCGTCGGCTTTGTCGGCGCCGTCATGGCCGGCGTTGTTGCAGATTCCACTGATCGCCAAACAGGAGAATCCAATAAATTCGTCATCGGCATGCAACGCCCCTCCACCCGATCCTATTGGAAGATCCCTTATCTGAATCGCGGCGTCGCACCCGTTGAGGCCGAAGACCCTGAAGTGGCCCCCCTGATCCGGCGCTGCGTACTTGAAAAAAAGACCCTGATGGCAACCTATACCTACGACGCCTTATCCCTGGCCGATACCGTCGTCGTAGACGTCCAATGCGACTACCACAAGGAGACCATGGGCGACGTACGCCAGGGGCATGCCGACATCGCCGCCCTGGAAAGCAGCCTGAAAATCATCGGCCAAAAAATCGAACCCCAATGCCTGGTCCTCATCGAAACCACCGTGCCGCCCGGCACCACCGAGTACGTTGCCTATCCCATCATCAGAAAAGCCTTTGATAAAAGAGGCCTCAATAACGCTGAACCCCTGCTGGCCCACTCCTACGAACGGGTCATGCCCGGCCGCAACTACGTCGCCTCCATCCGCGATTTCTGGCGCGTCTGCAGCGGCATCAACGCCGAAGCCAAAGAACGGGTCACCCAATTCCTGACGGATATATTGAACGTCGAACAATACCCGCTAACCGTGCTGGACCGGCCCATCGAAAGCGAAACCTGTAAGATCGTAGAAAACTCCTACCGCGCGGCAATCCTGGCCTTCATGGACGAATGGAGCCTCTTTGCCGAACGCAATGGCGTGGACATCACCAAAGTGATTAACGCCATCAAGGTCAGGCCCACCCACTCCAATCTGCTCTTTCCCGGACCGGGTATCGGAGGCTATTGCCTGCCAAAAGACGGCGGTCTGGGAGTCTGGGCCTACAATACCCTCATGGGGTTCGACGACGACATCTTTAAAATTACCCCAGCGGCCATTGACATCAACGACACCCGAGCCCTGCATGTCACCCAGTTGGTGCGGGATGCATTGCGGAATATGGGTAAAATTGTGGCCGCGTCAAAGGTAGCCGTATTGGGCGCCTCTTATCGTGAGGATGTCGGCGATACGCGCTATAGCGGATCGGAGGTCATTGTTCGCAAGCTCACTGAAATGGGTGCCGAAATAGCTGTACACGATCCCTATGTCAAACACTGGTGGGAACTTGAGAAACAGGACACCTATCCAGCACCCGGACACTCCTGGTCACGATTTTTCAGGAATCAGGAAGCCTTGAAAGAAACTCAAATTCAACCAGATCTTAAGCATACCCTGGAATATGCTGATGCCGTTGTGATGGCAGTGCGCCACAATCACTATCTCCAACTCGATCCGGAAACAGTCATAAAGATGGTCGGCCGGCCCGCAGCCATAATAGATTGCTTTGGCATTCTCGATGACACAAAAATACATCGGTACTTTGAATTAGGTTGCGAGGTCAAGGGGCTTGGACGCGGCCACGTCAAACGAATCAAGGATGCAGTTAATCGAAAACAAAACGGATGAATGTAATTCTAAATAAGTAATCAAACTAAAGATAACCCAAATTGATCGAACAAGGTAAAATTGAGTGGCCGGCGCTAGCTCTCTCCTTTTACTTTTTTAATGATTTTTGGGATAAAGAAGGAGAAGATGAAAAGCCCGATGGAGAAGAAGACTTTGAAGGAGATCAGCTGGCTCCAATCACCGGAGGACCAGACCTCTTTGAGGGTGCCGATGAAAAAAGTGAAGATGAAGGTGCCGACGATAATTCCCAGTGCGGTTCCCATGAAGTAGTCCCAGAACCGAACTTTGGTCAGTCCCATACCGAAATTCATCGGTGTGAACGGGAAATAGACCAGCCGCAGGTAGAGCACCGTGGCAAATCCGTTTCGCTCGATGGCGTCGTCGTACTTTTTCAGTTTATTGCCGACCAATCCGGCGGCAAATTCACGCCCCAGGGTTCGGCCGATGACAAAAGCGGCGCTGGACCCGGCCATGGCGCCGAACCAGACATAGACAAACCCCCAGTAAGGACCGAAAATGGCCGCCCCCAATCCGGTAAGCAGCGTGCCGGGGACAAAGAGGCAAACGCCCACGGCATAAATCACCACGAACAGCACGGGCGCCCAGATACCGGCTGTCTCCAGAAAACCGCCCAGCGCCTCCGCTGTCAGGTAATTTTTGACCGGCGTATAGCGCACCAGTACGATGGCGCCGATGATAAAGAGGATAAAAATGGCGGCTTTTAATCCGGCTTTTGAGCGATTGGCGGGTGGTGTGGCAGAGTCGGTCATGTCAGGGGTCCTTTCTATTGGCGATCCAAAATTGCATCTTGCGGCTCAGATTTGTGTCTTCGCTCATTTCCCATCCTCAGCGTAGCGCTGCTGCGCCTTGGCTGTCAAACCTCCTACGGTCTTGATTCGTTTTACACCGGCCCGGTTATAGCTGCAATCTACCATTTCTGGATGGCTAAGATTTATTCTTCCGGTAGCGTGCAGGCACGGCCTTTGGTGCTAAAGAAGAATTTCAACCCTTTTTGAATTTTCTCTGAAAAGATTTTGGGTGCAAAGAGCGATCCCACCACTTTTTTGTTGATTTCGCCGATGGTGGGGTAGGGGTGAATGGCGCCGGCGATGGTGGAGAGCTTCACCTTTCCGTTGAGGGCCGCGACCCACTCGCTGATCAGGTCACCGGCTCGTGGCCCGAGTATCTGTACGCCCACCGGCTTTTCCTTCTCATCCACCACCAGCCTGATGCGGCCGATCTTTTCGCCCTCTGCCAGGCTGCGGTCGTTCTCCTTGAACTCTTCTTCCCAGATCTTGACCTTGATGCCCGCTTCCTCGGCTGTCTTCTGGTTCATGCCGATGCTGGCCAACTCCGGGTCCGTGTAGGTGCACCACGGCAGAAGGGTGTAGTCGGCCTTGCGGGGGAGATGGAAGATGGCGTTGGATACCACGATGCCGCCTTCATAACCGGCGGCATGGGTAAACTGGAAGCCGCCATTCACATCGCCGGCCGCGAAAATATGCTTTTGACTGGAACGCAATCGCTTGTCCACCGCGATGCCGCGTCCATTGAATTTCACCCCGATATCTTCCAGTCCCAGCCCGTTGACATTGGCGCCGCGGCCCATGGCTACCAAAAGGGTATCACCCTTGAGCACTTGGTGTTTTCCTTGGCCATTGGTGATCAGCACCTCTTTTGTCTCTCCTGATTGGCGTATCGAATCGATGCTGGCGCCCAATTCGAAGCGGACGCCTTCTCTGGCCATCACCTCCATGGCCATGTCGGCCATAACTTTGTCTTCCTTGGTGAGAATCTGATCAGCGCGGTCTACCACAGTCACCTGCGTTCCGAAGCGATTGAAGGCCTGGGCCATCTCGATGCCGATGGGGCCTGCGCCTAAGACAAGCATGGCTTTGGGCAGTCTGTCGAGGTAGAATATCTCTTTATTGGTTACATATGGGGTTTCCGCCAGGCCCGGGATGGGCGGCGCGATGGGGGATGAGCCGGTAGCGATGACCCAGGTTTTGGCGCTGATGCGCTTGCCATCCAATTCGATGGTGTGGTCGTCGGTGAATTGAGCCTCGCCGAATAACACTTTGGCCCCCAGGCTGCAAAACCGCTCTTCGGAGTCATGTTTCTGGATGGTGGCGATGACAGCGCGAATGCGCTCGGATACCCTGGCGAAATCCACCGGTGGTATGTCAACCGCCGGCAATCCATAGTCCGATGCACGTTTCATCAGGTGGTAGACATGGGCGCTTTTGATCAGTGTCTTGCTTGGAACGCATCCGAAGTGCAGGCAGTCGCCGCCGAGTTCCTGCTCCTTTTCAATCAACAATGTTTTGGCGCCCAGCTGGGCGGATCCTGATGCAACGGTCAAGCCGGCCGCACCGCCGCCGAAGATGCCCATGTCGTAATCGTAGTTGTTGGCCATGATTTCCTCCCTAAGCGGTTCAGCCTGATTGAGCGTTAACGTAATTGAGCGATATCATCCCATGGAAGGCATACATTTATGATCATACGTTATTGAGCGACCAGTCGTAATCCAGATATTTCACTTCAAGTTTGTCCCCTGCATCCGCGATCCGTTTGGCGAGGTCGCCCCTGGCGTGGGCGCGAACATAGCCCAGGATGTCATTGCCGAAATCCTCCTTAAACCATTTGAAAATGCGGCTGATATACAACGTATCCCCCTTGATGTAATTGCTATGCGAATCATTAATGAAACCAATCGCCGCCGATTCCAATTGGCGATCCAG
>JARRKU010000172.1:0-5526 GCA_037387725.1 Desulfobacteraceae bacterium
TCTACGCCACCAAGGTGGAAGGGCTTCAGTCCCTGCTGAGGGCCACCGCAGAGGACGCCTTGCGCCATCTGGTGCTTTTTTCCTCGGTGACCGCCCGCATGGGCAATACGGGTCAGGCCGATTACGCCATGGCCAATGAAGTCCTCAATAAAACCGCCCTGCAGCAGGCATCCCTGCGTCCGGACTGCAAGGTGATCGCCATCAACTGGGGCCCCTGGGACGGCGGCATGGTCACGCCGAGCCTGAGGCGCAATTTTCTCAAACAGGGCATCTCCCTGATTCCGTTGGAGGCCGGCGCCCGGGCCATGGTGGATGAAATGACCCAACCCCCGGGCCAAGCCGTGGAAGTGGTGATCGGCGGACCGCTGCCCCAAGCGCCCGTCCAACATCCCGTGGAGAGCGTCAAACCATCGCCGGCCAAAGCATTGAACCTGGCCTGCAAGTGCGATGTGAGCGTCGAACAGTATCCGGTATTGCACGCCCATCAGCTGGACGGCCGCCCGGTGGTGCCCCTGGCACTGATCACCGAGTGGCTGGCCCACAGCGCCCTGCATGCCAATCCGGGCCTGGTGCTGCATGGCATGGACCACCTGCGGCTGCTCAGCGGCATCGCCCTGGACGGGCAAACCCGCAAAATCCGCATGCTGGCCGGCAAAGCCCATCGTGCGGACGACCTCTTCGAAGTCGATGTGGAGATCCGGGACGGCGAAACGGAGAACGGACATCGCATCCACTCCAGCGCCAAAGCCATTCTCTCAGAGCGGCTCCCCGCACCGCCGGTGTTCAGTGAAAACGGCCATTTCCAACCGGACCGCCCGGTGGGTCCCATCGAAGAGATCTACGAACAGGTCCTCTTCCACGGCCGGGACCTGCACGGCATTCAACAAATTGTCCGCATCTCCAACGAAGGCATCACCGCGCGGCTCGCCACCGCACCGCCGCCGGCGGATTGGATCAACGACCCGCTGCGCAGCCGCTGGATCGCAGACCCCCTGGTCCTGGACAGCGCCTTTCAAATGGCCATCGTCTGGTGCCATCAACAACACGGCCAGGTCTGCCTGCCGAGTTTTGCCGCCACCTACCGCCAATACTGCAAAAGATTTACTGAAACCGGTGTGCAGCTTGATGAAGGCCTTTAAAGCCGCCTAGGATTGAAAATCAGGATAACAAAAGCGCCCTTATACACCAGGGAGTTTGTCTTATTGTTAACCAGCGGTCTGTTGCTGACCACCGGCATCGGTGTCTTTTACCTTTTCCCCCTCTATGTTCTGGACATCGGGGGCAGCAAATCGGATATCGGCATCCTAATGGGGATCATGTCCCTGTCGGCCGTGGCGCTGCGTCCCTGGACATCCGGTCTGGTGGACCACCTGGGACGAAAAGGCAGCATCATCGTCGGGTGCCTGTTGATGACCGCGGTCAGCATTGCCCACCTTTTTTTCAAAGGCGACATCGGACAGCTTTACCCGGTCCTGGTGGTCTTGCGCCTGCTTTTCGGCACCGGCGTGGCATTGGGCATCATCGCCTCTTTGACCCTGGCGGCCGATCTGGCGCCCGTCTCGCGGCTCAACGAAGGGCTGGGCATTTTCGGCGTCATGCCGTTGATGGGCATCGCCATCGGTCCGGTGGTCGGAGAGCGCATCATCCATCAATGGGGTTTCAGCGCCATGTTCCTGGCGGCAGCGATGTTTTTCACAGCGGGGTTCTTTTTTCTGCTGCCGTTAAAGGATAATTTTACACGGTCCGATGGCGGGACGCGGGGCGGCTTCATAAAAGCCCTTCGCGTCGACCTGGTATGGCGAATGGCATTGATTTGCCTCTGTTTCGGTGTGGCGTTTGCCGCCCACGGCGGATTTGTAGCGCCTTTTGCCAAAGCCGGCGCATTGTCCGTGTCCGCCTACTTCGTCTCCTATTCCACCGCAGCGGTGATATCCCGCTTGCTCGGCGGCAAACTGGCCGACAGGTTTGGTGAAAAACAATTGATCCCAGTGGCCCTGGTGATTGCCGGGACGGGATTTGTCTGCCTCATGCAAGTGACCTCCACCGCGGGACTGGCCGGAACCGGTTTTGTGGCGGGCCTGGGCCACGGTCTGCTTTTTCCAAGCCTCATCGCCGTGACGATCCGCCCCATTGCCGCCGGCAATCGCGGCAAGGTCACCGGCATCCTCACCGGCGGCGTAGACGCCGGCCTGTTCATCGGCTCCTTCACCATGGGACAATTGGGCGAATTATATGGCTTCCCGGCCATTTTCGCCATGGCTGCGGCAACGATTTTTGCAGGCTTTGGCGTGTTTCTATGGACACGCCGGTTGATCGGGTAAAGGAGCAGCCCATCATAGTCTTTTCATCTATTTGTCTCTACTAGGGGTACGCTCCGACCAATATCGCAGATTGTTGGAGTGAAAGGTTACTGGAAGGGAGAACAACGTCTCAAATCACCGCGTGAAAAAGGTTTCCAGAAGACATTTCATAAGCCCCTGAAGGCAGTAAGCTACTGATAGCGAAATAAGCCAAGGCCTTTTGCATCCGGTGCATTTGATGGTTCGGTCTTTCTTTCAACAATTATTTCAATTTTAGATACCAATATTTTACGGTTAAGCAATTTTTCCGGAACTATCCGCCTGACAATAAACTCATTTTTTCGTCTCTTCATCCCGCAGAGTTTTCTTCGATATTTTACCGACTAGTGTTTTAGGTAGTTCTTTGCGAAATTCGATTTCTGTGGGCCACTTGTATTTGGCCAGTTTATCACTGCAGTAGTCGATCAACTCCTGCTTGGTTGCGGTTTGACCTGACTTAAGCGCCACGAAGAGTTTAACGGATTCTCCGCGTGTGGGGTGTGGTATGCCGATGGCCGTGGCCTCCATAATTTTAGGATTGGTGTAGAAGACCTCCTCGATATCGCGCGGGTAGATATTATAACCACCGGCGATGATCATGTCCTTTTTGCGATCCACAATGAAAAAGAATCCGTCTTCATCCATAACGGCGATGTCCCCGGTGTGCAGCCATCCGTGAGCCAAGGTTTCATCACTGGCCTCGGGCTTTTGCCAGTACCCCTGCATCACCTGGGGGCCTTTGACGAGCAGTTCCCCAGGCTCTCCCGAGGGCATATCGATGGTGTCGTCGGAAATCTCCACAATGCGGCAAAGCGTGTCGGGAAGCGGAAGGCCGATGCTGCCGATTTTGCGTTTTTCCCTGCTGACTGGGTTTGTGTGGGTCACCGGTGAGGCTTCGGTGAGACCATAGCCTTCGACAATGAATGCGCCGGTGCGTGCCTCGAACTCCTTGATGATTTCCACCGGCATGGAGGCGCCGCCGGTAATGCAGACCTCCATATAGCTCAGATCCAGCTTGTCGATATCCGGGCGCTGCAGCATGCCGATATACATGGTGGGCACCATGCAGGCGCCGGTAGGCTTGTATTTCAAAAATGCCTCGATCAATTGGGGGGGCTGGGGTTTGGGCACCAGCACAATGCCATAGCCCTGGCAGAGGGGACAGTTCAACGCCATGGTCAGGCCGAAGACGTGAAAAAAAGGCAAAGCCCCCAGCGTTACCTGATCATCACTCACGCCTGGTTTCAAGGAAGCAATCTGCTGGCATTGTTTGGTCAGGTTACCATGGGTCAGGATGACGCCTTTGCTCACACCGGTGGTGCCGCCGGTGTATTGATACATCGCGGTGTCGTCCATGGAAAGTTGCGCCCTGGCCGGCTGGGAAGATGCTTCAGCCACCAGGGGTTTCCAACGGTGGATATCCTGTGCCGGTTTGACCTTTGCCGCCAGCCCCTTCTTGACGCCCACCAGGGGGAACAGCAGGTTCTTGGGAAAAGGCAGGTAGTCCCCGATGCTGGTGTAGACAATCTGCCGAATCTTGGTTTTGGGACGCAAATCGATCATGCGGTTAGCCAGCAGATCGAGGGTGACCAGCACCTTGGCGCCCGAGTCGTTGAATTGATGATCCAGCTCGCGGTCTGTGTAGAGCGGATTGTTCATTACCGTAATTGCGCCGATCCGCATGGCGGCATAGTAGGCCACCACACAGGGGATTATATTGGGAAGCAACATAGCGACGGCATCGCCTTTTTGAATACCGAATTTCTGCAGGCAGACGGCAAAGCGGTTCACCATGTCGTTCAACTGCGCAAAACTCAGTTCGTATCCTTGAAAATTGAGTGCCATTCTGGCGGGATAGCGTTGGGCAACGCGTTCCAGAAATTCCGGCAGACAGGTTTTTTCATACGCAATGTTCGGCGGAACGTCATCCAGGTAGTGTTCAAGCCAGGGCCTTTTCTCGTAAACAGATGCGGTATCCATATCCACCTCCTTATGTTAGAAAGGTTGAACTGGAATAGGGTCATGCGAACATTCCAGCCGCATGCTTCAGTTGCATCTCTCTTTGATGTGCTTCGTAGTATTTTAAGTCTTTCCCTGCACCGAACGCCAGCTTTCACCAGAGAGGGCCGCTCTTTGGCCCGAATCTGGTGAAAAGCCATGTTATACTTTCAAGTATCCGTTAATCCTAACCTGTTAGTGCAGTTATCAATGCATTCTTTCCAGTAAAGTAATACGATTTAAAATAGTACTTTCCCGGCTTGTGTTTTTAAACAAATTGAGGCGTTTTTTTAAGAACTTAATCTCATCATCTGTCGAGTTATCGACAAATTTCAATACAGGGAAAGCAAAAACTGGGCTCTGATAATGAGAAATACGAGTTTTAGTATAAAGTTCTTCATTTCCAGATCTGAGCAACTTATAATAATAAGCTTGCAATTCGTCTGGCTTTTGAAACCCATTAACGGATGAACCATATTTCAAAATATATCGACCCATAAAATACATTTTATTAGATTCGACCAAAGTAATTGTTTTTCTGACCATTTCCTCAGGAAAAAATACCAAAATATCCGCCTGAGAGTTTCGACCCTTTCCCAAAGCACCTATAGCCGCATAAATTCCTGGTTCAATATCTAATAAAAAACAATCTATGCTATCAGGGAGCAAATTGGCAGCAAGAGACTCATAACGATAATTAGTCGAAATTAAAATTTTTTGTTTAAGCGAATCTCCTTTATTCTTTAGCTTAACAAGAAAGACAACATCAGGTGCGAAGAACTCTGCTGAAATAAAAGAATAATGCAATTTTACCCCAACTCTGATCGCCGCTGCTGAGCTATCGCTTATTTGTTGCTTTGGCGGGGTTGCTGCACAACCAAATAGCACACTGGATGATAGGATCAGTAAAATAATTGCCCTTATGTTTACTATTGAAATATTTTTAAATGGCAATATTTAGGCTCCTTAAAAATATAACGGCCCGATTCACCCGGCGCGGCGGTGCCGCGTCGGAGTGAAAACGGAGGTTAAACCAGAAACATTATCATAAGGTTTTATTTAGCTACCAGAAAACAAATCTAAGAATGGTGTTAGATTATTTTTCGATTCCAATATCTCTAAATCATACATTTCTGAATAACCACAGGTTTTACATGTGATTACCATAAATTCGTTATGTTGAAGGTCG
>JARRKU010000173.1:0-4418 GCA_037387725.1 Desulfobacteraceae bacterium
CCCCATAAAACCGGTTTTCGGACCGCCTCAATCTTTCTGAGCGGCGCTTTTCTTGGCCGCCTGCCACAGTTGTTCCAACGCCTCCTTGGGCATCTTCTCCAGCGCACAATTCTGGTCGGCGGCGGCGATCTCCATATGATTGAACCGATGTATAAATTTCGTTGTGGATTTGGCCAACGCGCTCTCCGGATGAACACCGGCCAGGCGCGCTACATTCACCAGGGTAAAGAGCACGTCGCCCAATTCCATGGTAACCCGCTCCTGATTCTTGGCATGCTCCGGCTGGTCGACCTCATCCCTGAATTCGCACCACTCCGCCTCGGCTTGGGCCATGACCCCTTCTATGGTATCCCAATCAAAACCGGTGCCCGCCGCTCGCTCGGATATGCGATATGCCCGCATCAATGCCGGCATACCGGAAGGAACGGAGTCGAGCAGGGAGTCCTCCCGCCCTTTCTCCTGCTGCTTGATTTTTCGCCATTGCTGCTTGACTTGATCACTATTGTCAAGATTCCGGTCCCCGAAAACATGCGGGTGGCGATGGATCATCTTCTTGATGATACGCTCAAGAACTTGCTCCAAAGAGAAACGCTCATCTTGTGCATACATGTAAGTGATAAAAAGCACCTGGAACAGCAGGTCGCCGAGTTCCTCCAGAACGCCGGCCGTGTCGTCCGCATGGATCGCTTCCACCAATTCATACATCTCTTCAATTAGATAGACCGTCAGCGTCCCGGGCGTCTGCTTGCGGTCCCAGGGACAGCCGTTTTCGCCTCTCAAGGCTGCGATAAGATCCAGAAGGGTCTGAACAGAGGGAGGTGCTGATTCGATTGAGGGCTTTACCACGATTTTTTCAGTTCCTTTGCCTTGGCGCCGAAACTATGTTTCATCTCATCCGGTGTGATTTTGATCAGGAAAGCGCTTAACGGGATAATGCGGTGCGCTACCCAGGACCGCTTGATGACGGCGGCGTTTTTGGGCAAGAAAGTGGTCAGCACCAGCAGCAGCACCGTAATGATCAATATCCCCTTGACCGATCCGAAGAAAAGGCCGCAAATGCGGTCGGTCCAACCCAGGAAGGCGATGTTCATCAAGTATTTGATGACGATGCCGGCAAAGCTCACCGCCAGAAAAACCACCACAAAGATAATCAGGAAACTGATGATGCGTTGGTATCCGGTATCGGTCACCCAGTGGGCTATGTTTTTGGCCAAGAGAGGATAGTAGGTGTAGGCCAGATAGAAGCCACCCATTGCCCCGACGATAGAGGACAACTCCTTTATTAAACCCCTGAAAACACCGCGAATAATACAATACGCCGCTATCGCGGCCAGTACGATGTCAAGCAGGTTCATGATTCTCCTAAATCGAGGGGTTAAGACCCAAAAAAGCGGTATGCTTCAGCATCCATAACAGGTCGGCCGACAAATAACAAAGCCCCCATGTGCCGTCAAGGGCTATTGTATTCACAGCGCACGCTGATCCATAACATACGGTAATTGAAAAAATATCCTGGATACGGCCGGATAACGCAGCCAGGGGGCATTTGGGGTCTGAACAAAACCATCCGGGCGGCCCATTATGCGGACTGTGGTCGATGCATTCCGCAAACTTGGATCGCGTCTTCATTTGGCGTTTGCATTCCGGTCGAAACTCGGTTAATTTTGTAAGGGTACCCCAAAGGTTTTGCCGATGGGGCACCATGTTTTGAATCCATAGGGTCCGTGCATGAACGATAATCACCATCAAACGAAGATCACCTTTACAGACATAGAACTCACACGTCAGCTTTTCGGTGAACGCAACAGCCATCTGCAACAAATTGCCAAATCTCTATCGCTGGATATCCAAGCGCGCGGCAATTCGGTTCATATCAATGGCGATGCCATCAGCGCCAAGCTGGCACAAAACCTGTTGACCCAACTTTACGATCTGTTGAAAAACCGCTACCCGGTCTATTCCAAAGATATCGATTACGCCATACGCCTGCTAAGCGCCGATCATCACGTCCGACTCAAGGACGTCTTTCTGGATACGGTATTTATCACATCGAAGAAAAAGGCCATTGCGCCTAAAAGCAAGGCCCAGAAAAACTACATCGACGCCATGCGACAACACGATATCGTCTTCGGCATCGGACCGGCCGGTACGGGAAAAACCTATCTGGCCATGGCGATGGCCGTGTCCGCACTGAGCAAGGGGGTCGTTGACCGCATCATCTTGACGCGGCCGGCTGTGGAAGCCGGTGAAACCCTGGGGTTTTTGCCGGGGGATCTGACCGACAAGGTCGATCCTTATCTGCGGCCATTATATGATGCCTTGCATGATATGATGCGGTTCGAAAAAGTCGCCAATCTAATGCAGCAGGGTGTTATCGAAGTCGCCCCGATCGCCTTTATGCGCGGCCGGACCCTCAATGATTCCTTTGTTATTTTGGATGAAGCCCAAAATACCACCTCAGAGCAGATGAAAATGTTCCTGACGAGAATCGGTTTCAATTCAAAAGCTGTTATTACAGGCGATATCACCCAGATCGACTTGCCGCCGCACAAGGTATCCGGGCTCGTGGAAGCCAAAGCAATTTTGGATGAGATTGACGGTATCGAATTTGTCTTTTTCAGCAAAAGGGATGTTGTGCGCCACAAACTGGTCCAAAATATCATCCAGGCCTATGAGACGGCCGGCCAGAATCAACCTCGCAACGGCAATGCGACCCCCGCCACCGAAGACCCAGCAACGGAGCAAAGCATCGATGCGCCACCAAGCTCAAAAGCAAAGACCGCGTAAGCGCACGCCATTCTGGGAGGCGTACATGAAGTGGCTGATGTTGCTGCTGATTGTCGGCATATTCATCTTCATGCTTTACCCCAGCCTGGTGGTACCGCGGTTTCACTATCAACCGGGCGACATCGCCGAACGGGACATCAAGGCAACCCAGGACTTTTTTATCGAAGATACCAAAGCCACCGGCAACAGCCGGTCCCAAGCCGTTGAAGCCGTGCTGACCGTCTATGACCACGACCCCCGCATTGCCGGCCACATTTCGGAAAATGTTCGGGGCACCTTTCAAGAGATGCGTGCTATCATTGACGGTTTCACGGACCAGCCCACAGCCGTTGAGTTGGCCGGATTGGAACCCGCGGCACGCGCAAAAGCGATCAAGTTGAAAATCGATAACGAATTATGGGCCCAAAAGGGGGCCTTCGAATCGAAATTAGGTATCAAGCTGGGCCGGGGCGCCTACAAGATTCTGATCCAGGAATCATTTAGCAAAAAGGTGGCCCAGATCATCACGAAGATCCTGAACGACATTCAGGCCAACGGTGTCGTAGCCAATAAAGAGGTCCTTCTCAAAGAAGCCGACAGGGGCATCACCGTTCGCAATGTTGCCAGTCAGACAGAAAAAAACGTGACGGCCTTGCGCCAACATTACGGACCCGACCAGGCCAAAACCATGGTGAGAATCGTTGCCGAGCCACTGCTAAAAGAGCTCGACTACAACTTGGCCAACTTGATCGTCGATATCTGCCAACGGCTCGTACAACCGAATCTGACCCTCAACCGAAACGAGACTGAAACACGGAAAGCGCAGGCTTTGGCGAATGTCAAACCCATCATGTACAAATTCAAGGCCGGGGAGATGCTGGTCCGGGAGGGAGATAGAATAACCGCCGAACAGCTCCAGATACTGGAAGCCCTGGCCCGGCATAAGGGAAGTCGTCATATCGCCGCGACGGGCATGGGAGCAGCCCTTGTGGTGGCGGCGTTCATCTTCATCGTCCATGTGCTCTATTTCCGGGATCCGCGTCACGCCCGTTTGAATACCAACAAGGACCTGCTATTCATGAGTCTGGTCATGGTCATGGTATTCGGCATCGCGAAAATGGGCGTCCTTTTTTCAGCTGTCGCCTCCTCTCAAATTCCTTTTAGCATTTCACCCGAATCCGTCGTATACGCGGCACCGGCAGCAGCGGGGGCCATGCTGGTCTGCTTCTTCCTGGGATTCGACATCGCGTTGCCTTTCGGCTTGGTCGCTTCGGTCTGTGTCGCCCTGCTCTTCGGTAACCGCATCGAAATTTTCGTCTACTTTTTGATCAGCAGCGCCATGGGCGCCTATTGGGTGCAGCGTTGCCGCGAGCGCAAGGTCTTCATCGTCGCGGGCCTCAAACTCGGCCTGTTGAACATGCTATTGGCAACGGCTGCCAGCATTTATGCAGCGGATTACAGCGGCTTTAAGCTGGTGGGCGACTGGACCATGGCGTTTTCCGGCGCTATGGTCAGTGCCGTGGTGGCAGTCGGTGTGGCGCCCTTGTGGGAGATGGCCTTTCGGTATACCACCGATATCACACTGCTGGAACTGGCCAATCTGGATCGGCCCATTCTTCGGCGCCTGATGCTGGAGGCCCCCGGGACCTATC
>JARRKU010000174.1:0-6594 GCA_037387725.1 Desulfobacteraceae bacterium
TTGAGAATAAGCTGCGCTTTGAGTGAAATCATCGCCGAAACCTGTTTTTTCCCTTGGCGCTGCTGGCGCCGGCGCCAGCGTTTTTGACGTTCACGATCCGTTTTCCGCCGATCGGCAAGTGAGGCCACACTGCCCTCCAGTGGTAAGTTATGTGTAACGCTATGAATATGGTTAAATATAACGAAATGAATAGTCTGGTCAAGATCAATTGGGGGACGGCAAAACCATGGAGCATCAGACGCCATTGCGGTATTTAGGGGCGATACGGAGACCGCTTTCCACTATTGTCTTGTTAATCTGGATACTTGTTGCTAAAAGCTCCCATTGAGCGCACACAAAATGGATATGCTAATTAAATTATACGCGTTGCCAAGCCGGGAAGCGTTTGCCGGAACGCTTCAGCAGCAGGATATCATCATCAGACGGGCCATGGCCTACGAACGCCGCATGGTGAGCCAATGGGTCCGCCAGAACTTCAATCCGCTGTGGGCAGAGGAGTGTACGGTCGCTTTCGGACACCGTCCCATCGGGTGCTATATCGCTGTAAAAGACGATATCCTTTGCGGTTTCTGCTGTCAGAACGTGACCTACCGCAATTTTATCGGTCCCATTGGGGTCGCGCCCCGGTTTCAATCCAAAGGCATTGGACGTTCCCTGTTGCTGACGTGCGCCGAGGATATGTATCGCAACGGTTTTGCCTATGCCGTCATCGGCGACGCAGGCGAGCCGGCATTTTTCAAACGGGTCGCCAAAGCGATGGAGATTGCGGGTTCGACCCCTGGGCCGTACCCGCCAAGATTGTCGGAAACAGACGCGTAGCACGGTTCGATTATCGGTTCGATCAAAAGCCGGGCCCATGCCGGACGATCCGCACCTGGATTTAACAATAGTGTGGACGCGGGATATATCAAAAGGGTTTTGCCATATTATGTCATTTGAATCGTTTGTTTTAAAGCGGTATTTAAAAGTCAAGCACCAGCGCCGATTGATTTCGCTGATCACCCTGCTGGCCACTTTGGGGGTCGCTGTCGGTGTTATGGTTTTAGTGGTGGTCATCGCTGTGATGACCGGATTTCAATCGGAACTCAAAAACAGGATCCTCGGCATCGAAGCCCATATGCTGGTCATGCCGTACAGCGGATGGCTCGGCGATTATCAAAAAGCGTTGGACAAGATTGCCGCCGTGGATGGGGTGGAAAATGTCACTCCCTTCGTGTTCGGTCAAGGCATGCTCAGATCAGCCGGAGGGGTATCCGGCCTTGTATTGAGGGGTGTCGATCCGCAGCGCACGGCCATCCGTCTGAACACCCGGGGTGGGAAATCCCTGCCGCAAATGCTTTCGGCCGACCGGGATACGCCGGAGACCGGTATCGTACTGGGCACTGTACTGGCCGAAAAGCTGAAGCTCAAGGTGGGGGATGGTGCCATGCTGATGGTGGTCGGGGGACGACAGACCGATATCCGCCAACTGCCCCGCATGCACCGGTTAAAGGTCGTCGGATTGTTCGATACCGGCATGCATCAGTATGACGGCACCATCGGATATGTACGCATGGAACGGCTCCAACGCATGGTGGGCATCGGAGATCGCATCACCGGATTCGAGGTGAGGGTATCCGACCCGGACCATGTGGAGGACGTCACGGCAGATATTGTCCTTGCCCTTGGAAATAAATTCTGGGTCAATCATTGGAAGCAGATGCACCGTAACTTGTTCTCCATGCTCGCCCTTCAAAAATTGATGATGTATGTCATTCTGACCCTTATAATCGTCGTGGCCGCTTTTAATGTGGCCAGCGCCTTGATCATGATGGTTAAAGAAAAGACCAAAGACATCGCCATCATGATGACCATGGGGGCGACACGCAGGCGGCTGAGAAAGATTTTTCTGGGCAAGGGCCTGGTGATCGGCGGTATGGGAATCGGCATCGGCGTTCTGGCGGGACTTGCCGTATGTTGGGTACTTGCCCGATATCCGTTCATCCAGTTGCCCGGGGATGTCTACTTCCTGACAACACTACCGGTTGAATTGGATCTGCTCGATCTGGGGGCTATCGTCATGGGAACCATGGTCATCTGCGCCACCGCCTCCCTCTACCCGGCAATTCAGGCTTCCAAGATGAATCCCGTGGATGCCATCCGGTTCGGATAGCCCTTTTCGCTGCATAAAAAAGACAGCAGAGGAAATCGCATCATAGTGAATTGCACGAAAACGGATTGATACGAGGATATGATGGGAAAGCCGCTGAAAATCGTTCTGATGACCCTGTTGCTGCTGCTGGTGGTTTTTTCTGTTTTGGCCGATTTGCCCGTAGGCCAGAAGTTCCAGGGAGATATCAAATTGGGCACTTACTTGAAGTGGGTGAGTCTGCTGGGCCTCGTCATTGCGGCCTTCGCTGCGTGGGGATACCGCAGCCAGGTGGTCGCCTCTCAAAAATATCGGCGCGCCGATGAGGTAGTGGCCAAGGCTGAAGCGTCCTATGCGCTCAAAAAAAATGAAGTAAGGAGAGCGTACAAAAAACGACTCAAAGAACTGAAAGAGCAAAACATGGAGCTTAAAGAGACGGTTGGCAAACTAATGCGGACCCTCAAGCGGGAGCGTCAGCAGCGGGACTGAAACTGCATGTCTCATCCCAGATCAGGGGAGGTCACGGCCCATGCGTACCAATACCTACCAACGACTTGAAAAACATTTCGCATCCCATGCCGTCAGCCATTGGGCTCACCTGTCGCGAATAAATAACCTGTTGATTGTATTGAATATCAGTATGTTTTTCCTGACCGACCTGGTTATCCGGCAGGGGTATTACTACACCTACTATTCATTGTTGTTTTTGGCGCTGACCGTTATAGGACCGCTGATCGGATTTGGTTTATTGAACCGCCTGTGGTACTATTCGATTTTCGTCCTGAGTGAGATGGCAGGATCCTATTTTCTGATTGTCAGCGCATGGTATTGGGTGAGAACGAACAGCGCATTATGAGGATGACCTGAAGCAGATGGACAAGCGTCACACAATAGGCGGCCCGTTATGAAGAGAAGACCTTTTCGTTTTTATTACCAATTTACTTTTTCAGACGGAAATATCAAAGACTATGAGATCTTGCTGGCGCCCGACACCCTGAGCCTGATCCGCGAGGATGACGATCTGCCCCCGGCCGAATGGACCCATCTGGAATGTGATCAATGCCAATGCTGCCCTCTGACCCCTGATATCCACCCATTGTGTCCCATTGCGGTCAACATCATGGAATTGGTCGACAGTTTCAAGGATGTCTTCTCCTATCATGACTGCACGGTCCAGTGTGAAACACAGGAGCGGACCTATATCAAGAATACGTCCGTAATGGAGGGCCTGTCAGCCATTTTCGGCGTGATCATGGCCACAAGCGATTGTCCGGTCATGGAATTTCTCAAACCCATGGCAAGGTTTCATCTGCCGTTTTCCACCATAGAGGAGACCACCGTTCGTACCGCCTCCATGTATCTGTTGGCCCAATATTTTAGATTCAAGGATCACGACGGAATGAAATTCGATTTTTCATTGCTCGAAAAACATTACGCCAAAGTTCAACTTGTGAATGAAGGGCTCCTTAAGCGCATTAACGGCGTCAGCAGCGAGGATGCCGACAAGAACGCCATCATTACGCTCCATTCCCTGTCCCAGTTTCTCTCCATGGAGATGGATTACAGTTTGGCAGGTATGGAATCGATCTTTGCCGATCGCTTCGGAGATTCAGCCTGATACCGCTCTATGACGCAACTTAAGATACAATATCAATTTCAAATGGAGGATGGGCAGTGCGAGACCTTTGACATTGCACTGGATCCGGTGACCCTTGAGTCGCTCGGCCAAACCGGTGATCCGTTGCCGGATTGGGTGCGTCTGGCGTTTCACCAATGCAGCAACTGTCCGCTATCGCCGGATCATGATCCCTTCTGCCCGGCAGCGCAGAATATGGTTGTCATCGTCCAGCGTTTTTCCGATCTGCTCTCCCATGATCGGGCAACGGTGATGGTCACTACGGACGATCGCACAGTTTCGAGCACCACCAGCGTGCAACGCGGTGTGTGTTCTGTGATGGGACTGCTGATGGCAACCAGTCGCTGCCCCATGACAACCTTCTTTAAACCCATGGCGCGGTTTCATCTGCCGTTTGCCAGTACGGCCGAGACCATTTGGCGGGCGACCTCCACCTATCTTCTGGCCCAGTATTTCAGGCTCCAGAACGGTGAGACGCCTGATATCCTGTTCAGGGGGTTGACCGAATTCTACCAGAACATTCAAATCGTCAACCTTGCCTTTGCCAAGCGATTGCGAGCAGCCTGCAGCCATGATTCCATGGTCAATGCCGTCATTTTGCTGGACATGTTCGCCAAATCCATGCCCCTGGCCATTGATGAATCATTGGACGAGATCCGCCAATTGTTCATGCCATATTTGAGCCGGGAACGACAAACTTCCCAATCGGTATAGAGAAAGAGAGCCGAATTGATAGGACCGCTAAAAAATATTTGGAAAAAAGTCAGACAACGTCGAAAAACAACTGCAAAGAACCCCATAGCGCTTTCAAAGAGCAAATCACCCCAACTGACCGATCGGGAGAGCCATCCGCCCACCCGCCAAAAAGCACCAACGGCCAAGGACAAGGCCAATAAAGAAGGGCGCAGAGCCGGCAAACAGCCTTCCAAAAAGAGCCCGCCGAAAAGCCAGGAGAAAAAATGGCGGTTGGAGGATTTTGATGTCCCCGCTGTTGATGGCAAAACCCGGTTCCATGATCTGAACCTTGCCAAACCATTGATGCATGCCATTGCCGACCTCGGCTTTCAATATTGCACCCCCATACAGGCGGAGATTCTTCCCAGCACCCTTCAAGGAAAAGACGCCACCGGCCGGGCCCAGACCGGTACGGGAAAGACAGCCGCCTTCCTCATCACCGTCATCACCCACATGCTGAAAAAGCCCGCCTCCGCCAAAAGAAAATCGGGCCTGCCGCGGGTGCTCGTGCTGGCCCCCACCCGTGAACTGGTGATGCAGATCGGCGACGAAGCCAGAGACTTGGCCAAGTACACCCATTTCAAGGTGGTCAACGTCTTCGGGGGCATGGATTACGAAAAACAGCGGCGCACCCTGAGCCGTGGGAAAACGGACATCGTGGTGGCCACGCCGGGGCGGCTGCTGGACTTCAAGCGCAGCAAAGACATCGATCTGCGGGAAGTAGAAGTGGTCATCATCGATGAGGCCGATCGCATGCTCGACATGGGCTTTATCCCCGATGTCCGCAAGATCATCTACAGCACCCCCCACAAGTCCAAACGGCAGACCCTCCTGTTCAGCGCCACCCTGACACCGGAAGTCAACCGGCTCGCGGAGCAGTGGACCAAAAGCCCGGTCACCGTGGAGATCGAGCCGGAACAGGTCGCCGTGGATACCGTCGAACAACTGGTCTACATCGTGACCAACGAGGAAAAACTCACCCTGCTCTACAACATCCTGACCCAGAAGAAATTGGAACAGGTGCTCGTATTCTGCAACCGCAAGGACGAAACCCGCCGGCTGGCCGAACTGTTGGCCCGCTATGACATCAACTGCGCCATCCTCTCCGGCGACATCCGGCAGCAGACCCGTGTCCGCACCCTGGAAAAGTTCAAGGCCGGAAAGCTGCGCGTATTGGTGGCCACCGACGTGGCCGGGCGCGGCATCCACATCGAAGGCATGAACCACGTGATCAACTACACGCTGCCCCGGGACCCGGAAGACTACGTTCACCGCATCGGACGCACCGGCAGGGCAGGGGCCGTGGGCACTTCCATCAGTTTTGCAGATGAAGACGACAGTTTCAATATTCCCGCCATAGAAGAACTTCTGGGCAACCCCCTGCCGTGCACCTATCCCGAAGAAGAGTGGTTGACGCCCCTACCGCCGCCGCCAAAGCCCAAAGCCAGGGCGGACGGAGGCAGCCGCCCGCGATCGGGTAAACCGCGAAGCGGATCCCGGCGTCGGCGTCCAAGAAAAGGCCCGCCGCGCAGATCGAACCGCGGTCGCAATCCTCAGCAGCGGAGCCGACAATAATCCCTATCGTTTCAAAAATCGGAGGGCTCAAGAGTACGGCCCCGTCAAGGGTACGTCATCCCAGTCCATCTACTGCGAGCCCTTGACAACGCGCGATCCTGAGCCTTACGGCTTTGTCGCAGGGGAAAAAAATGGCATATAAAAAACCAATACCTCGAGTTCGCCTATAGCGTAAGAAAAACAGTCCGAATTCAGTGATGTAATATATAGCCGGTGAAAAATTAATTAAGCAGTCTCATCAAACGACCGTTTGATGAGACTGCCAACCCTCACTTAAAAATGTTGCTTTTTTCCAATAAATTCATTATCATTCCATGATTTCATTTTCTAATTCTCGTTAATTTCAAAAATTCGTCCATTCTTGAGACCTACGCGGTCGGCTGGAGACGCCATGCGCAGATTAATAGGATATGCCAGGGTCAGCACTCCGGAGCAATCCTTGGATCTTCAATTTGATGATCTGAAAGCTGCAGGCTGCAAAAAGATATTCTCAGACAAGTCAAGCGGAGTGAGAGCCGAA
>JARRKU010000175.1:0-4296 GCA_037387725.1 Desulfobacteraceae bacterium
GCCCACTTAACTGGAATGCACTATCATGCAGTCTCTTCGGCGACTGTTTCCCGGGCCTTGAACGGTTCCACCCGACTGGGATCCGCGAAATATTCTTTGGTCATCTGAACCACAACAGGACTCAGGAAGATCAACCCGATCAGGTTGGGCCAGGCCATGAGCGCATTGAAGATATCGGAGATGGTCCAGACCAGCGAGAGCTTTATGGTGGCGCCCACCGGAATGATCAGGCAGTAAATGACGCGATACGGCATGACAGCTTTCTGTCCGAACAGATAGTCGATGCAGCGGTCGCCGTAGTATGACCATCCGATGACCGTGGAAAAGGCGAAAAAGATAATGCCGATAGTCACGATATATTCTCCGCCGAAAAACGGCACGCCGGTTTGGAATCCCGCCTTGGTCAGCACCGCGCCGGTCAGACCGGCCCCGTCCGCCCCTTCCAGCGTAAATGCACCGGTGAGGATGATCACCAGTCCGGTCATGGTGCAGATCACCAACGTATCGATAAACGGTCCCAGCATGGCCACCAGGCCCTCGCGGACCGGTTCTTTGGTCTGGGCGGCGCCATGGGCGATGGGTGCGCTTCCCAAGCCTGCCTCGTTGGAGAAGACCCCCCTGGCCACGCCGAACCGGATGGCCTGCGCGATTCCTGCGCCGATAAAACCGCCGGTGGCGGCCGTGCCGGAGAAGGCATCATGGAAAATCCGGGCAAAGGCCGCCGGCACACCTCCCAGATGGGTGAAGATCACCAGCAAGGCCCCGACGATATAGAATACGGCCATGGCCGGAACGATTTTGCTGGAAAAAGCGCCGATCCGTTTTACGCCCCCCACGATAACGGCGAAACACAGGGCGGCCATGACCAGGCCGGTCACGATTTTGGGCGCGCCAAAGGTGTCCAGCAGGGGTTCGGCCACGGAATTGGCCTGGACCATGTTGCCGATGCCGAAGGCGGCGATGGAAGCAAAAACGGCAAAGGCCACCCCCATCCATTTCTTCTTCAGGCCGTGCTCCAGATAATACATGGGACCACCGCCCGTCGTACCGTCGGCGTGCACGGCCCGATACTTCAACGATAGAAGGCACTCGGCATATTTAAGGCCCATGCCGAAAACGGCGGTGACCCACATCCAGAAAATGGCGCCCGGTCCGCCAATGGCTACGGCAGTGCCCACCCCTGCAATATTGCCCGTGCCGATGGTCGCCGACAGCGCTGTGGACAAGGCCTGGAAGTGGGTGACCTCGCCTTCGTCTTCCGGGTTGTCGTATTTTCCGGATATCAGCTTCCATGCATATCGAAAGTGGCGTACCTGAACCACCTTTAGAATAATCGTGATAAAAACACCCGTACCGACCAGGAGAACGATGGTCGGCAGCCCCCAGACAAATCCACTGATAGTACCCAGAAAATCAGACATGCACGCTCCTTTTCGTCGAGGCAGCGACAATTCACAGGCCCGTGTTGAATGTCACCGCCCGGTTAATAAATTGATCCCTTCAACCCTCGAAGAATCAGC
Organism: Desulfobacteraceae bacterium; assembly: GCA_037387725.1. Taxonomy (GTDB): domain Bacteria; phylum Desulfobacterota; class Desulfobacteria; order Desulfobacterales; family Desulfosarcinaceae; genus JARRKU01. The sequence goes on from JARRKU010000175.1 coordinate 1,521, forward strand.
CTCTACTCCTTTTGCTCCCGGTCCCAACTTTACGGGACGGGCCAACAGACGTATCAAGGTCGCTTTTAACCCAGAAATTCCTCAACAGGCGTATGGGGCAGGTCAAACGCCTCTGCCACGCCCTTGTAGGTGACAAGGCCGTTGATCACATTGGCGCCCAGCTTGATCTCGTCATTTTCGCTTATGGCGCGCTGCCAGCCTTTGTTGGCGATTTCCACGGCATAGGGCAGCGTGGCATTTGTCAGGGCCAGGGTCGAGGTCTTGGCCACCGCCCCCGGCATGTTGGCCACGCAGTAGTGCACTACCCCATCGATGGTGTAGGTGGGATCGCCATGGGTGGTCGGCTTGGAGGTTTCAAAACAGCCGCCTTGATCGATGGCCACATCCACGAGAACCGCCCCTTTTTTCATGGTGGACACCATTTCCCGGGTGACCAGTTTGGGCGCTTTTTTGCCCGCCACCAGTACGGCCCCCACCACCACATCCGCTTGTTTGACAAGTTTACGAACTGTGGCGGGGTTGGCCATCAGCGGAATGCAGTTGGCCGGCATGACGTCGCTCAAATAGCGCAGCCGCTCCAGGTTCATATCGAGCAGGTAGACCTTGGCCCCAAGCCCGCAGGCCATTTTGGCGGCATGGGTGCCCACCACGCCGCCGCCGATGACAAGAACGGTGCCTGGGTCCACTCCCGGTACGCCGCCCAACAGCACGCCATTGCCCCCCTGGGCCATCTCGAGGTATTTGGCCCCCTGCTGGATGGCCATTCGACCGGCCACCTCGCTCATAGGGGTCAGCAACGGCAGCGATCCGTCTTCCTTTTGAATGGTCTCATAGGCGATGTCGATGGAGCGCGTATTGACGAGCGCTTCGGTCAGCTCCCTGTCCGCCGCCAGATGGAGATAGGTGAAAACGATCTGCCCCTCGCGGATAAGCTCAAATTCCGAAGGCTGGGGCTCCTTTACATGCATGACCATGTCGGCCTGTTCATAAATTTGGGCCGCCGTTTCGACGATTTCAGCACCGGCCTTGGCATAATCGGCGTCGACCATACAGCTGCCGGCACCGGCATCCTTTTGCACCAGCACGGTGTGGCCGTTTTGTCTCATCACTTCCACGCCCGCAGGGGTCATGCAGACACGATTCTCTTCCGGTTTTATCTCTTTTAAGATGCCAACAATCATTTCTGATCTCCTTTTCTGGGTATTCTCCTGTATATTTAGGAGAAAAGGGTTAGCGGCAGGGTTGCCGGGATGTCATCGCTGCAGGGTTCGATCCGCAGCAGAGCGCATCGTCGTTTCGTCTCAGCCGTGGATGTTCCCTCGTTTATCTTGTTTCGATGGATATTGCGGGCTATTTAGAGCAAAAGCCTTGCCAGGAAATGGTCGTTTCCGGTTTAATCTTTGGAACCCCGACCAGAAACGGCGTCGGACCACTGCAAACGCCTGTGGCGTAAAGGATTGTGAAAGTAATGGAAATGGATCAAAAGGAAGGGCATTCCCCTGCGGGAACCAAATGGTTAGGGTGGCGTGGTAACCAGGGCTACCAAATGTATGCGGTGAGGGTGAAAAATGGCTTAAACATGGGCTTTATTTAGTTGCCTAAAAAAGCTACCAATGGTATGAAAAGTAACCAGTCCTTAGCATGCTACTCCTGATGGTCTTTCCCAATCCTTTGAATCGCATTTTAGGCCATCATAAAATGATCAAGTTTTTATGTAAAATTCCCATATCTCACTAATCAGTATAGTCGGCAAACTCATCGTACGCTGTGACCGAGATACGTCTTCCCAACTCACGCATTCTCAGCATTTCCCTGGGGTTTTCGGATTCCCAGAATGCCTGCCAATCTTCGAGCGAATCCCAGCGTGCGATCGTTAGGGTCTTGCCGGGATTTTCCGCCTCTTGCACCAGGAAACTGCCTCTCGCGCCTTTGACTGATTTGTGAATCATCGTCGTGGTTTGCTTCCATGCTTCGCGAAAAGCAGAAATATTTTCCGCTTTGACTTGCCACTCGTATATGACCCGGACCATTTGATCATCTCCTGATGTTACATGCCTGCTGTTGAAAGCCAAAGTCGGAGTTACCAAACGCGTTGTCAACTCTTCAGAGTTTTACCGGATTTTGGACTTTTTGCTTCTTCCGATCCCGGGGGGTGGTTTATTCCTTGACAACGGAAGGCCATATAGAGGTTATGGATTTAAATTAATTACATTGAGTACCGTACGGTGTAATTTCAGTATGTGCCTTCTGTCCAGGGAATGTATCTCTCAATTGTTTTGCCCTTTTTCTTTGCTTAGCTGCGGTAACTTGATCACCCGCCTTGGACAAAACCAGTGCATATTCATCCATTAGATCAACATACCCGAGTGGATCTCTTGTTTCGGCCTGTATTTCAGTGAGAATCGGCATTAGTTTTTCAAAATAGCCTTTTGCTTTTTCATAATCTTTTTGAGCGATACTCATTCTTTCCAGCTCAACAAGAGGCATCCATCGGGGGCCGTTGCTCCTGCTATCTAACTCAAATGCTTCATTTAATGCAATTTCAGCTTCTTCCCATTCGCAAACAACACCCGACGCTCTTCCATATTCGTATCTAAGCCGAGAAATATCTCTAATTTCAGCGCCCCCCATTTTTGCGTTACCCCAAGCTCTGCTATAATACATTTGTGCCATTTTCCAATCCCCTTTTTAAGAGGCATCATAGGCAGCTTTATCGTATTTACGGGCATTATGAATGTTAATAGAACCAGCACAACCAATCAGAAAGGAGAACAAA
>JARRKU010000176.1:0-4093 GCA_037387725.1 Desulfobacteraceae bacterium
GCAACCCCCGGGGTTACACTCGATGCCCGCACGCAACGGTTGGAAACGGAGAATCGCCAAGCGGCGCGCCGATGCCGCAAAAGCCTGTGAATAAAGGCCAAAACTGCAAAACCCCGAGGAGAGGCTCCCCGGGGTTTTGCGTTAACTTATTAGCACCTGAAAATACAGGATTTTTTGTTGGCTCGGCGGCCTCTTCCTTGAGCTTGTCGTCGTCGCCGGCGATCTTGATCTCGTCGCCCACGGCGAAAGTACGCCAGGAGTTAACGCAGTTTTTCACCAGGGGCTCTTCGACATAGTATTCCCAGGCCTTGCGGGCGCGCTCTTCCCAGGTGGCCGGAACCGCTTCGGACGCGTTGACCTTGCTGAAGGCGGTCGCATCCAATGCGGCGGCTGCGGCCATGGGTGCTATGACAAAACCGGTGGCGTCCGGGCCGGTCTGATTCTGTTCTGGTTGGGCGTTGCTTTCCACGGGGTCTCCTTTGGCAAATCCGGTCGCAGAGGCCGCACAGCCTGTCCGTGCAGGCCGAAGTCTGTTTGATGCGGGTTACTTACCGGAGTGGGGCAGAAAGCGTCGGGGTGGAAGAACCGTAAAAAGAAAGCATAATAACCACCAGGAAACCCTTAGTGTCCTATCCTGTAACGATTATTCTCGAAGCAAGGCCGAATGTAAGTATATTTCCAGGACTGTAACAATTTTTCTTGATGAGGGCTGAGAAAGGGATGAAACGCCTGAGCAGTTTTGTAACTGTTTTTCTTGACTTATACTAAAATATAACGATAATTCTTGTATCGTAATTGTTTTTCTGGAGGAAGGCATGGTCGAGAACGATCAGGAAAAATCCATATACCGATATGCAGGATATGCGGAGCTCGTTAATCGCTACGATCTTGATGTCATGCCGAACTGGCACACGTCCCTGGTGACAACCAGCGGCATCCATCGGATTGATTTACGCGGAGGCATCATCGAGGAGGTTTACCCGCCCAAGTACTGGCCGGGGGATACGCTGGGGGATCATCTTGAATTCGCGCTCAAGTATGACGGAACCAACCCGGCGATTCTGGCCGGCGTGTTTCAAAAGGCAGTGGCGGAAGAGTTCCTTGAATATGTCCGCTCCAAACCAACGGGCAAATATGCCAGGCGTTTGTGGTTCTTATATGAGTTCCTGACAGGCAAAACCCTCCCGCTGGATGACCTGAAACGGGGCAACTATATCGATCTGCTCGAACCGGCTGAGTACTACACGGTCACCCCGGCCCGTCAGGTACGACGCCAAAGGGTCAACGACAACTTGCTGGGTGATATCCGATTTTGCCCGATGGTTCGTCGCACCGACATCTTGCGTGACTTTGAAACGGCTGACTTGCCCCAGCGATGCCGGCAAGTAGTGTCTGGTTATTCTCCTGCAACTTTGAAACGTGCGCTCGGCTACCTTTACACCAAAGAAACGAAATCGTCCTTTGAAATTGAGCACATCAAACCCGGATCCACCCGGACCGAGCGCTTTGTGACACTGCTCCAAATGGCTGAGCAAGATGACTTTTGCCGGAAAACACAATTGATCGATGTTCAAAACCGTATTGTCGATGAACGGTTTCGCGATTCTGATTACAGAATGAGCCAGAGTTACGTCGGCGAAACGGTCGTTTGGCAGAAGGAAAAAATACACTTTGCCTGCCCGAAGCCTGAAGACCTGGCCGACCTGATGGCGGGTCTGATCGCCGCCCACGAACGTATGAACACCGGAGGTGTGCCTGCAGTGATTCAAGCCGCCGCAATTTCCTATGGATTTGTTTTTCTGCACCCGTTCGAGGACGGCAACGGCCGCATCCACCGCTTCCTGATCCACAACATCCTTGCCCGACGCGACTTTACGCCCGAAGGCGTAATGTTTCCCATATCAGCGTCCATGTTGAAGAATCCAGCCGACTATGACGCTTCTTTAGAAGCGTTCTCCAGGAAGCTCATGCCGCTGGTGGAATACTCGCTCGATGAAGATGGCCATATGACCGTCTATAATGAGACGGCCGTATGGTATCGCTACATTGATATGACACCCCAGGCCGAAGCGCTTTTCCGTTTCATCGAACTGACCATTGATACGGAACTCGCAGACGAATTGGCGTTCATCGCCAACCATGACAAGACCAAAAAGGCCATCCAGCAAATCGTGGACATGCCCGATCGACAGATCGACCTTTTCATTCGCTTCTGCCTGCAAAACAATGGGCGCCTGTCTGCACGAAAATGCAAAAGCCATTTCGATGCCCTGTCGACTGAAGAAATCGCCCGAATGGAGCAGGCTGTTCAAGCCGCCTATGGAAACCCTACCGCAGATGCTGAATAGGAGTTTCAAATGAAACCCAGGCGTTAACCCATAAAGTATGTTAAACGGAGAGTTGGAGAATTCATGAGAGATTATTTCAGGATTCGAGAGCAATCCTCGGGTTTACACGCGATGCCTGCGCGGAACGGTTGGAAGTGCAGAATTGCAAAGCGACGCGCCAATGTCGCAAAACCCTGTGAATAAAGGCTAAAATTGCAAAACCCCAGGGAATCAATTCTCCGGGGTTTTGCAGTAAACTTATTACTACCTGAAAATACAGGATTTTTTGATGGCTCCCCGAGTGTAACCCTCTTCATAACATTCTCCAATTGCCAGGTAAACGCCAACCCATCGGAATTTATCAACTTTTTAAAGAGCGGGCCGTTTATTTCAGGAGAAACGGAGTTAAGGGCAATTTCCTGCTTACCAAATGGGTTATCCAGGTCAATTGATTATTCGCGATGTTTCAACTCCTCGGCGGTGATATTGACCCAACGCATAAGGCGTTCACGCAATTGTCCTTCAATCTTCAGCGAGCCGATTCGCTCGGCAAGGACTTTATCATCAATCATCTTCTCGATCAGGAGCTGGCGGACGAATTCTTTGTCTTTCGGCCTGTAGGCTGCGAGCTTGCTGGCGGCAAGATCATGCGCCTCGACACATAGTCCTGTCTTGCCGGCGGTGGATACGGCGTCGGAAATCGACACTGCTCGTTGCTGCCAACCCTCCGGTAGCATTGCAGACTCGATCGATATCCCATGGACATAAAAGCCATGGGTTTGATGGAACATTGACAATTCGCCCAGGGCGCCATCGATGGCATCAACGGTATCAGGTCGATTCTTCGGCTGGACATCGACTTCAATGGAGGCACGCAGACTTGCCGGTGCGTTTGGAAATTCCCCCAATATTGCTTGAGAACCGAATATCCACAACTCCGTGTCGTTTGAGACATCACAGGCCGCCCGGATCGCATGCTCGAGTTGATCGCGTGTCATGGGTGTTCTCCAAGTTCAGCTGCCAGCTTTGAACGTTCGTCAGTGTTTAAAACGGCAAAAAAGGGATTGCTCTGGCGCAACCGCTTGGCGCGTTCGCTGGAAGACGTGACAAAGCGTACCAGCCGTTGAATGGAATAGCTATCAAGAATATTGCGCCATTCCATTAAATCTCCGGCCGCTGTTCCCTGGTCTTCCATGAGCAAACGGTCGATATGATCCTTGGCACGCCGCACGATGGAAGCGTCCTGCTGGATGATATCCGCCAGCTTGCGGGACATCAATTTCAATTGACTGTCCTTTTGCCGGTGCGTCATGGTTTTTGTTGCCTGCTGCCGAGTACGACCGGTCGGTTTATTCGGAACAACACCGTATAAAATGGTAATACCGCCAAGCTCAAGGTCCGAAATATCCGCTTTTGTATAGCCCTCGAGTTCAATGGTCAGATCGAAGTCTTTCTCAACCCCATCCAGTCCTGTCCGCAGGTCATTGGTGCACTTGGTCAGGTAAAGAGATTCATGAAGCAATCCCAATATCAAGGGTTCGTCGATTTCTCGTGGATTAGCCTGGATCCAAACGGCATGCGGCGGTGGTGTCATGTTCTTGATTTCATGTATAAGGGCAGAAAGCAGACGCTCATAGCGGTTCCTTTCCGACTGAAAGAGCTCTCTCGCGGTCTGCATGAGCCGGTCCGAGCGCCGAATTTCATACTGGTGCTTACGAACGCCACCCACCCGGGATATAAACCCGGTCCGCGACAGCTTTCCAAGC
>JARRKU010000177.1:0-4040 GCA_037387725.1 Desulfobacteraceae bacterium
CGATGCGACTCTCCAGGTCATTGGTGACCCCGCAATAGAGCGTATGGTCCGAGCAGCGCACCAGATAGACGACCCATTGGCTATCAGTCATCGATCAGGCTCTTCCAAGCTGGTGGCGCACGGTGTGGGCCATGTCTTCATCGAGATCCGTTCCATACAGCCATTCAAGGTCGTCCGTGGGGATCTCGCTGAACAGCATGCCCTTGTGCTTGCCAAAGGGCATGCGGGCAATCAGGATGGGGGTGTGGCTGATCCGGATCATTTCACTTTCGATCTCTTTTACGCCATCGGATTCAAATCGCGCATGGATGCGCCGGAACAGGGCTTCCAGCACGATGATATCTCCCATGGCGTCATGGGCTTTGGCTTCGACTTTCAGGTCGAGGTAGTAGCGAAGGTACTGCAGGTTGTATTGGGGTATGGCGCCCGCTTTGTCCAGATAGCGGGCCAGTTTCAAAGTACAGATCACTTTGGGCGGATCGATGCCCTCTTTGCGCAGCATGTCGATGTCGAATTTGGCGTTGTGGGCGACGACGATACTATTGGGGTCGGCGACCAGATCGCTGAGTTGCATACAAACGGCGCTTTCTTTGAACCGGGGCTTGTCTTTGACCATTTCATTGGTGATGTGATGGACGGCCATGGCCTCGACGGCGATGGGCCTGCCGGGGTTGAACAAGCCACTGTATCCCCTGCCCTGCTCCGGTTTAAAGGCGATCTGGCAGAGGCGATCGTCGGGCCCGGTGCCGGTGGTTTCGGTATCCAAGAATATGAACATGGTTATCTGCCTATCCTCGTGCTTCGAGCATCGAAGTCCCCCGTCTGGTTTGCATAAAGGACATTTACCGAGGCGAACCCTTAAGGCCAGGTGTATTTCAGGTTTTTTAAGATCCTTTTCAACTCGCCGGCATGGCTCGCCAAATAGATGGTCAGCTCCTCCAGAGCGTACTCATCCATCTCGATCTTACCATGTTCGATCAGATCGGCAAGAGCTGCAGCCGCATCGATCATCCGATCGTATGCGTTGGCTTGCTGTTTGGAGATGGCCGCCATTGCGGTGGCCTAATCTGCTTTTTTCTTGGCCCTGGGTTTTCTGCCGGGGGTCTTCTTCTCTTTAGCGGGCTCCGGCGCTGACGGTTTTTCTGGCGCAGCGGCCGGCGGGACATAAGGTTTGACGCCTCTGAGGATCTTGTTTACTTCTGGGGCGTTTTTCGCCAGGCAGATGGCAACTTCATCGTTTGAATATTGATGTCGATGGCACGGTCACTATTAAGCACACAGGCCAGCATAGCGACCCCCTGTTCGGTAAAGGCCATCGGCATATACCTTGTACCTCCTCTTTTTGAGATCCCAAATTGGGATCTCAAATCACCAAACTCTTGATATGACAACTCAAACATGAAATCGGATGGAAAGCGCTTAAGATGTCTGCGAACATTCCTTTTAATGATTCTGGTTTCTACATCGTAAAGCTCAGCCAGGTCCCGGTCCAGCATGACCTTTACTCCACGAAGGGTGTAAATCCGCTGGACAATATCTTCGATGGCAACAAGTTGATTCACGATGGATCATCCTTTCCTTATATCAACGTCTGAGAGCCACTCGTCATTCGACAATCTCAATGAAAACTTCGACCGGTATTTGACAAGCAATGATCGTCCATTGCCATAATAGGCATCTGGGATATTTACCTGGTGGGCAGTGCCCACCCTACCGGCTATAGGGCATTTTTCCGATTGGCCCACCATTGGAGCCAGACATCGGCATCGTATTGCAAGGGTTGCCCTGTTACGACCGAAAGGGCGTCGATCAACTCATTTTGATCATAGGTGCGGCCGTCCCAGTCAGGGCTCAACATGTTGATCATGAGGTCAACACCCTGGGTATTGTTCAAATCGGCCAGCGCCTTAGCGATAATGGCAATCCCCTTCAGGTCGGATCCATCCTCCAGTTTTATGCGTAATAGGCTGACAACGCTTGGATCGCCGATGCGGCCCAGGGCACGAATCCATTCCAATTCCTCGGCATAGCGTCCTCCCTTTTTAATCAAGGCGATAAGCGGGGCCAGTGCTTTTCGCTGCTCCCTGGCAACAGGCCATTGTGCGATTTCCCGTGCCGCCAGCAATCGCACTTTTTCGTCTTCGTGCGCCAGCAGTTGGATGTGCTTGTCTATCCCCTTGTCGACTCCGAGACGCTTGCTAAGCCAGGCACGGTACTGTTTTGCATCCTCGTAACGCTGACCGGTGGCAGCCTGCAGGCCGCTTTGAATGCTTTCTTTGACCAGAATGGCATTTTTATCCACCAGAGCCTTATCATAGGCTGAAATCAAGCATTCAATGGTTTCAACATCGGCAAAATTACCCAGCGCTTTGCCGGCGTCTTCGCGAACCGAGCGGTCCGGATCATTTTGTAGAACGGCGCACATGGCTTTGCGACCTTCCCTGGAATCAAGCCGGGAAAGCGGGTCTATTGCAGCCCGCCTGACCTCTTTGGATTCGGTTGCCAAAGCTTGAATCAATATCCGATCATCTGCCGGCACCACATTCCAGCGATAAAAAACGGCGACAAGCGCTTTGTTCTCTTTTTCCCCGCCTGCGGATAGCATCGCCTTGGTGTGTGCAAACGCATTCAGGCGATCCAAGGCCACGAAGCTGTGGATCAGTCCAGGATTTCTGTGCCCCGATTTATTTATAAGCAGATCTGCCATCCGTGGCAATTCATCCTTGCCGGCCACCAAAACCAATGTCTCGGCGGCAGGGCTTGCCAAGGGACCGCCTTTTTCCACCAGATCCAAAAGCGGCTTGGCAGTTGAAGGATCTTTTATGCAGCCCAGAGCCTTTATCGCTTCTCTCGCATAAGGACTTTCTTGTTTTTGGATTTGATCGATCAGCGGACTGACAGGTATCGACTTGTGGAGGCGCTCAAGAGCATCTTCAATGGTGTCGCAGTTTACCGATTTTTCTTTTCCATAATTCAGTAAGAACCTCAGCTCTTTTTCCTTGCGGAGGCAGTTTCCCAGCGCGATCACTGCAGCATCTCGTATATATCTATCTTCTTCCTTTTTGAGCAATGTGATGAGTTTCGGTGCTGCGGCGGGAAAACTCAGTTTCTGAAACGCATTGGCGCCGCTATGGCGCATTGATGATTGTTTCGATACCAGGGTCGGCAACAACGCTTTGCCCAAGGATGCGACATTTTTCGGTCCAATGCCCTTGTTTACCCGCAGCGCCGCATTGATGCCCTGCAAAGCAGCCGAAGCATTTCGTTCGTCTCTGAGGTATCCGGCGAAAACAGCGGTCACTTCTGCCGCCCGTTCGGGACGATGCACCGATGCCAGTGCAACGATCGCACTGCCGATGACCTCCTCATCGTCCTCTTTCTTTAACAACTCGAGCAGGCGATCCGTACTGGCGGAATGGCCGTGCTGGCGAATCATATCACAGGCCAGTTTACGAAGCTCCGTATCTTCAGACGCCAGGGCGGGATACAACCGATGAACTGCGCCCTCGTCCCTAAGGAACCTTAATGTATACCTGGCATCCTCGGCAAGTTCATCTATTTTGGCAATTTCCAGCAGGGCCGGTATGACAGGTCCTTTCGGATTGACCACCAGCTCATGACCAAGAGCATGTACAGCCTTCTGCCGCACAAACATCTGGTCATCGTTTTTGGCAACACCGATCAGTGCTGAAACCGCATCGTCTCCACCCACCATCCCCACAGCATTGCAGACAAGAAAACGCACCCATTCATCTTTATGGGACAGCTTTGGCAGCATCAACGGCACGGCCTTCTGATCCTTAATATGTCCAAGGGCCATGACGGCCCAAACCTCCAGTTCGCTGTCGAAAAGGGACAACAATTTCTCGGCGGCCTCCACGGTGCCATGTTTGCCGATTTCAAAAATTGCCTCCCAGCGATCCCATGGTGCAACTTTTTTGTCTGGTCCTTTGATCACCGCCATCAGCTCGTCGATGGATCTTATCTTCTGTTCGGCGCTGTGACCTGAAGAAACAGAAACTGACAGCAAAAAGATAGCG
>JARRKU010000178.1:0-7058 GCA_037387725.1 Desulfobacteraceae bacterium
TCGACCATCCGATCCCCTCTCTGGCTTTTGCCTTGAAAGAGCGGTTTCATGTGAATATCCTCAAGTCGCAACTGGCAAAGCTGGGATTGGAGCCGGGACCGTGGGTCAACCGATTCAAAACCCTCCTGCTGGAAGAGGCCGATGCCGGAACGGAGATACAGATCCCTGGTTCTAAGCCAGGAGCCGCTGCCGCCACTTTTACTATCGGAGACCTGGCCGAAAAAATCGCCCGCATCACCCGCGGGCAAAAAATTGCCTACGTGGCCGATGCGGGATACACCCCCGAAAACGAAAAGAAGATCATCGAGCTGGCGCTAGAGGCGGATCACCTGTTCATCGAAGCCGCGTTTTTGGAAAAAGACCGCAGCGTCGCAAAGGAGAAGCACCATCTCACCGCCTTTCAGGCCGGAACCCTGGCCCGCAGCGCCCGCGTAAGGGATATGTCCGTCTTCCACCACTCCCCGCGCTACACGGACCGCGGACATCTACTGCAGGAGGAGGCCCGTCATGCATTTAGCCGGTCATAATATGCGGCCGGCCAAGGCCTGGGCTCTATTGACTTACAACAAAATGCCCGGGGGCAAGGCCGCACCGGCACGACCAGCTAGCCGCTCCAAGGGGAAGCGGCACATAAATGGGTGCATCGGGCCTTATCCAAATTTGGATTATCTGCTTGACTTTGCGCACAGATCGTTTATTATAATGCCAATCTTCAAGGGCCGCACAAATCTGGCAGGCCGGTTTCTTTCCGAAGGCGTATCCATCCTAGTGGCAACCTGAAGTTTGGGACTAAGAGAAAATTTTGAAAGGAGAAAAGTCACTATGGCAAACGGAACCGTAAAATGGTTCAATGAGAAAAAGGGTTTTGGTTTCATCGAGCAAGAAGATGGACCGGATGTTTTCGTTCACTTTTCCGGCATTAACGGGACCGGCTTCAAAAGCCTGGTTGAAGGCGACCGCGTAACCTTTACCGTGGAAGACGGCCCTAAAGGCCCTGCAGCTGTCAACGTCACCGTCGTCTAATTTATTGCCCTAAAAATTCAAAGGCGCTCTGCTTGCAGAGCGCCTTTTCTTTTCGTGCCCGGATCGCGCAACTTTGCCCAGCAAGGGCTTGTACAAGAGAACGGGGCTTATCCCCTGCCAGGCATCCCGGTCCGCTTGGAGGTCGGTTTATGATCGATATGGTTAAACGGTTTTTTAGCAAATCCCCATCAGTCGGATCCTCTGCCGCCAAAGCGTCCTCCTCCCATGATATTCATGTGGCGGTGTGTGCGCTTTTTATTGAGATCGCCCGTATCGACGGTCACTTTTCCCCGGAGGAGCTGGAAGCCGTCCTTTCCATCTTAAAAGCCAAGTACCAACTCTCCACCGAACACGCCGAAGCGCTGATGGCATCCGCCGATAATGCGCTGGAAGAAAGTGTCGATCTTTGGCAGTTCGCCCAGTTGATCAACGAGAATTACACGCCGGATGAAAAGATCGCCATCATAGAGATCTTGTGGCAGATTGTTTACGTGGACGGAAAAATGGATGAACACGAACACTATTTGATGAACAAGCTCTCTAACCTGTTGCGATTGTCCCACGATCAGCTCATCGACGCCACCCAACCACCATGCAAAAGGCATTTGAGTTCAATATGGACCCCAACAAGTACGGCACCATTGCCGAAATCGGGGCTGGACAGGAAGTCTCGCGCTGCTTCTTCCTGGCCGGTGGTGCGGCCGGCACCATCGCCAAAACCATATCTGCATACGACATGGAATTCAGCGACGCCATTTATGGAGAAGAGGAGAATAAGCGGTATGTAACCGAAAGCCGGGTCAAGAAAATGCTGGACAAGGAATTTCATCTGGTGTTGCACCGGGTGAGCGATGCCCGGCCCAAAACATCGACCTATTTTGCCTTTGCCGATACCGTAACCGCCAAAAGCTACAGCCAGCGCGGTGAATGTCATGGGTGGATGGGCATCAAGCTGCAACTGGCCCCCGGCGCAGAAGCGTGCGAAATTCTGCTGCATGTGCGCATGCTGGATGACAGCCATGTCCTCCAGCAGGAAGCCATCGGCATACTGGGCGTCAATCTGATTTACGGCGCCTTCCAATACCATGACGACCCGGAGAAGATGATCCGCTCGCTGAGGGACAACCTCCAATGGGGGCGGCTTGAGGTCGATCTGATCAGATTCACCGGCTCCTTTTTCTCTGACATCGACAATCGTCTGATGGCTCTGAAACTGGTGGAAATGGATCTGGCCGATGCCGTGGTGTTCAGTGCAGACCGTAAAACCCTGATCCACCCCTCGGAGCTGTTTTACAACCGAGACGTGATGTTAATGCGGGGCTTGTTCCGGCCCATTACCAACGTCGGCGTGGATATGATGACCAGCGGCATGGAGATGTTCAAACGCGTTCCAGAAGTCAACGCTGAAACGGCCGTGATCGTGCCGGAAATCTCGGTAGCAGAGATGCGCAGCCAAAACGCCTTCGATATGCTCGACATTCTGGACCGCGTCAATTGCCTGAACCTGCTATCGTACCCCGTCATCGTCTCCAACTACCTGCGCTATTTTCGGCTCTCCGACTATCTGGGGCGCTATACCAATGGAAAACTCGGATTTGTGCTGGGCATTCCCAATCTGGAGACCCTTTTTAATGACGCCTATTATGAGGGATTGAAAGGCGGTATAATAGGTGCTTTTTCGGCCCTCTTTGACCGGGACACCCGCTTGTTTGTCTATCCCATGCGCCGGGATGACAACCCGGATGATATCATCACTTCCGAGAACTTCCCGGTTCCTGAACATCTGAAGTATTTCTATCTCCACCTCCAAGCCAACAACAAGATCATGCCGGTTGAAAACTACAATGAAGCCAATATGGGGACCTGGCCGGAAGATGTCCTCCAGCAGATGAAGAAAGGACCGGGCGGATGGGAGCAGGCAATCCCCAGGGAAGTAGCCCGGGAGATTACCTCACGATGCATGTTCGGGTTTTGCGAAATCGCCTAGACGCGGGAACCCAAACCATCGGCAACTGCAATGGAGATTGAAGTGGAGAGGCTGAAGAGCCTACATTTGAGGTATTGCCCCCTGCGATTAGTATTCCTTAAGATGCTGCCTTCGAACCAGTTGGTTGATTTGCACTTGCTGGGGGACGGACAGGCCTTCAAATTGTACGCCCACACGCTTGATGGATAGTGACGATAGAGACGGTGACGACACGTTTTCAATTTTGGATACCAAACGGCATTCAATATCCCTTAGAAAAAAGCCCTTTCCCCCTGCAAACAGATCCAGGCTTAAAATCGCCTGCTTGGCCAATCGCTTGGATACGGCGTTGAGGTCCACCAGTGTGAATGCCATCCCCGTGGAACTGATTTCAACCACTTGTCCCATGGTTTGGGGCTCGGTATCGATGATGACATAGAGACTGTCTGAGACAGAAACACGATCATCCCTTCTTCGATTTGGATTGGTGTTTTTGTGGTCATCTTCCATGATGTAATCGCTATTGACGCTTTTTGTATTACAGCGTATCATCTGTCGTTCTCCTACCGCTACTAAATTGTAACCTAACTTTGATACTGCAGAAATTAACGCTGTTAATTATGCAAACATCACACCAACACCATAACTATCTATAATCACTTGATTAGAACAAATAATGTTCGGCGAAGTCATTGCTTCGATTGCGATGGTTGCCGGATCAAGTACCTTTTTTGCGCACTCGACAGATGCCCACGCAAAAAATCCCTCACTTATTATATTTTCGCGCCAAGGGCCGATGAATGGTTTGAGGGCATTTTTATGCGGACGATAAGTTTCATTCTCTCATCGATTATGCGATGCTGTTCCTGCGGCTTGATATATCGATCGTGCTTGGGTATAGCTATCGGCCACATCCTGTCATGAAAGGGCTGCATCTCAGTTGATAAAGCGTAAATTCCTTTTGACCGCTATCGCGATTCTATTGTGCGCCCCTGTCCCGGCGTCTGCCCTGAAAGTAATTGAATCCGATCAATTTTATGTCTATTTCCCCGAAGGGGATGAACCACTGGCGGATCGCATATCCCAATGGTGCGCCCCTATGGCGCGTTATTTGTCCGAACAGGGACTGCCGATCCGCAAACCTGTTCATATCCTGCTGGATGAGGATTTCGACCAGCCGGGGGCCATCACCCAGCTCTACCCCCACCGCGAGATCCGCCTACCCTTGCGGGCACCCGGCGCCCTCGAAGACGGCTACACCGAATCCGACCCCTGGCGTTATTTCCTCTTCGAGGGACTTTGCGTACTGGGCATCTCCAACGAGCGGTCCGGTCTACCCGGCGGCGCGTACCGGTTATTCGGCGAAATCATCTCACCCAATACCATATTGCCCGAATGGACCATCGACGGCATCAGCCATCTGATGTGGGAACGTTATACCCTGAAGCGGTCGACAGATCCGGTGGCGGAAGCCATTTTCAACGCCAGCCCCATCCCCGGTCTCGACCAGGTCAGCCATCATCCGGAAGTCTGGCCTGGGAAACTCAGCTACAGCATCTACGGACGTCCCTTCGTCCGCTGGCTCTACCAGCAGTACGGTTGGGACAAAATATTGCGATTTCTGCAATTGCACGGCAGCGGGGTCATTCCCATTGAGATCGATCTCAAAGCCAAACGGGCCTTTGGAATGACATGGAACCAGCTCTGGCAGATCTTCCAGGCCGAACACGTCCCGGTTGTCTCCGCTGGCAAAGGCGTTTACATGGTGGGTTATTGGGGAGATCCCTATTATTACTGGAATGAAACCGGGGTGTATCCAGGCATCGTGCATACCGGCAGCCGAAGCCGCTATGGGCATGTGGATCAGAACAACTGGCTGTGGACCAGCGAATACATTGCCGGCGCATCGCAGATCAAGATTCAGCGACACGGCGCATGGCGGCTTGTCACGAAAAAACACGTCTGGGATCCCGGCCCGGGACCGGTGGCGGTTACCCGCCAAGGGCACACACCGGAACTGGTCATATTTGCAGAGCGTCAGGGCAGCAAGCTGCTGGACGGATTTGACGAGACCATCCCCATGGAACTGGTGATCGCCGGACCGCCAGGCGTTCTCCAGATGTCAGGCCCTGTAATGGATGAATCGGGCCGCATCGCCGTGGCCGCAAACACACAAGGCAATTGGGACATCTGGGTCTTCGACGATCAATGGCTGCGGGTGACCAATGCCCCTTCCATTGACATCGACCCGTGGTGGGTGGACGGAAAATTGATCTTCTCCTCCAACCACAGCGGACGATTTCAGATCCACAATCCGGATTTTACACCGCTCACAGACGCTGCCGTAGCCGCGATGCTTCCCAGAAACGGCACCTATCTCTATATGGACGCCACCGGTTGGAGACGGGGTTCCGTAGATTTTGCCCGTATACCGGACCGGGAGGAGCGCTATCTGGCGATAGCCGTACCGGACACAAAAACGCCAAAAAGCAAGGATAAAAGCCTCTGGCCCAATTACATCGTTCCCGACTATTTTTTCAATCTCGACGAATTTCAATTGGGCGTCTCCACAAGGGCATCGGACGTCAGCCGCGAATATGCCTGGAATGCGGGCTTTCGAATCGAACCCGATGATGGAGAAGCTTCATGGCGGCTGGGGTATAAAGCAAAGACAGTGAGCACGCGACTCACCCGGTATCCATTCACTTCTTCTCCCCAGCGCGGGGTGTCGGTGGATGAAATGCGCCTGGAAGCAAACATCGCCTGGTCGCCGAGAAAAATAGAAGAACTCAGCCTTTCGGCCAACTGGCAGCGCTATGATCCCCGCAACGGCGATTCAGATGAGGATCAGGAGTGGTGGGCCAGCATCGGCTGGAAGGATCAGCTGGGAAGTGTCCACACCACTATGACCCTGGATCTGTTCAACGACGCCAGTCAATCGCTGTACGGCGAGTTTCTCTATTGGTACGGAGAAAAGGTCAACACCATCCTGCGGATTCAAGGCGGCAAGACCTGGGGGGACCCCAAAGCCGGCCACAATACTTTCCGCATCGGCGGCAGTACCGGAGAAGGCTATTTCACCCAAAGATCTTCTCGCCTCTTCCCTTTGCGGGGATTTGACAGCAACATCATCGAAGCCGATCAGGCCGTATCAGGCAGTCTATCCGTGCTCTGGCCCCTGGTCCGGCTCCAGACCGGATACAAAACCCTGCCGTTATTCCTTCACAACATTACCTTGGGCACCTTCATCGATGCCGGCATCGCCGGCGATCAATTCGGCAGCGAAGATGTGCTGATCAGCGCCGGCGTGGAACTGGTCACCGGCATCCAGATGGCCTGGGAATCCAAATCCCATTTCAGCATCGGCCTGGCCTGGCCGCTGAGAAAGCCCGATGATATCGAACAGGAGGGGCCGGTACTCCTACTCCTGATCGGCCGCCCTTTGTAAAATGCCGGAGGGCTCCATATCCTTCGTTGCCAGGGGCTTGCAGTAGGTGGACTACGGCTGCGCCCCTGGTCGCCTTGGCTCTGGAGCCCTCCGGCATTTTACAATATTTTACTGAATATTCCAGGGCCTGTGTTGCCAGGGGCTTGCAGTAGATTTGCTTCGGCTGCGCCCCTGGTCGCCTTGGCTCTGGAGCCCTCCGTCATTCTACAAAACGTTTCACAATCCCCCATTATATGTAGTACCGAGGTCTTACAGCTGAGAAGATTATCTCGCCAACCCTTGAGGCAGTCTAAGTAGCAGCAGGATAGAAAATCGAATAAGTGTGAATTCCCTGCCTGGAGTCGGATGACATATCCAAGTTAACGAGAAATTATCGCCTAATATGGCTCTATGATGTTTCCACTGAGCTCGTTGATAGGATCATTTTGATACATTGAACCGTATCATGAGAGGCCAACCACCAGATGTTGTGGGAGGCCTTTTCAATTTAAACTCCCATGCAAATAGCAGATCCTACAAGCTCCAGAGTTTACGTGATACGTTTTGAATATACAAACGAACAGATTCGAGAAGTAATGCAACATACTATAAATTATTATGTTTATTCGGCCTGCAATTTTG
>JARRKU010000179.1:0-3835 GCA_037387725.1 Desulfobacteraceae bacterium
CCCAGTGGTTTGCCATCTCAGCTTCCCCGCACAGCCGGTTGGTACGCCAAGACTAGACTCTACCACATACTATGCCAGGTCATACCCATATACGCTCATGGTTGTACTGTTTTCATGGGTGGTCGGCTATGCCGGCAAGGAGAATCCGTTGGGCATTCGTTTTCAGGGACTGGTGCGCTGGGGCAAGCCGGTATTGGAAAACGGCCGGGTGAAGGGATATGTGACCCTGGCATTGGACCACACCCACATCATGGAATTTACCGACCATCTCATCCCCACCGAAGAGCGCATTTCCGCCATTTCCGATGCGGGCAGCGGCAACTACGCCTTTATGTGGGATTACAAAGGGCGCAACATCTCCCATCCCCGGGACTATTTCATCGTCGGCTACGATCCCGAAACCGGCGAACAGGCCGTCCCATGGCTCGATGAAGAACTGTACGAGATCTGGCGTCAATCCGGCGGGTCAATGAAGACATTTGAGCGCAAGGCCCCCAAATTCAAGGAACAGGCCCTTTCCAAAAAACCGGCCGCCGCGCTGACCAAGGCCGGTTTTCTGGGGCTGGACGGCCGCTACCTCAATTTTGCGCCCCAATGTGCAGGCTGGCACAACCTGACCCGGGAGGGCGGTTCGGGCTCCTTTCTCATCTACTGGAGCGGCTTGTGGAAACTGACCACCGCCGGGGCTATCCCCTACTACACCGGCATTTACGGCCATCATCCCCGTGGATTCGGCTATGTGACCATCGGCGCCAATGTCGACGCGTTCCATAGACCCGCCGTGGAGACAGCCGATGCCATTCAGAGCATCGAAGCCCGGTTCGCCAAACAACTGGAAACGGAAAAAAGGGCCAACCACGTTTTAATGCGCTCCACCCTTCAAGCGGCCTTCAAGCATCTCTCACTCTACACCGCCCTGATGATCATCGCCGTTATCTTTATCGCCATATTCATTGCCGCCGCCCTGACCAGGCGGATCACCCATATCGTGCAGGGAATCCGGCGTTTTCAGGAAGGGGATCGCAACCATCGTTTGAAACGGCAATCCACGGATGAAATGGGACAGCTGACCCAGGCCTTCAATGTCATGGCGGACAATGTTCAAAAGCATATGGACCGCATCGAAGCCTCCAAGGAGGAGATCGAAGAGATCAACGAGCGGCTCAAAGAAGAGGTCAACGAGCGCCGGCAGGCCCAGGTGGAGCTTTCCGAGCACCGCGACAACCTGGAGGACATGGTCAAAGGCCGCACCTACGAACTCGAAAAGGAGATTGTCGAACGCAAGCGGGTTGAAAAAGTCCTGCTCGAGGGTGAAGGGCGGCTTAAGGCGCAGAACAAGACCCTCTTGGAACTGGCCGGCCATGAAAAATTGTATGGCGGGGATCTCAAAGCCTCCTTGAAAGTCATCGTTCCTGCCGCGGCCCGCACGTTGAAAGTCGAGCGCAGCAGCGTCTGGTTGCTGGATGAGGCACGTGTCAACTGCATTTGCGAAGAGATGTACCTGCTCAGTAGCGACCGGCACATCACATTGAATGCGCTGAGTCTGAACGATTACCCGGTCTATTTCGCCGCCCTGCAGAAAGACCGCAACATAGCGGTAGCCGATGCCGCCGGAGACCATCGACTGAGTGAGTTTGCAACGGAATACCTGCCGTCCCAGAATATTCGTTCCATCTTGGATGCCGCTATCCTGGAAGGTTCCGATATGGTCGGGGTGGTCCGTTTCGAACAGCTCCAAAAGGAGCGCCACTGGCATATGGACGAACAGAATTTTGCCAATTCCATCGCCGATATGGTGGGACTGGCGCTGGGATCGGCCCAGCACCATCAGGCGGTTCAGGAAAAAGAACAATTGGAGGCCCGCTTGCAGCGTGCCGAAAAAATGGAAGCCATCGGCACCCTGGCCGGCGGCGTGGCCCACGATCTGAACAATATCCTCTCGGGCGTTGTCAGCTATCCGGAACTGCTGTTGCATCGACTGCCCCAGGATAGCGAATTGCGCAGGCCCGTCAACTTGATCCTCAATTCGGGTAAAAAGGCGGCCAATATCGTCCAGGACCTGCTCACATTGGCCCGCCGCGGAGTGGCCATCACCGAAATCGTGAATCTGAACCAGATCGTGGAAGACTACCTGCAAAGCCCCGAGTATGCCAAAATGATCTCTTTCTTTCCCCATGTGCACCTTAAACAGCAACTGGGGCCGAATCTGATGAATATCTCCGGCTCCTCGGTTCACCTGTCCAAGACGCTGATGAACCTTGTCTCCAATGCGGCCGAAGCCATCCCCGAACAAGGGGAGATCGTCGTCTCGACCGAGAACTGCTACATCGACCGCACGGTAAAGGGCGACGATGCGGTCACCGCAGGGGATTATGTGGCCCTCACCGTCACGGATAACGGCGTGGGGATTGCGCCCGAAGATCTGGACCACATCTTCGAGCCCTTCTATACCAAAAAGAAAATGGGGCGCAGCGGCACCGGCTTGGGAATGGCCGTGGTCTGGGGAACGGTCGAGGACCATCACGGCTATATCGACTTCGAAAGCCATCCAGGCCGGGGAAGCCGCTTCACGCTTTATTTCCCGGCGACCCGCGAATCCCGGGAAACCGCCCGCGATCAATCCATCGATGCCTACACCGGCAACGGCGAAACCATCCTGGTGGTGGATGACATTGCGGAACAGCGGCAGATCGCCTCCGAAATCCTGACTATCCTGGGATATTGCGTCACAACAGTTGCAAGCGGAGAAGCGGCCGTGAAATACCTGGAAAAAAACAGCATCGATCTCCTGCTGCTGGACATGATCATGGAGCAGGGCATGGACGGGCTGGACACCTATAAAGCCGTCATCCGGCGGCATCCCCGGCAAAAGGCCATCATCGCCAGCGGGTATTCGGAAACCGAACGCATTCGGGAAGTACTTCGCCTGGGAGCCTCCACATACCTCAAGAAACCCTATACCATCGAAACCATCGGCGGCGCCGTGCAATCCGCGTTGGCGGTTTGAGGCCCGCCGCAGCCTTCGCCCTCTTCCTGTCCCATATTTCCCTTCAGGATCAATAAGATGTATTGGATCGACCGAGGAATAACGCTGCGATATCTTACTTAGGTCTCTTTGGGTATTTATGGGTATATATATGGGCATACCATAAGGATGGATACTATCTGGCTTTAAGAAAAGCGCAAAGCACTCTGGACCAGGGGGATGAAACACTGGATGCCTGGCTGACCTTTTTCCTCAACTGCATGAAAAAGCAAAAGGACAGCCTGGCTCTAAAGATTGAACGCGAACAGTTGATGGCAAAGCTGCCGGCGCTTTCCAGCCAGATCCTGGAGGTCGTCAAACAGCATGGTCAAGTGGCAATTTCCGACATTCAGGCCATCACCCAGGCCAACCGCAACACCATCAAGGTGCGATTGCGTGAGCTGGTCAATGATGGCTATCTCATCAAGCTGGGTAAGGGTAAAGGGACCTTTTACCTGCCCGGTAAGATTTCATCTTAATTGAAAAGCGATGCGTCTGCGTGCTCGGGCTGCGGCCCCTGGTGGACCGTCGGGTCCTAAAGCTTCCTGCGCTCGCAGCCTGCGTCTTGATTCGATGCCAGCCCTGCTGACCCTTTGTGGTGGCCGCCGCTTAAGGTCGGCATGAGTAAAAGGGCCTGTCATGGCCCTTGACGTCTTCTTACATAATCCACAGGGCAGTTATCGGCACATGGGCCAGTGGAACGTTGGCCCACGTCCGATAACACGGATTGATGTAATCAGGGGCAAGGGCCACGCCAGGCCCGCTGCAGTTGGCGCTTTGTTCGGGCGCTGGTGCTGCTCGGCGGCCGTG
>JARRKU010000180.1:0-6048 GCA_037387725.1 Desulfobacteraceae bacterium
TTTGTCCGAAATATGGTCTCTATACGTTGATAAAGATAGTCCATCCTGTCAATTTTCTGCTTTATCCCCCCATGATCAGCGCCTGTCTGTCTCATTTGCATGTTCAGTTAGAATCCCTGCCCTAGGCCGTGTCCCGTTGCCACTTCCTCATCAATCTGCTATTTAAAAAGGTTCAGTTTTGCCCAGTGGGCTTATAAATGTATTAAAGGTTTAAAATGAATGAATAAAAACCAACAAATAACCGGAAATTACCTTGCCAGCCTTTGGAGCTTTTTTGCCTCCATCCGGCTCACCGTTGTGGTTCTGCTCTCTCTCGCGGCCCTGTCCATCATCGGCACCCTTATCCCTCAGAATGAAAGCCCGGCCCAGTACTTCAACGCCTTCGGGCCCTTTCTTTACCGGGTGATGGAAATTTTGGATATTTTCGATATGTATCGCTCCTGGTGGTTCCAGAGCCTGATCATTCTTCTGGTTGTCAATATCTTGGTGTGCTCCATCGATCGTCTGCAAACCACCGGGAAAATCATCTTTGACAGAAATCCCAAGTTCAACCTGGATAATTATCGCCGACGCAAGTCGCGGCAGGATTTCCGGTCAAGGATGGACCCGGAGACATGCAAAACAACATTCCACCAGCGCCTGTCCAGGCAGTTTGGATATTGTCGGGTGGAATCCGTTCGTCAGGGATATGCCATTACCGCAGAAAAAGGAC
This sequence comes from Desulfobacteraceae bacterium, assembly GCA_037387725.1. Lineage (GTDB taxonomy): Bacteria > Desulfobacterota > Desulfobacteria > Desulfobacterales > Desulfosarcinaceae > JARRKU01. The sequence continues at coordinate 713 of JARRKU010000180.1, forward strand.
GCTGGACGCGGTTGGGGGTCTACGGCGTCCATTTCAGCATTGTGGTGTTGCTGATCGGGGCGCTGGTGGGTTCCATGACGGGGTTCGAGGGCTATGTCAATATCCCGGAAGGTGAAGCCACGGACACCATTCACTTGCGCTTCAGCGGGTTGCCGTTCAAACTGCCCTTTGCCATCCGCTGCGAAGATTTTGATGTTCAGTTTTATAAGACAGGGGCACCCAGGGAGTTTCGATCCAAGCTGGTGCTGTTGGAAGGCGGACAGCCGGTTCTCAACAAGGATGTCATCGTCAACGACCCTATCAGGTACAAAGGGATCAATATCTTTCAATCCAGCTACGGCAAACTCGATGGTGACAACCCGGCGGCGGCACCGCCCAAGGAGTTCGAACTCACCTTTAAAAGCGCTGCATCGGGGATGATCTATTCCATAAAAGCCGGACTGAACCAGACCATCGAGGTTCCTGAAGGCTTGGGAACCTTTGTTGTCGATGGGTTCAAACCGGCCGCGCAGTTCCAGGGAATGGCCATCGGTCCGGCCCTGACCGGGACTTTGACGCCTCCACAGGGGAAACCTCAATCCGTTGTGCTGCCCCTCAAGTTCCCCAAATTCGACGCCATGCGCCGAGGGACCGTGATAATCGCGGTGGTCCATGCGGAGAACCCGCAGCATAGCCGTTACTATACCGGGTTGCAGGTCACCAGGGATCCGGGGGTCGGTTTGGTTTATTTTGGTTTCGTGCTTATGATTCTGGGCTGCATGGTGACCTTTTTCATGGCCCATCAACAAGTCGTCGTGGAAATCCAACCCCATGGCAAAGGGGTGTCGGTTATGGTTTCCGGCAGGGCCAACCGAAATAAGGTCGGGATGCAAAACGATCTCGAGCGTTTGGCACACAAGCTGGCGGAGATGGCCCGGGAGGGTAAGGAATAACCTATACGATTTATATAATAGGTGAGATATGCATTATAATACGCTGATTCTGTCAGTTGTGACATTTATCTACGGTCTTGCGGCCGTCCTGTATCTTTTTTCCTGGGTATTTCACAAAGAGGCGCCGGGCAAACTGGCCACCTGGGTCACCCTGCTCGCGTGTATCGGCAATGCTGCCGGGATCGCGTTGCGCTGGTACGAATCCTATCAGCTCGGAGGCGGTTACGGCCATGCGCCTTTGTCGAACATCTACGAGTCCCTGACATTCTTTTCCCTGACCATCGGCGTGCTTTATCTGGGTATCGAGCGACGCTACGGCAATCGCGTGATCGGTGTTTTCGCATTGCCGTTGGCATTTTTTGCACTGGCGTACGCATCCTTCGGTACCAACGATCAGATCCAGCCCTTGATACCGGCCCTCAAAAGCAATTGGCTGATTGCCCACGTCATTTCCTGCTTTATCGGCTACGCGGCTTTTGCCGTGGGTTCCGGGGCAGGCCTCCTCTATCTTCTGAAGGACAAAGGCACCTTCAACATCTCGACCCTCGGCAGACGTCTTCTTTGGGTGCTTTCCATTCTGATATGGGTTCTGGCGGCCGGCGCCCTCCTTTTCATTGTTTACGCGCTCTTTTTTCACTTTCAAACCAAAATGAGCGGTCTGCCCGGGTTGTCGATGGTGCTGGCGGGTTTGAAGCCCCTGGCCGGCCTGTATATAAAGATCTATCGGTGGGTCGGTCTTCCTCTGGGCGCAGCTTTTCCGAACGTGTTCGCTACGTTCCTGGTGGTGTGCGGGGTGATTTGTGCTCTCTTCTACCTGGATGCCGATTCAGCCGTCTTCAAACTGCTGCCCGAATTGAATATCGTCGATGAACTCACCCACCAGTTGATCATGTTCGGGTTCCTGTTGCTGACCGTGGGGATCATCACCGGATCCGTCTGGGCCAACTCCGCCTGGGGGCGCTACTGGGGGTGGGATCCCAAAGAGACCTGGTCCTTTATCACCTGGCTGATTTACGCCGCCCTGCTGCATTTCCGGATGATGCGCGGTTGGCGCGGAAAGCGGATCGCGGTGCTTTCCATTGTCGGATTCGCCGCGGTTCTGTTTACTTATTTCGGAGTCAATCTGCTGCCCGGGTTGCACAGTTACGGCGCTATGAAAGGATGATTTGACTTGACAAATATAGGCTGTCTGGATAGTAAAAAACCTTTCGTCCAAACCATCTGTTCGTTTTTTTGACATAGATTACAGGTGAGCCGTTGTTTGAGTGTCCATGAGCAGCAATGAAGGCAACAATCAAAAAGACGTTATCGACGATGCCCATGGGGCATCCCCTGCCCACCCAGCCTCCCCGCGGTCGTCGGGGGGCGGCGCACTGATCTTTCTCTTCTTTATCATCGGATTGGCCCTCAGCATGGTCGTGGGTTGGGCGGTTTTTCCAAAAGTGCTTTATTCCAAGAAAAACCAGCCATTTGATTTCAACCACCAAGTGCATCTGGAACAAGTGGACAACGGCTGTGAGAGCTGCCATTTTTTCCGGGAGGACGGCACCTTCTCCGGTGTGCCGCAACTGGCCCAGTGCACCGGATGCCATTCAGAGGTGCTTGGCGAAAGCAAGGACGAAGCGGTCTTCGTCGAGCAATACGTTTATCAGAACCGGGAAGTCCCCTGGCTGGTCTATTCGCGCCAGCCGGACTGCGTGTTCTTTTCCCATGCCGCCCATATATACGGCGCCGAGTTGGAATGCGCGACTTGCCACGGCGACATCGGGACCTCCGCGAGCCTCAAAACCTACGAGGCCAACAGGATCACCGGATACAGCCGGGACATCTGGGGCCGCAACATTTCCGGTATCAAGCACCATACCTGGGATCGCATGAAAATGGATGACTGCGCCGAGTGCCATGAAGGCGCCGGCATTCATGATTCCAGCGTGCAGACCGGCCGCGATGCCTGTTTCGTTTGCCACAAGTAACCGCCCAGCGGCCGGCGATTGGAACCGCCGTACAGCGGACGATGATAGATAACCACACATTTGACCAATGATGGGCTACTCAGGTTGAGGTAATTGTATGAAACTCTCCAGAAGATGCTTTTTATCCTTTGTGGTCGGCGGTGCTGCGGGAACGGCATTGTCGCCTTTACCCTGGAAGCTGATGGACGATGCTTCCATCTGGTCCCAGAACTGGCCCTGGACGCCGGTTCCGCCCGATGGCGAGAGCACGTATGCGAGTTCCACCTGCACCCTGTGTCCGGGCGGATGCGGTATCAGCGTTCGGAAGGTCGGCAAGCGGGCCGTAAAAATTGAAGGTGCCAAGGGCCATCCGATCAACGATGGCGGTATCTGCATTCTGGGACTTTCCGGATTGCAATTGCTTTACGGCCCCACACGTGTTCAGGCGCCGCTCAAGCGGGTGGGCAAGCGCGGCGAGGGCAAATGGGCCGCCATCTCATGGAAACAGGCTGTCTCGGAAGTGGCGGCCAAACTGGGCGACCTGCGCAGTCAGGGCAAACCGCAATCCCTGGCCTGTATCGTTCCCAAGGAAGAGGGTACCGTTCCCCAATTGCTCAGCCGCTTCATGCGGGTATATGGATCCCCCAATTTTTTCCGTATGCCGTCCATTGATGATGCATATGAAACGGCGGTTTATCTGAATCAGGACGTCGCGGGAAGGGCCGGTCTGGATGTGGAGCAAGCCGATTTCATTCTCAGCTTCGGCAGCGCCATTCTGGACGGCTATGGGTCGCCGGTGCGCATGTTCCGGGCCAACAGCAGGCTCAAGGAGACCCACGGCACGGTCATCCAGATCGAATCGCGGCTTTCCAATACGGCGGCCAAAGCCGATAAGTGGCTTGCGGTCAAACCCGGCGGCGATGCCGACCTGGCATTGGCCATGGCCCACGTGATCATCTCCCGGGAGGCCTATGATAAGGACTTTGCCGCCAACAAAATAGAAGGCTTCGATTCATTTGCACGCATGGTGGCGGAAAAATACACGCCGGAAACGGCCACGGCCAAGACCGGCATCGATTTTGCCGTGATTTCCGAGACTGCCATGAAGTTCGCCGCCGCAAAGAAACCGTTGGCGCTTTACGGCAAAGGCAAGGGGCAGACGCCGGGCAGTTTGAAAGAGGTCCTGGCGGTGCAGGCCCTGAACGCACTTGTTGGCAACATCAACGCACCGGGCGGTGCACGGGCTGTTCCGACCCTCGATTACATCAACTGGCCGGATATGGAAACGGACGCGATTGCCGCGAACGGCTTGCAGAACCCGCGCCTGGACGGTGCCGGTACCGATCAGTTTCCCCATGCGCGCCACCTGCTCCATCGTTTTCCCGCAGTCGCTGAGGGGATTGAAGCGCTGCTGGTGGCCGAGTCCAACCCATGCTATTCGTTGCCTGACAGCCAGGCCGTTCGGGCTGCATTCGACAAGATCCCTTTCGTGGTAAGCTTTTCCTCCTACATGGATGAAACGGCCATGAAAGCGGATTTGATCCTGCCCAACCATCACTACCTGGAGCGCATCGAAGACGTCCCGGTGACCGCCGGCGTGCCCCGGCCCATGGTGGGATTGTGCCGCCCGGTGGTGGCGCCCCTTTACAATACCCAGCATCTGGGAGACAGTATCCTGCAGATCGCCAAGGCACTTGAAGGAACCACCGCCTCGGCATTCCCATGGCCGGATTATCAGAATTGCCTGAAGACCACCTTGCGGGATAAGTGGCAGACCCTGAATACAAAAGGCATCTGGATGGGCTCCGAAGCCGCAGGTGAGAACAATGAAACCCCGTCAGGGAAATTTGTGATGATGAATAACGTCATTGGCGCCATTTTCATGGCCGATGACGTGTCCGTGCAGGGGCAAAACGCCGATTTCCCCCTGGTCTTGATTCCCTATGACTCCATACGGTTGGCCAGCCGCTATGTGGGTGACCCGCCCTTTATGGTTAAAACGGTTTCCGATGCGGTTATCAAGGGGCAGGACGGTTTCGTGGAAATCAACCCGGATACCGCCGAAAAACTGGGTTTGGCCGACGGACAGAAGGTCCAGCTCACCACGCCGGTGGGTTCGGCCAAGGTTCGGGTTCACTATTCAGACGGCATCATGCCCGATCTTGTCGCCATGCCGCGGGGTCTGGGGCACACCGCTTATGATGCATATCTGGCGGGCAAAGGAGTGAATGTCAACCAGCTTATCGGCCCCGTGGAAGATCCGGCATCCGGTCTGGACGCGGCCTGGGGGATTGGGGCCAAACTGGCCTAAGTCTAACTGCTGAAATGAGGTTCTGATGAAACACGAACAGACACAACACCGACCCAAACGCTTCGGCATGGCCATCGACCTGGACAAGTGCACCGGATGCGGCGCCTGCATGGTGGCCTGCTTTTCCGAAAACAACGTGCC
>JARRKU010000181.1:0-3324 GCA_037387725.1 Desulfobacteraceae bacterium
ACGCTATGATATGAGAAGCCATTTTTAATTTTGAAAAAGATGAAGACGCCTGCCTGCGCGGACAAAGCAATGAAAAAACAGCAAAGGAAAAACGATGGCCAACGAAGTGAATCGAACCGATGTCAGGGCGTATTATGGGAAAATTCTGAAAACAAAGGCCGATCTGAAGACCAGTGCATGCTGTTCCGCAGAGTCCATGCCTGAACATACCAAAGCCATTTTGGGCCATATTGATACCGAAATTCTGGAAAAGTTCTATGGCTGCGGGTCACCGATCCCATCGGCCCTGGACGGTTGCACGGTGCTCGACCTCGGCTGCGGAACGGGGCGCGACGCCTTCATTCTTTCAAAGCTGGTCGGGCCGGAGGGACGGGTCATCGGTGTGGACATGACGGATGAGCAACTCGAGGTCGCCCAACGGCATCGGAGCGCCATGGCGACTAAATTCGGTTATGAAAAGTCCAATGTGGAATTCAAGAAGGGTTACATCGAAGAACTCGGCACCCTGGGAATCGCCGATGAATCGGTGGATGTGGTGGTTTCCAATTGCGTGGTCAATCTATCATTTGACAAAGGCAGGCTGCTCAATGAGATTTTCCGTGTGCTCAAGCCCGGTGGGGAGGTCTATTTTTCCGATGTATTCACATCACGCCGCATTCCGGAGGGGCTGAAAGACGATCCGGTGCTGATCGGCGAATGCATCGCGGGTGCGTTTTATACGGAGGACTTCCGTCGTGCCATGGCGGTTGCGGGCTGCCCGGATGTCCGGACCGTTTCCTCACGCGAAATCCTGATCCATGACCCGGAAGTGAAGCGCAAGATCGGTATGACGCGCCTCCACTCCCTAACGGTGAGGGCGTTCAAGCTGGCCGCGCTCGAGGACCGATGTGAGGACTTCGGCCAACATGCGACCTACCTCGGAACCATTCCGGAAGAACCTCATTGTTTTAACCTCGATGATCACCACAGCCTCGAAAAAGGCCGTGCCATGCTCGTATGCGGAAATACAGCCGCCATGCTTTCGGAAACCCGGTTGGCGAAACATTTCAAAGTCGAAGGAGACCGATCCGTCCATTTCGGCTTGTTTGATTGTTCTCCACCCGCTTCATCAGATGAGATCTGCACCGACGGCGGCTGCTGCTAGCAAAAACCGGAGGACGCCATTGTATCGGCTACGCCAACTAGCGCAGACGCAGCAATGGAATTTCGAATATCGAACACGGAACCGCAGAATGTCGAAGCAAGGTATTTTGCCATCTTAGCATAATATAGGCAGAGCGCAGCGATTCCATACCTCGACATTCGACATTCCTTGTTCGATTTTCTGCGGTTCCAAGAAGCTCCCCGACTTTTGCAGCTTCATCGTCGGTTTCTTGACATTCCCTGCCAAGTCATTACCCTATTTTTTAAAGTAAAGAGCGAAATAGACTTTAATTGGAGGACCGATCCATGAAAAAAATGCCATCAAGAGATACGTCGGGTAAATGCGTGGGCGAATGCCGCAACCGGGTGTTTGAAGGCGAAGTGGAGCGTCAGAAAGATATACGGAGAAAAAAAGTTGGTTACAGCGGCCCGTCAAAAAATAGCCCTTCTTGGACTTCCGATCGCAATAGCCCGCCGGGATCTATGGGCGGCCGGATCTGATGTCGGCCGAATTGATGTCAGATTGACCACCTGCCGAAAACGTATCGCATAAGCTGTTAAAAAATGAGGAGGGCAACGCCCTCCTCATCTATTCTTATAGCTATATTACGGCTCTTATAGTTATATTATGACGCTTAACAGCAGATTGCTTGAAACTAATCAGCGAAATTTCACTGATTTTGCAGTTTCTTAGAAGACGCAACAAAAAAGGCCGACCCACCGCATTTGCGAGTGAATCGGCCTTTGATATTCTATTTTTACCGTCAGAGGGGTGTGGCTATTCCACCTCTTCGGCTTTGATGGTTTCGATCACTTTTTCGGCCATTTGGGCCGGCACTTCATCGTAGCGCAAAAATTCCATGCTGAAGATGCCCCGGCCGCCGGTCATGGACCTGAGGTCCGGAGCGTAGGTGAGGACTTCGGACATGGGCACTTCGGCGTTGATCACCTGGTATTTGCCCTCGGCATCCATGCCCAGCACGCGTCCGCGTCGTCCATTAAGGTCACCCATTATGTCGCCCATGAATTCGTCCGGGGTGGTCACTTGCATCTTCATGATGGGTTCCAGCAGCACCGGTTTGGCCTCCTGGGCGGCCTTGCGGTAGGCGAGGGAGCCGGCGATTTTGAAGGCCATCTCAGAGCTGTCCACGGCGTGGAAGGAGCCGTCGTCCAAAGACGCCTTGAAATCCACACATGGGAAACCGGCCAGCACGCCTTTGGCGGACGCTTCGATGATGCCCTTTTCAACAGCCGGAATATATGTCTTGGGTATGGCGCCGCCAACAATGGCGTCCACGAATTCAAATCCTTTGCCCCGGGGCAGGGGTTCGAACTGGACCCAGCAGTCACCGAACTGACCGTGACCACCGGTCTGTTTCTTGTGTTTACCCTGCACACGCACCTTTTTCTTGATGGTTTCGCGATAGGGCACCTTGGGCGTTTTCAACAAGACTTCCACGTTGAATTTACGCTTGATCTTTTCCAGGGCGCTTTCAATATGTACCTGACCGGCGCCGGAGAGCAGGATCTCCTTGGTCTCGGCGTTGCGGTCCACCTTGAGCCCCTGATCTTCCTCCAAGAGCCGGGTGAGAGAGGAGTAGATCTTATCTTCGTCGCCCTTGGATTTGGCCTCGATGGCAAAGGTAATCAAGGTGGGCAGGGGAGCGGGCAGTTTATAGGTCACCTTGGCACTGTCGTCGCAGAGGGTGTCTCCGGTGGTGGTCTCCTTGAGCTTGGCCACGGCCACGATGGAACCCGGTACGGCTTCGCTGGCCGGCTTTTGCTCCTTGCCGGTGATGGTCAGCAGCTGGTTGAAGCGCTCCTTGGTCTGTTTGGCCGTGTTGTAGAAGGTGCCGTCCGAGCCCAGCTTGCCGCTGACCACCCGGAAGATGGACAGGCGGCCGGCGTAGGGATCGGCCACGGTCTTGAAGACGAAACCCGAAAAAGGGGCGTCCGCGTCGGCCGCCTTTTCCACCGCGCTGTCGTCGGCCGCATTGACGGCGGTATAGCTGGGGCGCTCCTGGGGAGAGGGCAGGCAACCGACCACGAAGTCCATCAGCAGATCGACGCCGATGTTTTCGGTGGCCGATGCGCAGAGCACCGGCACGAAGGTCCGCTCGATGATGCCCTTGCGCAGGGCGTTCTTGATCTCGTCGTCGGTCAGGCTCTCGCCTTCGAGGT
>JARRKU010000182.1:0-8324 GCA_037387725.1 Desulfobacteraceae bacterium
CGCCAGCCATCCCTCGAAACGACCGATTATCGCCCCCATCGGAAAACACATAATGTAATGCATGGAATGCATTTAAAGATTTACATTTAGCTTTACTTCATGCCACAGCTGGTCGCTATCGTTGCTATCACCCAACAATGATCAGCAACCATGCTAAATTTAGCCCCTCAACATTTTGATGTCGGTATCTACCGGCCAAGAAATCCCCAGGCCAGCGGCTATTTTCGCTGCGTACAGGATCACTTTGAACAACTGCAGATGTTCTGGCAGGACCGCTATGCATCGCGCTACGGTTTCTGGCGGGCCTATGTCACCGATGTGATCTATCGCTACCTGGAGTGCGGCGATCTGCATTTTGGTTTTGCGCGGGTGCGCTGTCAAGAGTGCGGTCACGAATATCTGCTGGCCTATTCGTGCAAGCGCCGTCACTTTTGCCCCTCGTGCCACCAAAAGCGGGTGGTGGAATTTGGCGAATGGCTCTGCAGCCAGGTGCTCAAGCAGGTCCCCCACCGCCAATGGGTCTTTAGCCTGCCCAAGCGTGTGCGGATCTATTTTATGTACGACCGCAAGCTGCTGGCCAAACTGAGCCGCTGCACCTGGAAAGTGTTGAGCGCATATCTAAAGCAGGCGGTCTCTTTCGATGACGCTGTACCAGGCGCCGCCGTTGCTGTTCACACCTTTGGCGATTTTCAGCAATTTAATCCGCATCTTCACTTGATCGCCACCGACGGTTGTTTCTCAACCGGCGGCACATTCACCAAAAGCCCAGAGCCAGTAGCCAAAGATTTGGAGGAACTGTTTCAATATGAGGTGCTCAAGATGCTCAAAGCCGAGGGCAAAATAAACGATGCGGCCATTGAAAATATGCTCTCCTGGCGCCACAGTGGCTTTAATGTCTATTGCGGGCCCACCATCTGGCCCAATAACGACCAAGGCCTTGAGGATCTGGCGCGCTACATCATCCGTGCCTGTTTTTCCGCCGAGCGCATGACTTACCTGCCGGCAAAATACGCATTGGATGGACAGGCTAAGGTAATTTACAGATCCAAGGATGGCCGCACATCCAAAACCTTTGAGGCGCTTGATTGGTTGGCCCAACTGGTCACCCATATTCCCAACAGGGGCGAGCAGATGGTGCGCTATTATGGTTACTATTCAAACAAATCACGCGGTATGCGTAAAAAGGCCGGTATCGAGGACCAGGTGCCGGCCCTGGCCGAGTCGGCCGTGTCCTGTGCCGCTTTTCGTAGAAACTGGGCTCGGCTGATCCAGAAAATTTATCAAATTGACCCGCTCTTGTGCCCCAAGTGCCAGGGGACTATGAAGGTGATCGCATTTATTGAGGATGATGCCCTGATTAAGAAAATATTGGTGCATTTAGGATTGTGGGATACAAGAAACCACGACCCGCCACAACTCGATGATACGCATACCCCCACCATTGAAACTGAACTCACCTACGATTACACATACTCACAACTGCCACCTATCGATTATTGGACCCAATAAGGGACTGTTTAATGGCTTCATTTTGATTGGAGCCATACAGTACCGGTGCGCCAAAATTCGGCTATTTTCGGCCCTTTACCATAGTTGGCTGTTGCTTTGCCGTGTCGGGTAACTATGGAACCAACAACGGCTATTTCATTAGCTGGATGCCCCCCAATATGCTGTATTCATATCTGCATTGACACACAAGCGTCGGCTTGGCTTACTTGGCCGCGTAAAAAGCAAGTTCCTATCTTCACGAAGCGTCCCAAACTATGAAAATTTCGGGAAACAGTAATCTCAGTCAGCTAAAATTCTGCTCGGATATGTAGGTTTCCACCTGACTCCAATAACCTTTATCATCACGAATCTTTTTACAATTTGCGCAAATAGGGATGATCCCTCTCAGGGTTTTGATTTCATCAAGTGCTTTCTGCAACTCATATTTCTCCGTCTCCAGTTGAAGTTGTAGAAAGCGTAACGTCAAATGTGTTTTTACCCGGGCGAGAACTTCTTCTGCCTCGAATGGTTTGGTTATATAGTCTACTCCACCTATGGAGAACGCTTTTACCTTATCGATGGTTTCATAACGAGCGCTGATGAATATAATCGGGATCTTGGCGGTCTCGTCATTCTCTTTCAATTGTCTGCACACCTCAAAGCCATCCATTTCCGGCATCATGATATCGAGCAATATAAGGTCCGGAGCTTCCATGCTTATGGTAGATAGAGCACGCGAACCGTTTGACGCAATTCGAACATTAAAATTCTGCTCTGCAAGGAGTTCGTGAAGAAGTTTAAGATTCTCAGGATTATCATCAACTACCAAAATTGTGTTGTCATTTTTAGGCATAAGCCCGCCCTCTCTCATTTGTCCCGTTTGCTGGAGCCTTCCTTTTTGGCCTCTTGAACAAGGTGGAGTATTTCATCATAGGCATATTTACCGGATAGACCGGACAGAGCATCGGCCACATGGATGTTCTCATTTCGAATGTCGTCAATTACATTGTCTATCATACCCGCATTGCTTAATTCTGTGGCCACATTTAGTCTATTGATCAGGTTTTCTGGCAATTCCTGAATTGCTAAAGCCAGAAGGCTATCGGTCATCTTCATATTAAAGTTTTGGGAGAAATTACCATCCTCCACTTTCTCATAAACATAGCTCACACCGAGATGATTACGGATCATCTTAAAAATCTCATCTTCTTTGAAGGGCTTGCGAACAAAATCATCGCCACCATTTTCTAGTACCTTCAACCGATCCTCTTTGAAGGCGTTGGCAGTCAAGGCAATGATTTTTGTTTCAATTTCAAAACTAGAATTTCGAATTTTGGATCTTATGGCGGTAATGGCTTCATAACCATCCATGACCGGCATGCGCATGTCCATCCAGATAAGATGGGGTTGCCATTTCTCCCATATTTCGATGGCTTCGATGCCATTGACAGCCTCTTTGACCTCAAATCCCACTGCATGTAAAAGTCTGACCAGCAGATTGCGGTTGTTTTCATTATCCTCAGCGACCAGCAGACGAAAGACCGGCTGGCCGGGCGCAAGACATTTGACTCTGGATCTAAGCCTGGGTGAATCTATATCACCGCTATCTGCAAATTCCACAGGAATATCAAAAGTGAATCGCGTTCCTTTGCCAACTACACTGCTTACCTCTATCGTTCCGCCTAACAATTTGACAAACTTCCGGCTGATAGGAAGTCCCAAACCGGTTCCCTTTTGGGTTGAACGAGCATTCCTGCTTTGAAAAAAGGAATCGAATATCTTTTTCTGCTCCACATGGGAAACACCCACACCAGTGTCAACAACCTCGAAATGTAACAGATGCCCACCGGCCTGGCCTTGCATGATAGGATCTTTCTTTTTTACAGAAAGAATTATTCCACCGGCTTCGGTAAATTTGCCGGAGTTTGCTTTGGTCAGTCCGTATATATTGCGGAACATTTGTGCCCACCTCGAAATCCAGGGAAAGACCGTTTTCCTTGGCTCTCATGCGAAACATTTCTTCGAGGCCGAGAAGCAGGTTGTGCAGGTCGAAGTCCTCCGTGTGCAATACGATGCGGCCAGCTTCGATTTTTGAAAACTCCAGCACATCGTTGATCAGAGATAGCAAGTGCTCTCCGCTTCTGCCAATAGTTTCGAGATTGCTCAGTTGTTCACGGGAAATTCCAGGGTCACGCATCATCAGATCGGAGAATCCGAGAATGGCATTCAGGGGGGTACGAAGCTCATGGCTCATGTTCGAAAGGAACTCGCTTTTTGCCTGATTTGCGCGTTCTGCCTGGTCTTTTGCTTTTTCAAGTTGCTGGGTACGTTCCTCCATACCAGCACGATATCTTGAACGTACATAGCTAAAAAAATATATCCAGATCAAGACGAGCGTAAAAGACAATAAGAATCGCAGTTTCAGAGTCCTGGTATAGGATGCCGCTCCCACCAGATCCGGAGGAAGTTGAAAGCAAATGATCCAGATACCGATGAGTATAAGGGTATAGATGATTCCCTCTCTGGCCCCCAATAGGAAGACGGCCGCGAGGGGAAAGGGATAAAGCCAGAGGATGCGAAAGTCATTATCCATAACAGTCCCGAAATAAGCGAACATTATCAGCATTGAGATAGTCCCGAAACGATAGAAGAATACTCCTTCTTTTTTGGATCGTACAAGGAAAATACAGATCATGCCCACCGAACTTGCCACGATATCGATGATACCCTCAAGATATTCACCCCTCATCAAATGGTAAATCCCAAAGGGCAGCAAGACAAGTATACCCAGCGAGTATACCAAAATGAAAAGCAGGCGACGGTGCTCTTCCTCGAGGCTGATATCGCTTCTAATTTTGGTCGGGATGAGAAAATCCCAGAGATAGCTTCTAAGATTCTTTATGAGCATCGATCTCCTTTTGCTGTACCTCAACGGCCATTTCTTCTAGCATTTTGGCTCTGTCAGCAAGTGCAATCGTTTGAATTAAGTCTTCTGCAATCGAATAGGCCATATAGCGAATGGCATTTTATTCATCATCCCTCTTAAAATCGACACGGTTGGATTAACCGGGGATTATAAAGAGCCTTGATGTGGTTGGCAAGAGGCAACTGAGCCTGCGCAGCGCCCCGATGAGGCCTATCGACCAAGTATAAGTTTAAAGACGTAGCCGAGTTGCTGCGTAGCCATGGCGGAGTGAAATAGGGGAGGCGGTGTACCAGGCGTTTGGGTCGGACAAATTCCGTAGAACGGTGGCGGACCGGTCTATCCGGACAGAGCAATACCGGACAACCCATGCATTGGACCCGAGCTCGTGCCTCGGCGGCTTAGCTCGTTGTATTATGGCACATACTATTTTATTTTAAAGCTGGGATTCAATTTGTTGTCCTTGGCGAGAAGGATGTTGTAATCTTTAAAGATATTTTGGCGCCACTGCCTTACGTTCATTCTTTGTGTCGTCTCCTCCTTCGTTCTTCAAATTCACGGCGTAGCTCTTCCAGTTTTTGTTGTTGATCCAGGTTCAATATCTTTTTGAACTCTTCCATGTCCCGTTCCATTATGAATCCCATGCGCTGGTTCCTGCAGATCCTGCACGGCATCGCCATCCGGGGCGTGGGCGTGGCGGCCCTCTGGCCGGCCATCTGCGCCCAGGCGCTCCTGGCCACCGGCGCCGCGAAAGATATCTCTACTTTATGGATAGGATTTTGGAGGACTGTTGCCCGGCGCGGTGGCCGGCGATGCCTTTGGATCCCCCCAACTGGCCGCATGCGGCCATGATCCCCTCGCCTTTGGAGCGCCTTATCCGGACAAAGATCGCTTGCTCGATCAATGCGCGATGAAACCGCTCCACATCGTGGGCCGCGGGGGCCTTGAAAGCAGCGCCCGGCGCCGGATTGTAGGGGATCAGGTTGAGCTTCACCGGCAGGTCCCCGATGAATTCCCGCAGCTGGCGGGCGTGCTCCGGTTGGTCGTTGAGATCCTTGATCAAGACATATTCCATGAAGATGGCATTGCCGCGGGCCAGTGGATAGCCCGCCAGCGCCCGCTTCAACTCCGCCAGTGGATAGCGGCGGTTGATGGGCATCAGGTCAGAGCGCAATGGGTCATTGGGGGCGTTGAGCGACAGGGCCAACTTGAGTTGGGGCCAGTTCAACGCGGCCAGCGCTTCGATGCCATGGGGCAGCCCGACGGTCGAAACCGTGATCCGGCGTTTGGCGATATCGAGGCCGCGCTGGTCCTCCAGCACCCGGATGGCCTGGACGACCGCATCGAGATTGTCCAGCGGTTCGCCCATCCCCATGAAAACCACATTGCGCACATCGATGCCCATGGCGACCTTGACGGCGTAGACTTGGGCGACGATCTCTGCGGGGCTCAGATCTCGCATCCAACCCGATCGGCCGGTCTGGCAAAACCGGCATCCCATGCGGCATCCCGCCTGGCTGGAGACGCACAGCGTGGCATGGGTGGCCATGGGAAGGATCACCGTCTCGATGGTGCAGCCGTCCAGGAGCCCGAATACCAGTTTGGTGACCCCGTCCCGGCAAGTCCGGTCCACCACCGCGGGGCGGGAGAGCTCCAGATCCGATTGAATGCGCCGCCGCAGAGCGGTTGAATTGGAAAAAGCGTCGGTATCGGTCGGGTCCCGGCCGGCCGACCCGTAAAAGGCGCGATAGAGCGCGGCGGCATGGAACTCGCCGCGGCCGTACCTTTGGCGGAAAAGCGAGATCAATTGGGGATAGGTCAGTCCAAGAAGGTTCATCGGCCGATTATTACGATGTGGGAAAAGTTACTTCAACACGAAAAAATCATTCCAGGTCGATCGCAAGTAAATGGTTCTATCGAAATCGCCATCGAAATCGAGGTCCCATACCTTTTCGATTTCGATTTCGAATAGATCACGATGATATAAATGCCAATGCCCTGAAAATCATCCTTTTCAGGCTTGACAAGGCGGGTCGATGCGTCCTATTGAGAAATGCTTAGGCGCATTAAATATTTTCATTTTAAATTTTAATTCCTTAAAACTTATCAGACTAAATTTGTGAACAAAGACGCCACCATCGAAACGGCCCAGTACATCTGCAATACCGGCAGGATCATCCACGACCGCATTGTCAGGATTCAGAGCGCCTATTTTGCCTGCAACAAAAACGGCCAATTGAACGACCTCTCCATCACCCAGCTCAATGCGATCAAGATCCTTTGGGATTGCGGTGAGATGACCATGAGCGAGCTGGCCGATCAGTTGAGCGTATCCCCGCCGTCGGCATCGGTCCTGGTGGACCGTTTGGTTGAAAAAGGGATTCTATGTCGGGAACACAGTACCACGGACCGACGCAAGGTGGTGGTGCGGGTATCGCCCGAGGCCGAAAAAATCGTCGAGGAGATTATCGCCAATATCCTTCAATTTTTCGTGGATCTGGTCGAAAAAATCGGTTTCGAAACCGCCCAGAAATGGTGTGATGTTCTCACCCATGTGACATCTGTTCTCTCCGATGAACCGGGGCAGCGAATTTTCCCGTCACCGGCATCGCTCCGCTCCGAATAGCGCCTGATATCGCACCTGCCGGCAGGCCGGCTGAACTGGGTCACTTTTTTTACGTAAATTTGGGGTCAAGATGAAGGCTTTCCCCACAATCCTCAAGGCCGGGTGCCGGCATGTCTGACCATCGGAACGAAAAACATGCGCAGAAACGGCATGAGATCCGGCAGCGCATAATTCTGTGCCTTGTCATCCTGCTATCGGGTGTCGGGGGATTTCTGGCCTTGGCCAGCCTCAAGAAACCGCCTGCGGAGGTGGAGACCGGCGAGCTGGCCCTCAAGGTGGAGGTGATCGCGGTGGCCGCGCAAACGACGCCCGTCCATATCACGGGGTATGGACAGGTGCGCGCCCTCAATTCGGTTCGCATCTCGGCGCAAGTGGCCGGCCAGGTGCAATCCGTCCATCCGCGCCTGGAAGTGGGGGAGGTGATCCCGGCGGGTGACTTGCTTTTCGAGATCGACCCGCGCACCTATGCTGCGGCGGTCGCCCAGTCCAAGGCCGAGGTGGCCCAGTGGTCCTCTTCCCTGCGGCGGATGCGCAAGCAGTACGCCATCGACAAGGAACGCCTGCAGACCCTCCAACGAAGCCGCGACCTGGCCAAGGCGGAATTCGATCGCCTCGACGACCTGTTTATGCACCACAGCGTCGGTACCCGCTCCGGGGTGGACCGTGCCGAGCAGGCCTACAACGCCGCATTGGATCTCTCCGATCAGATGGCCCAGTCCGTTGCGGTCTATCCCATGCGGATCAAAGAGATCCGGAGCAGCCTGGCCGGCGCCGAGGCCCGGCTTCAAATGGCCCAGGCCGATCTGGACCGCTGCCGGGTGCCGGCCCCCTTTTCGGGACGACTCACCCAGGCGGCCGTGGAGATAGGACAGTACGTGGCCCCCGGCCAGAGCCTGGTCACCATGGCCGACGATACGCTCCTGGAGATTCAAGTGCCGTTGGACAGCCGCGATGTGCGCCGATGGCTCCAATTTAAAGCCGCCGGGCCGTCGACCACCGGCGCCTGGTTCGGCCAGCCCGAGGCCGTCCCCTGGAAGATTCGATGGACCGAAGACAAACAGGGACATGTCTGGCACGGGACACTGCACCGGGTGGTGACCTTCGATCAAAAGACCCGTACCGTTACCGTTGCGGTGCGGGTGGCATCCCAGGACGCCCTTTCCGGGGACGAGGGATTGCCCCTCGTGGAGGGCATGTTCTGCGAGGTGGAGATACCGGGCCGAAAATTGGAAAATGCCTTCCAGGTGCCGCGCAGCGCCGTGAGTTTTAAAAATACGGTCTTCATGG
>JARRKU010000183.1:0-5783 GCA_037387725.1 Desulfobacteraceae bacterium
GACGCCTCCAGAGGATGACCGGAGGCGAGATGTGATTAAATGATATAATATTGATTACTTAAGACTTTCCGTAATCTTTTCAACTGCATCAATCATTTCTTCGGTTATTTCTTCCACCTGCTGCGGTTTGAGCTGCAGTTCTTCCAGACTCGATGGATAGAGGGGTTCGCAGTCAAAGGCCGGACCTGTACCGTATTCAGCTTGTTTGGCGATGTAATCGGCCACATGGACGATATGCGCCAATTGATTGTTATTCGATTCTTCCGGCGAATGATGGAACCGCATTGCCTCGGCATGATCTTCGGGCAGTTTCCATTTTTGACACAAATCGTGGGCGATCTCAGTGTGGTCGAAACCCAGAATATGGCGTTCCGCTTTTAGGAAACTCATCTGCTTATTCTCCAGAAAGTCACGGACCTCTTTCTTTTTTTGTTGCAGATTGCCATCAAGGGCCAATTTCCCTGCGTCGTGGATCAATCCGACGGAGAAGGCATCGCCCTCCAGGCTGGGAGCCCTTTTTTTAGCGATAATTCGGGAGGCCAAAGCCACTGCCAGACTATGGCGCCACAAGACGCCCGCGTTGAGGGAATACCCTTTGAGTTGTTTTCCGAGCAGGCTGGAGGATGAGACCATGGTGATGACCTGCTCCAGGGTTTCGTATCCCAGTACCACGGTGGCCTGATGGATGGAGTTCACCATTCCGCTCAATCCGTAGTAAGCAGAATTGGCCACCTTCAGCACTTTGGCGGCAATGGCTTGATCGGTTTCGATGATCTTGGCGATTTCCTTGAATCCGGATTTGGGATCATCCATAACCTGACGCGCCTTGAACAACACCTTGGGCATTGGCGGAAGGTCTTTGATGCGTTTGAGAATCTTCTTTTTCAGATCATCGGTTTCCAGCGCAGATTCGCTGCTTTCATCCAGTGGTTTGAAAACCACTTTATCAGTGCTATCGGGGACCGATTCAGTGGTGGCATCCGGCGACTCCGGTTCGGACGCTGGCTCCCTTAAGTCCAAAGTCACCTTGCTTTTACACGCAGGGCACGGAAAAGAGACCACTTTGCCCATGGGCAGTCGATTATCAGGCAGATCGTAAGCGCTGTTACAACTTTTGCATGCGATATTCATATGTTGTCCTCTGAGGTTCATCGGTCGAACCTTGCCAATGCGCCTGCAGGGCGTCTGGTATCAAAGCGACCTGTTTTATTATCGGAACCATGGCGGCAAAAGTTAAGGTGAAAAAATGGCAGGCAGGAAATAGGGCTTATCCAGATCGGCAGTCAATGGCGCATTGACAACGGCTGTCGGTCCACTTAGGATATTGGCCCGAGTTTACAGTAACGGAGGCAGAGGCAACCAATGAAGCTGACCCTGATGATGGCCATGACAGCAGACGGAATGATCGCCCGGGATGATGCCCATTTCCCCGACTGGACCTGTTCGACTGACAAACAACTCTTCAAGCGGTTAACCCAGCAGGCCGGCGTTGTGATTTTTGGGTCCAAGACATACGATACCATCGGCCGGCCCCTGCCCGGACGGCTCAATGTCATCATGACGCGCCATCCGGAACGATATACGCGGTCCGAGGGGCTCAAGTTCCATTCCGACTCTCCGGAGCGGCTGATGGCGTATCTGATCAACGAAGGCTATCAGGAGGCGATCCTGGCTGGCGGAGGTGTGATCAACACCCTGTTTATCAAATCCCGGCTGGTGGACGAGCTCCTCATCACGATATCCCCCCGATTGTTCGGTCAGGGAGTTTCTCTGTTCGCAGAGGAACTGGACCATGATCTGAAGCTGATCCATACGGAGAAGCTGGAAGCAGACACCCTGCTGATCCGATACGCTGTGTGCTATCCCGATCCGTCTAGATAAAATGCCATCCGCTGCTGCCATAGCGCTTCTTCGATGATGCAGACATCCATATCGGCTTTGCGGGTCGCCACAACTACGCCGATACTTTCCGGCGCCTGATGATCGAGAGGCTCGCCTGAAAACATTGAAAAATCAGGTGCCACAGCGATGAACTCCTCCATCACCTTGCGGTCTACCGTCACGAGACAATTGGTTTCCGGTACCACCATCAGATCTCTATTTGTCCCCCCGTCGTGTACGAAAAACGCTTTCATGGGCTTCCTCCCATAATTATGAAGGGTTGCGTGGTGCATTGAATATAACGCAAAAACCAATCACGTCCAGACGCAGGTTGTTGATTTGATTGACATCCGTCCCGGGACAGGGCATAACCTCAGGCAACCCCGAATGTTGAAAAAGCCGGAGAGTTCCAGATCCGGCGTTGTCCCGCCAAGGCGGGACTTGCAATAGATCGCTACGGCGGAAGCCCCGGCGATGTACCCTGAAGCGCCTCTGTTTTTCAACTTTGGAGCAAACCCTTAACCCAAACGCCAAGGGAAGAATGCGTATTAATGGAACTTAAACTCTACAACACCCTGACGCGGTCCAAAGAGGTGTTCAAACCGATCCAGCCGCCCAACGTGGGACTCTATACCTGCGGCCCCACCGTATACAACTATGCCCACATCGGCAACCTGCGCACTTATATATTTGAGGACATTCTCAAACGCGTGCTGACCTACAATGGATATACGGTGAAGCATGTGATGAATATCACCGACGTCGGACACCTCACCGGTGACCGTGATATGGGAGAAGATAAGCTGGAGAAAGGGGCTCAGCGAGAAGGCAAGAGCGCATGGGAAATTGCGGAATACTATACAACGGCATTCCAGAAGGATCTCAAGCATCTCAATATCCTGGATCCCACCCTCTGGTGCAAGGCCACCGATACCATCGGCGAACAGATCGGTCTGATCCGCAAACTGGAAGACAAGGGCTACACCTATCGAATCAGTGACGGTATTTACTTTGATACCGCTAAATTTGCAGACTACAACAAGCTCTCTCACCAGAATCTGGAAGCCCTGGAAGAGGGCGCCCGGGTGGAGAGGAATCCCGAGAAACGAAACGCCACCGACTTCGCCCTGTGGAAGTTTTCCCCTTCGGATGAACAACGGCAAATGGAGTGGAAATCGCCTTGGGGCGTCGGGTTCCCCGGCTGGCATATCGAGTGCTCGGCCATGAGCATGAAGTATCTCAAGCAGATGCTCGACATCCACTGTGGCGGCACCGATCATATCGACGTCCATCACACCAATGAGATTGCCCAATCCGAAGCCGCTACAGGCAAACCCTTTTTCAATTTTTGGATGCACGGCGCCTTCCTGACTGACCTACCGCTTTGCCGCTTTTCAGTCCCACTATCGCAAACCCATGGAATACAGCGAGGAGGGGATAGAAGCCGCCCGCAACGGCCTGCAGCATCTGCGCAATCAGGTGCGCGCGTTGGCCGATACCGGTCCGGCCGGCGAGATCGATTCGGGATTTAAAGGGAAATTTCTCGAAACCGTCAATAACGATCTCAATATCCCCCAGGCCTTGGCCGTGGTGCAGGAACTGCTCAAATCAGCGCTCGATCCCAGCGTGAAACTGGCGACGGTGATCGACTTCGATCAGGTTCTGGGACTTGATTTGGGCCAATTGGGAGGGGCGCAAAAACTTCCCGATGAGATTCAGGCCCTGGTGGATGCCCGCGCCCGGGCCCGCAGGGATAAGAAGTGGGCGTTGTCGGATCAATTGCGGGACGAAATTCAGGCAAAAGGCTATGTGGTCCAGGACAGCGCCCAGGGGATGAAGGTCTTTAAAGCATAAAGGATCGTGTCGGCGCTGATTATGTGGATAGCACAATCTTTTTGTCTTCATGAATGATGTGCTCGATCACCCAGACCACCATCAGGCGCTTGAGCTGGTGCACCAAATCATCCAGCTTGGTGTTCTGGGTGATGACGGCATTCATGCGGTCGATCAATTCCAAATGACGCGCTTTATGCTCTTCGCGGGCCGGATACCGAATGCGCTCCATATAGGCTTCCTCATTGCGAAAATGGATTTTGGAATAGTCGCTGAGCGCCTTGACAGCCCCTTTGATCTTGTCGACCCGCTCACCTTTGTTGGAGAAGGCGATTACTTTATTGGCAAGTAATATCAGTTGTTTGTGCTCATAATCGGTCTGAAAATGGCCGATGCTGTATTCATCTCTCCAGACCAGCTCACTCATGTTCGTCCTCCTTTAGGCGGTAATATGACCGATGGTCTCTGTTCTCCTTATCGGAATTCTGACGAAAGACTGAAGGGATTGTGCTTACTTATTCTGTGCCATAAGCGGCTGGACGCTTTCCCAGAAATAGCAGCCCCTGGACGGCCAATCCTGTAAAGGTCAAGCCTGCAGCGGTGGCAAAGGAGAGTCGGTAGGCGACCGGTTCCGCCATTCCCGAGGCAATGAGAAGGTCGATCAGCGGACCGATGATCACTGTCCCCGGCAATCCCCAGCTTAGGAAAAAGGTGGCATTGAACCAGGCAAAACGGCGGGCGCGCATGGATGCCGGTATGAAGACCGACGCCGTTTCGTAGGCGGCAGCCATGATAACGACGTCGCCGATCCCTCTTAAAAAGCTGGCCAGGTAGATGTTCGGAAGGGAGGTATTGAAGCTGAGCATCACCAGAGCAATAACCGCGGAGAGGGTACCGGACAGCAGCGCACGCTCCCTTCCGATATGACGGCAGAGCCACCCCACCATCCATCCAAGACAGACCACCGAGATGGATTGGGTGTTGAGAATATAGCCCATGACGCGGCTGTCCAAGGCAAGTCCGTGGGCCGAAGAGAGGTATTGGGGAAAGACGATAGCGATGGAATTGCGGCCGAAATTGATCAGGGTCATACCGGCGAGAAAGATCAAATATCTCCTTAGGGCCGGGACTGGTGTGTCACCGGCGGTGTTGTTCTCAAAGGAGGGGCCCGCTCCGACCTCTGAGGCGCCGCCTTCGGGAAGGAGAAAAAGCGGCACCACCGAGATGAGCATCACACCGGCTGCGATAAAAAACAGGTAACCCATATGGAACCCCCAGCCCGGGAACTGCTCACCGAGTCCGTCGTAGAGCAGGCCGCCCATCCAAATGCCTGCCATACGCCCCACGCCACCCATACTCGTCAAGCGTCCCTGGATTGCGCCACGGTCGTCCTCCCCATAGAGGTCGGAGATCAACGCGCTCCAACTGATATTGGACATCGACCAGAAAAGCTCCACAAGCGTGAGGCCGCAGATGATCAGCATGCCGGCCGAAGCGCGGGCAGCTGCCAGGCGATGAAGATACCAGACACCGACAGTTCCCAATGCGGCCAACACCTCTCCGGATATGATCAATGTGCGGCGGAGTTGAAAATAGTCTGAAATGCGGCCCCAAATAAGATTTTGAGACAATATATTGACGGCCATCGGCAATGTGGCAAACAAGGTGGTGGTTGTGACAGAGAGCCCCAGGTAATGGCGCAGGTAAATGGTCAGGTAGGCGTAAAAGAGACCGCGCCGGAACATGGCCAGCATCTCAAACGAGGACAGACCGATGAATGTCTTACCCGGTTTTGATATCAATATACCCATCCCAGTGCATTGGGGTTCATCGGGTCGGGTGATCAGCCGTCAAAACCCGACCGCTGGTGATCGGGTTTTGATATACAGGTTGAATTTCAGGGGGGATGGTCATGTAACGATACAGGACCTCGCGCGGCGGCCGCTCTCCTTGGCTGCTGCGCTCAGGCAGCGATGATGGTCCTCCCAGCTGCTGGAACAAAAATCGCATTTTTCAATATCTTTCATCAGACGCTGCTTTTCCATGGAACAACAATTGGCGGCCTTGGA
>JARRKU010000184.1:0-4889 GCA_037387725.1 Desulfobacteraceae bacterium
CAGGAACTTTTCGGGCCTTTTCCGGCGGTCGTTTGGTCAAGGATTTGAACGGCTCCTCTTTTTTGGAGGAGGTCAGCGCCTCGGGATACTCCAATACGGGCAAATGACTCTCCTTACCGGAAAGTTGTGCCTCCACCTTGGCTTTTTCCTGGTCCATCATCTTGGCTTTGAGATCGGCCAGTTCCTTTTCCAGCTTGCCGACTTCCAAATTCACCGGAGCCATGCCGCGCCCTACCATTATCCCCAGCACGAACATCCATCCGGCAATAAAAACGACCAGACCACCCCAAACCAGTTTCCCCTTTGGCGATATCTGTAAGCCCGAAGGCTTTTTCTTGGACACAACGATCCTCGCTACATCTTCTCCGGCGCCGAAACACCCAACAGGGCCAAACCGTTTTTAATCACTGTCTGTACAGCCGAAATCAATCCAAGCCTTGCCCGGGTCAACCCGGGATCATCGGACAGCACACGGTGCTTGTTATAGTAAGTATGAAACAAAGCGGCCAGTTTCATTAAGTCATAGGTTACGCGATGGGGGGCCAGCTGCTCGGCACTGGACTGCAGAACCTCACCATACCGCCCCATGGCCTTGATCAATTGAATTTCCTCCGGGGCGATCAGGCACTTATGGGCTTGGGCCGAAACGGCGGCCGGCCCCTGATCCCGTTCTTCGGCTTTGCGCAGGATACTGGCGATACGGGCATGCACATACTGCACGTAATAGACCGGATTGTCGTTGGTCTTCTGTTTAGCCACTTCAAGATCAAAATCCAGGGGGCTTTCATAATCGCGGGTGAGGAAGATAAAGCGAGCAGCGTCCTTTCCCACTTCGTCGACCACATCCTTGAGGGTCTCGAATTCACCGGCACGGGTGGACATGGCCACCGGCTGGCCGTCCCGCAGCAGATTCACCAATTGCACCAGGACCACCTCCAACTGATCGGGTCGCTGCCCGCCGGCCTGGACCGCCGCCTTCATGCGCGGGATGTACCCGTGATGGTCCGCGCCCCAGACGTCAATCACCCGGGAAAAACCTCGCTTGTATTTGTTCTGATGGTAGGCGATGTCGGAAGCAAAATAGGTGGTCTGGCCGTTCTTGCGCACCACCACCCGGTCCTTTTCATCTCCAAAGGCGCTGCTTTTAAACCACCAGGCATCGTCCTGGCGATAGACCATCTCGCCGACTTTCAACGCCTCGAGGGCTGCTTCCACCCGGCCGGTATCGTAGAGGCTCTGTTCGCTGAACCACTCCTGGAATTGAACGCCGAAAGCCTCCAAATCCCGCCGTATCCCGGCGATGATTTCGCCGGCGGCAAAGCGGGCGCAATGCGCCACTGCTGCGTCCTCGTCTGAGGTGATAAAATCTTCCCCCCGGGTATCCACCACCTGCCGTGCCAATTCCCTGATATAGTCGCCCTGGTAGCACTCATCGGGGTACTCGATTTTACGGCCCAACGACTCGAGACAGCGCAGGTAGACCGAGCGTCCCAAGGTCTGGATCTGACGCCCCGAGTCATTGATATAATACTCGCGTTGCACCTCATACCCACAAACGGCCAGAATGTTGGCCACACTGTCTCCCACCGCGGCGCCGCGGCCATGGCCGACATGCAGGGGTCCTGTGGGGTTGGCGCTGACAAATTCCACCTGGACCTTCTCCCCCTTGCCGATATCCGACGCGCCAAACCGGCTCTTCCGCTCAAGCACCCTTGAGACAATCGGCGTCCATGCTTCTGGTTTTACATGGAAATTGATGAAACCCGGACCGGCGGTCTCAACCCGTGCCAGCAAACCGTCGGCATCCTCCATGTGATCGATGACAGCCTGGGCGATTTGCCGCGGCGCCATCTTCTGCACCTTGGCGGACAACATGGCAAAGTTTGTGGCAAAATCGCCATGGGTGTCCATCTTGGGCTCTTCCACCTCCACGTCGGGGAACGCATTGGACGGCAAGGCGCCTGTCTCGTGCGCCTTGCGGGCAGCCGAGAGAATCAATTCGGAGATGCTGACTTTCATGAAGTGCGATGGATCCTTTTTGATTATAGAATGATAAAGAGAAAAAAGCAGTGGCCATCTATGCCGACCACATCAGAGGCTCGACCCTGTCCCCTTTGCGTAAACTTCAGTTTAATAGAGATTTTTACCCGGCAAGTCAAGGAATGTCGGCCGCAACTCCAGGGCAATCGCAGGATGCCGTACGCTGCGATTCCGGCGGCTTCATTGATCGGATTTTACCATCATCGCATGTACCCATTCCGCCTCCCTCGCCATGGCGGCCCGCAGGTCGGCAGGGAGGGTCGTCCGGGCCGCCAGCACCTGTTTGAAGCGGCTCAAATCCAGGCGGCATAGGGTGTAGAGCCGCCCCCTGCCCGGATCGTACGATTGCGCGCTGATCACCGAAAGCGCCATGGCATCGCGCACCAGACCGCCGGTCAATTGTTCCCCCTCTTCCACGGAGAGTGCCGGAAGGGTCTGTGCCGCCTGGAGCAGTTCAGCCGCATAGCGTTCCAGCACCTTGGCCAGTGCCTCGCGGGCACGGTTGATGGCCGTGGCCCGCAGCAAGATCTCACTGTGCGAACCCTGGGCTTGGCCGATGCCGTAGAAAGTCCTGCCGTCGGCGGTCTCATGCGCACCGCTCGACATCAATTGCCATGGGGGATTTTCCCGGACCGGCGGCTCTTCCCGCATCAACGGTTCGGCCGCACATCCGAAGAGCATGAAAATGCCGACCCATGCGCCGAGTCGAAAGGCGGTGTGGTCACGAAGTTTCATTCAAAGCTCCAAGCACAAAGATTACACATGTTCACAACGGCCACCCGTCGATTATTGGACTCAATAAGAGACTGTTCAATGGCTTTATCCCATTTCCAGGCTATAATAGATAGTCTATAATAGGCCCAATCCTCAAGTTCACCGTTCGTTTGTTCCTTGTATGGTGCTATAATACAGTGCAACTCTTGGCTCCCAACGATTTTCAATCCTTTTGCTATCTTTTTTATGCAACTTTGGAGTTAACACGGAGGATGCCATGTCCCTTCCCAACCGAGACAATCCATACAACTTCGAGGAATTCCTGGAGTGGCGCAACAGCGTCGATTATTATGCCGACGATCCATTCCTTCAAAACGTCGTCCGGCACTTTACCGGAGACCGTTGGCAACAGGTCGACGCAGCGGCCCGCCAACTCTCCCTTAAAGCCTCCTTTCGCTGGCGGGATTTGGCCGATCAGGCCGCAAGGCCGGAGAATCGTCCCTATGTACTGCATTATGACGGCCATCACCGTCGGATCGACCGCATCGTCCGGCCCATGGAGACCCTTGCCATGGAAAAGGCGGTTTTTGCCGAAGCCTTGTTTGCAGACCGGACCGATGCGTGGCTGCGCCTGATCAAACTTTTTTTGATCTACCAGAACGGGGAGGCCTGTATCGCCTGCCCATTGGTTTGTACCGAAGGTCTGGCGGCGCTCCTGGATGCGTTCGCAGACAGCCCTGAAACCCGACGGATTCTGGAGCATTGCAAAGAGGGCCGGGAGGGGGACTTCGCCATCGGCGCCCAGTACCTTTCCGAGATCCAGGGGGGATCGGATATCCCCTCCAATGTATTGGAGGCCGTCCGGGAAGATGATGTCTGGAAGTTGTACGGTACCAAGTTTTTTTGCTCCGCAACCCATGCCGACTATGCAGTGGTGACCGCAAAGCCCGCCGGCTCCGAAACCATCGCTGTTTTTGTGGTCCCCTCCTGGCTGCCAGGCGACAAGGCCAAGGAGAGGCGCAACGGGTTTCGCATCGATCGGATCAAATGGAAAATGGGAACCTGCGAACTGACCACCGGGGAAATCACTTTCGACGGATCGGTGGCCTACCCGGTCGGGCCGTTGGAACGCGGACTGGCCAATGTGGTGGGGGTCGTTCTGACCCATTCGCGTTTGACGGTGGGCCTTTCAGGTGCGGCGAGTATGACGCGGGCGGCCCGCGAGGCCAAGAAGTACAGCGAATTCAGGACGGCCTTCGGCCGGAAGCTTCATCAATTTCCCATGGTGGCCGGCCAGATCGCCGACCTGGACCGAAACGCCAAAAGATCGACCTGCGGCGCCTTCAAGATCTACCGGAAATTCTCGCAACTGGACGGAAAGGTCAAAGTGGCCCTAGATCCAAGCGAGCCCCTCGAATCGCAGCGCAAACGATTCGATGTCCGGCAACTGGTGATGCTGCAGAAAATTGTCGTCTCCCGGGATGCGGTGGATCAATTGCGCATGGCCATGTCGATCTTCGGCGGACACGGTGTTATGGAAGATTTCTCAAGTTTGCCGCGGCTCTATCGGGATGCCGCGGTAAATGAACTCTGGGAAGGGCCCCACAACGTGCTGCTCAGCCAGATTCACCGGGATTTGCAGAAGGTGAAATCGTGGTATCGGCCCGCGGAATTTGTCCGCAACCTGATGGCCGGCGCCGAATCCGGGCTGGTTCAGGAACTGGCGTCACAGATCGAGTCGCTCGTGGCGCATCCAAGCCTGTTGGAGAAGGATACAGCGACCATGGAGGCCTGCCGCCGTTGACGCGTTTTGCACCCGTTTGTTTCACGCGTACCAGGATCTGGCCATGGAAGAGGTGAATCCCTCAGAATAGAAGCCCTTTGCCAGGCACAGGAATGCAGAGGGTTCCCGGTCAATGGGGTAACGACTTGATTGGCGCACTTATTGCTCTTTATATCTCCATCGCCTTGCCATGAACAACAGATGCCCGTCCCTCTTTTTTGATATCAACCGTTTTAATGCGCCAATCAAGGTGTGACCCCGATCTTCCCATCTGAAAATGGACATTATGACAATATCAGAAGGAGAAGTTTCCGTTTGAATCCTTAAACAGCCAATTTAGGGGGTAAAATTG
>JARRKU010000185.1:0-4056 GCA_037387725.1 Desulfobacteraceae bacterium
CACCTCATCCCTGCCCAATTCGATGCGGTGGATTTTGAGTGGCACGACGACAAGGCCATGCATCCCAAATGGCGTAAGCTGACGCCGCCCCTGCTGGACACGGTTATCGATTTGATTGCGCAGACCGAATAGCGGGCAAGCGGAGATGGCGACTACCGGATCCTACCGCTGCCCTCAGACCCGGCTCAACGGCTCTCAACTACCCTTTTAATGGGGGAAGTCGAGGAACAGCGTTTGAGCCTTTCCGCTTTTGCTCTCTCTGATTTGAAGACGCAATTGTTTAGCGGATTCCGCCTCGCCGGGGAAGAAGATGATGCCGTGGGCCAGGTGACCTGGGTCAATGGCCTGGTTTTCCAACGACTTGTCTTTGAGATCCCGAACAACGGCCGCCCGGGCATCGTCAGAAGCATAGCCGGTCGCACCACCCAGCACCGAACCGGCCGCCGCGCCGATGACGGCACCTTCCGCTGTGGTTCGCGCCACATCATCACCGGATACGATACCGATGGCTGCGCCGATGATGGTGCCGGCCGCTGCGCCTAAAAACCCCTTATACGCGCCCTCCTTAAACATCTGCTGGGTTTGGGCATATTTGGTGGCGCGCGCATAGGCGAAATGATCCGTTAATACCGGCCATAAGTTCCCCTGGCGATCCTCCAAAAAGGTTTGCCCCGGATTGATGGCGACGCTCTCCCTGCCCTGGTTGTCAAACACCACCTGAACCGGTAACATTCCGGCCCCGCGAATATCAAAACCAAAGGCCTTGCTGGCGACTTCCCTGTCGGTGAAAGCTCTGGCGCCAACCTGGACACCGTTGGCCTCCACCATGTTGTCGTAAGCGGCAGGTGCTTTAAACGGAAGGGGTTGGGCTTTATAGGCCGTCGTGCAGCCCATAGCGGCTATCAGTATGCTGACGGTTAGCGTCAGCAGTGCGCGATGGATCATGGGGCCTCCTTTATGACCGACGACACGTTGGTCATTACGGGTAAAGGAACAAGTCTTTAGCGGCAGTTACTGTTAAAAAATATAGCTATTGATACGGCGATGGCAAAGGGGGGGAGCAGATTTCATATGGCCATGATTGCCAATGGCCGCCGCATGAATAGTCCGGGAGATTGGCGTGCACGGGATTCAACGCACCACCCAAAGATTAGCTTGGCGTGATGGTGGTCCAGTCGATCTGTTTTAAATGCCGAACGAATGATTCAAGGGTTTGTTCCAGACCATCAAATGCCTGCTGAGCGCCTTCCAGTGAACCGCTTTTGCCGATTTGCTCCAATTGCAGCGCTGCGTGGGCGATGGATTTGGCGCCCAAATTTGCGGCGGCGCCTTTCAATTGATGGGCCGCTTTGCCAAGGGTTTCGGCATCTCCGGACAGCAACGCGCGCTGGATGCGTGAGGTGAAATCCGGAATGCTTTGGTAGAGTTCCTCGAGCATTTCCTTCAAAAAATCAACATCTCCCATTGCGCGATTCAGTGCTTCGGGTATGTCGACGATGGGTGTGCTGTCATCCATGGTTCTCCCCCTTCAGTAGCTGGGCATCCGTGGCC
Source organism: Desulfobacteraceae bacterium (assembly GCA_037387725.1). GTDB lineage: Bacteria > Desulfobacterota > Desulfobacteria > Desulfobacterales > Desulfosarcinaceae > JARRKU01. The sequence goes on from JARRKU010000185.1 coordinate 1,552, forward strand.
AATAGATAAACTGCAATGTTTTTTCGGCCGCTGGACACTTGAAGTTTAGCGCTTTTCTCAGCCGCAGGAAGATGTGGGGCGTTGGCATCAGATGAGCGCGTAGCTTAGAGAATTTATACAACCATACCAAGACGGGATGCAATGCCTCATTAGATGGAAATTTCTCAGACTTTGGTGATAAATCTTCTTGCAGCCGGACGCATAACATAGCATGATGATGAACAGTGATTCATGCTGGATTTTAACTCCATGTAATTTAACTTATTTCCTAATTTCGGAAGCTGCTGCTATGCGATTTCGCCCTTGCATCGATCTGCACCAGGGAAAGGTGAAACAAATTGTCGGTGGTACCCTCGATGATGAGGACGCGCGCCGGTTGGAGACCAATTTTGAAGCGGAAAAACCAGCCGAGTGGTACGCCCGGCTCTACCGGCAGGACCAACTGACCGGAGGACACATCATCCAGTTGGGGCGTGGCAATCAGCAGGCCGCCGAAGCAGCTCTGGCGGCCTGGCCCCTGGGCATGCAGGTCGGAGGCGGCATAGCCCTGGATAATGCAGAAGGGTGGCTCGATGCCGGCGCATCCGCCATTATCGTGACCTCCTGGGTTTTTCACGATGGAAAAATCGATGAGGGGCGACTCTCCCGTTTATCAAAGCGGGTTGGACCTGACCGATTGGTGTTGGACCTGAGCTGCAGACGAAAGGGCGAGGATTATTTTGTCGTAACCAATCGGTGGCAGACCTTTACCGAAGAACGGGTCACAGTGCGCCTGCTGGACCATCTTTCACAATACTGCACCGAATACCTGGTTCACGCCGTGGATGTGGAAGGAAGATGCCAAGGCATTGAAACCCCACTGGTCGATCTGCTGGGAAATTGGGCTCAGATGCCCATAACATATGCCGGTGGTATTCACTCGATGGAGGACATCAATTTGATCCGGCAGTTGGGAGGAGGCGGTATCGATTTTACCGTGGGCAGCGCATTGGACATATTTGGCGGCAAGGGGCTGCGATATGCGGATCTGGTCAGGGCATTCGGAAACCCGCAATCGGAAGTGGCAGGATTGCGTGGCATGGATCCAAATGAATAAAAATCATCAAATGCGTTTAAATTGTTTTTTCGTATGTCTTAAATTTTCTGTTGCGCCATCTGGCTTGGTTAGTATACAAACAATATAGGCCGGAATAGACGGTGCAGCTGGAATGGGCACGGGAGTGCGTTGTCTATTGGCGATTTGGGTAGTAATTGGTCGATCGGCGATCTAACCCGCCCCCCCTTGATGGGAAACACACAAACGGCGGTTGCCAAATGGATGGGATGATGTTCATGGAATGGGACCTTCCCAAGTGCGGATTATTTTCGTTCGTTGACGCGCCATGCATCTGTAGATGCGGCTGACATCATCGCTTACAATCCGGCCGGTGTCATGGCGCTGGAGAATGGGTTATATGTCAAGGCCGATCTGCTGTATATCACCAAGGATTACGACAACAAGGTTCCGACGGTTGCCGGCGTTGGAGAAAGCGGCGATTTTAACAGCGATGAACCGTCCATTGTTCCCGGCCTGTTCGCGGTTTACAAACGGAATAAATGGGCCGGATTTTTTGCAGTGACAATTCCCGGCGGAGGAGGAGAGGTCGACTATGAGGACGGCAATGCCAGAACCGCCGCATTATCACTGGCATATATTACCGCTAACCCTGTCTTCCTGGCAACGCCGCCCATTCAGGCCATGACCATTGAAGCCAACAGTTTTGCCATTGGATACACCATTGGCGGTGCATACGAGATCAACCCGATGTTTTCCCTTTCCGGCGGCGTGCGCTATATTGATGCCCATCAGAAGTTCAAAGGAGAGGTTACCTTCACTCCGCAGAGCTACAGGGTCGACATTGAAAGGGATGCCACCGGCTGGGGATACTTCCTGGGGGTAAATATAACCCCCACCAGCAAATTGAATCTTGGCTTGCTCTATCAGTCAAACACGGAACTGGATTATAAAAACGATGTAAAGGAAGACACTTCTCCGCAACCGGGTAGCCCTTTTTACGCTTTGAATATCCCAAATGCAGTCGGCTGGCCGGACGGCTCCAAGGAGAGAGAGGATCTGCCCGGATTTATCGGCCTGGGACTGGGCTATCAATTCACGCCCAAAATTCGCGGCGAAGCAGCCTATACCCGATACCTCGAAAGCAATGCCAAATGGGAAGGCATTCGTTTTTCGGGCAAGGAGGGTGACTCCTGGGAGGTGGCTGTCAGCTGCACTTACACCTTTAATCCCAAGTGGCGGGCCAGTGTCGGATATATGTACACCGATATAGAGGACATGGAGCCCGAAAACATGCTGCCCGAGGCCCCCGAACTGGATGCCCGGACATTTGGCATCGGTGCCGTCTACAGTCCCACACCACGTTGGGATATCACCTTCGGCTATACGAATGTCTATTATGACGCGGTCACCGCCACCACGACAAACTCTCGTGTGGTGGCCGGCACGGA
>JARRKU010000186.1:0-3682 GCA_037387725.1 Desulfobacteraceae bacterium
GCGGCAACGATATACATGGCAAGAATGGGGATCACCGCCCCGTTCATGGTCATGGACACCGACATCTGATCCAGGGGGATCTGGTCAAAGAGGATTTTCATATCCTCAATGGAGTCAATGGCGACACCGGCCTTGCCCACATCGCCCATCACCCTGGGATGGTCCGAATCGTAGCCTCGGTGGGTGGCCAAATCAAAGGCCACGGAGAGGCCCTTTTGGCCGGCTGCAAGGTTGCGGCGATAAAAGGCATTGGATTCCTTGGCTGTTGAGAATCCAGCATACTGCCGGATGGTCCAGGGCCGACCGGCATACATGGTGGCCATGGGGCCGCGAACATACGGCGCAAAACCCGGCAAGCTGCCGATATGATCCAATCCATCCAGATCGCGGTGGGTAAAGAGCGGAGGGATGGTGATCCCTTCGGGACTGTCCCAGGTCAACTCCTCCAGGTCCCTACCGCGGAGTTGTTTGGTGGCCAGCTCTTTCCATTGATCGACAGAGGGGTGATCTTTCATGGCAAACTCCTTGACATACGATTAAGGGTTCCCAAAACGGGGTCCTAAAATTGTCTCTGTGTTGTTTGTCCGCCGCTGCCGTAAGTCTGATGATGCTACGCCAACTTCAACTTGCCCGTCCTTCTGCGGAGTGTACGCCACGACGACACGACGTCACAGAGAGGGATGCATAAAAATGTTTCAATGGCCTACACCTTGTCAGCCGGGTGATCGGGATGGGTAATCCCGCGCCACACCATTTCAAACAGATCATTGGCTTCAGCCACGAGACTTCCTTTTTGTCCGCGCTGGATCCACATGGCAAAGGAGCGTTGTACCAGTCCCAACATAAAATCCAGCAGGACACCAGCCCGCACATTGGGATTGAGGACACCATCATCCTGTCCCTTTTTGAGCACTTCCAGATAAAGATTGATCATCTTCTTCTGCTGAAAAGTTTCATCGGCCATCCAGGTGGCCATGGGAAGGTCATGAAAAGGATTCGTCCCAGATGCGGGTTGCGCTCATAATAGTCAAGCTGGAGCCACAACACCTTGCGCATTTTTTCTTTAAGATTTTCAATCCCCTGAAGGTGATCGACGATACGCTCGGTCAACTTGCCCAGCCAGATATCCACATAGGCGAAGACCAGTCGCTCCTTGCTGCCGTAATGTTTATATATGGTGCTGAAACTCACGCCGGCTTTCTTAGCCACATCACGGATATTGGCCTTGTGGAAATCGGAATGGGAAAAGATATCCAAAACAGCCTTTTCCAATCGTTTGCTGACATCGCGACGCAATGGCGGATTCATGGGCATCTGCTCGAAGCTGGTATAACAGTAAAATAGTTTCGCCAAATTAATGACTTTAAATATTAGTAAATATTGTAAATATAAACAAAGACCGAATAACGTTCGGAGTTAAATGTAACAACGTTATTCTCAAGACACTTTTATCGCCATAATCGCCTGATGTCAAGCGAATAACAGTATTTTTCAGGCGCTATTAATCCCGCTCACACAACTCCACGAGCACGCCATTTGTCGCCTTGGGATGTAGGAAAGCGATCCTGCCGCCGCCGGCCCCCTTGCGGGGCACTTCGTCGATGAGACGGACCCCCTTGGACTTCAGCTCCGCCAACGCCTCCTTGATATTGTCAACACGGAACGCCACATGCTGGATGCCCTGGCCACGCTTTTCGATATATTTGGCCACTGGCCCATCGGGTGCAGTGGATTCCAGCAATTCAACCTCGCTCTCACCAACGGGGTAAAAAGCGGTAGTGACCTTTTGAGCCTCTACGGTTTCACTGCCTTCAAAGGGCAACCCAAGCACATCGGTCCAGAAAGACTGGGCCTGCTCAATACTGTTGACAGCAATGCCCAAGTGATCGATCTTCAAAATCTTCATCGCGTTCCCCCCTTCCGTCTGAAATGATAAAAGATTTTGGATTTTAGGTTTTAGGAAGAAGGTATTCTGTCGAATTAATGATGAAGGCCTATAAAATCCCACCACTTAAAACCTAACACCTAAAACCTAAAACTATGAACTATTTATACTTCTCCATCACCCGTTTAAAACCCGGCATGGCGTTCACAATGGTGTCATCATCCACGCAATAGGCGATACGAAAATGGCCTGCCCCCTGAAAGCTGCTGCCCGGCACCGTGAGTATCAACTCTTTTTCCAGCGCCTGCACGAAGGCCATATCATCTTCGATGGGCGTCCTGGGAAAGAGGTAAAAAGCGCCAGGCGGCACATCGAAGTCGTAGCCGGCATCGGCCAGACCTTCGCACAGCAGGTCCCGCTTGTGCCGGTATGCGTCGATGTCCACACTCACCCCCTGCAGATCCGCCACAACCCGCTGCATCAACGAAGGGGCATTTACAAATCCGAGGATACGTATGGTCATCGCCATGGCACCCATTATTTCTCTTTTGTAGATTGCAGCAGGATGGACAGCGGCGAATCCGATACGCTCTCCTGGAATGGAGAGTTCCATTGAATACGAACCCGCCACAATGCTCTGTTCATACACATTGAAAATGCTGGGCACCTTCTGCCCATCGAAGACGATTTTGCGGTATGGCTCATCCGACAGCAGATAGATGATGCGATCCATCGCCCGGCTTTTGGCGGCCAGCAAATCCCCCAGCGCTTTCAGACTCTCCGCTGAATAGATCTGCCCGGTGGGATTGTTGGGAGAGTTGATCAGTACCGCTTTTGTTTTGGCATTGATGGCGCCGGCGATGGCTTCCAAGTCGAGGGTGAAATCATCCCGGCAAGCCACGTTTTGGATAACACCACCGTGGTTGTCCACGTAATAATGGTACCCCATGAAACATGGACTGGGTGCAATCACCTCGTCTCCCGGATCGAGAAGGGCTTTGAGGATCACGTTCAGCGCCCCGGCTCCTCCACAGGTCATGATCACATCCCCGGCCCCTATGGCGACCCCTTGCTCTTTGGCAAGATAGGCCGCCACCGCTTCACACACCTGGAGATGTCCGGGCTGCGGCATGTAGCAATGGCTTCCCGGGCCGCAGGTGGATACGATATCCATCAATGCATGCCCGAATTCGCCGGGCGGCGGCAAAGCAGGATTACCAAGACTGAAATCAAACACATTACCGACACCGTGCCGGGCTTTGAGACGGGCCCCCTCTTCAAACATCCTGGGAATCCAGGAGGCTTTCCCCATAGCGTTGTTCACTTTACAGGCGATGGTCATTGAGATCTCCTCTTAAACACAGGCCAACGTAAGAACGACTTGGTTTCCTGCCCCATTCTATAATTCAATCTGATTGGAATGCCAAGAAGAGATCCCTGCAAACCGTCCACCGAAAAATAAGATCTTCGCTATCCGACAATCGGGTGGGGGCAGGCTGCGACCGCCGATGGTTGCCCTTTCGGCAAAAGTCGCATCCTGCCCTTATGGTTGGAATTCGGTTTCAACCTTACACAAAAGAATTGAAGTCAGGCTTGTCCGTCCATGGATCATAATCGGGATCGAGCCAAACCAATTCCCTGCAACGCCTCCTCCATCTCATCGAGGATGGTCGGGTCATCGATGGTGGCGGGCATCTTCCAGGCCTTGTTGTCGGCGATCTTCTGGATGGTGCCGCGCAGGATCTTGCCCGAGCGGGTCTTGGGCAGGCGCTTGACCACCGTGGCCGTCTTGAACGA
>JARRKU010000187.1:0-3988 GCA_037387725.1 Desulfobacteraceae bacterium
TCAACTGAAACAACCGTTCAAGCATCTTACAATACCATCAATTTTAAGCCTTGACACCAAAGCCGTAGATATCGATTGGTTTTACGAGCTGTTAGCTGTTAGCTGTTAGCTGTTAGCTGTTAGCTGTTAGCTGTTAGCTGTTAGCCATGAACCATGAACCATGAACCATGAACTAAGAACCATGAACCAGAAACTATTCCACCCCATCCGGCATGGGGGCGATCTTTTCTCCGCCGAGAACATACCCCCCGTCGATGCGCAGGACGCTGCCGGTGATGAAGGGCGCATCCTGAATAAGGAAGCGGACGGCACGGACGACATCATCGCGCTTTCCCGTGCGGTTCAATAGGGTGTGATCGATGAGGGCCTGTTTCTGAGATTCTGTCATCAGACCCCAGCCCCGGGTCTTTTCGGCGTGGCGTGTCTCAAAGATCCCCAGCATGATTTCGTTGACCCGCACCTCGGGCGCGCCCAGGCGTGCCCATGTCTCGGTGAGCAGTGAAATGCCGCGGTTGGCGGCGGCGTAGCCCTCGTTGAACAAATAGGATGCCGGCCCGCTGCGGCCGACCATGCCGGCGATACTGGAAAAATTGATGGCCACGCCGTTGCCCGACGCCTTGAGGTGGGGCAGGCAGGCGTTGAAGACCCATTGTTTGGCCCGCAGGGTGGTGGCCAGCTCAAGGTCCCATTGTTCCTGGACATAACGGCCGTGCACCACCGGCCATCCGCCGCGCTCGATGTTGTTGATCAGGATGTCCATGCGTCCGAAGCGATCGACGACCTGGTTCGCCAATCGCTCCGCCGCAACGGTGTCGAGCAGATCGACGTTGGCGATCCAATGCTCCCGGCCGGTGGCCGCGGCATCCGCTTTCAACGCGTCCAGGCTCTCCGGCCAGTCATGCCAGGTGTATACCACCTTGGCGCCGGCCCTGGCCAGGTCCAGGCCCACGGCCTTGCCGATGCCCTTGACGCTGCCCAGCACCAGGGCGACTTTGTTCGTCAGGTCCATATTCTTTTTCCAAACAACACCTGTGCGATCCACGCCATGGACCAGAACAGCCACGCTTCCTCTTGATCTTTTTCCGGAAGCGGGCGGAGATGGTCGTGGTCCATGGAGGGCAAATCGCCGGACGAGGCCTTCTCCATGAGGGTGTCCAGGTCGTAAAAGGCCATGCGCGTCAATTGCTGGTGCTCGGGCGAGAGTTCTCCGGGACGCAACTGATTTTTCAGGGCGATCAGCGCCATCATGGCATCATTCATTCGGTGGTAGTTCTCAAGGGCCTGATCTGAAATCCATTGGCGTACCGTCTGGTGGCTGTCTCAGCACGGCGAAATGCTCCGTGACGCGGCCGTCCGATCGGGAGCGCTGGATCGCCCTGGCCAAAGGGTAAATCCGGCAGGAGGAGGGGCGTGCCTCGTAGACCTTGCAACCGTCGGGGGTGACAAAGGGGCAATTGTGATCCCGATCCGCGGAGAAACGCAGCGAGGCGACGGGCAGACCCGTGGCCGGGCCGGAATAGACCACCGCGTAGCGCTCTAAAAATTCCCCGGAGGTGAGATGGAGGTGGTTTTTCAGTCGCACCACATCGTAAGGGGTCAGCGCCTGGTTTAAATCCTTGCAGCAATGGTTGAAGCAGGGCACGTTTTTGTGACAGGCAAAGCCGAATTTGTCATCCTTATGGATGGGAATCAACTCGGGTTCTTTCATTCTCGATGCACTCCTGAAGATGTCCGTTCGTCGATCTGCGGTTTAAGAGATCCACTTCCATTAAAATAAAACCCATCGGGGTGCAAGCACGGATCCTGTCGATGTCCATATCTAGTGAATATTCGAGGCCGGCCACCCATATGTTGTTGCCCTGTCGAGCGCCGGAATTGTTTTTGGAAATTAGGGGCTTTGGGTTTCGAAAATTATTGACAAGGGGTATTCGGAATGATATTCATTTACCCTTGTTCCAATCATATCTGTTTGAATTTATAGGTTTTTTTGGGCAAGGGAGATCGTGCTACGCCACCGCCGGTCCGTTAATAGGTAAATAGTTTTCCGAACAGGTTTCACATATTTCAGTCCGACACGGATAAGATTTCGGACATCCAAACGCTAAAGATTAGGAAGGGAGGTGTAGGTAAGGCTTATTTTTATTGTGAATCAAGAGTCTATTGGTTGAAAAAAGGTAACCAAAACTTCTAGGAGGTATATTAAATGCCAAGTTTCGTAATTCAGGAAAAATGTGACGGTTGCAAGGGTGGCGATAAGACCGCTTGCATGTACATTTGCCCCAACGACCTGATGGTCCTCGACCCCGACGCGATGAAGGCTTACAACCAAGAGCCGGATCAATGCTGGGAGTGCTTCTCCTGCGTAAAAATTTGCCCCACCCAAGCCATCGAAGTTCGCGGCTATGCCGATTTCGTTCCCCTGGGAAGCTCCATTATGCCCATGATGGGTACCGAAGATGTGATGTGGACCTGCAAGTTCCGCAACGGCCTCATCAAACGCTTCAAGTTCCCCATTCGCACCACTCCTGAAGGTGCCGCCAATTCTTATGATGATCTGAAAGGCAAGGATCTGGAAAGCGGCCTGCTCTCAACCGAAGAAGCAGACGGCTATTCCATTCCGACACCCAAGGTCTAATTGTGGCGTGTCCCCTTAACTAATCGAATGTATGCTTTTAGCAAAAATTATGTAGGAGGATAATATGGCATTACCGAATAAAGCTTTGGGTGAACTTAAAGCTGTCCGCGACCCTGAAGTCGTTGAAAAAGAAGTTGATGTTCTCATCGTTGGCGGCGGCATGGCTGCTTGCGGAACCGCTTTCGAAGTCAAAAAATGGTTGGGCGACGACCAGACCGTTCTGCTGTGCGACAAAGCCGCAATGGAACGTTCCGGCGCCGTTGCTCAGGGCCTTTCCGCTATCAATACCTTCATCGGCGAAAATGCTCCCGAAGACTACGTCCGCATGGTCCGCAACGACCTGATGGGACTGGTTCGTGAAGACTTGATCTTCGATCTGGGCTGCCACGTGGACGATTCCGTCCATCTGTTCGAAGAGTGGGGCCTGCCGGTTTGGAAAAAAACCGATGACGGCAAAAACCTCGACGGTAAAAAAGGCCAGAAAATGGGTACCCTCAAAGGTGGCGCCCAGCCGGTCCGTACCGGTAAATGGCAGATCATGATCAACGGTGAATCCTACAAACGCATCGTTGCCGAAGCTGCCAAAAAAGCCCTCGGCGAAGACAACATCATCGAGCGCTGCTTCATCGTCGAGCTGCTGCTGGACGCCAAAGAAGAGAATCAGATCGCCGGCGCCGTCGGTTTCTCCGTACGCGAAAACAAAGTTTACATCATCAAATGCAAAACCATGATGGTTGCCTGCGGCGGCGCTGTGAACATCTATCAGCCCCGTTCGGTAGGTGAAGGTAAAGGCCGCGCCTGGTATCCGGTATGGAACGCAGGTTCCACCTACACCATGTGCATGAAGGTCGGCGCCGAGTTGACCATGATGGAAAACCGTTTCACCCCGGCCCGTTTTAAAGACGGTTACGGCCCTGTGGGTGCCTGGTTCCTGCTGTTCAAAGCCAAAACCCTCAACGGCCTGGGCGAAGCCTTTGCCGGAAGTGACGCTGCCAAGGCAGAGCTGGAAAAATATGCACCTTATGGCACCGCCGCCATCACCCCGACCTGTCTGCGGAACCACTTGATGCTGTTCGAAATGAAAGAGGGCCGCGGCCCCATCATGATGGACACTGTGACCGCACTGGCCGACCTGGGCAAGACCATGGACAAGAAAGAGCTCAAGCACCTCGAGTCCGAAGCTTGGGAAGACTTCCTCGACATGACCTGCGGCCAGGCCAACCTGTGGTGTGCTCAGGACTGCGAACCGGAGAAGAAAAACTCCGAAATTATGCCCACCGAACCGTACCTGCTGGGTTCTCACTCCGGCTGCTGCGGCCTGTGGACCTCCGGCCCGGACTACGACTGGGTACC
>JARRKU010000188.1:0-2781 GCA_037387725.1 Desulfobacteraceae bacterium
GATATTGGTGTCTCTACCACAGGATGTTGCTGATGGACCATCCTCGTTTGATACATTTCGACGGGTTCCAATTCGACCCGGATAGCGGCGACCTGTGCCGCGGAGACAAATGCCTCCCCCTGCTTCCCAAAGACAGTGCTGTTTTATCCTATCTGATCTTTAGCGCCGGAAAGATTGTCAGCAAGAAGGACTTGCTCGAGCAAGTTTGGAAGGGGGTTTCCGTCAGCGATGGCGTTATCAAGACCTGCGTAAAGCGCCTTCGCCAGCAGCTCGACGATGACAGCAAAAACCCCCTCTACATTGAAACCGTTCACCGGCGCGGATACCGTTTTATCGGCCGGACAGAAGTCGACACATCAGGACGTGAGCCGTCTTTTCCGTCAGGAATATCGCTTGAGGAGATTGTCGGTCGAGAAAGCGAACTGGCTGTTCTGCACAAAGCCTATGAATGCGTTACAGGGGGAAGTAGCAGGTACATGTTTGTGACGGGCGAGGCCGGCATCGGAAAAAGCGCATTGGTGGACCAGTTTGAAAAAAGTGCGCTCCTGTACGAACATTCCTTGGTTGCCCGCGGTCACTGTGTGGACACCTTGGGCCCCGGGGAAGCCTATGCGCCGCTGTTTGAGGCACTTGAGATGATGGCAGACCAAGTCGGGACGAACAGGTTCGGTGAACTGATGCGGCGATTTGCGCCCATGTGGCTGCCTCATATGACCAGGTTGTTGGAACCGGGTGAGGCTGAGGTGCTTGCAGCGCGATCGATCGGCGCCACGGCCCACAGGATGCTGCGGGAACTGGTGATACTGTTGGGTGCCATAGCACAGGAGACAACCATTGTCCTGATCATCGAGGACGCCCACTGGGCCGATGGGGCGACCATTGATGCGCTGATGATTCTGATGAACCGATTGACAACGCACAACGTTATGGTAGTGGTCACTTATCGGCCCGAAATGGCCATGAACCGCGGATTGAAGAAACTTCAATTGGAGATGATGCGCCATGACCATTGTGTACGGATCCCACTGCTTCCGCTTACGGAGGACGACATTGATCTTTACTTGAGCCTGGGGTTTGCCGGAAGAGCGCGACCGATGATGCTGGCCGCCTGGTTGATGCGGTTCACCGAGGGCAACCCGCTTTTTGTCAAAGCCCTACTGGACCATGCCAAAGAGCAAGGCTGGCTAAAAATCGAGGCCCAGGTGACTTGGAAAGAGCCGGTTTCGAGAGACATCACCTGGAGTGTGCCGACCTCACTTCGAGAATTTATCCGATATCAATTCGACCGGATGCCACCCCGATTCCGGGAATGCCTGCAGATCGCCAGTGTGGTCGGGTTGAGCTTTCCGACAAGGGTAATGTGCGGCGAAGCCATTGCGGATGAGACCGCCTTGGACGAGCTGTTGAATGATTTGGCCGGGGATTATCATTTCATTCTCTTTGAAGGTACGGTGACATGGCCTGACGGTACGCAAAGTCCACGCTACACGTTTGTTCATGCCTGGTATCGGCAGGTGGTTTACGACCAAATATCCCTGCTTCGCAGGAGGGAACTCCACCGCTTTATCGGCGAACGTCTCGAAAACGTATACGGTGATCGGTGTTTTCATATTGCCGCGGTGCTGGCCATCCATTTCGAGTTGGCGCACGACATTTCAAAGGCCATTCAATATCAGCGACTGGCCGGCGAAGCCGCGTTGCAGCGCCATGCATACCAGGATGTCCAGGGCCATATGGAAAGAGGATTGGCACTGATCGCGCAAATACCGGACGATTCGATAAGAGCGCAGCAAGAGATTGCCTTCAGGATTCTGCTGGGAACGACGCTTTCCATAACAAACGGATATTCTGCCCAGGAAGTGATCGACAACTACGCCCGTGCGCGGATGCTATGCGGGCAAACTCAGGGAGATGCCTACCGTATGCCGGTTTTGTACGGCCTTTGGGGATACCATTGTGTGCGCGCTGAATTTAACGTCGCGGCGGATTTTACCAGGCGGTTTGAAATGGCGGCGAACAGGGAAGGGGCGGAACTGGATCGTGCCTATGCGCAGTTTATGGCGGCTCTCAATAATTTTTATCAGGGCCGATTCAGATCGGCCAGAGAAAATGCCGACCAATGCCTTTCATATAGTGAACCGGAGGATGTGAACAAGATAATGCAGATCTATGGTTTGGATTCCTGGTCCGGATCACTCACGCACAGAGGGCTTGCCAATTGGTGTCTGGGTTATCCTGAGCAAGGCTTTGCAGACGTCGAACGATCCGTGGCATTTGCCGAGGCGCTGGATTTACCTACGCCGCTGGCCTCAGCTCTGGCTTGCAAAATCGGACTCCATCTGTTGACCGGCGATGTGGATATTGCAGCCGGACTTGTGGACAGGTTGGTTGACCTGACGGAAGTTCACGGAGTTGAATACTGGAAATTTCATGGCGCGGTCTATACGGGGTACATAGAGGCGATTAAAGGAGACAGGGACACCGGCATCCGGAAATTAAGAGCCGCCTTGGATTTGGTCGATAAATCAGGAGCAAAGCTGACCCAGACTTTTTTTATCTTTTTATTTATTGACGCCTATGCCCGGGTGGGAGATTTTCAAGGAGGTCTCAATCGCCTCGATGACCTGCAGGAAGAAGTCGAGACCAATGCAGCTTGCTGGCTGGCGGCTGAATTTTTTCGACTAAAGGGTGACTTGCTGCTTGCCGTATCCCAAACCGACGGGCGAACACCGAAGATGCTGGGTAAAGTGGAGGCAAACTATATAACGGCGCTGGATACGG
>JARRKU010000189.1:0-2770 GCA_037387725.1 Desulfobacteraceae bacterium
CCTGCACACCGGTCGCGCCATGCTGCTGGGGCCTTCCATGGATGCACGCACCGCCTTCGACCTGATCCAGCGCCTGCCCCATCTTCCGATCCGCATGCGGGAGCATGGACGCCGCGCCATGGTCATCGCCACCCATCTTGAGCAGTTGGGGGTGGCCGTAACCTATCCCGGCCTGGTATCCCATCCCCAGTATGGGCTGTTCACCGAAATGGCCAACCAGGGATATGGATACGGCGGCATGATGACGGTGGATTGCATCACCCAACGACAGGCAGACCACTTTATGCGTATCCTGCAAAACGATGAGCAATTCGGCTATATCGCCGTCTCTTTGGGGTATCACGACACGCTGATGTCGTGTTCGGGTTCATCTACTTCTTCGGAAATTCCGGCGGCAGAGCAAGCCGCAATGGGACTCTCCCCGGGTCTGGTGCGCATCTCCTTGGGTTATACGGGCGCCCTCGAAGATAGGGTCCAACAGGTGGTACGCGCCGCTTCCAGTGCCGGTCTGGTGGATTCGAAATGAAAACGCCGCAGCGATCCACCGAAGAGGCGTGGCGACGTCAAGCCATGGCCTTGATTGACCGGCAGAAAACCCTCGTTTTGGCGACCAGCGATCAGAACCATCCGTGGGCTGCACCGGTTTACTACGTGCATGTCAGACCGGCCTTTTACTTCTTTTCCAGCCCGCGCTCAAAACATATCGAACAAGCACTCGCGAATAACGCCAATTCAGCCGCCCTGTTTTCAGATGCCGACCAATGGCAACAGATAGAGGGAATCCAAATGGTGGGCCGGATAAAAGTGGTCCGCAAAAAAATGGAACTGTTGAGGGTAACCACCCATTACCTTAAAAAGTTTCCAATGGCCAAAAGTCTCTTGGCCGGCAAAGAAAATGCGGAGAAGCGTTTCAGTGCCACGGTCTCATTGTATGCTTTCCAGCCGGAGCGTGTTTATTACATGAACAACCGGACGGGCTTGGGGACCCGAATAGAATTGAGCCTATAGTTGCATAAAAAAGATGACAAAAAACCGCGAGGAGCACGACATGAAAAATATATATGGCGTTTTGGATAATCCGGAGGTGGCAGCCGCCGTGTTTCATCCGCGACCCGACCTGGAGCCGCCACCACGGAACGAACATGTCAGCGACCACCTGATTTCCGTTGATTCGGACGTCCACATCGGCGCTCGTTTTCATACATATTCACAAACCGGGGCCAACTTGCTCTTCTTCCATGGCAATGGCGAAATTGCGGCCGACTATGACCAATTGGGCCCCCTGTTCGGAAAGCTGGAAATGAACCTCCTGGCAGCGGACTACAGAGGTTATGGACGTTCTAACGGACGCCCCACGGTGAGTGCCATGATGGCCGATTGCCATCGGATATTGGCTTATATCCGTGAATGGCTGGCCGCGCAGGATCTCAGCGGACCGATGGTTGTCATGGGGCGATCCCTGGGCAGCGCTTCTGCACTGGAACTAGCCGCCGAACACCCGGACGTTATCAAAGGGTTGATCATCGAAAGCGGTTTTGCCTATGCCGGCCCCCTCCTGCGCCTGTTGGGCGTCGATCTGGAAACCTTGGGATTCAAAGAAGAAGAAGGTTTTGTCAACCTCCAAAAAATCAGCCGTTATCGTGCCCCCACATTGATCATTCATGCAGAATACGACCATATTATTCCATACGCAGACGGCCTGGCCCTTTATAAAGCCAGTGCCGCGCAGGATAAGCAACTGCTGAAAATCGAAGGCGCCAATCACAATGATATCATGATGCGCGGGTTTGACAGCTATATGCAATCCATCGATCGATTGGTATCCCGGGTTACGACCCGGTAGCAGCGGGCATTCCTGCGACATGAATGCGCAAACTTGAAAGTCGTGCCAAACTGTATTAAAATAAAGGTGTTAACGCAGATTATAAGAACTGCAATTGGGAAAAAATCCATATGAACGAAGAAAGTAACCAGCAAAGTTCGGATTTTCAGGAAGCGGTGGGCTGCGGTAATGTCATTGCAACCTCATCCATTCACCCATTGACCGACTTTCCAAGACTTTGGCAGATCGCATTTAATGCCACAGATGACATGCTTTCGGTACTGGATATGCGTCACCGTATTATCGCCGTGAACAAAGCCATGGCAAAAGCTATGGGTTGTACCCCCAAGGAAGCAGTGGGACGCCATTGTTTTGATCTGCTGCACAAGGACGATAAACCGCCCAAGGCATGCCCCCATACAGCTCTGTTGGAAGACGGAAAAGCACATCAATCGGAGATATATGATGAAAGCTCGGATGCATGGCTGCAGGTGATCGTCACCCCGTTGTATGATTCAAATCAAAAGCTGGCCGGCAGCATCCATATCGCACGCGACATCACCCAGCAGAAACGTTCCGAGCAGGCCTTTCGGGAGAGTGAAGAACGCTATCACCATCTCTCCGAAGCCACCATGGATGGCGTCCTCTTGAGTGAGGAGAGTACCATTATCGCCGCCAATCAGGTCCTGGCCGACATGATGGGGTATTCGGTGAAAGAAATGATCGGCATGAACATGCTTAAATTCGTGGCTCCCAGCCATCGTGACCGACTGGTCCAAATGCTCAGGGAGCGACGTACCGGATCGCACTCATTTAATTGCATTCGCAAAGACGGTAGCATTTTTTCGATCACGGCCCACTCCCGGGCAATATCATACAAGGGGGGCATGATATACCAGACGGCGATACGCAATCTCACCGACCAGATTCGGATTGAAACTGAACGGT
>JARRKU010000190.1:0-2761 GCA_037387725.1 Desulfobacteraceae bacterium
CCGCGAAGAGGTCTATATCTGCAACGTGATCAAATGCCGGCCGCCGGGCAACCGCGACCCCCAGCCCGACGAAATCCAGGCCTGCCGCCCCTTCCTGGAGCGGCAGCTCGCCGCCATCGCCCCGCAAGTGATCTGCACCCTGGGCGCCTTCGCCGCCCAGACCCTGCTGGACACCACCGACCCCATCTCGCGCCTGCGCGGCCGATTCCATGACTTCAAAGGCTTCAAACTCATGCCCACCTACCACCCCGCCTACCTGCTGCGCAATCCCGACCAGAAGCGGTTCGTCTGGGAGGACGTGCAGAAGATCATGACCCTGCTCAATTTGAATAAATTGTAAAAGACTGGTATAGCTCTCAGCAGTCTTATATACATTCCATTCCACCAGCCTAATCATCTGCAGGCGACCTCTCCCCAAAAGGTTTCGTATACTTCTTGAGCATTCAGCACATGACCCTCGATGCGGTCGGCGCTGTTGGCCTCCTCAATGCAGCGGATCTTGACGCGTAAAGCAAAAAGCGATTGATTACGTAAGTCATCATCTGTGCTTTACATAAACATTTACATTGTGTCATAGATGGTCGCTATCATTGTTACAACATCCATATCAATGATCGGCGACAATGCTTAATTTAGCCCCCCAACAAGACGACGTCTACATTTACCGACCTAGAAATCCGCAGGCAAGCGGTTATTATCGCTGTGTGCAGGACCACTTTGAGCAGCTGGAGATACACTGGCAGGATTGCTACGCACAACGCTATGGATTTTGGCGGCCCATTGTCACCGAGGTGATCTATCGATACCTGGAATGCGGAGATCTGCATTTCGGCTTTGCGCGGGTTAAATGCCAGGACTGCGGTCACGAATATCTGCTGGCCTATTCATGCAAACGCCGCCACTTTTGCCCCTCTTGCCACCAAAAGCGCGTGGTGGAGTTCGGCCAGTGGCTCTGCACCCAGGTGCTCAAGCAGGTTCCCCACCGCCAATGGGTTTTCAGTATCCCCAAACGGGTGCGGATCTATTTTCTGTTCAACCGCAAGCTGTTGGCCAAACTGAGCCGTTGCGCCTGGAAGGTACTCAGTGCCTATTTAAAGCAGTCGGTCCCATTCGATGAAGCCATCCCCGGTGCAGCCATCGCCGTTCACACATTTGGTGATTTTCAGCAATTTAATCCCCACCTGCATTTGATCTCCACGGACGGTTGTTTTTACAATGGCGGTACATACACAAAAGGCTCTGAGCCTGTGGCAAAAGATTTGGAAGCGCTGTTTCGCTATGAAGTGCTCAAGATGCTCAAGGCCGAAGGCAAAATCGGCGATGCCGTCATTGAAAATATGCTGTCCTGGCGCCACAGCGGCTTCAACGTATACTGCGGCCCAACTATCTGGCCCAACAACGACCAAGGCCTCGAGGATCTGGCCCGCTACATTATCCGCGCCTGTTTTTCCCAAGAGCGCATGATATACCTGCCGGCAAAAGATGCATTGGATGGACTGGCAAAAGTGATCTATCGATCCAAAGACGGCCGCACGTCAAAAACCTTCGCGGCCCTGGATTGGCTGGCCCAACTGGTCACCCACATTCCCAACAAGGGCGAGCAGATGGTGCGTTACTATGGCTATTACTCGAACAAATCACGGGGCATGCGCAAAAAGGCCGGCACTGACGATCAGGTGC
The DNA here is from genome assembly GCA_037387725.1 of Desulfobacteraceae bacterium. GTDB lineage: Bacteria > Desulfobacterota > Desulfobacteria > Desulfobacterales > Desulfosarcinaceae > JARRKU01. The sequence continues at coordinate 1,681 of JARRKU010000190.1, forward strand.
CGGCCATATCCGACTCGGCGGTATCCTCAACCGCATTTCGTAGAAACTGGGCGCGGCTGATCCAGAAAATTTATCAGGTCGATCCGCTATGTTGCCCAAAGTGCCAGGGACCGATGAGGGTCATCTCATTTATTGAAGATGATGAGCTGATCAAGAAAATATTAATGCATTTGGGATTGTGGGAAACGCGCAACCACGACCCACCCCAACCTGATGATACGCATACCCCCAGCATTGAAACGGAACTCACCTACGATTACACATATTCACAACTGCCGCCCATCGATTATTGGACCCAATAAGGGATCTTATCAATGGCCAAATCTTATCCGGAGGCCGTGCAGCACTGCTGCGCCTAAAAATAGCCATTTCGAGACTCAAAAATGAGACAAGCTGTTGGTTTCCGGGATCGAACAACTGTGGATGTGCGGTGGTCCCCAAAAACTGGACAATGTGTTAAGCTCTGGGTCACAGCCAAAAAGGAGCTTTTTATGATCAAGAAACGAAAACAATACAGTCCGGCATTCAAGGCGAAAGTGGCACTGGCCGCCCTGAAAAACGAGGAGAGCACCGCCGAGCTTGCCGCCAAATATGAAGTCCATCCCACCATGATCAGTAGCTGGAAACGGGAGTTGGTCCAGGGCGCTTCCGAGTTGTTTGACAAGGGGCAGAAAACCAAAAAGCAGCATGACAACATGGTCGATGAACTCTACCGCCAGATCGGGCAATTAAAGGTGGAAAACGATTTTTTGTCCAAAGGGCTCGGTCGATAGAACCGAAACCGCGCATAAAGATGCTCGATTCAAAGCATCCGGGACTGAGCCTTACGCGGCAATGCAATCTACTGGATATCAACAGGTCATCTGTTTATTACAAGCCCCGGCCGATCCGTGCCGAGGATCTTGAGATAATGGAGCTGATCGATGAACAATACATGAAAAGGCCAGTTTGCGGCAGCCGCTCCATGCGGGATCATTTAGAAAAGCAGGGATATAAGGTAAACCGGAAACGGGTTCAGCGGCTCATGAAGCTGATGGGCCTTGAGGCGATCTACCCAAAGCCCAAGACCAGCAAGCAGCAC
>JARRKU010000191.1:0-2754 GCA_037387725.1 Desulfobacteraceae bacterium
GTCTCTCCGCCGGACAGGATGCAAGCCGGCGGCTTTATGGGGTGGCCGGTTTGGACCACCTCTCTGGCGATGGCGGCGTGCATGCGCGCGACATCGCATGTTTCGCCCTCAATTGTGGACGATAGGATCAGGGAGTTATAATTTCGTCGAATGGCCTCCTGCCGGGCCGCCAGAAGAGCTTCCATATTGCTGCCGACGATGATGTTGGTAGTGTGGCCGAATGCCGGATGATCCGGTTTGGGGGTTTCGTTCACTTCCCCGGCCAGGCCTTTGGCGAAATGGTCCATGACCGGTTTGGGAAGTCGATCGGCAATGGCATACTTTTCCACGATAGCGATGCAGTCTTCGAAGGTTGATTGATCCGGCACCGTCGGGCCAGAAGCAATCACATCCAGATCATCGCCCACCACGTCGGAGAGCAGCAGCGACACCACGGTGGCCGGTGCTGCCGCGACGGCCAGGTTACCGCCCTTGATGGCCGACAGGTGTTTGCGCAAGGCGTTGATCTCGTGGATGGTGGCGCCGCAGGCCAGCAGAATACGGGTGGTTTCCTGCTTGTCGGTGAGGGTAACGCCCGCAACAGCACTGGGCAGGAGAGCGGAGCCGCCGCCGGAGATCATGCACAGCAGCAGATCCTTCTCGCCGGCGGCGTGGGCAAGGGATAGGATTTGCTCCGATCCTTTCTCTCCGTTCTTATCCGGCACGGGATGGCCGGCCTCGATGGTGCGAACTTTTTTTAGGGGCGCCGTGTGGCCGTATTTGACGGTGATGACGCCGTCGGCCAGGCGATCGCCCGCCAACGCCTCCATGGCGGCCGCCATGGGAGCCGTGGCTTTGCCGGCGCCCACCAGATAGACATTCTCATAGGCATTCAGATCAAAATTGCGATCCGCCACGGTCAAAACATCGCCTCTGCGCCTGCAAAACCCCGCGATGGCGGTTTCCGGGGCCACGGCCTTCAACCCGGCTTTGAAGATCGCAACAGCGTCTTCCCTGGTTTTATGAAGGAGATCGGGCATTTTCGTCTGCTGTCTATCTTTTTTATGCTACATTGGGATTGATATGTGACAATATCCCCAGGGCCTCTCCATAGATATCGGGATCCTTGCTGGCCCGCGGGCCTGCGACATTCAGAACCTCTATCCTGTTCATCTCTATCCATGACGACACGAGAGACGCGGCATCAAGCGGGTTGGAATGCAGGGTCAGGTCGATGTGGAGCATTTGTTTGCCGTTTTTGAGCACCATTTTACGGGTGTAATCCGTTCCCCCTGTGAGAGGGCCACGGGAGATGATCAGCGTACCATCCGAGACCACGACATTTTTCTCGGTCCGGTCGGGATAGCTGTCGGTCTCCATTTCGTCCAGATGGTAGGTATCCGGCAAAGGCCCATCTTCGGTCAGGCGACCTTTGGGAATCCACCCGCCATGGGGAACGCCCATGCGGATGGCTGCATCGAGCGCAGCACGGTCCACGCCGGTTTGACCGCCGGATATGATTTTTTTCAGCATCGTTCATTCCTTCCCAAACATTATTATTGGTCTATCCTCAGGACGACCCTATCCGAAGCGTTCAAATTGGTCAATTTAAAGAGATGTCACTTAGGATTCGTTCGAGATAGGCGTCAAAGCTTCATCCTGCTGCGCAAAAGGCAGCTGGCTTTAGACTACGCGGTCAAGGGTGTATAGGCAACAAATAGGGGGCATTCTTTGTTTCCACAAAGGGACTGGTGGGCTCAAAATGCCAACCGGCGATTAGATGGAAGCATCGGATACGATTTTGGCCAGGTGAACGCCGCCTGTGTGGAATTAGACGATGGAATGTCCATTTGCGGTTTATCCGGTCCGTTCAGGCATCGGTCCCCAGCGGGATGATCGTGAACCGGCCGCTCAGGATTCAGCGGCCTACCTATCGGTCAAGATGCGGACGAATTTTTAGAAAAGGCATCCGGGCCCGTTTGGGACCGGATGCCTTCTTAACCGCTATGCTTACCGTCCGCCCCCACTGTCGGTTTAGCGGAAAGTATAGATAGCGAGGGTTTTGGACTGCGAATTACCGGCTTCGTCATATGCGGTGATGGTGATCGTGTTTCGCCAGCGGCTTAAAGGCAGATTATCTATGCGCCATTGTTCAACGCCATCGGCTTCACCGCTGTTTCCCCGGTTATCTTCCCAGATGACCCGATCAACATGTTGGTTATCGGCGGCGGTTCCGGAGATATTGATTGTGGATTTCCGGGTAAAAATACGGGACCTGGAAGGATTGAGAATATCCAACTCTGGTGGTTGTTTATCCTCTGTCTGGTCTGAAGCATTGACCGCGACCACGCAGGTGTCCACACTGGAGAGTCCGCTGGTATCGGTCACCGTCAGCTCAAATACCAGCTCGTTTCCGGAAGCCGAGGCCAGAAGCGCATCCGAATCGTCCGGAACGATAAACACCGGGGCCACTGCCATTGGGTCAGAAAGCGCCACTGGGAATCCATCGGTCTGGCGCCAATGAAACGTCAGATCGGTTCCCTCGGGATCCGCGGAATTCGCCCCATCCAGGGTGACCTGGCTGCGGGGCACCGCCTGTTGGTCCGGTCCGGCGTCCGCCAGCGGCGCCTTGTTTTGGGCCACGACCGTCACCATACAATTATCCGTATCCTGCAGTCCGCCGGCATCGGTTACCGTCAATTGAAATACCAGCGAGGCCCCCTGGAGGTCGACGCCCGGCGCCGTAAAACCAGGCGATGCCGCCGTACTGTCGTC
>JARRKU010000192.1:0-2744 GCA_037387725.1 Desulfobacteraceae bacterium
GTATGATAGGCCGTATTTTGCGTGGGCTTTTGTCTACAGGAATAATCTTATCGTTTTCAGTCGCAGTATTAGATAATATAAGTGTCTGATTGTTTTATATTAAGCAGCTATGCCCGCCAATGGCAGGCTATCTATAACTGGGAATGGGAAACTTAGTCTGGTTGAATGGTACAAATATTGCTGTCGATTTATGGAAACATTAATCTGATGATCGAAAGGTACATGATGAAAGCATATGGTCAACGTAACCATTGCCTTCAATGGCTAAAAGGCGGTTCAACAGGAATATCACCTGGATTTACATTGATAGAGTTGATGGTCTGCATCGTCATCATCGCCATCATGGTGGCAGCGGCTGTGCCGGCGGTGAATGGCTATATGACGAGACACGCACCCCAATATGCCGCCGAAGAACTGTGGGGTGACATCCAATTGGCCCGATTGCGGGCGGCACGCAACAACCAGCGCTGCCAAATCCAATTCAATGCTCCGGGGCCCAATCAATATCAGATTGTGGATGTGGACAACAATGGGAATATTATTGCCGGAGGGCCTTTCAAGGTTGTGAACCTCGCTAAATTTCGAGACAATATCACCTTTGTCCCTTCGCCGGTAGCGGCTGACCCGCCGCCCTTTGCTGTCATTGAGTTCCTTTCCCAGGGAACTGTCAATCTCAACACCCTTCCCGTTGGTACTTTGCCGGCCAACAGCAACGGCATCTACCTGTCCAATCAGGGCAATGATGTCTTTTATCGTGTCCTGGTGTCACTGGCCGGAGGGACCGCGGTGCACCGTTTAGATTTGACCACGGGTCAATGGAGAACCAATCAATAGAGATAGGAATTTAATCATGTCTGCAAAGCAATATGATGGCCACATTTATGACAAGTGGGAAGACGGATTCTCACTCGTGGAGCTGATGATCACCTTGGCCGTTGGTTCCATCATCGCCTTAGCCGTATTTTCCTCCTATTCCCTGCAATCAAAAACATTTTCGACCCAGCGGCAGGTGTCCAAGGTTCAGCAGGACGCGCGCGGCGCGCTCTATATGATGGAGTCCGATTTGCTGAACGGATTTCGGGATCCCAATATGACCGGCCTTTATACCATGACCGATATTCGACCGTATGGTTCCACCATAGGTGGTAACTGGAATAATGTTCAGGCGACGGCTCCCTTTGTGATGCCGCCGCTGGCAGCAAGGGTCGCAGGGAACAGCATTTATTTTGCCAGCTATCCGGTTCTTGAATTCGCTGCGCTTCGCCAGGACACGGACGGAGATGGTGTAGGAGACACTCCCATGACCATCCGGTATCAAATCGGAGATTTCAACAATGATGGTCGTCCCGATCTTATGCGGCGGTTCGTGATGGGAGGCATTCCGCCGGCATTCACGGTCAACAACCAGGTTCCAGCACTGGTGGCCGAAGGGGTGGTCGCTGTGGGCTATGCTTTTGCATTCAATCTCAATCCTAACGGAAAATATGAGATTACGCGCACACCGCCAGCTGTCGGCGGCGATCCATTGGGTACTGTCATATGGGCCGTGGATTCAGACGGAGACAATAGGTTGGATACCAATATCGATATTACCGGTGATGGACTGATCACTTTGGCGGACGATATCAGCGGTGACGGTATCATAAACAATCTGGATAATGCCGCTGCGGCCCTGCCAGCCCCTGTGGATATCCGTAACGGTAACGTGGTGGCCGTTCGGATTTGGATTCTGCTGCAATCCGAGACGGAATCTCCTGAAAATACCATCGACACGAACCAATATGTCGTGGCCGACCGCATCATTCCGCCGAACCCTGCTAACCTTTTTAATGATCGATTTAAGCGACGTGTGAAGACGGTAACCGTCGCATTTCGAAATTACCGCAAATCTTAGATTTTGCCGTCATGAACTGCAAAATGGAGAAAATCATATGAAACGGCTCATACATAGCATCAAACGGCGAAAAATGAATACAGAGGGTTTTACCCTGCTGGAGGCGATGATCAGCTTGTTTGTCTTTTCCATTGGTATTTTGGGGGTGCTCGCTCTGCAATCGACCGGCATCGCCAATAACACCCTGGCCGAAGATGTCCAACTCAATACCGTTTTCGCTATGGGAGGGATCGAAGAACTGATGGCCACCGATTTTCAGGATCAAAGGGTGATCGACGCCAACGCTGGTATTCCGTTTCAACTTCCGACAACGGACCCTCGGTATCAGGTTTTCGCAACTTCGACCCCAAATGCTGCTATCCCCGGAGCAAAGAGAATCGTGGTGACGGGGAGGTTTACGCCGAAAGGCGGTCCGGAACAGAGGGTCACTTTCACGATATTCAAGCCGGAAATCAAGTAGCATCAGGAGGGCAAATGAAAGATTTGAAGCATACCATGAACAACGAAGACGGCGCCACCCTGATCATTGTGATGCTGGTGCTCGTCGCCGTGACAGCTTTAGGGATTACCGCCATGAATATCAGCACCACTGAAGTCAATTTGGCGGGCAACGACAAATGGCAGAAGATGGGATTTTACAACGCCGATCCGGGCTTTCACGGTACTCCGTCGGTGATCTATCCCAACCTCAATCCGGAAACCGAAGCACCTGTGGCGCCGGCCGACCCCAACAATGCGGCCGACGAAGGGTGCCTTGAATAGATTAATGGAACCACCCCCGCGGACTTTTTCAACTGGCTTTATGGTGCTAAAAGCGATCCTGATCCCGACACCCAGGCGTTCATAGATA
>JARRKU010000193.1:0-2675 GCA_037387725.1 Desulfobacteraceae bacterium
ATGGCCGCTATTCCAGAATCAGCCGCTGGGGGTCGCAGCGTTGGCGCAAAATGGTTAACTCAAAATCTGACGGTGGGGCAATCTCCCGGGACCGGGAAACATCCACGGCAAATGCCATGGCATCCAGTATGGAACGGACCGAAATGCCTTCAAAACATCCGGCCAGGTACATGCGGCCGGTGTCTTCTTCGAATCTGAAGATGCCCATGTCGGTCACCACCGCCGCAGGACCGCCCGGCCCCAGACCTGCGGCTTGCCGTCCCCCGGGCCCGTCCAGCCATCCCGGACAGGTCAGGTAATCCAGTTTGGGGACGAATTTTCGCTTATCCTGCTTCATGAAGATGATGGTGCGGCGGACGAAACTGCCGACATCGCAGGCGCCGCCGCTGCCGGGAAAGCGCACCTCGGGGGCGGTGTAGTCACCGATCATGGTCGAGTTGAGATTGCCGAAAGGATCGATCTGGGCCGCGCCCAGGATACCCACCACTTTTCGACCGGTGAATCGGTTCTGCATGAAGGCGAAGGCATCGGCCAGGCTGCCGTGCATGGCTGCCCCCAGCATCACCCGGGGGTCCGCCACGGCCAGGGGTACCTCTTCCAGCCGGGCATCGATGGCGCCGGTCTCGAAAAAAACCACGCTGTGGGGTGCACTGATATGCTTGGCCGCCATGGCGGCCAGCATGGAGATGCCGGTGCCGCAGAAAACGATCTCGCCGTCCCGGATCTCCCGGGCCGCCGCCACCGCCATCATCTCTCTGAGAGTATAGGTCATGGAGGCTATTTCCTGTCCAGACCAACCGCATATCCCTTAACCGGGTCGGCCTTGATACGATCCAGCTGCCCTGCCTCCTGAAGGTCCAGGAAAGCTTGATGGTCCGCCACGCCGAAGACAAAGCGATCCAGGTAGCCCTGGTACGCTGTCTCATCCCGGGCAAAGCCCCGGTAGGCCTTCAAATAGTCCGGATCGTAATCGTAGAACCCGTAACAAGCCGTTGGATAAGCCCCCATGGGCAGAGGCACCACGGCGTCCACACATAAGAATGGAAGCTGGTTGGCCCCGGGATTGTCCCGCAGATATGCTTCGTCCACCAGCTCTTCACAAGTCACGATGACCCGTCGGGCGGCCTTGGCCTGCTCCACATCGGCAAAGGGTAATCCGTTGATGCGCACCGTGCCGGACCGGTCTGCGAATTGGGCGTGGAGAAGGGTCACATCGGGATTGACGGCCGGCACCAGCACCAGTTTGGAAGCCTGGGCCCACTGCCCGAAGGGATTGTCGATGACGCACAGCTTCTGATCCGGCAGCCGGGGGTCGGCCTGGCGCATCTCCGGCCCGAATCCCCACTTGACCACGATGTCGGTTCCCAGACCGGAGCGTACCGGAAGAAATGGGACCCCCATGGCCCCGGCGGCAAATCGCAGGACCATCTGGTAGTTGGAGTAGTCCTCCACGGCCAGCTTTCCACTCTCAACAGCCCGGCGGAATCGAATGCAGGTGGGCGCAAACCGGCCGCTACCGCCATAGGCGATCTCCAATCGTTCCACGCATCCGCCGCCGATCAGTTCGTCCACCCCTTGTCCGTTGGAGTGGGCGTAGACGTGCAGTCCCCGTTTCTTCTGGCGGATGATCTCATAGACTGCCGCCATGGGATTCCGGTTGACCGTGAACCCGCCGATGGAGAGGTGGCAGCCGTCCGTCACAAAGCGACGAACAGCCGCCTCCAGGGACATGATTTTATCTGCATTGCCCTTCACTGTCGTCGATTCCCTCCGATTCCATCGGTCGTCAACCCCTGTGTTGCTCATACCATCAATGGCAGTACCACACTTAGCGACGGTTTCACAGCCTGTTCATGGCAGTTTTTGAGGAGGAATCTGCACGCGACCTTCACTCTAAATCGATTCAAGCCAGTCCCAGCCGCGACTCCACTCATCGGTGATTTTACCATCGTGGATGCGAAAAATATAAGGCGCAATTGTCATCACCTTCTTCATCACACACCTCTCAATCCTTTGGTGGTTATCATATCAAGGTTGTATTCTTGAACCGTATCCGGATGGATAGCGGCTTGTCTCTTCTTGATGGCCTTGGCCAGCCGACGGGCCTCGCCGCGGGCGGCATAAAACACACCCGGCAGGCGGGGCACCATCCCCATGAACCAGAGACCTTGATAATCCGGATAGTATTCGAAACCGTTGAAAAGGGGACGACCCGCCCCATTGAGCACACCCAGGTGCCCCACCAGGCCTTCCAGGCCGGGCCGGTAACCGGTGGCGCAGATGACAGCGTCGGGACGGATGATTTGCCCTCCGGCCAGTTCAACGTCTGCACCGTCAAAGCGCTCGATTTGAGGCACAACGGTCACATTTTCGGCTTTTAGCGCCGCTACGAAACCGTCGTCAATGGCCGGCGCCACCCTCTCCCGGATCAACCGGGTGGCTACCCCGTCGGGATGCTTGGGCAGATGGTATTTTCCGAGATTACCGAAGGTCATTCTTTCACTCAACGCCATGAGTCTATCCAACATGCAGGTCGGCAACTTCGCCATCAGGGGCGCAAACAGATTTAAAGGCACCCCCAGGATGCGGGTCGGCAAAATCGTAGGACCGTTGCGGACAGATAGCCAGACGGCTTTTGTTGGAATCTTCACGAGATGGTTCAGCACATCGGTCCC
>JARRKU010000194.1:0-2665 GCA_037387725.1 Desulfobacteraceae bacterium
ACGACCAGCCAGGCGGTTCCTGCAAGAGCAGCCGCTGCACCAATCAGGTGACTGATACTATTGAATCGCTCTCCTGTATACACGCGGGCGACTCCTGGTCCATGCGTTACATCGGTCTGCGACAACCAATTAATATATTGAATATTTTATATGTCTGGCCCACTGAGCATCATATGTCAACTGCTTGTGGCGATCGAATCTGGATATTTATCTTGATCAATACGCTCTCCAGGAATTATCGTAAATAGGGTGAACGACCCATAATGGGTGCTAATCCGGCCTTACGGCTGCCTGTGGTACCGGATGATCCGGTCCATTCAGCCCGGCTACACGTACGCGTCGACTCTGATTCTCGCTCTGCCCGCCGCCGCTTTTCTGGTATGCTTATTCATATTGTTACACGATTGTGTGCACGGCTCGTTCTTCGCGTCAAAGCGCGCCGACACATTCTTCGGGTACCTGCTCGGGGTGCTGGTATTCACTTCTAAGGAAAACTGAATGGATTTAAAAACCTTAATGAGCTTTGGCCGCTTCAAAAATATCGTCATGATCCTGGTGAAATACGGATTTGACGATCTGGTCGATCGTCTCAACATTCCGGGAACCAAATTCATGCGGAAAACAAGTCCCATCGATAAGCCGATGGATACGTTCGAAAGAATCCGGTATGCCTGCGAAGAGCTGGGGCCGACCTTTGTCAAGTTTGGGCAGTTGGTGAGTCTTCGGCCGGACCTGGTGCCGCCGCCGCTGATCGATGAACTCAGTAAATTGCAGGATGACGTGGCGGCCCTGGACATTTCGCAGATCAGCGAGGTGATCGAGCAGAGCACCGGCAAACCGCTCAAGGAGACTTTCGCCGTTTTTGATGTGGCACCCATAGCGGCGGCTTCCATTTCCCAGGTGCATCGCGGCGTTTTAGCGGCAGATGGGCGTATCGTATCGGTCAAAGTCCAACGCCCGGGTATTCGGGCCAAGATGCGAACCGACCTCGACATCCTTGCAATCCTGGCGCATCAACTTCACGAGCGTGTCGAAGAACTCAAAAGCTTCGACCTTCCCAATCTCGTTCGCTTGATCCGAAAAACCCTGCTCCGCGAACTCGATTTCAGAAAAGAAGCACGCAATATGAAAATCGCGCGCGCCCATGCGGGCGAAGCGGCCGAAGTTTACATTCCCCAGGTTTATGAAGCGTATTGCTCGGAGCACCTGCTGGTGATGGAATTCATCCAGGGCGCGAAATTAAAAGATTTTAAGAGCGAATCCATCGCCGACCCCGAACTGCTGGCAAGGCAAGGCCTTGTTGCCGCTATCGATCAAATCCTTGAACACGGCTTTTTTCATGCCGATCCACACCCTGGAAATATTCTGATTACGGAAGACGGCCGCATGTGTTTAATCGATTGGGGAATGACGGGCCGGCTTTCGGAACGGGACCGCCACCAGCTCATCGGTTTGTTGAAAGCGGTTTTGGAAAAAGACGGAGAAGCTATCGTCTATACCCTTTTGCATGTCAGCCATGCCGAAGCGGCGATCGATCAAAGGGAGCTGGAAAGGGATCTTCTGGATCTATTGGATTTTCATTACGCGGTGCCCATCCAGGATATGAAGATCGGTCAGTTGCTCATGGCGATCGCGGATTTGCTGCGAACCCATCGCTTAAGGCTGCCTGCGGATCTTGTGATCATGATCAAGGCGCTGGTCGCCGCCGAAGGCACGGCCCGGCGTATTTACCCCGGGCTGGATGTTGTTTCCGAGGCCAGGGCGCAAATCACCAAACTCGCGGCCCGACGTTACACACCCGAATCGGTGTTGCGCCGCCTGCGCTTTACAATAACCCAACTGTTCAGCTTGCAAAAAGAGATTCCCGGTCGGCTGGAAAGTATTCTTGTCAAGGCGGACAGGGGAGAGTTGAGCGTTGGTTTTCGACACGAAAATCTTGCGGGCCTTATCAAAACCCTGGACAATATCACCAGCCGCCTGACCTTCGGCATCATCATCGCGGCCATGATCGTCGGCTCCTCGATGATCATCACCACCGGGGTCAGACCGCTGCTGTTCGGTTTCCCGGTTTTGGGCGTCATCGGGTATCTGTTTTCCGGCCTGCTCGGCATCTGGCTGCTGATCAACATCATTCGCAAACGAAAGTATTGATGACATCATGTGGTTCAAGCCTTTTTCGACTCGATGATGGGCTTTGCGTCAATGTGACGGCTTTTATGGAGCGGCCCGTAAAGAGTTGGGTTCTACAATTCAGCATATTTCAACATTTTAAATGGTAACCACGCTAAAGGATGGCGATTCACTTAATCTGTCTTTTATTTTAGGCTACGCCGTTTACATAAAATAAAGGCGCATCTTATTTTAAGTTCGAGGCGGGCAGGATGAAACGAGAACTCCAAGACAGATACGTGACCATATCGACGGTGGGTGAAAAAGCCCAGGCCTTCGTACCCGCGCCGCTGCCACCTCGCCCGCCATCATTGCCATTGGCGAAAGTCTTATAAAATTAGATGCTATCACTTCCCAATCGCTATTGTCCAAATATCCCCCAACGTTGCAAAAGTCTGAGGCGTTCAGCCTTCGTGTTAGCAAGGGTGAAGCCGTAGTAGGCTACTGCGATCCCTTGATAGCACGAAGGCTGGGCGCCTCAGACTTTCCCGCAGGG
>JARRKU010000195.1:0-3544 GCA_037387725.1 Desulfobacteraceae bacterium
ATGCGGTTCGCTATCGCGACCGGCAGACCGAGCCCGATGCCGATATGACGGTTCACCGGATCCATGTTGATGCCAAAGGGCTCTCGAACCAGAAAGACGCTAAGGGCGCCGTGAAGGTGGACCTGAATTGGGCAGAGCAGGGGACATTGGCCCTTTCGGGAGAGGTCGGGCTGGTACCGTTGCAGGCCGACATGGCAATGAAGGCGCAGGCACTCGATGTGCGACCGGTGCAACCGTATATCAACCGACACCTTCAACTGGTGGTGACGAAGGGTTTGCTGGCGTCCGAAGGCCGGTTGAAGCTGCTGCCCCACGAGGCGGACAGTTTGGATATCCAATATTCCGGCCAGGTGGCCATGAATCAGTTCAAATCCGTGGACAAGCCCAAGGCCGCCGATTTTTTGAATTGGAAATCCCTCTACCTCAAAGGGGTTGAGCTCGGCACCATGCCCTTCAGGCTCACGGTCCATGAAGCGGCACTTACCGATTTTTACAACCGTCTCATCATAAACGCGGATGGTACTTCCAACCTGGCGATGATAATGGGCAGCACCAAGCCTTCAGCAGCCCGGGAGAGCAGTGATTCCGGAGCACCCCCAAAAACAGGGAAACGCGAAGAGAAAGAGCGCCAGGCGAATATCAAAATCAACACCGTCACCCTCCAGGGCGGCAAGGTAGATTTTTCCGATTTGTATGTTAAGCCCCATGTCCGTCTGCCCATGTCCCAGATCGGCGGCCGGGTGTCGGGATTGGACGCCATTCGAACCCACAAGGCCGATGTGCTGTTGAAGGGTATGGTTGGCGGGAACGTTCCCATGGAGATCAAAGGAGCGATCAATCCGCTGATTGAAAAGCCGTTTGTGGACCTCACCATCGGGCTAAAAGGTGTGGACCTGAGCCCGTTCACGCCTTATTCAGGTAAATACCTTGGATACAAAATGGATAAGGGGCAGCTCTCTCTCGATCTTGCCTACCGCGTGGCGGACAATAAGCTCACCGGAAAGAACAAAGTAAGCTCACCGGAAAGAACAAAGTGCTCCTGAACCAACTCACTTTGGGCGAGACAGTGCAAAGTCCGACAGCCACAAAGCTGCCCATCAAGTTGGCGCTGGCGCTGCTTAAGGACCGGCAGGGAAACATCGATCTGGACTTGCCGGTCTCCGGTGATTTGGACGATCCGGAGTTCAGCATCGGCGGCATCGTGATAAAGATGTTCGTCAACCTTATCGTCGGCGTCGTCTCCTCACCCTTCAAGGTGCTGGGTGCGCTTTTCGGCGGTGGGGAAGAGCTGGCCTATCTTGATTTCGATGCCGGTCAGAGTCGGCTCCCGGAGCAAAATCTCGAAAAATTGGACACCCTGGCAAAGATCCTATATGAGCGTCCCGGTCTGAATCTGGAGATTCAAGGACAGGTTAATCCCGCAGAAGATATTGATGGCCTCCGGCGCTTGCGCTTTGATGCCCAGCTGAAAGCTTCAAAGCTGAAAAAATTGATGGCCGGGGGAAAGAAGGCCGTTCCATTGGAACAGATCCATCTGAACGTTGAAGAGCGGGGCAAGCTCGTGAAAAAAGCCTACGATGCCGCCCAATTCCCAAAGCCGAGGGATGAAAAAGGGGCCCTGAAGAAGCTCAGTCCGGAAGAGATGGAGAAATTATTATATACGGCCATTGAAATTACAGAAGATGATCTGCGGTTGTTGGCCCATCAAAGGGCTTCGGCGGCAAAGGGTTACCTGGTCGACCCGGGAAAGGTTAAGGTCGAACGCTTATTCATTGTGGAGCCGAAAGTGGACGCGGGAGAAGAAGACGCCCGCAGCCGCGTTAAATTCAATTTTTCGTGATGGTCGCCGGGGAACGGCAACCAGAGGCTCACCCCAATGTTTCAGCATTAGGGTTCAATCTTCGGGTTTTGATGACAGTTCAGGATAGAGCTCGGCCATACACTGGGGGCAGATGGAGTGGGTTACTTCCGCGGCCGTATGCTCGTGAAGGTAGGCTTCCAAAGAGATCCACGAGGATTGTTCACCTGTGTCGGTGTTGTCATTGCGGATTTTTTTGCAGTTGGAACAAACCGGCAACAGGCCTTTGAGGGTTTCAATCTCTTCCAGCGCCCGTTCAAGTTTTTGGTTTTTCTTCATCAGGCGTTTGTTCGTCCAGGCGAGTTCTTCGGCTTGATTCTGGATGATCTCTTTTGTTCTTTTCAGTTCCAGATGTGTTTGAACCCTTGCGGATAACTCCGCGGCATTGAAGGGTTTGGTGACGTAATCGACGGCACCCGATTCAAACCCCTGGACGATGTCCTCTTTCTCTGTTTTAGCCGTGATGAAAATGATGGGAATGTGACGGGTGCGATCCTCTCCTTTGAGCCTGCGACACACCTCAAATCCATCCATGCCTGGCATCATGATGTCGAGAAGGATCAAATCAACGCTGTTTTTTATGGCCATCTCGATGGCTTGTTGTCCATTCGTGGCAAATGTGATCCGGTAATTATCATTCTGGAGGCTATTGCCCAGCACTTTGATATTTTCCGGCAGATCGTCCACGATGAGCAAGTTGAATTTGGTGGTGGCTTTTACCATGCGGCATCCCCATTTGGCCGTGAAGCGCATACTTTGAACGCGGCGCCAACGAATCCCGGCCGACCAGATTCCATCCGATCGGCGGTGGTCGGTCATTCACGGGCCGACGCCATACAGGCGGCTGTTGACGTCACCATTCAGTGTAACTGCTATCGGCCGGAAATGCTATAACTTAAGCCATAAAAACCTTTTGAATGTAATTCTGATATCGTTTCAGATGGCTTTGCGCTTCAGCGAAATTCAGACGATGGACGGCCTCTGCCATCGCCTTGAATTCGCCTGGTTGGTGCTCCGCAGGCAGCATCGCTTCCAACTGGGTCATGGCCTTGGTGGCATCCAGTCTTCCGCGCTCGAGAAGATCCGCCAACTTGTCGACGGCTTCTGCAACCTGTTCCTTGTTGACTGATTTACCAGGGGCGTCCGAATAGACGGCCGGCTGCTGACGCTCCATGGCGTCGATGGTCGAGAAACACTCCCTAAGCATGACATCGAGTTGTTCTAAGGAGTGGTTGATATCTCTGGTCCGGGAGCCCGCCATGGCTGTCTCGAGCCGCTGTACCATTTCGGAAAGACTTTCAGCCCCCAGGTTCCCGCACACCCCCTTAAATCCATGCAATCGGATTCTGACCCCTTTTGTGTCGGAATCCGCTGCCATCCGCCTGAGGTCGGCCATTATTTCGCCATAGTTATTTCGGAATTCGGCCAAGAGCTCTTGGTACAGCGCGATATTGCCGGAGAGTCGCTGCACCCCCACGGCCACATCCACATGGGGTATCGCAAACGGTGCTTCTTCCATTTTATCGGGGGTATTCGGCGTTCTTCGCTCAAACGAAATCGGTTTTTGTGCGGACGGTATCCATCCGGACATCACGGCGTATAACCGGTCGGGAATTATGGGCTTGGACAGATAGTCGTTCATGCCTGCCTGAAAACACTTTTCGCGATCGCCAGCCAGGGCATGGG
>JARRKU010000196.1:0-2891 GCA_037387725.1 Desulfobacteraceae bacterium
ACTGGATGCCTTGGGCAAGGCGCGGGGGATGAATGTGATGGGGGGCCATGACGAACGCGAGCAAACCCTGAACCAGCTCCTGGTGGAGATGGATGGGTTCGACACGAACAAGGGGGTCAGCATCATGGCCGCCACCAACCGGCCGGAGATTCTGGATCCGGCCTTGCTGCGCCCCGGGCGTCTGGACCGGCAGGTCCTGGTGGACCGTCCGGATATCAATGGGCGGGAAGCCATCCTGAAAATTCACTCCGAGAATGTGGTGTTGGGCCCCGAAGTCGATTTGCGCACGATTGCCGCCCGTACGCCGGGCTTTGTGGGTGCGGACCTTGCCAATATCATCAATGAAGCCGCGTTGCTGGCGGCCCGCAACAATAAGGAAATCGTAGAGTCGGCGGATTTCGACGAGGCTATCGACCGGGTGGTGGCGGGACTCCAGAAAAAAAGCCGGGTGATGAACGCCCAGGAAAAAGAAATTGTGGCCTTCCATGAGTCCGGACATGCCATTGTGGCCGAGTCGGTCGAACATGCCGACCCGGTGCACAAAATCTCCATTATTCCCCGGGGTATCGCAGCGCTGGGATATACCCAGCAGCTGCCCACGGAGGACCGCCGGGTAGCAGAGGAACTGGTTTTCAATGAAATCTCCACCGGGGCCCAGAACGACCTGCAGCGCGCCTCGGACATTGCCCGGGCCATGGTCGCTGAATACGGCATGAGCGATCGCCTGGGCCTGGTGAGCTATGAGCGCCCGCACCAGGCGATGTTTCTCCCGGAAAGTTTTTCTTCCGGAAAAAATTACAGTGAAGCCAAGGCCGGCCAGATTGATGAAGAGGTCGCTCGCTTCATCGAGGAAGCCCATCAACGCGTGCGTAAAATACTTTCGGAACGGCGAACGGTCCTGGATGATCTGGCCCGGCTGCTGTCCCGGCAGGAAAGTGTGCAGGGCGAGGAGCTGAGAACGATGTTGTCGGCAGCCACGCCGGCTGTCGCGGCCTGATCATTGGTTAAGAATGCTGGCAAAAGATAATATTGATAGTGATCCCAAAGGAGGAAAAAATGGCTGATATCATAATAAGTGACGTCCATACATATGTCAGAGAACTCATCGCTAAAGAATTCGGATCCAACACCCATTCAGAAAAAGTTCTTTCAGACGACCTCGCGACGAATACGGATGGATATCGCAATGAGAGATTTCAAGCCTTAACCAATCAACCATTAAATGAAGAATAGATTCAAACTTGGAGGGACTAAAAATGAACGCTAAGCTCATATTCGGCATTATCCTGGCCGGCATGGCATCCGTATTCATAATTCAGAATGTTACGTCCGTAGATTTGACGTTTTTATTCTGGACGCTTTCGATGTCCAGGGCATTGTTGATGCTTCTGATTTTGTCACTTGGAATTATTCTGGGTTGGATGCTGCACGGCAGCCTCAGGAGAATGAAATCCATACGCTTGCAAGACAAGCTACTATGACCCGCATGATTCCAAAGGATCGGATTTCCCTGCTGCAAAACGGCGAAGCTTATTTTCCAGCGATCGAAGCGGCGCTGGACCAGGCAGAGCATGAAATCTATCTTGAAAGTTACATTTTCGAGGATGACCAGACCGGTCGCCGTATTGCGAAGGCACTCAAGGGGGCGGCCTTGCGGGGTGTAAAGACCCATGTGCTGATCGACGGATTCGGTTCCAGCAAATTGCCGCAAAGCATGATGGACGATATGGAAGCGACCGGCGTAAAGATGCTGAAGTTCCGTCCCAAGACATCGCCCTGGACGTTGAAACGGCAGCGACTCAGGCGATTGCACCGGAAAATAGTGGTCGTGGACCAAAAGATCGCGTTTGTCGGCGGGATCAATATTGTCGATGATACGGATATGCACGGTCAAAAATCGCCACAATTTGACTACGCCATACGCGTGGAAGGACCGCTGGCCAAAGAAATTCGCAATTCGGCACGCAGGGTGTGGACGCGCGTGACCTGGACCCGCTTGCGTAAAGGCTGGAGCCGGGCCAGCACCAAAAAGGCGCCTTCAACCGGACCCTGGAACTCCAGGCGAACGACTTTTCTGATCCGCGATAACATCCGGCATCGCCGCGACATTGAAGATGCCTATCTGCAGGCGATTAAGCAGGCGAGGTCCGAAATCATGCTTGCCAATGCCTATTTCTTGCCGGGATTGAATTTTCGTCATGCGATATTGGATGCAGCCGGTCGTGGTGTCCGGGTGGTTTTGCTGTTGCAGGGAAGGGCGGATCATCGATTGCTGCATTATGCCTCGCAAGCCTTATATGGCAGTTTTTTAAGTGCAGGCATTGAGATCTATGAATACCACAAAAGCCTTATGCACGCCAAAGTTGCTGTGATCGATGCCCATTGGGCCACGGTGGGATCCTCGAATCTTGACCCTTTCAGTTTGCTGCTATCGCTGGAAGCCAATGTCGTGGTGGTCGATGATAATTTTGCCATAGAATTAAAGCAAAGCCTTGACGAAGCTATCCGGAAGGGGGCGCGCCGAATATTGGAGAATAGCTGGAGCACACACCCGTTCAGACTGCGTCTG
The DNA here is from genome assembly GCA_037387725.1 of Desulfobacteraceae bacterium. Taxonomy (GTDB): domain Bacteria; phylum Desulfobacterota; class Desulfobacteria; order Desulfobacterales; family Desulfosarcinaceae; genus JARRKU01. The sequence goes on from JARRKU010000196.1 coordinate 2,570, forward strand.
ACGAGTTGGCTGAGTTATGGACTGGTTCGGTTCATGAAAGGAATGGCGGGGTATGCGCCGGAGAGAGCGTCCGGAGCAACGCGCGCAATTCGGACTTCGCCATCCGGGAGTAATAGACTATGGAAAAGATAAATACCGGCCTATCTCTGTTTCCTCATCTGCCCGAAGGTTTCGACGGTTTGGAAGAGCTGGCCGAAAATCTTTGGTGGAGCTGGAATCCGGGTGCACGAATGCTCTTCAAGACTCTCGACCGGCAGGCCTGGAAGGAAAGCGGCCACAACCCGGACAAGATGCTCCGGGAGCTGCCCCGGGAGCTTCTGGA
>JARRKU010000197.1:0-3675 GCA_037387725.1 Desulfobacteraceae bacterium
TTGTTGACAATTTGAACGAGGAGTTATCGTTGAATCCTGTAAAAGGACACTTGGAAATATTGGACCGCGGTTTTGGTTTTTTAAGAAACATAGAGCACAATTTCAAACCTGCGTCGAAGGACACATTTGTTCCGGCCCATCTGATCAAACAGCTGAATCTCGGTGAGGGGGTCTATGTTGAAGGCAAAGGGGTCGACGGTGATGGAAAGAACAAGAATCTAAAGCTGTCACAGGTCGAAACCGTCAACTGCCTATCCATGGAACAATACAGCGCCGTACCTGCCCTGCATGACCTGGTCAGCATCAGCCCCACTGAAAAATTCCAACTCACCCTTGGCCGGAAGGACCACATGGGACGGGCCCTTGACATGATCGTTCCCGTGGGAAAAGGACAGCGTGGGTTGATTATCTCACCGCCCAAATCCGGCAAAACCACCATCCTGAAACACATGGCCAACGCGATCGCTGCCAATCACTCCGACGCAAAGATATTTGTCCTGCTGGTGGATGAACGGCCGGAGGAGGTAACCGACTTCAAACGCAATCTCCGATCCGGGCATGTGCTGCACTCATCGGCCGACCAGAGCGTTGCACAGCATATGCGCATGACGCGACTCACCATGAACGCTGCCGTCCGATTGGCCGAAATCGGAAGCGACGTGGTCGTCTTCATCGACTCGCTGACCCGAATGGCCCGTGCTTTCAACACCGAGACCCGCAGCCATGGCCGCACTTTGACCGGCGGACTGGCCGCCAACGCCCTGGACATTCCCAGAAGGATTTTTGGCGCAGCCCGCAATATCGAGGAGGGCGGATCTCTCACCATTATCGCCACTATTTTGATCGATACCGGCAGCAGAATGGACGATATTATCTTTCAGGAGTTCAAAGGCACCGGAAACATGGACCTGGTCTTGAGCCGAGAGTGCGCTGAAACGCGCCTATGGCCGGCCATCCATATCAATGACTCTGGAACGCGCAAAGAACATCTGCTATTAGCCAAAGAAGAATTAAAAGAAGTCACAGAAATCCGCAGGGCGCTGGCCGGGAAAAAACCATCCGAGGCGTTGAAAGTTTTTCTGGATCATGTAATCAATGAAGCCGGGGGATGAAAGCCTAAGCTGTACCGGTTTTTGGGATAAACGATTCCTGTAAAATACCACAGCGAATGTGAACCAAACTTCCTAATTTCTACCTACCCATCTGCGTCTGTTGCCACAACCCATTGAAATTGTTATTCCTCAAATTGTGCACGCTTCTTGCTTGATGGAGTATTGGTTAACCAAACTCCGACTCTTGATGGATTGGCTTAGAGCAACCTCCAAAAGCAACATTCTTAAGAACAAGCGGAGAGATGCATGGACGTAAAGCGATCGGAAAAAACCGCAGGCATCCAGCTTCTGGTCGAAAGAGGACGGGAAGCATTTCGAATTGCAGAGAACATTAATTTCTATTCCGAAAAAGACTACAAAGCGGCAGATATCACAGATCCGATGAACATAAAATTGGATGGACATCGCCTGACCGGATACAACGGCTCCTCTTCACGGGCGTACCAACAGCACAGCAGTACGACTACCGAAATGACGCATATCGCGATGTGTTAGACTTGCGAAGCATAAGAGTGGGCCTCATCAAATCCTGAGGCCCTGTTTTTGAAAACGGCCGCGATAACTATTGGGCTACCGTCCCATCTCCCGGACCTCATAATCCGGGGCCTGCGATCGACCATCCGGATGGGAGTCGGTCCGATACATCAGCCCATCCGGCCCAAACTCATAATCCGGGTCACAGCTGGCCCCCAAAGGATGACGGGGGCTGCGGTATATCCTTCCATCCGATTTGAGTTCATAATCAGGTTGATCAGACCATCCTCGCAGATGGTTAACGGTGGGGCAGAATAATCCGTCGGAGAGCGTGTAGTCCGGCAGTTGGGATGGTCCTGATTTGTGGGCCGGCAAACGAAAAATCTGATACATGGCGATACCTCCTTCTTAAATCTTCTGGATCATGTAAATATCGGAAGTCCCGCCAAAACAGATCCGCCCCCTCACATAGAAGCATGCAAGCGGGCGGCAACCGGAATACACCGCTCTGTCGCCATCGGATATGGCGGTTTGGCAGAGCGCCATCCAGCGCCGTCATACGCAACGCTGATGAATGTGTCAGGCAGGTCTTCTGGCTCCCGGATCAAACGAAATCCGCGCCTTCCCAACCCAATGGGTCAGTGGCCAACTGTGGATTCGTCCCCGGTTACAGCGGCGGGACCGCTCCCGAATTTCACGGGATTCCCTATTAAGCCCTTAGGGCACCTCAATTTTTAATCAACTTATCCAACCCGCGTTCAAAAGTCAATTCCCCGGTGCCGGCCCCCCTTTAACCGAGGCTTTGTATAAAATGACATTTTGAGAACCGTCAGGATGTGGTAAGAGATTTAATACCTCAACACATTTCATGACAGGAATAGGGAGAGAACGCAAAAAAAGAAGGGGGAGGAGCGATGAGAAGAGTCGTTTTCAACCAGAAAGGCGGGGTTGGGAAATCCACCATCGCCTGCAATCTGGCGGCATTGAGCGCCGCAGCCGGGCAGCGCACCCTGTTGATCGACCTGGATCCCCAAGCCAACGCATCCCAATATCTGCTCGGAAATAAAATCGATACCCTGGAGTCGACGTTGGCGGATTTTTATAAGGAAACCCTTCGGTTTTCCCTGTTCCCAAAAGAGACCGAGACCTACATACAGCAAACCGACTATGAGCGCCTATCGGTAATGCCGGCTCATGAAGAGCTGAGCGAAATGATGTATCAACTGGAATCGCGCTATAAGGTCGGCAAGCTCAAAGATGCGCTGGAGACGTTGGAAGGCTATGATGCCATCTATATGGACACGCCGCCGGCCCTGAACTTTTTCACCCTTTCCGCCCTCATCGCCGCCGACCGCTGCCTGATCCCCTTTGACTGTGATGATTTCTCCCGCCGCGCCTTGTATCGATTGCTGGAACGGGTGCAAGAGATCCAACAGGACCACAATCGGAGACTGGAAGTGGAGGGGATCGTTGTCAATCATTTCCAGCAGCGGGCCAAATTGCCCGGAGAACTGGTGGCCACCCTTTCCGATGAAGGACTGCCGATTTTTAATACCCATCTATCCCACTCAGTAAAGATTCGCGAATCGCACCAAAAGGCAACACCCCTGGTGCATCTGGCCCCCAAACATAAGGTGTCCCTGGAATACCGGGCCTTATTCAGGGAGATGAACGGCCAGAAGGTGTAACGGAAAGCCAACCGTGCTTCAACAATGTGCGGTCCGTTTCGTTATTCGTCATTCCATCCCTGGCTGCTTTAACCGCCTGTTTGGGGATTTTCCTGCAATTCCAAATGAATATCCTTCATTGTAACGGGTCTATGATTCAGTCCATCGGCAAGATCATTTCTCGCGAACCCTATGCTTACCTTGGACGTCTTTTCGAAAGCGATTCCGATTCCGACCCCGATTTGCTTTAGAGTCGCGCTCGGAGTCGGAATCAGGATCGCTAGCAATACCGATTTCTTGTTACAAACAGGGTGTTCAGTTAGAATCGCTGGGGGATTTTCCCCACAGGGGAAATTCCCCCGGGGTTATTTTCCCCAACGCACCATACCTGTCATCTGCCGAAAATATTAACCTATTGTTTT
>JARRKU010000198.1:0-4282 GCA_037387725.1 Desulfobacteraceae bacterium
GCTGGCGACCTTAAAGGGCTCCATGGGCAACTTTTCTTGGGCCAGGTAGCGTTCCAACACCTCATCCGCTACCAGTCCGGAAACCACGCTGCGGGATTGGAGAAACTCCTTTAAGACCGCCACGGTCAGGCCTTCCGGCTTTTGGCCGCTGGGAGATATGAAGGCGCTCAATTTATCTTTGGAGATGGTGACAGAAAGGTGCTTTGTTTGACCGTGGAGGGCATCCTCTTCGTCCGGCGACTCACACGGGCAACCCGGATCGCCTTCAGAATTTTCGGTGCTTAGACTTATCTGGGCCGCCAGCACGCTATCGATTTGCACCTGGTTCAAAGCGCCCATCTCTTTGAGGACCTTGCCGATGGGCATGTGAATCTTGGTTCGTGAAAAAATAAGGTCCTGGACGACCAATGCACGCTACAGCTTCTCCTTGGACAGCAGCTGCATGTCCACAGCGATGTCGCCGAATCGACTGTCCTTTTGTGACAAATTGGCCATGGGCCTCTCCATAGATGGTCCAAACTATGGATAATATCGTCCGCCTATGGGATTTCTTTAGGCCATCCTGTTTGAAAAATGTATAAATTTGAGGCGCTTTACCAAAGCAGGCCCATAATATGGGAGAGGCACTTGGCCTCGATGGACCCGATCAAGGCCAAGTGCCGCCGCATACCACGGCGTATCGGAAACTGGCCATCCCAAGATTGCAAAAGCCGGGGGGCTTCAAGGCCAAGGGTGTCCCCATTTCGGGGGGTTACGCCTCTTGACCGTATGCGGCCGGATCAAGGGGTGATCCCGCTGGAAATGCCCTGGCACCCAGTTCTCGATCCTGTAGAATCAATCCCGCATCCAACGGGCCATACCGTCCAGGCTGATGGAATGAAAATAGGCCGCCATTGAGAGATAGATGTAGTAGGATTCCAATTCGTTCTTAATCTGCTCGTTTATTGCCTCGTTGACTCTCTCCGGGATCATTGCACACTCCTTATCTTGAAAATTTTTCGTTGGTAATCGCTCAGCAGGGGTGGATCAGGTTGCGCACAAATTAAGGATGATCTCTATCTGCGTCAACGCCGATGTCAATCTGGAAAATCGGATAAGTGTGCAATATTTGTAATTATTTTAGTGCGAAAATGGTAAGTTGGAGCGGCAGACAATAACGCAGTCACTTGTTAATGTAATAATTACAGAAAGGTAAGTCATGGCACGTGGTTTGCTTGCCGTTTAATATCTCATAGCTTCTACCATATTTTCAGCTAGAGGAGAGGAAAATGAAAACCATTCAGTGGGTCGTTTTGTTTGTCGCCGTTCTTATGATGGCGGCAGGATGCAGTAAAACCGTTATGGAGAATCAATCCGAAACCGAGAGCCAGCCGGCCGTCGCCCAGGCAGAGCCGGTCGAACCGGAGCCGGCTCCCCAGGTTCAGGATGATGGCCGAATGAAATTTCTCGATCAAGTGGTCCTCTTTGATTTTGACAGCGCTGTGTTGAGACCGGAAGCACAGACATTGCTGCAGGAAAAGGCCGAGTGGCTGAAAGCCAACCCGAGCGCACCGCTCGTCCTTATCGAGGGTCACTGTGATGAACGAGGCACCGAGGCATATAATATGGCCCTGGGCGCCAAGCGGGCCGAATCTGTCAAGAACTTTCTACTCGATCTCGGCGTGGACAATCAGATACTCGATACCCAGAGTTTCGGGGAAGAAAAACCCGCCATCGATGGCCACAACGAAGATGCTTGGACACAGAATCGCCGGGCCAGTTTTGTGATCAACCAGTAACCGGTCTTCATCGGCATCCAATTCTTTGGGTCCGTCTTTGCAGAGGGCATTTGCAAAGTGTCTGGATCAGGGGGAGGGAGGCGGACCGAATCTCCGGATTCGGCCCGCCTTTCATTTTTTTGTGTGAACAGGTTTATCGCGTCGAAGGGTCATGGCTTCTGTCCGGAAGCCGTTTAAAGTTCCCGTAAACTCCCGTTCAATTTCAAACCCGAATTGCCGATAGAGCGCCCGGGCGGCCCGGTTGTTTTTAAATACGTTAAGCGTTGCAGTTCCCTCTAATCGATCTAAAATATGATGAAGGATCATCCGGGCAACGCCCCTTCGCCGGTGACGGGGATGGACGAATAGCCACGATATATAGGCGCCGGAGTTGCCGCCGAACCCCAGGATGGTCTCGCTCTCTTCAACCACGACGATCCGGGATTCACGAAACAGGCGCAGGTTCCGGGGGTCTCTTTCAAGCGGAATAAATGCGCGCAGATCCACAGAACCTTTCAACTCATCCACCTTGGAGAGATTGTAGATCTCCTTTACATCTTCCCAATCCGCATCGGTGTAGCCGCGAACTTTCATGATGGAAACACCCTTGATCTAATCATCTATGCGGCTATTAGCATCCGCATGCTTTTCAAAAACAACAACATCAATCCTTGACCTACCCCAATGTTGCCCCATCCGGCATCACTATTCAAAGCCCGCCGGAACCTTGAAACTTCCTGTAAGTTGTTCCTCCATCAACATGGCAAACCGTATGGGGGTGTGATCCTCCAGATAGGGCCCAATGATCTGGACACCCACGGGCAGGCCGCCGGGCGTGAAGCCGATGGGGGCTACAGTGGACGGAAGGCAGGCCACAAGGCTCAAAGCGTTCCACGAGGCTCAAAGCGTTCCACGGGCCGATAACGTCCCAATAGTTCGATTCCTGGCCATTGAACTGTACGACCCGCTCCATGATGTCGGTGTGATCATGTTCATGGGCGGCTATTCTCACCACAGGGCACAGGAGAACGTCGAATTCCCGGAAAAAATCCGCCCACTTCTGGCGTATTAGGGCACGCGTTTGATTGAGCCGGTTCCAATCGCGATGGTATGCTGTCGTGGCCCTTACCCACCTCGCCTCTCCACTCTCGTCGTCTTCCCGGATCGTATCTATCTGACGCACGGTCCACTCGAATTCCTCTGGCGTCCAGAGATGACTTATCGTCATCGCTTCCAAATCATTCCTTAAGCGATAACAGTGGCCAAGGTCGATGTCCGGCTTCGCTGTCTTTAAGCAAGTACTGGCTTTGGCCAGACCGTCGGCCAGGTTTTGCAGACATTTTCCCACATCGGCGTCCGGAGGAAAGGTTGGGTCATCGAGCCACAACCCAACTTTGAACTCCGTCAGGGTAGTCTTCCGGGGTGGGGGCAGCGCGATTTTGATAGCCTTGCTCTGATACGCAGGAGGCCCAACGATGATATCCATGGCAAGTCTCAGATCATCGGCACTGCGTGCCAGCGGACCATACACTACCAGATCCAGGGAAGGGGTATAGACCGAATCAACGTAGCCGGGCATGATGAGGCCCCATGGCCTGCTTCCGCCCTGAGTCGAGACGATGGCATATGACGGCTTATGACCGTATACGCCGCAGAAATGGGCAGGGATTCGAATCGATCCTCCAAGATCGTTACCAATTTCCAATCCGGTAAGACCACTTGCCAGGGCAGCCGCCGAACCGCCTGATGAGCCTCCGGGGGTCTTTGTCAGGTCCCAGGGGTTATTGGTTTGCCCGTAGACATCATTGGAGGATTGCGTGTCCATGGCCATGAAAGGGAGGTTGGTCTTTCCGAAAATGATAGCTCCGGCATCGAGAAGGGATTCAACAACATCTGCATTCGCAGAGGGCATGAAATCCTTGGCGATGGGCATCCCATAGGTATTCGGTATACCCACCACCGGTATGTTGTCCTTGATCGTCATGGGCAGTCCGTGCAGAGGCCCCCAATCTTCGTCTTTGGCATAGGCAACATCGGCTTCGGCCGCCCGTTTTCTTGCGTTGTCGAGATCGGTTGCAACGATGGCGTTGATCCGTGGATTCAGGCGCGTCAGCCTTTCGATGTAAAACTCCAGCAATTCCAACGAACTGATCTGTCTGTTCTTAAGCGCCCCCAGAAGCTTTGTTGCCGATGAGCTTGCCAGGTCCTTCATCATATCTCCATTGTATGGAATCATTAAGCCCAACGAGTGATCTGTAGCAGTACCACCGTGGAGGAAGCGATCCATTCGTAAATTTCATGGCCGATCTCTATTAATCAGCGTCGTTCAGAGGCATCCGGACGTGATGATGATCCAGCACATCAAATTAAAGAGTTTTTAACATCAAATTCCGTGATGCTTCGTCTTCCATGAGATTATATGCTTGCTCAAATTGATTATAATGAAAGATGATGGTCTTCATCCAGTCGACGGAACGGTATGCGGCATAAGAATGCCTTCTTTTATCGTTGTCATCGAATCGCTC
>JARRKU010000199.1:0-2641 GCA_037387725.1 Desulfobacteraceae bacterium
CCTAATTGTTCCAAAGGGCTTTACGGCATCTTCCTCCCATCTGATACAGGTCGACAATCCCCGGGTTTCATTCGCCAGAGTCCTCAGCCATTTCAATCCGGCCACAGGTCCCGAGCCGGGAATCCATCCGAATGCAATCATTGGGAAAAATTGCAACCTCGGACAAAATGTCACCATCGCAGGTGGTGTGATCGTTGGTGATCATGTCACACTGGGCGACCGGGTCACCCTGTACCCAAACACAGTGGTAGGCAACCATGCCAGCATTGGCCAGGGTTCGATCATCTATCCCAACGTCTCCATCCTCGAACGCTGCCGAGTGGGGCAGCGCGTCATCATTCATTCAGGCAGTGTCATCGGCAGCGATGGCTATGGATTCGTGTTCAATGAAGGCCGTCACATGAAAATACCCCAGATCGGCATTGTTAAAATCGATGATGACGTAGAGATCGGCGCCAACAACACCATCGATCGGGCCACCATCGGCAAGACATGGATCAAAACAGGCGTCAAGACGGACAATCAGGTGCATATCGCCCACAACGTGGTCGTCGGGGAACACGCCATCATCGTGGCACAGGTCGGCATAGCCGGTAGCACCACCATCGGCAGCTATGCTGTCATCGCCGGCCAGGCCGGCATCGGTGGCCACCTGACCATCGGCGACCAGGTGACCATAGGCCCGCAGGCAGCTGTCGCCCAGTCCGTACCGGACAAGCAGGTGGTTTCCGGAACGACATTGGCTATGCCTCATAGAAGATGGTTGAGATTGCAGAAGGTTCTACCCGATTTACCGGCGTTAGCCCGAAAAATAGCCCAACTTGATAAAACGGTATCCCGTCTCATTAAAAACGGGTCGGATACGCCATAGAACGACTACGGATATTTCGGTCGGAAAGCGACCTGCCAATCATTTTTATAAGGAGATCGGTGATGGAAACCCCGTTAGATATTCAGCATATCATGAAGTACCTTCCCCACCGCTACCCGTTTATCCTGGTAGACCGAATTCTGGAAATGGAACCTGTGAAACGCGTCGTTGGTTTGAAAAACGTCACCATGAACGAACCCTTTTTCCAAGGACATTTTCCCGGCACCCCTGTTATGCCGGGAGTTCTGATCGTGGAAGCCATGGCGCAAACCAGCGGAGTATTGGCCATTTCTTCCCTGGAAAAAGGCAGGCAAGGTGCTCTGATGTATTTCATGGGCCTGGACCAGGTAAAATTCAGAAAAATGGTGGTCCCTGGGGATCAACTCATCATGGAGCTCAAAGTGCTCAAACAAAGAGCCAAAATAATGAAATTGTCCGGTGTTGCCAAAGTGGACGGTCAGGTCGTGGCCGAAGCGCAACTCATGGCAACCATAGAGGTATAACAATGATACATCCAACTGCTATTATTAGCAAAAAATCAAAAATCGGTGATAACGTAACCATTGGACCCTATGCAATTATCAGCGATGAATGGACCAAAATAGGCGATGGGTGTTTATTAATGGCTTATGTCCATATCGCCCATGACTGCATGCTGGGACGCAATGTGGTCATGGCCAACAATGCAACCCTGGCCGGCCACATCGAAATCGGCGACTACGCAACGGTTGGCGGGCTCACCGCCGTTCACCAATTCGTACGCATCGGAGATAATGCCTTCGTAGGCGGAAAATCCGTTGTGGTAAAAGACATACCGCCGTTTGTGCTGGCATCGGGAGACCGGGCTACTTTGCATGGCCTCAATACGGTGGGGCTCAAGCGACGGGGGCTTAACCAAGAGACGCTGAAACAACTCAAAAAAACATATCGTCTGATATTTCGATTCGGTCTTACCCAAAATGAAGCCATCGAACGTGTGGCGGCTGAAGTGGAGCCGCTTCCCGAAGTTAAGGCATTCGTCGCTTTTATCAAATCTTCCGAGCGCGGGATAACCCGATAAGTCCGGATCTGGCGGAATTGCTAATTGGACCATGGACGATAGAATCGGACTCATAGCCGGCAGTGGTCAGTTTCCGGTCATCTTTGCACAGGCTGCCCTCAAAAAAGGCTGGCGCATCCATGCAGCTGCTTACAAGGATGAAACCGATCCGATCTTAGGCGAATATGTATCCTCCCTTGAGTGGTTTTACGTAGGGCAGATCAAAAAAATCATCAACTATTTTCGCAGCCATCGGGTCACCCAGGCCGTGATGATGGGTGCCATTAGCAAACCGAAGATGTTTACCCATATCAGACCGGACTCGAAAGCCATCGCTTTGATCGCCGGCATGCGACATACCAACGACGATGCCTTGTTGCGCGGGTTCGCCGATATCCTTCAGAAAGAGGGCATTTTCATCAAATCTTCGACATTTCTTCTACCAGAGATGTTGGCCCCTGCCGGGGTCTGGACACGACGACCACCATCCAAAAAAGAGCGCAAGGACATTGATTTGGGTTGGTCCATCGCCAAAGCAATTGGGCGCCTCGATATCGGCCAGTGCATCGTAATTCGTGATGGAAGCGTACTGGCAGTTGAAGCCATCGATGGTACGGATGCAACGATTGCCAGGGGTGGTATATTGGGCCGTGGTCGGGCTGTAGTCGTTGGTATGTCGCATGCCGGCGATCAAAGCGATGGCTTTCGAGTCCGGTCTGATATGGGTAAAC